>JASDDH010000028.1 GCA_030407505.1 Planococcus sp. APC 4015
CGTGAGCCAGGTCGCACCGCGTATGCGCCAGCCGAGCGTCGCGAGCCGCGCGAGCATGTAGACGCCGAAGAACGCGACCGCGAGCCAGGCGAGTCCGGGAGCGCCGGTCGGCTGCAGCACCGCGACCAGGACGAGCGCCGGAACGAACGGCACGAGGTTGAGCACCCCGGCCAGCGCGAGGTACTTCACGTCTCCGGCGCCGATCAGCACCCCGTCGAGCACGAACACGATGCCGCACACGGGCTGGGCGACGGCGAGCACCACCAGCGCGGGCATCACGAGGGCAGCGAGCGCGGCATCCCCCGTGAAGAGCAGGCCGATGACCCCCGATGACGCCCCGACGACCACTCCCACGATGACGCCGAACCACGCGCCCCACGCGAGCGTGCGGCCGAGCACCCGGCGGACGAACGGCTCGTCGCCCGCGCCGAGCCCCTTGCCGATCAGCGCCTGGGCGGCGATCGCGAGGGCATCGAGCGCGAACGCCGCCGTCGAGAAGATCGTGAACGCGACCTGCCAGCCCGCCAGTTCGTCGGTGCCGAGGCCGGTCGCGACGCCGACGGTCGCGAGCAGCGCCGCGCGAAGCGAAACCGTGCGGAGGAACAGCCAGCCTCCGGAACGGGCCGAGCCGCGAACGCCGTCGCGCTGCGGGCGGACGGATGCCGCATGCCGCCGCGCGACGCGCCCGATGACGACCACGAAGGCCGCGACCATGCCCCATTGGGCGGCCACGGTGCCGACCGCCGACCCGGCGATGCCCCATCCCAAGCCGTAGATGAACAGCCAGTTGAGCAACGCATTGGCGCCGAAGCCGAGCCCGGCGATCCACAGCGGCGTCACGGTGTCCTGCAGGCCGCGCAGGAGGCCGGTCGCGGCGAACACGATCAGCATCGCCGGAAGCCCCCACATCGACAGGCCGAGGTAGGTCTGGGCCTGGTCGGCCACCGCAGGAGTCGCTCCGAACAGCGACACGAGCACCGGTGTCGCGAACCAGCCGATCACCGCGAGCACGGCCCCGAGCCCGAGCGCGAGCCACATGCCGTCGATGCCGACCGACACCGCCTTGCCCGGGTCGCCGGCCCCGAAACGGCGGGCGACGGCGGGGGTGGTGGAGTAGGCGAGGAACACCATGAGGCCGACGATGGTCTGCAGCACGGCCGAGGCGATGCCGAGACCGGCGAGCGGGACGATGCCCAGATGCCCGACCAGGGCGGCATCCACGATCAGGAACATCGGCTCGGCGACGAGCGCACCGAGCGCGGGCACCGCGAGGCGCAGGATGTCGCGATTGAGCGTCGGCGCGGGGGCGGTCACGCGTCGAGCCTACGAGGGGATGCCGACACGGCCGCCCCTGTCGGCGCAGACGCCTATCCTGGACGCATGACCGATGAAGCCCTTCCGTCCGGCATCGCGATCGACGAGCTCAGCGCCGAGATCCGCCCGCAGGACGACCTGTTCCGTCACGTCAACGGCGCCTGGCTGGAGCGCACGGAGATCCCCGACGACAAGGCGCGCTGGGGGTCGTTCCACCTCATCGCCGAGCAGGCCGAGAAGCACGTGCACGCGATCGTCGAGGAGTCGCAGGGGGCGGATCCGGGCACCGAGACGCGCAAGATCGGCGACCTCTACACGAGCTTCATGGACACCGACCGCATCACCGCGCTCGGCGCCGAGCCCCTCGCCGAGCAGCTCGCGAAGGTCGACGCGATCGACTCCCTCCCGAGCCTGCTGCGCACGATCGGCGAGCTGGAGCGCGACGGTGTCGGAGGCGTCTTCCACCTCTACATCGAGCCCGATCCCGGCAATCCCCAGCGCTACATCCCGTTCTTCATCCAGGGCGGTCTCTCGCTTCCCGACGAGAGCTACTACCGACTCGAGAACTTCGAGGCCACCCGCCTCGCGTTCCGCGCGCATGTGCAGAAGCTCCTCGAGCTCGCCGGTGTTCCGGATGCCGCGGCATCCGCCGACCGCATCGTCGCCCTCGAGACCGAGCTCGCCGGCCACCACTGGGACAACGTGAAGAGCCGCGACGCCATGGCGACCTACAACCTCAAGACGTGGGACGAGGTGCAGGCGCTGCTCGGGCTCGATCTGCAGCCCTGGCTCGACGGCGTCGCCCCCGAGCACGGCGCCGCGTTCTCCGAGGTCAACGTCTACCAGCCGAGCTTCCTCGCGGGGCTGGGCGGGCTGTTGACGCCGGAGCGCGTCGAGGACTGGAAGGCGTGGCTGCGCTTCGCGATCGTGCACGCCGGCGCCGCGTTCCTGTCCGATGAGTTCGTCGACGAGAACTTCGGCTTCTACGGCACGCAGCTCACGGGTGTCCCGGTCAACCGCGAACGCTGGAAGCGCGGTGTGGGGCTCGCCGAGGCGGCCATGGGCGAGGCCATCGGCCGCGTCTACGTCGAACGGCACTTCCCGCCCGCGGCGAAGGTCGCGATGGACGAGCTGGTCGCCAACCTCATCGAGGCCTACCGGCAGTCGATCACCGACCTCGAGTGGATGAGTCCCGAGACACGCGAGCGGGCGCTGGCCAAGCTCGACGCGTTCACGCCCAAAATCGGGTTCCCGGTCAAGTGGAAGGACTACTCGACGCTCGAGATCGACGCCGAAGACCTCGTCGGCAACGTGCGCCGATCGCATATCCACGAGCACGATCGGCAGCTCGCGAAGATCGGTCAGCCGATCGATCGCGACGAGTGGTACATGACGCCGCAGACCGTGAACGCCTACTACAACCCGCTCATGAATGAGATCGTCTTCCCCGCGGCGATCCTGCAGCTGCCGTTCTTCGACGCCGAGCGCGACGCCGCCGCCAACTACGGGGGCATCGGCGCCGTGATCGGGCACGAGATCGGCCATGGGTTCGACGACCAGGGCAGCCGGTTCGACGGCGACGGGTCGCTGCGCGACTGGTGGACGGATGACGACCGCGCAGCGTTCGAGGAACGCACCAAGAACCTCATCGCGCAGTACGACGCCCTGTCGCCTGTCGGCCTGGACGACGAGTACAAGGTCAACGGAGCGCTCACGATCGGCGAGAACATCGGCGACCTGGGCGGTCTCGGCATCGCGCTGAAGGCCTACGCTCTGTCGCTCCGCGACGATTCGGGCGAGCCCGTGGACGCACCGGTCATCGACGGTTTGACCGGCGTTCAGCGGGTTCTGCTGTCCTGGGGTCAGATCTGGCAGCAGAAGGGTCGGGATGCCGAGACGATCCGCCTGCTCACGATCGATCCGCATTCGCCGAACGAGTTCCGGTGCAATCAGATCGTGCGGAACGTCGATGCGTTCTACGATGCATTCGGCGTCACCGAGAACGACGAACTCTGGCTGGACGAGGACCAGCGCGTCACCATCTGGTGAGTCGAGGCCCCGAGGGCCCGATCGCACCCGCCAACTGAACACATCACCGCCTCTCTGATGCACCTCCGCGGCCGCCTCGGCCGCACCCACCCCCCACCCCATCGGAAGGAAACCTCTCGTGGGCACCCCCGAGCCCCTCGACGCAGGTGCCCCCAACCCTGCCCAGGAGACACCGCGGCGCGATGCCGCACCGTTGCGGGGGTCGAGGCGCAGCAGCAGGCGCCTTCCCAAGCGCGCGGCGATCGGTCGCAGGTCGTTCGCGTCGACGCTCAAGGCGCTCGACGAGCTCGCAGCGTCGGGAGCCAAGGTCTCGGTGCGGGTCACCGATCTCGACCGCGGCACGACGGTGCTCGCCGGTGACGACTTCGTCACGCTGCCCATCGCGGGCCTCGGCGTCGTACCGCTGCTCATCGAGGTCGCCGCGGGATTCGAGTCCGGCCGTCTCGATCCGCTCGAGATCGTCGACCGCTCCGAGATCGACCCGGTCACCGTCGCCGGGGTGTGGCAGCACCTCAAAGCTCCGGCTCTGCCGCTGGCAGACCTCGCCGTGCTCGCCGCGGCGACGGGCGACGCGCTGGCCGCCAACGCGCTGCTCGCCCGGGTCGGCCTGCCGGCGGTGCGTGCGCGCATCGAAGCCCTGGGGCTCACGCGGTCCGCGCTGCTCGACCGCTTCCGCGACGCGCGCGGGCCAGACGACGCCCCGCACTTCGCGCTCGGGACGGCGAGCGAGCTCGCCGAGGTGTTCGCCGCTCTCGTCAACTCGACGGTGGTTTCGGCGGGCATCAGCGCGCAGGTCGCCGAGTGGCTCAGTCTCAACCACGACCTCTCGCTCGTCGCCGCGGCGACCGGGCTCGACCCGTTCTCGCACGAGAACGACGAGCACGGGATGCTCTTCATCAACAAGACCGGACGCGATGCCGGGGTGCGCGTCGAGGCAGGCGTCCTCGCCGGGCCCCGTGCCGGGGTCTCCTACGCGTTGATCGTGTGCTTCGACGACCTGTCGATCCTGCACCGCGTGCGGGCGCACGAGGCGTTCCGGGTGCTCGGGGTCGACCTCATGGAGTACGTGTACTGAGCGGTGGGACGCTCCTGCATCCACCACGTCGCCCGAAACCGTGCCGGCAGTGAGGTGCCGCGTCGGCAGGAACGTGCCGCGTCGGCGTGAGCGCTGCAGGTCACTGCGAGCGCTGCGCCGGTCGGTGGGGTCGTTCGCAG
Organism: Planococcus sp. APC 4015; assembly: GCA_030407505.1. Lineage (GTDB taxonomy): Bacteria > Actinomycetota > Actinomycetes > Actinomycetales > Microbacteriaceae > Microbacterium. The sequence continues at coordinate 4,579 of JASDDH010000028.1, forward strand.
GAAGGTGCCGCGCTTGTGAAACGCCACGCCCGCCGGGTGAGACCCGCCGACCTAGAAGACGATCGTGTGGTTGCCGTGGCGGATGACGCGATCCTGCGCGTGCCACAGCACGGCGCGCGACAGCACCTGGCGCTCGACGTCGGCGCCGCGGCGCGCGAGTTCGGCGACGGTGTCGGCGTGCGTGACGCGGATCGTGTCCTGGTCGATGATCGGGCCCTCGTCGAGGTCGCTCGTGACGTAGTGCGACGTCGCGCCGATGAGCTTGACGCCGCGCTCCTTCGCCTTCTTGTACGGTTCGGCGCCGATGAACGCCGGCAGGAACGAGTGGTGGATGTTGATCACCGGCACGCCGAGCTGCTCGAGGAACGACGGCGACAGGATCTGCATGTACCGGGCGAGCACGACGAAGTCGACGTTGCCGACGAGCAGCTTGAGGATCTCGGCCTCGGAGGCGCTCTTCTCGGGGCCGACGACGCCCGGCACGTGGAAGAACGGCACCCCGAACGACCGCACGTCCTCGGCCGCGTTCGCGTGGTTCGAGATCACCATCGGGATCGACACCGGCAGGTCGCCGCGGCGGTGACGCCACAGCAGGTCGAGCAGGCAGTGGTCCTGCTTCGAGGCGAGGATCGCCATGCGCTTGGGTGCCGACTGGTCGGTGAGCGACCACTCCAGGTCGAACCCGCGGCCCAGGGTCTCGGCCAGGTCGGCTTCGATCGTCGGCAGCGCACCTTCGAGCCCCGGGCGGTGGAACACGACGCGCTGGAAGTACGCGCCGCCCGTCGGGTCGTCGGAGTACTGGTCGAATGCGACGATGTTGCCCTGGTTGCGGGTGATGAGGGCCGAGACGGCCGCGACGATCCCCGGCTTGTCGCTTCCGTGCACGATGAGACAGGCGTGATCGGGCAGGAGGTGGGGGGAGGCGGCCATGGTTCGATTCTGCCGTGAGTTGGCGGATACCGGTGGCCACCGGCATCCGTCACGAGGCTCTACGCTGAGCCCGTGAGCACTGCTGCCGCCGATGACCGTGTCACCCTGCGCTTCATGTCGACGCCCGCCGACACCGCCGCGGGCGGGCGTTCGGTCGCCGCCGGCAGCGTCATGGAATGGATCGACAAGGCCGGCTACGCGTGCGCGGTGGGCTGGTCGGGCGCCTACTGCGTCACCGCCTACGTCGGCAATGTGCGGCATCGGCGGGCGATCCCACCCGGCAGCCTCGTCGAGGTGGTCGCCCGCATCGTCCACACCGGCCGCACGAGCATGCACGTGGTCGTGACCGTTTCATCGGCCGAGGTGAGCGAGCCGCGCTACACCCCCGCGACGACGTGCATCCTCGTCTTCGTCGCGAAGGGCGCCGACGGCCGGGCGACCGAGGTGCCCGCGTGGGCGCCCTCGACGCGGTCGGACGGCAAGCTCGCACAACTGGCGCTGGACCGCATCGCCCCGCGCGACGAGATCCGCCGCATCATGCTCGGCGAGGAGTACACCGAGGCTGCGACCGCCCCGCGCACGGTTCTGAGGTTCCTCGTGCCACCGGGCGTGGTCAACTGGGGTGGGAAGGCCCACGGCGGCACCGTCATGCGCTGGATCGACGAGGCGGGATACGCGCTCGCGACGGCGTGGATGGGCGACGCGGCTGCCGTCGCGGTCTACTCCGGCGGCATCCACTTCCTGCGGCCGGTGCACATCGGCGACCTGGTCGAGATCGAGGCGCGCCTCATCCACACGGGGCCGCACAGCATGCACGTGACGGTCCAGGTGTGGAGCGCGGACCCGCGCACGCCCGCCGATCGCAGTCTCACGACCCTGTGCATGACGGTGTTCGTCGTTCCGGATGCCGGCGGCTCGGCGCTGCCGGTCCCGGAGTGGCTGCCGGTGTCGGACGAAGACAGGCGGCTCGAGGCGCACGCCCGCGAGATCATCGCGCTGCGCGAGAAGATCGCGCCGATTCCCGCGTCGCTCGCGCTCGAACCCTGACCGCTACCGCACGCCCTTCATGAGCGCGAGGACGGGCTTGACCAGCAGCAGCAGCGCGACGCCGACGGCGATCGCGATGATACCGAGGATCGAGAAGTACGGCACCTCGTTCTCGGGTGTGTAGAACTGCGAGAGCACGCCCGAGATCGCGCTGCCGAGCGCGACGGACAGGAAGAAGAGCGCCACCATCTGCGTGTGGAACTTCTTCGGAGCGAGCTTGGTCGTCACCGAGAGTCCGACGGGTGAGATGAGCAGCTCGGCGACGGTGAAGACGAACAGGATGCCGACGATCGCCAGGAGCGGGGTGGAGTTCGCTCCTCCTCCGGCGAACGGGAGGAAGAGCAGGAAGGCCGCGCCCATGATGATCGCGCCGAGCGCGAACTTGATCGGCGTCGCGGGCTGACGGGTGCCGAGCTTCGTCCAGATCGCGGCGAAGACACCCGACAGGATGATGATGAAGACCGGGTTGATGGACTGCACCCAGACCGCCGGCATCTCCCAGCCGAGGATCGACCGGTTGAGCTGACTCTGCGAGTACAGGGGGATGACGGTGAACTGCTGCTGGTAGAGCGACCAGAAGGCCACGCTCACGATGAAGAGCGGGATGAACCCGAAGACCCGCGAGCGCTCGACCGGTGTGATTCCGCGGCTGGTCAGGATGACGGTGAAGTAGGCGAGCGTGGCTGCGACGACCGTGATCACGACGACGGTCGAGAGGTTGTCGGCTCGGATGACGCCGATGAGCACCAGCGCGGCGAGTGCGGCGATCGCGACGACACCGATCACGGTGACGAGCACGAACTTCGTGCGGGGGAGCGGGTTGGGGACGGTGCGTGTCTCGGCCGGCAGCTGCTTGCGCCCGAACGAGTACTGGATGAGGCCCAGACCCATGCCGACGGCGGCGAGCCCGAAGCCCCAGTGGAAGCCGGCTGCCGACTGGACGAGACCGGTCAGCAGTGGTCCGAAGAAGGCGCCGAGGTTGATCCCGAGGTAGAAGAGCGAGAAGCCGGCGTCGCGGCGAGGGTCGGCGGCGCTGTACAGCGAACCGACCACCGACGTCGCATTCGCCTTCAGCCCGCCCGATCCGACGGCGACGAGCACGAGGCCGACGCCGACTCCGACGAAGCCGGGCAGCACGGCGAGGGCGATGTGGCCCGCCATGATGACGATCGCGCTGGCGAAGAGCACGCGCTCGGATCCGAACAGGCGGTCGGCGAGCCAGGCGCCGAGGATCGTGGCCAGGTACACGCTGCCGCCGTAGGCGCCGACGATGCCCGTGGCGACGGCCTCCGGCATCCCGAGCCCGCCTTCGGCGACCGAGAAGTACAGGTAGTAGATGAGGATGCCCTGCATGCCGTAGAAGCTGAAGCGCTCCCACATCTCGACGCCGAAGACGTGCGCGAGGGCCCACGGCTGTCCGAAGAACCGGGTGTCGCGGTCGCCCTCGACCGTCGTGTTGTCGCTCATGGCGCCAGATTAGCGCCGCGTGAGCGCAAACCTTTCGCGAAACCGCGCGTGGGCAACGCCGCCTGCGGCAAACCGTTGTGCACGCGCGGTCTCGCGACGAGAAGGGGGTCAATCCGGGAGGGAGGGATGCCGTTCCTGTGATGCCCGCTTGGTCGGGATGAACAGCGCCACGACGAGCGCGACGATCGCCGCGCCGCCGCCGAGGATCAGCGACAGCGTGAAACCGGTCGTGGTCGGCGCCTGGGCGCCCTCGAAGTCGACGGAGTAGGTCGCGAGCACGGCTCCGATCACAGCCGCCGCCGTGCTCGTCCCGAGCGAACGGAACAGGGCGTTCAGACCGTTGGACGCGCCGGTCTCGCTCTGCGGCACGGAGCGCATGATCAGCATCGGCATCGAGGCGTAGCCGAAGCCGATGCCGGCTCCGATGAGGATGTTCGCCACGAGGATGTGCCACACCTCGGACGAGAACAGCAGCGTGAAGCCGTACGCGGCGATCAGCGAGATCGCGCCGAGCAGCAGGAGGAGCTTGGGCCCGGTGCGAGAGGCGATCCGGCCGGCGATCGGCGAGAGCACCATCATCACGAGCCCCGACGGCATGACGATCAGACTCGCGGCGAGCAGGGACAGCCCGAAACCGGCACCGGTGGCGACGGGCAGCTCGAGCAGCTGCGGGTACACGACGTTCGACGCGAACAGCGAGAACCCCATCGCGACCGAGGCGATGTTGGTCAGCAGCACTGCGGGGCGCGCGGCGACCCGCAGGTCGAGCAGGGGCTCGTCGATGCGCAGCTCGAACCATCCCCAGGCCAGCAGCACGACGAGGCCGCCGACGCCGAGTGCGAGCACCGTCGGCGACGTCCAGCCCCACTCGTTGCCCCGCGAGATCGCGAGCAGGATGCCGATGAGCCCGACCGCGAGCCCGGCTGCACCGATGTAGTCGAAGCGCCCGGCGGTGCGCAGCACGCTCACGGGCACGATCCACAGCACGAGGGCGAACACGGCGACGCCGAGGACCGCGGCCATCCAGAAGAGCACGTGCCAGTCGCTGCGCTCGGTGACGAGCGCGCTGATCGGCAGGCCGAGCGCGCCTCCGACGCCGAGCGTGGCGCTCATGAACGCCACGGCCGAATCGACCCTGTCTTCGTGCAGCACGTCGCGCATGATCGAGATGCCCAGCGGCACGACCCCGACGATCGCGCCCTGCAGGGTGCGTCCGACGATCACCCCGATGATGCCGGGCGAGAGGGCGGCGACGACCGATCCGACGACCATCACCGCGATGAGGACGAGCACGATGCGCCGTTTGCCGTACATGTCACCGAGGCGACCCGAGATCGGGGTGATCACGGCGGCGGCGAGCAGCGTCGACGTCACCACCCACGCGGTGTCCTCACGGCTGGCATCGAGCAGCTCGGGCAGCTTGGACTGGATGGGCACCATCAGGGTGAACATGAACGACGAGCAGAGTCCTGCAGCCGCCAGCACCGCGATGATGGCGCCCTGCGAGGGGAACCGGGTGAGTCGTCGTCTGGCGTCCTCGTCCGATCCCATCCTTCGAGGCTATCGGCGGCGCGAGGGGTCGAGGCGATCCCGTCGGGGCTTCCCCGGATCGCGCGAGTAGTTTGGGCTCATGTCTTCCGACGGCTTCGAGATCCGGCCCCTCGATTCGATCGGCGACGTCTTCACGGCGTCGGCCGTGCTCGCAGAGGTCTGGGGCGGCGACAAGTCCGGCATGCCGCCGAACCTCCTGCAGGCGCTCGCGCACTCGGGAAACTACGCGGTCGGGCTCTGGGACGACGGGCGCATGGTGGGGGCATCCGTCGCCTTCTTCGCCGCGCCCGCGGCGCGCTCGATGCACAGCCACATCACCGGCGTGCTGCCCGGACGCCAGAGCAAGGGCCTCGGGCGCCTGCTGAAGCAGCATCAGCGCGAGTGGGCCTTCGCCCGCGACGTCGGCCACATCACCTGGACGTTCGACCCGCTCGTCGCCCGCAACGCGCACTTCAACCTGCGCACCCTCGGCACGCGCGCCACCGAGTACCTCGTCGATCACTACGGGCCGATGGACGACGGCGTCAATCGCGGCGACGAATCCGACCGCATCATGGTGTCGTGGGCGCTCGCCGCGCCGGGGGTGCCGACTCCGTCCGACGACCAGGTGGTCGCGACCGTCGCCGTGCCCCACGACATCGAGGGTCTGAGGCGCACGGCGCCGGCGGATGCCGCGGGCTGGCGCGTCCGCGTGCGCGACGCCCTTCTGGGCCACCTCGCCGACGGCCTCGTGATCGGCGGGTTCGACGACGAGCGCGGGTACCTGCTCGTGCGGCCCTGAATCGGGTCCGGCGAGGTCGGGGGACCGGCATCCGTTCACGTACTTCGGAGATTCGCGCGAAGTTCGGAGGATTCCTGCCGTTTGATCCGAGATTCGCGCCATTCTCCGAACTTCGTGACGGGCGGGCGGATGCCGAGACCTAGGCTGGCGCGGTGCCCGAGTCCCGCATCGTCGACCTCAGCCACCCGATCCGCGCGGGTCTGGTCACCTATCCCGGGCTCCCCGCGCCGACGATCACGCCGCACCTCACCCGTGCGGACTCCCGTGCAACCTACGCTCCGGGCACCGAGTTCGCGATGGACATCATCACGATGATCGGCAACACCGGCACCTACCTCGACAGCCCCTTCCACCGGTACGCCGACGGCGCCGACCTCGCGGGGCTCGACCTGGCCTCGCTGGTCGGGCTGCGCGCCGAGGTGTTCCACCTCGATGACGCGTGGACGCCCGAGCACCGCGGCATCCGTCCCGACATGCTCGCGGATCGCGACGTGCGCGGCGCGGCCGTGCTGCTGCACACGGGGTGGGACCGCCTGTTCGGCACGCCCGAGTACGGCGCGGGCGCTCCGTTCTTGACGGGGGATGCCGCGCAGCTGCTGATCGACGCGGGTGCGGCCCTCGTCGGCATCGACTCACTCAACATCGACGACACCCACCCGTCGACGGGTGGCGCGCGTCCGGCCCACACCCTGCTGCTGGGTGCGGGCGTGCACGTGGTCGAGCACCTCACCCGCCTCGGCGACCTGCCCGAGCAGGGTGCCCGGTTCACGGCGGCGCCGCCCGCGGTCGAGGGCTTCGGCACGTTCCCCGTGCGGGCTTTCGCCGAACTTCCGGGCTGAATCGCGTATCAGAGCCAATCCGTTCGGCTCCTCCCCTCCGAAGACGCGTTATAGAACGCGCATCGCGCGATCTCTCGATCGGGCGAAAGGAGAAGGAACCGTGAAGGAAGCCACGATGCGCGAAGCCATCGAAGAGCTCATGCGCGAGGTGTCGACCCGCTGGTCGACGGACCGCGCCGCCCGCGCCGCCCGGATGCCGCGCAGCCGCCGCCCTCACCGCGCCCGCTCGACGTTCCTCGAGCCCACGCGTGAGATCGTCCCGCGCCGCCTCGCCGCCTGACCGTCCCAGTACCGGATGCCGGGCGCCGCGCGTCGCGGCACTGAACGGCTCATCCCGCGTTGATGCTCGATCCCGCACCCGCCCGCACGGGACGGCTCGATCACGCGCCGGACGGCTCGATCACGTGCTGGACGCCCGGTCCCGCACCGCCGGCACCGGGCGCCGCGGCCTCACGCCGCACTAGCCTGGGCGCATGCCCATCGCCTCGCCCGCGGCATCCGTCGCCCTCGAAGGATTCGAGCTGCGGGTATTGCACCTGCCGCTCGTCTCGCCGTTCACGACGTCGTTCGGAACCGAGACCGAGCGCGAGGTCATCATCGCCCGCGCGCTCACCGGCGACGGCGACGGCTGGGGCGAGATCGTCACCCAGCGCGAGCCCACCTACTCGAGCGAATACACGCAGGGGGCGTGGGATGTCGCGCGGCGGTTCCTCATTCCGGCTCTGCTGAAGCCGCGCACGCTCGCGCCCGAAGACATCCCGGGCCTGCTCGAGCCGCTGATCGGGCACCGCATGGCCAAGGCCGGCCTCGAACTCGCCGTCCTCGACGCCGCGCTGCGCGCGCAGGGCCGGTCGCTGGGGCAGTACCTCGGCGCCGAGCACGACCGGGTGCCGAGCGGCGTCAGCGTCGGCATCCAGCGCGACCCGGGCGCCCTCGTCGACACCGTCGCCGGCTACCTCGACGAGGGGTACGTGCGCATCAAGATCAAGATCAAGCCGGGCCGCGACATCGCCGACACCGCCGCGGTGCGCGACGCGTTCGGCGGCATCCCGCTGCAGGTCGACGCGAACTCGGCCTACACGCTCGCCGACGCCGCGACCCTCGCCGAACTCGACCGGTTCGACCTGCTCCTCGTCGAGCAGCCGTTGCAGGAGGACGACCTCGTCGACCACGCCACGCTCGCGCGGCAGCTGCGCACACCCGTGTGCCTCGACGAATCCATCACCTCGGCCAAGGCCGCCGCCGATGCTCTCGCGCTCGGTGCGGCATCCGTCATCAACATCAAGGCGGGCCGAATCGGGGGCTACCTGGAGGCCGTGCGCGTCCACGACCTCTGCCGCGACGCGGGCATCCCGGTGTGGTGCGGCGGCATGCTCGAGACAGGGATCGGACGCGCGGCCAACGCGGCGCTCGCCGCCCTGCCGGGCTTCACGCTGCCGGGAGACGTCTCGGCGTCGAACCGCTTCTACACCCGCGACATCGTCACCGAGCCGGCGGTGCTCGAGGACGGGCACCTCAGGGTGCCGACCGGGCACGGCATCGGCGTCGAGATCGACCCCGCGGCGCTCGAGGACTTCACCGTCGCCCGCGAGCTCATCCGGCGGTGAACGATGGGGTGGTGGAACGGTCGCAGGATGATGCGGCCGCGGACGCCTCGACGCACTGTCGACAGACGACATCTGTCACAGCGCTTCCTGCAACTGCTCCCACTCGTCGTCACGGCGGCGCTCGTGACGGGCTGCGCACCGACGGCTGAACCCGCCATCCCGGACGGAGTGGGCGTCTCGCTCATGCAGCTGCGGTCCGATGTCGCCGCGCGGCAGGCTCAGGTGCGGGTCGTCAACGGCACGGACGCCGCGATCGAGATCGGCGACGTGGCGGTCGCCGACGACCGGTTCGCGGATGCCGCCCAGCGCGCCGACCCGGGGCGCACCACGATCGTGCGGCCGGGCGCGACCGTCGACATCCGGGTGCAGCTTCCGGCGATGGCATGCGAGACGGATGCCGGTGCCCCGACCGTCGCCCTGACGCTGCCGACGGGGGTCGCCCGCGGGCCGATCGATGACACGCTCGGCGTGATCGCTCCGCTGCACGAGCGCGAATGCCGCGCCGAGCGGTTGGCGGAAGACGTCAGCCTGACGTTCGCCGACTTCGAGCCGTCGGCGAACCCGGCGCCGGCGAGGCTCGACCTCGTGGTCGAGACGACCGGCGGAGGCGAGGCGCTCGTGACCGGCATCCGCCCGACCAACCTGCTGATGTTCGACGGGCTCGGCGGTGCACCGCTGCCGCTGGACATCGACTCCGCATCGGCCGGCGTCGGGGTGGTTCCGTTACCCGTGGTTCCGCAGCGCTGCGACCCGCACGCCGTGCAGGAGGACAAGCGCGGCACGGTGTTCACGGTCGACGTCGAGATCGACGGCGAGCCCGGCGTGATCGAGCTCGCGGCAGACGACGAGCTGCGCGGCCGCATCCTGACGTGGGTTTCGGCGTGGTGCGCGTGAACGCCGAACGGCCGGCCCCGTGGAGAGGCCGGCCGTTCGGAGTGCGGATCAGTTCAGGGTGAACTCGACCGTGCGGGTGTTGCCCGCGACGTCGTGCACCACGAGGGTGTTGAGCCCCTGCACCGCGCCGAACACTCCGGGCTTGACGAAGTTGACGTCCGACCAGGTGTTGTCCGTCAGATCCTTGACCTTGCCGTTGAGCACGACCCGGTCGATCTTTCCGGCGTCGAACAGCTTGAAGCTGATCAGGTCGTAGCCCGCGCCACGGGCGACGGTGTACGCGTCGCCCACCTTCGCCGTCGCGACCGGCACCGTGGCGTCGATCGTGACGTCGAAGGTGCGGGTCACCGAGATGTTGCCCGCGGCGTCCTGCGCGTTGTACTTCACCGTGTACGTGCCGTCGGGCAGCGCGACGGTCGCCGTGTGCGAACCGCTCGTCGCTCCATCGATGCGCGTCTGCGTCGACCTCACGAGCGTCGAGCCGCGGTAGATGTTCGCGACGATCCGGCTCAGGCCGCCGGCATCCGTCGCATCGACCTGCACCGCCAGTTCGCGCAGCAGACCCGACGTCGGCGCGACCAGCGTCGAGACCGGTCGCGTCTTGTCGACCGAGACGACGATGCGCACCGACGACTCGGTCACGAGCCCGGCGTTGTCGACCGCGCGCACCGTGAGCACGCGTTCACCCGAGAGTCCCGCGAGGTCGATCGTCGCCGTCGGGGCGACCGGCACCCCGTCGAACGTGACATCGAACGAGCGGATGCCCGACTCGGCGTCGTCCGCGGCGATCGCGAGCACGAGGTCCTGGTGCTCGTAGACCGTCGTCGGGTCGGCGGGCACTCCGGTGACGGTGGGAGCCGTCGTGTCGGTGCCGCCCGCGGGCCCGCCCGTCACCGCGATGCGCGGAGCCGGGGGCTCGACCATGCCGTCGCCGAGGAAGAAGCTCGTCTGCGTCGGCTGGTTGTACGACGTGTTCTGCCATGCCACCGACAGGCGGTAGACGGCGTCGTGCATCAGCGTGCGGATGCGCAGATCGGTCTCGTCGGTGGTCGAGTAGATGCGCAGCTCGGACGAGTCCGCCGAGCGCCACGCGATCTCCTCGCGCCAGTCTCCGAAGAGGTCGGCCTGGATGTTCGGCGTGCCCTTGGTCGAGTTGTTCGACCGCGCGCCGTCGGCGGTGACGAGGTTGTCGGTGGTCTCGGTCTCCCAGTTCCACTTTCCGATCGTCGGCGTGCCCTGCGAGGTCGCCGCGTCCCACGAGTGGTCGACGATCTCGCGGAGCGGGTCGCCGTCGAACCACGCCAGGAAGTTCGCCGCGGGGATCTTCTCCGCGATGAGCTCGCCGGTCGAGGACTTCAGCTGGCCGACCGGGGAGTTCCACGCGGCGTCGCCGCCGATGGCCCAGCCTTCGGCGCCCTCGTGACGCGGGTCGATGTCGGCCGATGCCGCCCGGCCCGTGTCGCGTGCTGCGGGGATGTCCCACAGGATGTCGCCGGTGCGCGCGTCGCGCATGGTGGCGCCGCGGTTGCCGGAGCTTCCCATGTCCTCATGGGCCGCGAAGACCTCGAGTCCGGGGTTCGACGGCACGAGGTCCGAGACGTGGAGCGCATCGCCGTGACCGAGGTCGGTCGAGTACAGCACCGTGCCGTCGTCGTCGATCGTCGCCGAACCGAAGACGATCTCGTCCTTCGCGTCGCCGTCGACATCGGCCACCGCCAGGTTGTGATTGCCCTGACCGTAGAGCGACTCGTTGCCCTCGTCGTCGGTGTCGAGCACCCAGCGCTCGGTGAGGCTGGTGCCGTCGAAGTCGTAGGCCGACACCACAGCCCGCGTGTAGTAGCCGCGGCTGAACACGACGCTCGGCTTCTCGCCGTCGAGGTAGGCGACGCCCGCCAGGAACCGGTCGACCCGGTTGCCGTACGCGTCTCCCCACGAACCGACGTCTCCGCGCGGGGGCGTGTAGTCGATCGTGTCGATCGCGCGGCCGTCCAGGCCGTCGAACACCGTCAGGAACTCCGGTCCCTGCAGCACGTAGCCCGAGCTGTTGCGATGGTCGGCGCTGGCGTTGCCGATCGGCTGGCCGGCACCGTCGATCGTGCCGTCGGCGGTCTTCATCGTGACCTCGGCGCGACCGTCGCCGTTCAGGTCGAAGACCTGGAACTGCGTGTAGTGCGCTCCGGCGCGGATGTTGACGCCCATGTCGATCCGCCACAGACGCGTGCCGTCGAGGCGGTACGCGTCGAGGTAGACGTTGCCGGTGTAGCCGGCCTGCGAGTTGTCCTTCGCGTTCGAGGGCTCCCACTTCACGATGAGCTCGTACTGCCCGTCGCCGTCCACATCGCCGACGCTCGAGTCGCTCGCCGAGTAGGTGTACGGCTGCCCGTCCTTCGTGTAGGCGTCGGCCGGCTTCTGCAGGGGCACCGACAGGTAGTCGGCATCCTGCACGCCGAACGGCTCGGTCTCGGTCGTCTCGACGCCGCCGAGCACCGTCGTGACGACGTACTCGGATGCCGCAGCGCCCTCCTCGTCGAGGAGGTTCGTCGAGTCCGTGATGGGCGTCTCGGTGATGCGGGCCCCGTCGCGGTAGACGTGGAACGCCACCTCGTCGGGGTCGGTGCCGAGCATGCGCCACGTGACGAGCACGCCGTCGTCGGTCGCGTTCGCGTGCGGTGCCCGGTCGAGGTACTCGGCCTGGCGCTGCAGGATCGTGACGGCCTCCGTCTCGAGTTGAGCGGATGCCGCGCCCGGCCCGCCGGCGTTCACCGCGACCACCGTGTAGAAGTACGGGATCGTGGTGAGCACGTCGGTGTCGGTGTAGGTCGGCTCATCGGCGATGCCGACGAGTTCGCCCTGCTCGCCGTCGACCTCGGAGCGGAAGACCAGCGAGTAGAGCGCGTTCGCGGGCGCCGTCCAGCCGATCTCGAGTTCGCGCTTGTCGATGCGCTGCACCTCGAGGGCGGTGGGCGCCGCCGGCACGGAGACGTCGACATCCACGAACGACACCTCGACCGTGGCAGACGGCACCGACTCGAGGTCGGTCTGGTCGACAGCGGTCACGTGGTAGTCGTAGTCGAGTCCGACCCGAGCCGTCGTGTCGGTGAATGCGGCCTCGGAGACCTCGCCCACGAGCACCGCGTCGGTGTCGAACGGCGACTGACGATAGACCTTGTACGTCACGCCGGCCTCGGCATCCCATTCGAGCGACACCTTCGGTGCACTCGGGTCGGCGTCGATCTCGGTGACCTCGAGGCCGACCGGTCCGAGCAGGATCGGCGTCACCTCGATGCCGTTCAGGCGCGTGCCGGCCGCGGCGCCGTAGGCGCGCACGCTGAGCTGTCCGTCGGTCACGAGCACCGGTCCGCGGACGCTCTCGTTGACGGCGCCCGAACCGGCATTGCCGGTGCCGAACGCCCGACCCTCGAGGTCGAAGCTCGTGCGCGTCGACCCGATCCAGTCACCCGAGTAGGTCTTGACCGAGTACGTGCCGTTGGGCACGTCGAGGGCGAACGTCGAGCTGTCGCCCGGCAGCACGAAGTCGCGCTGCAGGTCGTTCGCGCCGCCGACGGTGCCGCGGTCGCGTCCGGCGTTCGCCGGCAGGGCGACCTCGAACCCGTAGCCGAGCTCGGCGGTGTAGCCGGTGTTCGGGTTGACCTCGGTGTAGCCCGGCATCACGGGGTTGCCCGCGAGCTGGAAGTCGAACTTCCACCGCGCCTGCTTCGTCGTGAATGTGACGACCGAACTCGCGGCGGAGTCGCCGAGGCCGTTCGTGGCGACCACCTGGTAGCGGTAGGCCGCGCCCTCGACGAGGCCCTGCACGATGACGCTCGTCTGGGTCGTGTAGGTCACGAGCGACCAGGCAGGCTCCGGGTCGGCCACGGCCTGGCGGTACACCTTGTAGATGTCCGCGCCGGGCGAGGCGTCCCAGCGCAGCTGCGCGCCGGCGTTCGAGATCGACCCCGCGACGAGGTTCGTCGGCACCGCGGGAACCGCGGCGGGCGGGGCGATGTCGATGACCTTCGCCGCCAGCGGATCGTCGAGCTCGGCGACATCCTGGGCGATCAGGCGCGCCATCTGGATCGCGCCGTAGTCCTGGAAGTGCGTGTCGTCGATCGTGCCGGCGGGCCGGCCGGGGAAGACGCCGGGATCGACGTGGAGGAACACCGCCTTGGCGGCCTCGGGACCGATCTCATTCAGATACGCACGGCTCGAGGCCGACAGGTCGACCAGCAGCACGTCCTCTTCGACCGCGAGCTCGGTCGCCTTGGCGACGTACTCGGGGAAGCTGACGTTGAACTGGCCGGTGGCCGCGTCGAAGCTGCGGCGCGAGACGGGGGTCACGATGATCGGCGTCGCGCCGCGCTGGCGCGCACCCTCGACGTAGACCCGCAGGTACTCCTTGTAGTCAGCCGGGGACGCGTAGCGGTCATCGACGCCCTGCGTGGCGTCGTTGTGGCCGAACTGCACGAAGAGGTAGTCGCCCGGACGGATCGCCCGCAGCACCTCGTCGAGGCGCCCCTGGGTGATGAAGTTCTTCGACGAGCGTCCGCCGATCGCATTGTTGGCGACGACGACGTCGGGGGCGAGGAAGCGGCCGATCATCTGTCCCCAGCCGGCCTGCGGCGCGTAGCCCGGGTCGTAGGTCTGTACGGTCGAGTCGCCGGTGAGGTACGCGGTGGTCAGCGTGCCGGGTGTGCGGTCGGCCTGGCGCGTGATGGTCAGCGCGTTGAGGGCCGTCGCGGTTCCGGTGATCTGCATCGTCAGCGTGCCGTCGACGAGCGCGATCGGGAAGGCCATCTCGAGGAACTCGCCCGCGACCTTCGTGGTGGGCAGCACCTTCGCGATCGACTCGGCCGTGATGGCGATGTCGCTCGCGGCGGTCTGGTCGCCGGCGATGAGCGAGACGACGTAGTCACCCGCTTCGAGGTCGATCTCGAATGTCGATCCGGATGCCGCGACGAAGTCGCCCCGCAGCGCATCGGCGCCGCCGCGGTCGACGTCGGCGGGTGCCGCCGTCGGAGCCGTCGAGAAGCCGTAGCCCCACTCGGGGTTGTAGGCGGTCGTCGACGTCACGCCCAGCGCGCCGGCGGCCACCTGGCCGGGACCGAAGTCGAACGTCACGACGTCGGCGTCGGGAAGCGGTGCGGGAGCCGCGTAGACGTCGGAGGTCACGACGGTGGATGCCGCGGAGGAGCCGGCCTGGTTGCGGGCGGTCACGCGATACTGCCACTGCGTCGAGGTGTCGACGCCCGTGTCGGTGTGACCGGCGGTCGCAACCGTCGCGAGCGGGGCGAACGCGCCGCCCGCCGGGGCGCGCTCGATGACGTACTCGTCGCCGTTGGGCACGGCCGACCACGAGAGCACCACGCTGTCGCGGGTGACCTGAGCCACGGCGACGTCGCCCGGCGCGGCGGGGGCGACGAGTTCGGGGATCACGCCCGTGCGCACCTCGGCCGACGGGGGCGACGCTCGGTCGTAGGCGCTGACGCCGACGACGGCGTAGGCGTACGACGAACCCGACACGACGGTGGTGTCGCGGTAGGCGGCATCCGTCGCCTCGGCGATCGGTGCGAAGGCACCGGTCTCGTCGCCGATGACATCGGCGCGCAGCACGTCGTAGGTGGCGGCGCCGTCGGCGGCCGACCACGTCAGGTCCACGCCGTTCCATGCCACGCGGGTGGCGGTGAGATCGGCGGGGGCAGCAGGGACGACCGGCGCGACGACCAGGCCGTTGAGGTAGGCGCCGAGGCCCGACCCCGTGAAGCCGGCGGTGAGCTGGCCGTCGGTGACGGTCGTGCGGAAGGTCGCCGTCGTCGTCGCGCCGCGAGCCGTCGTCTGACGCGTCTGCGCGGCGCCCTCGAGCGTGACCGTCGCGTTCGTGCCCGACGAGTTGGGCAGCGCGTCGCCGATCGTCACGGTGACGTCGTAGTCGCCCTCGGGCACGCCGTCGAGGGCGAAGCCCCAGTTCACACCGGCGACGAAGTCTTCGGCGAGCGGGTCGGCGGGGGTGCGGCTGCCGGTGCGGTTGCGATCGAAGAGGGTGACCCCGTCCGGGAGGGTGATGCCCCACCCGGCCTCGACGCTGTACAGCGACGAGGTCAGCGCCTGCTGGTACCCCTCGGCGACCGGGCTGGTCGCGGTGCCGAAGTCGAATCGCCAGGCGCCGTCGGCGGCGGGCGGCAGCTCGGCTGCGCCGGCGGGCGCGGCCGAGATGAGTGCGGCGACGAGGGTCGCTGCGGTGGTCAGGGCGGCCGCGCGGGGCATGGCGCGGCGGCGGGCGGACGTGGGGGCGGTGGGAGCCTGGCGGTGCGGCAAGTGCGGCACGGTTCCTCCTTGTGTCGACATCGGCAAAGGATGACGGCGGGTGCACGCTGCGTCGCGGCATCCGTCGTCGGTGAACCGGGCGCGTACGGACTCGGGCCCTGTCCTGTTCGGTTGTCACGGCACTGGGAGCCGCGGATCGATATGTTGGGGAAGACGCGGAAAGCGCATTCCCAACTCGACTCCGGGAAGTCTCGCACGGCGGCACGAGGCCTGGCAAGAGTCTCGAGAAACGTTTCCTCGAAATCGGATCAGGTCTTGCGTCGCCGGTCGACCGTCGCCTACGGTGTGCGGACAACGCTTTCCGCGCGCCTCCTCCGCCCCGCCCGACGTCGTCGTCGGCGGCTCGCCGGAGCGCCCGAGACCTCGCCGCCGACGTGATTACGGACCTCGTCGGCGGCGAGCCCACCCCCACGGGCATCCGGGGGCCAGCCCACGTGCGCCGGCCGCCGGCGACTTCGTAGGCTGGACGCGTGACGACTCCTCCCGCCTATGCCTCGCAGCCGCAGCCGATGAACCCCGCCGACGAGAAGCTGTGGGCCGTTCTCATCCACCTCGGCGGCTGGTTCTTCAACTTCCTCGTGCCGCTGGTCGGCTATCTCGTGCTGAAGGACCGCGGGCCGTTCATCCGCTCGCACACCGCGACCGCGCTGAACTTCCAGCTGACGATCCTCATCGCCTACCTCGTGGGCGGCGTCCTCAGCTTCGCGTTGATCGGCATCCCGATCCTCATCGCGGCCGCCGTCGTCAACCTCGTGTTCTCGATCATCGCCGCCGTCAAGGCCGGTCAGGGCCAGTGGTACCAGTACCCGATCGCGATCCGATTCGTCAGCTGACGGGCCCCGGGCGCGACATCCGGCGCGGATAGACTTGCGGATGCCGCGCGCTGCGGCCGCAGCGAATCTCGCGCTCTTCATCCCGACCATCGGAGCCACCATGGCCGAGCAGTCCCGCCTCGACAAAGTCATCGCCCTCGCCCGTCACCGCGGGTTCGTCTTCCAGGCAGGTGAGATCTACGGCGGCTCGCGCTCGGCATGGGACTACGGCCCCCTCGGCACCGAGCTGAAGGAGAACATCCGTCGCCAGTGGTGGCAGACGTTCGTGCGCGGGCGCGGCGACATGGTGGGCCTGGACTCCTCTGTGATCCTGCCGAAGCGCGTCTGGGAGGCATCCGGGCACGTCGCGACCTTCTCCGACCCGCTGGTGGAGTGCCTGAACTGCCACAAGCGCTTCCGCGCCGACACGCTCGTCGAGGACTTCGAGGCGCGCAAGGGCCGCGCGGCTGAGAACGGCCTCGCCGACGTGCCGTGCCCCAACTGCGGCGTCAAGGGCCAGTACACCGAGCCCAAGGCGTTCTCGGGTCTCATGAAGACCTACCTCGGCGTCGTCGACGACGAGTCCGGCGTGCACTACCTGCGGCCCGAGACGGCACAGGGCATCTTCATCAACTTCGCCAACGTCGTCACCGCGGCCCGCAAGAAGCCCCCGTTCGGAGTCGGCCAGGTCGGCAAGGCGTTCCGCAACGAGATCACCCCCGGCAACTTCATCTTCCGCACCCGTGAGTTCGAGCAGATGGAGATCGAGTTCTTCACCCCGCCCGAAGAGGCCGGGGAGTGGTTCGACCACTGGGTGCAGGCGTGCTGGGACTGGTTCATCGACCTCGGCATCGACCCGGAGAACCTCCGCCAGTTCGACGTGCCCGCCGAAGACCGCGCGCACTACTCGGCCGGCACGATCGACGTCGAGTACCGCTTCGGCTTCACCGGCAAGGAGTGGGGCGAGCTCATGGGCGTCGCCAACCGCACCGACTTCGACCTCAAGAGCCACACCGAGGCATCCGGTCAGAGCCTGTCGTACTTCGATCAGGCGTCGGGTGAGCGCTACATCCCGTTCGTGATCGAGCCGTCGTTCGGTCTGACGCGCGCGATGATGGCGTTCCTCGTCGATGCGTACCGCGAAGAAGAGGCGCCGAACGCCAAGGGCGGCACCGACACCCGCACGGTGCTCAAGCTCGATCCGCGCCTGGCTCCGGTCAAGGTCGCCGTGCTGCCGCTGTCGCGCAACGAACGGCTCTCGCCGCTGGCCCGCGAGGTCGCCGAGAGCCTGCGCAGCCAGGGGTGGAACACCGACTTCGACGACGCCGGCGCGATCGGACGCCGCTACCGCCGTCAGGACGAGGTCGGCACGCCCTACTGCGTCACGATCGACTTCGACTCGCTCGACGACGATGCGGTGACGATCCGCGACCGCGACACGATGGCCCAGGAGCGGGTGCCGCTCGACGGCCTCGTGCCCTACCTCGCGGAACGTCTCCGCGGAGCCTGAGCGAAGCGGAAGACCCCGGGGGCGAGCCCCCGGGGTCTTCCCATCGCCGCGAGACCGCCCCTCTGCAACGCTCAGCGGCGTCGAGCGTTGAGCGAGCGCGGTCTCGCGTCGGGGGTCAGGCGCCCGCGGCGGCCTCGGCGACCTGTTCGGCCGGCGCCCCGGCGTTCTTGAGCGCGAACGTCTGCAGCAGCGCGCTGAGGTCGAGGCCCGTGAGGCCCTTCACCATCTCGGTGCCCTCGCCGAGCACCTTGCCGACGGTCTTGGTGAGGTCCGACGCGCCGTCGGTCGAGATGACGGTGAGGTTGTCGATCGAGGCGAGCGGCTCGGCCGCCGCGCGCACGATCTCGGGCAGACGCGAGATGATCTCCTGCGCGAGCGCCGCCTCGCCGTACTTCTGCAGGGCGAGCGCCTTCGCGTCGGTCGACGCCGCAGTCGCCAGACCTTCGGCCTGGATCGCGGATGCCCGGGCGTCACCTTCGGCGCGCACACCGGCGGCGAGGGCGACCTGGCGGTCGCGCTCGGCCTCACCGGCGAAGCGCACGGCGGTGGCCGATGCCTCGGCGTCCTGCACCGCGGCGACCTTGTTCGCCTCGGCGATCTTCGTGCGCTTGTAGGCGTCGGCCTCGGTGGCGGCGTTCGACGAGTCGCGCTGGGCGGTCGCGCGCTGCACCTCGGCGTAGGCCTGCGCCTCGGCGGGCTTGCGCACCTCGATGTCGAGGCGCTCCTGCGTCACCAGCGCCTGCTCGGTGAGCGCCTCGCGCTCCTGCACGGCGACGAGCTTGTCCTGCTCGGCGGTCGCGAGCTGACCGGACGCCTGCGCCTCGGCGTTGGCGCGGTCGGTTTCGGCCTTGATGGACGCCTGGCGCAGCGACAGCGCCTTCTGACGCTCGGCGATCTGCTCGGCGGCGTCGATGCGGGCGAACTCGCTGGCGCGGGATGCCTCGGCCTCGCTGATCTCGGCGACCTGGCGGGCACGGGCGGCTTCGGCGCGCCCGAGGTTGGCGAGGTAGTCGCTGCCGGGCGTCGAGATGTCGCTGATGTTGAGCAGATCGACCTGCAGGCCCTGCTCGACGAGATCGGCCTTGGTCTCGGCGACCACGCGGTCCGACAGGCCCTTGCGGTCCGAGATGATCTGCTCGATCGTCATGTCGCCGATGATCGATCGCAGCGAGCCCTCGAGCGACTCCTTGATGATCTCGGTGAGCGCCGCCTGCTGCGAGAGGAACCGCTGGGCGGCACGGCGGACGCCCTCCTCGGTGCCCGACACCTTGAAGTTGATCGACGCCTTGATCGCGATCTTGATGCGGTTCTTGTCGACGCCTTCGACCGTGATGCCGATCTGGCGCTGCTCGAGCGAGATCCCGAATCCCTGCTGGAGGATCGGCCAGACGAACGTGCGTCCCCCGATGACGACGCGTTGCCCGGTGACGAGAGCCTCGCCGGGGGCGGGACGCCCGGCGCCGCGCCCGACGATCACGAGGGCCTCGTTCGGGGGGACGCGCCGGATGCGGCGCGAGATGAACACCAGCAGTCCGAGGACGGCGACGATCAGGGCGATGATGGCGATGACCCGGATGAGATCGTTCGTCATGGTGTCCTTTCAGAGTGGATGCCGCGCCATCGGCGCGGCAGAGGTCGGAGCTAGTCGGCCACGACTTTGACGCGGGTGCCCGTGTGCTCCACGACGCGGATGCGCACGCCCTCCGGGAGGGCCTCGTCGGAGTACGCGAGGCGCCGTTCGATCTCGTGAGGACCGTCGAGGCTGACCTCGCCGCCGGCCGGCGACACCGGGGACTTCGTGACGCCCGTGAGACCGATCGTCGAGACGGGTACGCCGTCGGAGCTCTTCGTGAGCCGCTTGACCAGCAGCAGGGCGAGAAGGTAGGCGGCGACGGCCAGCACCGCCGCGAGGACGTAGGCCCACACCTCATCGAGTCCCGACGTGTAGGTCAGCACCCCCGACGCGCCGAACACGACGGCGGCGATTCCGAGTGCGGTTCCCGAGATCGCGCCCTCGCCGATCTCGAAGTGATCGAAGATGTCGCCGACGATGAGCGAGATCAGCAGAACGGCGAGTCCCACACCACCGACGATCAGGAAGGGCAGCATGTCGGACTCTCCTCATCGGCGGGTGCAGGCCCTCCCACCCTATCCACAGGGTCGGCGGAGTCAGGAGCCTGCGCTCTTCGCGGCAGCCTTCATCGCCTTCTTGTTCTCGCGCACCTTCGCGAGGGATTCGGGCGAAACGATATCGGCGACGCTGCGGAACGATCCCTCGTCGCCGTAGGAGCCCGCCGCCTCGCGCCAGCCCGCGCCGGTGAAGCCGCACTGCTTTCCGAGCAGGGCGAGGAAGATCTTCGCCTTCTGGTCGCCGAAGCCGGGCAGCGCCTTCAGCCGCTTGAGCACCGTCGGGCCGTCGGGTTCGTCGCGGTTCCACAGTGCCGAGGCATCCCCGCCCCAGTCCTGCTCGATCGCCGCGCACAGACCCTGCACGCGCGCCGCCATCGATCCGGGGTAGCGGTGCACGGCGGGCGTCCGGGTGAAGAGCTCGACCAGGGCGTCGGGGTCGTACCCGGCGAGTGTCGCGGCATCCATCGCGCCGACGCGCTCGCGGATCTTCAGCGGGCCGGCGAAGGCCGTCTCCATCGCCACCTGCTGATCCAGCAGCATGCCGATGAGGAGGGCGAGCGGGTCATCGCTCAGGAGGCGGTCGGCGTCGGCGTCGCCGGTGATGTGCAGGCTCATGGGCTCAGTCTCGCAGTCGCCGGGCAGGCGTGGGAGTCTGTCGTCGATGGGAGGATGGTGCGCGTGAGCGATACCACCGGCCCCTTCGAGAGTCTCGCCGGGCACGCGCACGCGACGCACGTCGTGGTCGTCGGCGGCGGCATCGCCGGACTCGTCGCCGCGCACGAATGCGCGAAGGTCGGACTGCGCGTGACCCTCATCGAGGCCGGCGAGCTCGGTGGCATCATCCGGTCGGCCGAGATCGCGGGCATGGCGCTCGACGTCGGCGCCGACGGCTTCTCGAGCGCGGGCGGGCACGTGCGCGCCCTGCTCGAAGAGCTGCACCTGAGCGATGACATCGAGCCCGAGGCGCGGGTCGCCTCCTGGTCCGGGGGCGCGCCCCTGCCCTCGGGCTCGATCATCGGGATCCCGGCGAACCCGTGGGATCCGGCCGTGCGCCGCATCATCGGGTGGAGCGGGGTGTGGCGCGCGTATCTCGACCGGCTGCGTCCGCCGCTCACGATCGGGCAGGAGCACAACCTGGACGCGCTCGTGCGCAGGCGCATGGGCGACCGCGTGGTCGACCGTCTGGTGGCCCCCCTCACCTACGGGCGGCACGGCCTGTCGCCCGCCGGCGTCGACGTCGACGCTGCCGCCCCCGGACTCAACGCCGCCTTGACCCGCACCGGCTCGCTCGGCGGCGCGGTCGCGCAGGTGCGGGCGGATCGCCCGGCCGGCGGCGGCAACCAGACGCTCGTGGGCGGTATGACGCGACTCGTCGACGCGCTGCGCGCGCGACTGGAGTCGCTCGGTGCCGAGGTGCTGATCGGATCGCCGGTCGAGGCGATCGCGCGCGCCGATGAGACCTGGGAGGTCGTGAACGGCGGCGAGACGCTGCGCTGCGACGCCGTGATCGTCGCGACCCCCGAGGGCGTCGCCCGCCGCCTGCTCGCCCCGAACGTGACGGGCATCGACGATCAGCCGGGCGCTGCGCGCACGGCCGATGTCGTGACGCTCGTCGTCGACGCGGCCGCGGTGGCGGCGTCGGGCGGCGTCACGGTCTACGCGGTCCCCACCGACGACGCCCCCGCCGCCGCGGTGATCGACGCGACCGCGAGGTGGCCGTGGCTCGCCGAGCGCGTGGGCGCCCATGCGCGGGTCGTGCGGGTGCTGTTCCAGGGGCGCGAAGCGCCCGAACCTTCCGCCGCCGACGGGGTGGCGGCGGCATCCGCTCTTCTCGGGGTCGATCTCGACGACCGGCACGTGCTCGGCGCACGCGTCGACCGCTGGGGGGCCGCACTCCCGCCGTCGGCGATCGGGCACGCCGACGCGGCGGCTCAGGCGCGTGCCGCCGTGCACGCCGTGCCGGGGCTCGCGGTCGTCGGCGCGTGGCTGTCGGGCAGCGGGCTCGCGCACGTGATCCCGGATGCCGCGGCCGAGGCGGAACGCGTTCGTCGCCGCGCGCTTTTCGGCGACGCGGCGGCTGAATGACCCAGTCTGCACCTCAGATGTCAAGGGTGGATGCCGGAACCGGAATACCTGACTACCCTGGTCTCTCAGGCAACGCACCACCCGAACGTGAGGAAATCCCATGAAGGGCAAAGCAGGAGTCGTCGTCGGTCTGGCCGTGGGGTACGTGCTCGGCAGCCGCGCCGGCCGTGAACGCTACGACCAGATCAAGACCCAGTGGCTCAAGGTGTGGAACACCGCGCCCGTGCAGAAGCAGGTGGGCAAAGCGACCGAGTTCGCCAAGACCGCCGCGCTCTCGCTCCCCAGCACCCTGTGGGACAGCGCGGTCAAGGTGACGAAGGCCGCGTCGTCGAAGAACACGCCGGGCCAGAAGCTCGACGCCGCGATCAAGGCGAGCGAAGACAGTGTCTCCGACGTCGAGAAGGCGGCGAAGACGAGCGCGAAGGCCGCCAAATCGAGCGTGAAGGCCGCGAAGGATGCGACCGACGAAGCGCTCGACGGCGCGCAGGGTCTCGGCGGCGCCTGAGATGACGACTCCCCGCGGTTTTCGGGATCGCGCCGACGACAGCCTCTTCACGCTGATCGGCGACGTCCCCGAGCTCGTGCGCAACCTCGTGCTCGCCGAGGTCGACGCTGCGAAGAAGTGGCTCAAGCGCACCGCGAAGGACGCCGGAATCGGCACGGTCTGGATCGTCGCGGCCCTGTTCGTGCTGTTCTGGACCATCCCCGTGTTCGGCACCTTCGTGATCGCCGGATTGTCGTCGTGGTGGCCGGTCTGGCTGTCGGCCATCGTCGTGTTCGGCGTGATGCTGCTCATCGTGCTGATCCTCGCCCTCATCGGCTACCTGCGCTTCAAGCGCCTGTCGAAGACGCAGAACCCGGCCCAGTCGATCGTCCAAGACGTCAAGGAGGTGCGCGGTGAATTCTGACGCGCTGGTACCGGTGCCGCGCACCGCTGTCCGTATCGGAATCGCCGACCCCGTCGAGGAGGCCCGCGCCGAGCTGAAGGCGGCCCTCGCCGCGATCGAGCTCAAAGGCAACATCCCTCGTCGGGTCGCCCGCGCGACCGACAAGACCCTCGCCGAGGCGCGCGCCTTCACCAAGCGCGATCCCGCGATCGCGACGGTTGCCGTCGTGGCGGGCGCCGCGCTCGTCGGCGCGGCGGTGTGGGGTCTCGTCCGCCTGTACGTCCGCTGACCGGCAGACCAGGTATCCCGGGCCAGACGCATCGCCGGTTCGCGGGGTATGCTCAGGAAACAGGCAGTGCAATGGTGCGGATGCTGCCGATCGCGCGAACCCGCCTCGAATCGCGCGTCGGCCGCTCGACGTTCAGGGTGGCCCGATGAGTCCCACGAGAGTCGACCCCATGAACACTGCCGTAGCAAATTCACCAGAGAAGCCCCTCGCGGGCTGGCGCGTCCTGGTGCCCCGCGGCGGCCCGTGGGGTGACGGCGTGGCGGCGACGCTGCGTCGGCAGGGCGCCACTCCTGTGATCGCGCCGCTCATCAACTTCGCGCCGACGAACGACCAGGCGGCGCTCGATGAGGCGCTGGCCGACCTCTCTTCGGGTCAGTTCGACTGGCTGACGGTCACCAGCGC
Source organism: Planococcus sp. APC 4015 (assembly GCA_030407505.1). Taxonomy (GTDB): domain Bacteria; phylum Actinomycetota; class Actinomycetes; order Actinomycetales; family Microbacteriaceae; genus Microbacterium. The sequence continues at coordinate 28,131 of JASDDH010000028.1, forward strand.
CACGACGGTCGATGTGCTCTACGCGTACCGCGCCGAGATCCACTCGCGCACGAAGGTCGCCGCTGTCGGCGAGACGACTGCCGCGGCGCTTCAGGCGGTCGGGTACCGGGTCGACCTCGTCCCCGAGCAGGACAACTCCGCCGCCGGCATGGCCGAGCAGCTCATCGGCCTCGAGCCCGAGCCGCGCGACATCCTGACCCTCCGCAGCGAGATCGCCAAGCCCGTCCTCACCCGCATGCTCAGCGATGCCGGGCATCGCGTGCGCAGCGTCGTGGCCTATCGGACGGTCGGGGTGCCGGTCACCGATCGCATCGCCGCCGACGTGCTGTCGGGTCGCATCAACGCGATCCTCGTCACGAGCGGGTCGGTCGCCGAGCAGGTTCAGCAGCAGTTCCCGTCGATCCCCGACACCACGCTGATCGCCGCCATCGGGCCCCGGACGGCCAAGGACGCCCGCCGTGCGGGCCTCGCGATCGACGTCGTCGCCGACACGCAGACGGTCGACGCCCTCATCGAGGCGGTCGGCCGTTTCGCCCTGCCGCACGCGGCCGACGAGTTCGCTCCGTGAGCCCCCGCGTCGTCGTCCTCGCGGGCGGCGTCGGCGGCTCGAAGTTCACCATCGGCGTGCGCGAGGCGCTGCGCCGACGTGACGCCGAGCCGGCGACCGTCGTCGTCAACACCGGCGATGACCTGTGGCTGTCGGGCGTGCGTCTGCAGCCCGACGTCGATTCGATCGTCTACGCCCTCGCCGGCGTCAACGACGCCGTGCGCGGTTGGGGTCGCGCGGGTGATTCGGAGCGGGTCAACCACGAGCTGCAGGAGTGGGGCGCGGGCTGGCCCTGGTTCACCCTCGGAGACCTCGACCTCGGAACCCACCTCGCGCGCACCGGCTGGCTGCGGGAGGGACTCAGCCCCACGGCCGTGATCGAGCGGATGTCACGGCGGTGGGACCTCGGCGTGCGCCTGCTGCCGATGACCGACGCCGAGGTCGACACCCACGTCGTGCTAAGCGGCGGGGTGCGGATGCACTTCCAGGAGTGGTGGACCCGTCACCGCGCCGCCCTCGAGCCGCTCGCCTTCGAGAACCCGGGGATGGATGCCGCTCGGCCCGCTCCCGGGGTCGCGGAGGCGATCGCCGCCGCCGACGTCGTGCTCGTCGCGCCGTCGAACCCGGTGGTCTCCGTCGGGCCGATCCTCGCGGTGCCCGGCGTGCGCGCCGCTCTCCGCGAGACGCCGGCGGTCGTCGTGGGGGTCTCACCGATCATCGGCGGCCGCGTCGTGCGCGGCATGGCCGACGTGTGCCTCGCCGCGATCGGCGTGGAGACGTCGGCCTCGGCCGTGGCTGCGCACTACGGCGCGCGCTCGAGCGGAGGCCTGCTCGACGCGTGGCTGCTCGCCGAGGAAGACGCCGACCTCTCCGGCGAGGTCGGGAGTACCGGCATCCGCTCTGTCGTCACCGCGCTGTGGATGACGGATGCCGCGGCGACGGCCGACATCGTCGACACCGCGCTCGCCGCCGCCGGGTTCTGATGCTTCCCGAGCTCGCGTGGTTCGGCTGGGCGCTGCTCGCTTTCGCCGCCGTCGTGATCGGCATCTCGAAGACCGGCATCCCGGGCGCCGGAACCGTCGCCGTCGCCGTGTTCGCCGCGGTGCTGCCGGCGAAGCAGTCCACGGGCACGATCCTGCTGCTGCTCATCGTCGCCGACGTGTTCGCGGTGCTGCTCTACCGGCGGCACGCGAACTGGCCGGCGCTGCTGCGCCTGGCGCCGGCTGTCGTGGCCGGCGTACTGCTGGGTGTCCTGTTCCTCGCGGTCGCCGATGACGTGTGGGTCAAGCGCGTGATCGGCGTGATCCTGCTGAGCGTGGTCGCGATCACCCTGCTGCGGCGGCGTTTCGGCCGTGCGGCGGACGAGGGCGGACCGCACCGCGTCGCCGCGGCGACCTACGGCACGCTGAGCGGGTTCACGACGATGGTGGCCAACGCCGCGGGGCCGGTGATGTCGATGTACTTCCTGGCGGCGAGGTTCCCGGTGAAGGAGTTCCTGGGCACCGCGGCCTGGTTCTTCGCCATCATCAACATCGCCAAGGTGCCGTTCTCGGTCGGGCTCGGGCTCATCACGGGGCCGGGTCTGCTGCTCGACCTCGTGCTCGTGCCGCTCGTCGTCGGCGGCGCTCTTGCGGGCCGGTGGATCGCGGGGCGCATCGACCAGGTGCTCTTCGAGCGCCTGGTCATCGTGTTCACCGTGGTCGGCGCGCTGTACCTGCTGCTCTCCTGACGCCCTGCGGCCGCGGCACCATCCTGCGGGCGCGGCAGGCCGGCTCCGGTCCGCTGCACTTTCCTGCGAGCGCTGCGTCGCCACGTCGGGGCGCTCGCAGGGAACTGCAGCGCGGGTGCTGCCCTCGCCCCGGCCCTGGCGATCTGGCGGAGGACCCGGCATCCGCAACCGCGGCAGTTCCCTGCGAGCGCGGCCGTTCCCTGCGAGCGCGGCGGTTCCGTTTGGATCGGCTACAGATTCCTGCGAGCGCCCCGTGGTGCGACGCAGCGGTCGCAGGAAACTGCAGCGCTGGATTCCCGTGGTCAGCAGGTTCTGTCGCCACCGAAACGCGCCGACTACGGGAGCGCGATGTCTAGCCGAGCGTCGCCTCGGCAGCCGCCAGCAGAGCCGTCGTGCGGGGGCCCAGGCCGAGCGCGCGCGCCTCGTCCAGCTGCTGGGCGGTGTCGACGTCGCGCCGCACGGTCGAGGCATCCGGAACATCGAGCGGAACGCACCCGAGCGCGACGTGTCGCGCGAACGACCCGTCGCCGAAGGCCGAGGTCCACTCCGCATCCGGCCCGGCGGTCACGAGCGTCGAGCCGGTGCCCTCGGCGTCGGCGACGACAGCGCGGTCGACGGATGCCGCCGCCTCGAGCGCGGTCGCGAGGTCGCCGGGACGAAGGGCGGGCAGATCGCCCAGCAGCGCGGCGCGCGGCATCCCGTCGAAGCCGGCGAAGCCGCGCGCGATCGCCTCGTCGAGCCCGCGCGCATCGCCCTCGGGCACGAAGCGCAGGCCCGGCAGGTCGAGCGCGCCGAGCACGAGACCGCCGTCGTCGCCGACCACGACCACCCTCTCTACGACCTCGCACGCGGCCGCCGCCGCGATCGTGTCGAGCGCGATCGCGCGTGCGAGCGCCGTGCGCTCGACACCGGTGACGGTCAATCGAGACTTGCCGCGTGCCGGGTCTTTGACCGGGACGACGATCGTCCAGCCCCGCGTCACTCCCCGAACCGTGCGCGCAGGCGCGGCAGGATCTCGGTGCCGTACATGCGCAGGAACGACTCCTGGTCGTGTCCGGGGTCGTGGAACACCAGGTGACGGAACCCGAGATCGTGGTACTTCGCGATCTGCTCGACGTGCTCGTCGGGGTCGGTGGAGACGATGAAGCGGGATGCCGCGCGCTCGATCGGCAGCGCGTCGCCCCGACGCTGCATCTCGATCGGGTCGTGGATGCCCATCTTCTCGTCGGCCGACAGGGCCAGTGGTGCCCAGAACCGCGTCTTCTCGAGGGCGGTCTGGCGGTCGGCGGCGAGCGAGACCTTGACCTCCATGAGGGTGTCGACGGCGCCTTCGGGTCGACCGGCCTTCTCGAGCCCGTCGCGCAGCGCGGGCAGCAGGGTGTCGGCGTAGAGTGCCGGGTCCTTGCCGCTCGTGGTGATGAACCCGTCGGCGATGCGACCGGCGAGGCGGGTGGCCGCCGGCCCGGCCGCGCCGATGTAGATCGGCACCCGGGTCGTCGGGCGGTCGTAGACGGTCGCGTCCTTGACCGAGTAGTAGGTGCCGTCGAACGTGACGCGCTCGTCGGCCCAGAGCTCTTCGATGAGCTGGAGCGATTCCTTCAGACGCTGGAAGCGCTCGGGCGGCTCGGGCCACTCGAGGCCGAGGGTGACCTCGTTGAGCGCCTCACCCGTGCCCACGCCGAGGATCACCCGGCCGGGGAACATGACGCCGAGCGTGGCGAACGCCTGGGCGATGACCGCCGGGTGGTACCGGAACGTCGGGGTGAGCACCGACGTCCCGAGCAGCACCCGAGACGTCTTGGCGCCCATCGCGCCGAGCAGCGGCAGTGCGGCCGGGGCGTGCCCGCCCTCGTGCATCCAGGGCTGGAAGTGGTCCGAGATGAAGACCGAGTCGAAGCCGACCTCTTCGGCGAGCACCGCCAGGTCGACCAGCTCGCTGGGTCCGAACTGCTCGGCGGACGCCTTGTAGCCGAAGCGCAGGGGAGACAGCGCGCTCGCCCCGTCCGGTTGCTGAGCCTGTCCAAGCATCATGAGGTACCTCTCTTCACGGGGGTGGGTAGGAATTCGGAGCCGTCGGCGGTGTCGAGTCGCTCGCGGAACGCGGCGACGGTGCCCGGCCACAGCAGCGTCAGGCGCCCCGAACGCTCGTCGACGTACCAGTTGCGGCAGCCGCCGGTCAGCCAGGGGGTGGATGCCGCAGCGCGGTCGATCTCGCGGCCGTATGCGGCTTCGGCTGCGGGATCCACGCGCAGCACGCCGGTTCGCGCAGCGAGGGCGCGTGCGGTGTACCGCGCCTGCTCCTCGATCATGAGCACCGACGACGAGTGGCCGAGCGAGGCGTTGGGGCCGTTGATCACGAACAGGTTGGGGAACCCGCTGACCACCGTCGACCCGAACGACGTCATGCCCTGCGACCAGTGCTCGGCGAGCGTCTCGGTCTCGCCGCGCACGAGGTCGGCGTAGGGCTGGCGGGTCGAAGCGAAGCCGGTCGCGAGCACGAGCGCGTCGACCTCGTGCCGTGCGCCGCTCGCGGCGATGAGCGTCGACCCCTCGACCGATGCCAGGGCAGAGGCTTCGAGGCGCGCGCGTCCCGAGGACAGCGCGGGGTAGAACTCGTCCGACAGCAGCACGCGCTTGCACCCGAAGTCGTAGTCGGGGGTGAGTTCGCGGCGCAGCGCGGGGTCCGCGACCTGCGCCTCGAGGTGGGCGCGGGCGATCGCGACGGCGGATGCCGCGGCATCCGGATCACCCGAACGCGACGCGTACCGCGCTTCGCCCTCGACGTCGAGGGCCGCGCGCAGCTGAGCCAGCTCGTCGGGGTGCGCGGCGAACCGCGCACGATCGGCGTCGGTGTAGGCGAACGCTCCGCGCGGCACGATCCACGCGGGGCTGCGCTGGAAGAGGGTGACGCGAGCTGTGCGGGCGAGTTCGGGCACGAGCTGCACCGCCGACGCGCCGGTGCCCACGACGCCGACGCGCAGTCCGTCGAGCGCGGTCTCGTGATCCCACCGCGACGAGTGGAACAGGGGTCCGCTGAACGACTCGAGTCCGGGGATCGGGGGGATCGTCGGCTCGGTGAGTCGTCCGCACGCGAGCACCAGGGCGCTCGCTTCGATCTCGACCGGATCCGGTCCACCGACCCGGAGCGTCCAGCGCTCGGTGTCGGCGTCCCACTCTGCCCCGAGCAGCGGCGACTCGAAGCGCGGCACGATGCCTTCGCTCGCGGCGACGCGCGCGAGGTAGCCGCGGATCTCGTCGCCGCGCGCGTACAGACCCGACCAGTCGGGATTGGGGTGCTCGGCGAAGCAGTACAGATGGCTCGGCACGTCGCACGCCACGCCCGGATACGTGTTCTCGCGCCAGGTTCCGCCGACGGATGCCGCGCGCTCCAGCACGACCGACGACTCGATGCCCGCGCGGCGCAGCGCCATCGCCATGCCGATGCCGGCGAAGCCGGCGCCGACGACCGCGACCTCGACCCGCATCACCGCAGCGCCGTCTTGCGGTCGGCCGGTGGCTCGCGGTAGTCGGTGGTGCGCTGCCGGAAGGGCCGGAAGAGACGAGCGGCGATCGCCGCCGCATCCTTCACCGGCAGCTCGAGGCCGTGCTCGATGCCCGCCGCGGGCTTGATCCGGCCGTCCAGCAGCGTGCCGCCGAGGTCGTCGCCGCCCGCGCGCAGGAGTTCGGCCGCGGCGTCGAGTCCGACGCGCGTCCACGGGATCTGGATGTGCGGGATGCTGCCGCTGAGCAACAGGCGCGAGACCGCCACCATCGCGCGGTGCTCGTCGAGCGGCGCACGCCCGGCGACCAGCGGCACGCCTCCGGCCGGGCCTGGCAGCGGGATCGGCACGAACTCCGTGAATCCGCCCCCGGTCGCTGAGTGCCCATCACCGGTCACCGAGCGCCGACCACCGGTCGCTGAGCTTGTCGAAGCGTCCTGGATCTCCCGCAGCCGGCGCAGATGCGCGATGCGCTCGCCCGCCGTCTCGACGTGACCGTAGAACAGCACGCTCGTCGACCGGAACCCCGCGCGGTGCGCCGCCGAGATCGCCTCGATCCAGTCTTCGATCGGCATGTCGCTCGGCGCCACGAGCTCGCGCACCCGCTCGCTCAGCACCTTCACGCCGGTGCCCGGGACGGTGTCGACGCCGGCGTCGCGCAGCGCCGCCAGGGCGCCGTCGATGCCGAGGCCTGTGCGGTCGGCGAGATCGCGCACGTCCTGCGGTCGGTAGGCGTGCAGGTGGATGCCGGGGGTCGCCGTCTTGATCGCGTGGGCGATGTCGAGGTACGACTCCGGCTGCTCGCCCGGCGTGAGCAGGCCCTGGACGCACACCTCGGTCGCGCCGAGCTCCCACGCGTCCAGCGCGACGGAAGCGGCATCCGTCAGCGTGAACTCGTCCTCGGCCGTGGCGTCGCCCCGGCGGAAGCCGGTCGAGGTGAGGTTGCGGTTGACGACGAGGCTCACGGCTTCGCCGACCGTGTACCGGCGCACGTCGTCTGCCGTCGCGGCGAGCGCCGCGAGGTCATCGCCGGTGGCGACCAGCAGGCGCTCCCAGTCGTCGTCGCCGAGCGCGAGGGGGTCGGATGCCGCGGCCTCGGCCAGTCGGCGCACCGAACCCGCCGACCCCAACGACCCCGCTGGCCCTGCCGAGTCCGCACGGTCTCGCCGAGACCGCACGTCCGGCGCGTCAACGGCGTGCGGCTTCGGCGAGGCCGCACGGTCTCGACGGGCCCGCGCCCAGCCGGTCGCGGGGTCGATCAGCGCGGCCACCGGCTCGCGCATCGCCGGATCGACCCACGTCTCGGGGTCGAGGAGGTATTCGGGATGAGCGGTGAGGCGCTCCTCGAGCCGGAATCCGAGCGACGCGGTGCGGGCGGCCAGCTCGTCGATGTGCGGCCACGGGCGCTCGGGGTTGACGTGGTCGGCGGTGAGCGGCGACACCCCGCCCCAATCGTCGGCGCCGGCGCGCACGAGCAGGTCGAACTCGGCCGGGTCCGAGAGGTTGGGGGGCACCTGGATGCGCATGAGCGGTCCGAGCACGAGGCGGGCGACGGCCACCGCGGCGACGTACTCGAGCAGCACGGCATCGGGCGCACCCTGCATCGCCGTGCGCGGCTTGGCGCGGAAGTTCTGCACGATGACTTCCTGGATGTGGCCGTGCCTCTCGTGCGACGCCCGCAGCTCGATCAGCGACTCGGCGCGGTCGTGCAGGGTCTCGCCGATGCCGACCAGGATGCCCGTCGTGAACGGCACGCGCGCGCGTCCGGCGTCGTCGATCACCGTGAGCCGCAGCGCCGGGTCCTTATCCGGTGAGCCGAAGTGCACCTGTCCGGGCTCCTCGTAGAGCCGTCGCGAGGTGGTCTCGAGCATCATGCCCATCGACGGCGCGGTCGGGCGCAGCGCGACAAGCTCGTCGTGCGTCATGACTCCCGGGTTGAGGTGGGCGAGCAGGCCCGTCTCGGCCGTGATCAGCCGCGCCATCGCGCCGACGTAGTCGAGGGTCGACGCGTAGCCGTGGTCGTCGAGCCAGGTGCGCGCTTCGGGCCAGCGGTCTTCGGGTCGGTCGCCGAGCGTGAGCAGCGCCTCTTTGCACCCGGCCGCGGCGCCCTGGCGCGCGACGGCGAGCACCTGCTCGGGGGTCATGTAGACAGGCTTGTTCATCTTCAGCAGCTGGCCGGGTGTGTCCACGAAGATGCAGTAGTGGCAGCGGTCCCGGCACAGGGTCGTGAGCGGGATGAACACCTTGCGCGAGTAGGTCATGACGCCTGCGCGACCGGATGCCGCGCCCCCGGCATCCCGAACCGCACTTGCTGCGGCGAGAAGACGCTCGAGATCCGCGCCGGTCGCGGCCAGCAGCGTCGCGGCGTCGGCGACCTCGAGTCGCGCGCCCGCCTCGGCGCGCGACAGAGCGGCCGCCATGGCAGCGGGCCGGGTCTCCGCCTCATCGAGCAGGGTCACCGCTCAAGTCTTGCATCGAGCGCGGGCCGCGTGGGTCGCCGATCGTTGCCCCACTGTAAGCAAACAGTCCCATCCGAGGTCACGGGCGCTGGCAGACTGGGGGGCATGGTCACCCTTCTGCTCGATTCGACGCGACTCGAGATCGCGCTGTCGGGAGCCGAGCGGGCGCTGGCATTCCACCGGGGGAATGTCTTCGTCGAGCGCACGCAGATCTCCAAGGTGCAGCTCACCGACGACGCGTGGAACTGGCTTCGGGGTGTGGCGAGCCCCGGCACCCACCTGCGCGGCGTCGTCGCCATGGGCACCTGGAAGTCGACGGGCGCCGCCGACTTCGTGATCGTCCGTCGTCACCGGCCGGGGGTCGTGATCGACCTCGACGGTCACGACGACTTCGAGCGGATCATCCTCACGACGCGCCACGGCCTCGAACTCGTGCAGGCGCTCCGGCTCGATGACGTGTCGTCAGTCGCGGCCGACGTGGTCGACATCGCCACGGGCACGATCCCGGTGCAGGATGCCGCGAAGCCCGCGCGCCCCGCGAAGGCGCCTCGTCCCGCTCCTGCCACCTGAGGCTCAGCTGACGTCGCGGCGCCATGTCGTCAGGTAGCCGAGCGCGAGCAGCACGGCCGCGTAGGCGAGCAGCACGAGACCGGCTGCCCACCACGACAGCGAGCTGCCGGTCGATGCCGCGAGGGTGAAGATGCTCGTGCCGACGAGGCTGTCGCTCGCGGCGCCCGGCAGGAACCGGACGGCGTCGGAGAGCCCGTCGATGAACCCGGCCGCCGTGCGGACGATGGGCTCGATGAACTGGGTGAAGACCAGCACGCCGACGATCGCACCGACCTGGTTGCGCACGAGCGCCCCGACGCCGATCCCGATCAGCACCCACAGCACGTACGACAGCAGCATGCGTCCGAGCATCGCCCAGGTGTCGGGCGAGGTCAGCTCGGTCTCGAGTCCGAATCCCGCGAGGAACGCCGACGACGGGCCGACGGCGGCCACGATGCCCACGATGCCGTAGAGCAGGCCGAGGAACGCCCCGACGAGCAGCTTCGCGCCCAGCACGATCCCGCGGCGCGGCGTCGCGAGGAACGTCGAGGTGAGGGTCTTGTGGCGGAACTCCGACGTCACGATGAGCGTGCCGATCAGCAGGGGGAAGACATAGCCCACGCTCGTCGCCGAGCTGTAGAGCAGGCCCGGAAGGTCCTCCGGCGCGAGCACCGGCCCCTGCCCTGTTCCGAAGGCACCGGTCGTCGACCCGCCGAGGGCGAATCCCAGCGCGGATGCCGTGAATCCGACGTACGCGACGAGGATCACGCCCAGCAGCCACCACATCGACGTCGTGAACTGCTTCGTCGACTCCGCCCGAGTCGCGGCGACGAGGCTCATCGCGTCTCTCCTGAATCCGTCACGAGGGCGCTCGCATGCACCCGCTGGCCGTTGACGAGCTCCAGGAACACTTCCTCGAGCGCGGGACCCCGTCTCTGCAGGGACGACAGGGCGATGCCTGCATCGGCGGCGAGGCGTCCGACTTCCGTCCCGTCGAGGCCGCGCACCGTGATGCCCGAGCGGAGGATCTCGAACGGCACGTCGGCGGCGGAGAGCGCGTCCGCGAGCGCACCGCGGTCGGGCGCGTCCACGACGGTGGCGTACTCGGTGGGATCCACGAGGTCTTCGAGCTCGCCCTGGAACACCACATGCCCGCGGGAGAGCACCACGAGCGCGTCGACGGTCTGCTGCACCTCGGCGAGCATGTGCGACGAGACCAGCACGGTGCGTCCTTCCTGCGCGAGCTGGCGGAGGAACTCGCGCAGCCACCGGATGCCCTCGGGGTCGAGGCCGTTGGCCGGCTCGTCGAGCACGAGGACGCCCGGGTCGCCGAGCAGGGCATAGGCGAGCCCGAGTCGCTGGCGCATGCCGAGAGAGAATCCGCCGATCTTGCGGCCCGCGGCATCCGCCAATCCGACGAGACCCAGCACGTCGTCGACCCGGTCGATGCCGATGCCCGCCGCCTGCGCGTAGACGCGCAGGTGGTTGGCGGCCGTCCGTCCCGGGTGGAAGCTGGATGCCTCGAGCACGGCGCCCACGGTCTGGAGCGGGTGCGAGAGCTCGGCGTACCGGAGCCCCCCGATCGTCGCGGAGCCGCTGGTCGCACCGATCAGGCCCAGCAGGATGCGCAGCGTCGTGGTCTTGCCCGCCCCGTTGGGCCCCAGGAACCCGGTCACGCGGCCGGGTTCGACGCGGGCGGTCACGCCCGCGACCGCCGTGACGGCGCCGAAGCGCTTGGTCACGCCGGAGAAATCCAGCACCAGTCCGTCCGCCATGCCGCGCCCTCCGTCGCCGTCCGCTGCGCCCATCTTGGCCGATATCGCCCCTCGCCCGCAGATCGGCGGTCGCGGAGCCGCCTCGCAACGACGGGCGGGTAGCCTTGCGAGCGTGAGTGAAGCACCCGAGCAGCCCGTCCTGGTGCGCACCGACGGCGGCCTGGCGAGGCTGACGCTCAACCGCCCGAGGACGATCAATGCGCTCGGACCCGACATGGTCGCGATCATCGCCGACGCCCTCGACGCGTGGGAGGACGACAGCGACATCGAGGTCGTCCTGCTCGACGGCGCCGGCGAGCGCGGGCTCTGCGCGGGCGGCGACGTGCGAGGTCTGGCGGCGCAGGTGGCGGCGGGTCGCTCCGACGACGCGGCGGAGTTCTTCCGCGCCGAGTACGCGCTCAACGCGCGCATCGCCGAGTACCCGAAGCCGTTCGTGGCCTTCGCCGACGGCATCACGATGGGCGGCGGCATCGGTCTGGCCGGTCACGCGGCGATTCGCATCGTGACCGAGCGCTCGAAGCTCGCAATGCCCGAGACCCGCATCGGGTTCACCCCGGACGTCGGCGGCTCGCGCCTGCTCGGTCGTGCGCCGGGCCGCCTCGGCGAGTACCTGGGCCTCACGGGCGCAGTCATGGACGCGTCGGATGCCGTCTACGCCGGCTTCGCCGACCACGTCGTTCCGGTGGCGAACCTCGACGGCCTGCGCGACGCCCTCGAGACCCGCGCCGATCCGTCGAGCACGGCCGAGCTCGTGCTGCTGTTCGACGAGACGCCACCGCCGTCCCGGCTCGAGGCCGCACGCGAATGGATCGACGACGCCTTCTCCGCCGAGTCCGTCCAGGCGATCATCGACCGCCTGCGCGCGCGTCCCGAGCCGGATGCCGCCGCCACCGCCGACGCGCTCGGCGCGCTCTCGCCCACCGGCCTCACCGTGACGCTGGCCTCGGTGCGGCGTGCGCGAGAGGTGCCGGATCTGCGGGCCGCACTCGCGCGGGAGTACGCCCTCGTGATGTGGTTCGCCGAGACGCAGCCCGACCTCGTCGAAGGCATCCGCGCCCAGGTGATCGACAAGGACCGCTCCCCGCGCTGGTCGCCGGCCTCGCTCGCCGACGTCGCGCCCGACATCGCCGACACCGCGCTGGCATACACGCCGCGCGTGCCGCTCTGGTCATGAGCGCCGGGGCCGCGCCGCCGCGCCGTCGTCGGGCGTACTCGATCGGCGTGGCGGTCGACTGGTTCTTCTTCGTCTTCGCGGGCGCCGCGGCGATCTGGCTCGCCTACCTCAGCTTCACCGAGACGTTCCGTGTGGGCTGGTGGGGCATCCCGTTCGCCGTCGCTTTCTGGCTGCTGCTGGCCTATCTCGTGCTGCCGCGGCTGCACCGGATCCTCACCACGGTGTACGTGCCCGAGTACTTCATCGGCCGGGCGCGCACGAGCGATGGGCTCCTGGGGGATCCCGTCAACCTCGCGTTCCTCGGGACCGCCGAGCAGATCGAGCAGGCGATGCAGGCCGCCCGCTGGACCAAGGCCGACGCGGTGACGCTCGCGTCGTCGGTGCGCATCGTCACATCGACGATGCGGCGGCGCAGCTACCACGAGGCTCCCGTCAGTCCGCTGTTCCTGTTCGGGCGCCAGCAGGACTTCGCCTACCAGCAGGAGGTCGACGGCAACCCCGCCCAGCGCCACCATGTCCGGTTCTGGCGATGCCCCGACGACTGGCTGCTGCCGGGTGGCCGCCGGGTCGACTGGGTGGCTGCCGGCACGTTCGACACGAGCGTGGGGCTCTCGCTGTTCACCCTGCAGGTCACCCACCGCATCGACGCCGACACCGACGTCGAGCGCGACCACATCGTGGCCACGGTCACCGGCGCCGATGCGCGGGTCGTCGTCGACGTCATCGAGGACTTCTCCACGGGCTATCACGCGCGCAACGGCGGAGGGGACAGCATCCGCACCGACGGAGACCTGCCGATCGTCGACGTGCGCGCGCTCTCGGGGGTGGCGTCGTGAGCGATACGCCCGAGAAGCGGCCGGCATACGAGCCGGCGTCACGGCTGCTGACGCCGACCGGCTACGACCCCGACATGCCCAGGCCCACGTCGATCTACGCGGGGGTCGGACTCATCCTGCTCCGCGTCGTCGCGGGCGCCCTCATCCTCGCGGGCGTCGCACTCGGCTGGGGCGGAGTCGAGCTCGACATCGACGCGGCGGTCGACGGCGTCGACCTCGAGGCGCTCGCGCGCGGGGCGGTCGTCGGCGTCGGCGGCGCGTTCGTGGTGCTCGACGCGCTCTTCGCCTTCTTCGTGCTGCGCGGCCGCAACTGGGCGCGCGTGTTCGTCATGTTCGTCTCGGCCGCGTCGATCAGCTTCTCGTTCGTCGGGTGGTGGGTGCAGGGGCAGAAGATCGGCCTCGACGGCACGTTCGTCTCGCTCAGCCTCGACATCCTCATCCTCCTCGCGCTCTCGAGTCGCAGCGCCGCCGCCTACGCGCGCCGCAACGAGCGGCGCTGAAAGGTCTCGCGTGTTCGACAGTCCCCTCTCGGCATCCGCCTACGACGTGCTCGCGGTCGACCCCGCGGTCGACGACGAGACGCTGCGCCGGGCCTACCGTCTGCGCCTGAGAGAGACGCACCCCGATACCGGCGGGGACGCGGCCCTGTTCATCCAGGTGCAGCGCGCGTGGGAGCTGGTCGGCACCGCCGACGCGCGCGCCGCGTACGACCGCGGGCACGGGTTCGGCGCGGCATCCGCCCCCTCGTTCTCGCCCGAGACGCCGACCTGGCGGCCGCCGCGTGCGCCCGCTGACACGCGGCCCCGCGCGCGTTCGCACGGACAGCCCGGCGGTTGGCGACGTGAGCGCTACCTCGACCTGATGCGCGAGTGGGTGGGGCGCGGGGTCGAGCTCGAGGATCCGTACGACCCCGCGCTCGTGCGCCGGGCACCGCGGCACCTGCGACGGATGCTCGCCGATGCGCTCGCCGAAGAGGCGACGGCCCGCATCGTGGCCGATCTCGGCATGGGCTACACGGTGTGGCACGACGTGCTGGCCGCCGGTCGCGGCGACGACTCGGACGCGAAGATCGACCACATCGTGCTCGGCCCGAGCGGTCTGTACGCGATCCTCTCGGAGGACTTCGGCGGCCCCGCACGTATCCGCCGCAGCGAGCTCGTCGGCGACGGCGTGCCCGGCTCGCCGATCGCCGACCTGCTGTCCCGGATGCGGGTGGTCGCCCGCGCCGCGGGCGTGCGGTTCGGCGGTGCGATCGTCGTGCTGCCCGACGACGACGTGCTGCATCCGATCGACGAACTCGGCCGCGTGCGCGGAACGGCGGTCGCCGTCGTGTCGCGCAGCGCCCTGTCGACGGTGCTGCGCCGCGGTGTCGCCGGCGCCCGCTCCATGGGCGGCAACGAGGTCTTCGACGTCCGCACCCGCCTGCAGCAGACCGTGCGATTCGCCTGACCTCAGTCGCTCAGGCCGAACAGCTCGAGCGGGTGGGTCAGGCGCCACCACGGGGTGGGGTCTGCGATGTCGTCGTCGAGCGCGAGCGCGACCGTCGACCGGCCGAGGGCCGTCGTGAGGGTCAGCGAGCCGACTTCGTCGCCGCTCGCGCGCAGGTCGCCGAGCGAGAACTCCGAGGCGGCCTCGGGCAGCTCGCCGTTCCACATGATGAGCGACGAGTCGGCGGTCGACACGATCGCGACATCCTCGCCCCACGCTGTGGTCACGCGCCCGACGGTCGTGCGGGCTGGAACCGCGGTCTGCGGCTGCAGTTCGGCCTCGAGCTGGGTGTACAGCGCCCGGGTCGCGGCGATCCGGCTGTCGTTGTCGGGCTGGCCGAGCACCGACGCGTAGACCCGCACGGTGGCGTCGCCGATCGTCAGGTTCTTCGCCGTGAGCAGGTTCCACGTGTCGAGCGTGCCGGTCTTGACCCCGATGACGCCGGGGTCGGCCAGCATCCTGTTCGTGTTCTCGATGACGCCGACGCCGGGCAGGTCGACCGAGGGCTTGGCGACGATCTCGGCGATGACGGGGTTCGCGAGCGCTTTCTGCGCGAGCACCAGAAGGGATGCCGGAGTGGCGACGTTGCGCGCATCGAGCCCGGTCGGCTCGGCCACGGTGACGCCCGTCACGCCGTGGGTGCGCAGCCATGTGTTGGCGGCGGTGGCGAAGACCGCGTCGGTGGGCCACAGTCCCGAGGCGAGGCGGTCGGCGTAGTTGTTGCCCGAGCCGACGAGCATGGCCTCGAGCATCTGGTACTGGCTCAGGGCGGCACCCACCGGCACGTCGACGGCCGATTCGCCGTTCTCGCGGTACTGCCAGTACGCGGTGCGGTCCCGCGCGGTGAACCGGTATTCGGGGCCTTGCTCGCCGACGGCGAGCGGCTGCTCCTCGAGCACGACCAGCGCCGTGACGATCTTCGTGATGCTCGCGATCGTCTGCGGGTCGGTGGTCGTGGACAGATCGCCCGGGATGCCGGTGACCGAGATCGCCGCGCTGCCCACCGCCGGCCATGCGGGCGCCGCCGCAGGGGCGGCGACCGGCTGCACGCCGACCGGCTCGACGGTCGGCGCGACTTCGTGGAGGGGCCAGAGCAGAGTGGTCGCCGAGTAGGCGCCGGCGACGAGCAGCAGGATCACGAACGGCACGAGAACGCTGGGGCGCAGCGGCGAGCGACGCGGGGGGCGACCCAGAAGGTCGGGTGCCGCGACATCGAGGTGCGCGGTGCTCGTGAGCGCCGCCGGGTCGACCCACGTGAGCGCCGGCCGTGCGGTCACCGCGGCCGGCCGCGCCGTGGTCGTGACGGCGGCGGGCTCCTGCGGCTCGAGCGTGTCGACCGGTCCGGAAGCCCGCAACGCGCGACGCGACAGCGCGGGAGACGCGGGGGGATCGGCGGGGGCCACCCGCCTACGGTACAACGCCGACAGCGGGGCTATACTCAACGGCACAACCACGGGAGTCCGGTGAGCCGGGCTGAGAGGAAGCGATCCACGCTTCGACCGTCGAACCTGATCCGGATCATGCCGGCGCAGGGAGGGAGCATCCGATGCACACGTCCACGACCGCATCCATCTCGTCCACGACCGGCCGGTTCCGCTGGCGGGTCGTCGACATCGTCGTCGCCAGCGTCATCGGCACCGCCTCCGGCGTGCTGTTCTGGCTCTGGGGTCTCGCCTGGCCCGGCCTCGACACCGCCCTGTCGTTCACCCCGGGCCTGTCCGGCCTGCTCGCCGGCGGGTGGCTGTTCGCCGGTGTCCTCGGCGGTCTCGTCGTGCGCAAGCCCGGCGCCGCCCTGTACGCCGAGGTCGTCGCCGCCGTCGTCTCGATGGCGCTCGGCACCCAGTGGGCGTTCCTCACCCTCGTGTGGGGTCTCGTCCAGGGACTCGCCGCCGAGCTCGGCTTCGCGATCTTCCTCTACGCCAACTGGCGGCTCGTCGCCGCGATCACCTCCGGCGCGTTCGCGGGCATCGCGGTCGCCCTGCTCGACACGAACTTCTCGTCGGTCGCGGCGCTCGCCGCCGAGGCGCGGGCGGTCTACTTCGTCTCGGCCGTGGTGTCGGGCATCCTGATCGCCGGTCTGCTGTCGTGGGTGGTCATGCGGGCGCTCGCCGCGACGGGCGCGCTCGACCGCTTCGCAGCGGGGCGCGAGGCCCGTGCCCGCGAGGCGGAACCCGCCGACGCCGCGTGAGCGGCGCCCGCGTCCGCGCGCGCGGCTGGGGTTGGCGGCACGCCGGCAGACGCCGATGGGCGGTGTCCGAGCTCGACCTCGATCTGCAGCCCGGAGAGCGCGTGCTGCTCCTCGGGGCGAGCGGCTCGGGAAAGTCGACCCTGCTGCGCGGGCTCGCCGGCGTGCTCGGCGACGCCGAGGACGGCGAGTCGTCGGGTGAGCTTACGATCGACGGGATGCCGCCGGCCCAGGCCCGCGGCCGCGCCGGACTCGTGCTGCAGGACCCCGACGCGCAGGTGATCCTCGCCCGCGTCGGCGACGACATCGCGTTCGCGGGCGAGAACCTCGGCATCCCGCGCGAGGAGATCTGGCGGCGCGTCGACGAGGCGATCGACGCCGTCGGCCTGCCCTTCGGGCGCGATCACTCGACGGCTCAGCTGTCGGGAGGTCAGAAGCAGCGGCTCGCGTTGGCCGGCGTGCTCGCGATGCGGCCGGGTCTGCTGCTGCTCGACGAGCCGACGGCGAACCTCGATCCCGAGGGGGCGGTGTCGGTGCGGGATGCCGTGATCCGCGCCGCCGCCGTCACCGACGCGACGCTGGTCGTCGTCGAGCACCGGGTGTCGCTGTGGGCCGACCACGTCGATCGTGTCGTGGTTCTCGGCGAGAGCGGCGTGCTCGCCGACGGCGCGCCAGACGCCGTCTTCGCCCGGCACGAGCGTGCGCTGACGGATGCCGGGGTGTGGGTGCCCGGCGTGCCGCCCGGGTTCACGCGCACTCCGCGCGCAGGCGGGGGCGAGCTTCTGCTCGGCGCCCGAGACGTGACGGTGGGGCGTCGACCGTTCGGGGCGAAGGACGCGCGGGTCGCGGCATCCGGGATCTCGCTCGACGTCGCCGGGGCACGCACCCTGGCGATCACGGGGGCCAACGGCGCCGGCAAGTCGACGCTCGCGCTCACCGTGGCGGGGCTCCTGCCGCGGGTGGCCGGAGAGATCGCGGCGACCCCCGAGCTCGCAGGCGGGCTGCATCCCGATCCTGCGCGGTGGCGCTCGCGCGAGCTGCTGACGCGCATCGGCACGGTGTTCCAGTCGCCCGAGCACCAGCTGCTGACGAACCGCGTGCGCGACGAGCTCGAGGTGGGGCCGCGGGCGCTTCGTCTCGAGCTCGCGGAGATCGCCGCGCGCACCGACGGGCTTCTCGAGAGCCTGCGGCTCACACGTCTCGCGGCGGTGAATCCGTTCACGCTGTCGGGTGGCGAGAAGCGCCGCCTCACCGTCGCCGCCGCGCTCGCGACCCGGCCGCGTGTGCTCGTGCTCGACGAGCCGACCTACGGGCAGGACGCCCGCACGTGGCGCGAGCTCGCGTCGCTCATCGACGACGTGCGCGCGCAGGGCACGGCCGTGGTGGTCGTCTCGCACGACCGCGACCTCGTCGACGCGCTCGCCGACGTCGAGCTGGTGGTGGCACCGTGACCCTCGTCGACGCCGACCTGCGGCACACCCGGCTCTCGCGCATCAACCCGGTCGCCAAGCTCGCGGCGGCGGGCATCCTGTCGATCACCCTCCTGCTGTCGATCGATCCGGTCTCGGCCGGAGTCACGCTCGCGGCGACGCTGCTGCTGCTGCCGTTCGCCGGACTGCGCTGGCGACCCTTGTGGATGCGGATGTGGCCGATCGCGCTGGGGGCGCTCATCGCGGGTGCGGCGACCGTGCTCTACGGCCGTCCCGACGGCGAGATCTACCTGCAGTGGGGGATTCTGCGCGTCAGCGACGGGTCGATCGACCTCGCGCTGTCGATCTTCCTGCGCGTGCTCGCGATCGCGCTGCCGAGCGTGATCCTCTTCGCCACGACCGACCCGACCGATCTCGCCGACGGACTCGCGCAGATCCTGCGGCTGCCCGCCCGCTTCGTCGTCGGAGCGCTCGCCGGCTTGCGGCTCGTGGGCCTGCTCGTCGAGGACTGGCGCGAGCTCTCCCTCGCCCGGCGGGCGCGGGGTGTGGCCGATGCCGGCCGCCTGCGCCGATTCGCAGGGCAGGCGTTCGCGCTGTTCGTGCTCGCGATCCGTCGTGGCACGAAGCTCGCAACGGCGATGGAGGCGCGCGGCTTCGACGCCGTCGGCCCCCGCACCTGGGCTCGTCCGTCGCGCCTGCAGTGGCGGGATGCCGGGCTCGTCGCCCTCGCGGCCGCGATCGCCGCGGCATCCGTCGTCGCCGCCGTCGCCGCCGGCACGTGGAGGTTCATCCTCGGGCTCTGACCGGGCGCTGGTGGAGCGGTTGCAGGATGGGGTGGTGCTGGTGTGACGACACGCCGGTGGATTCGCCCTGGACCGCGCGGACCTTCCTGCGACCGCACCACGACTGCCGGGGCGCGGGTGCCGGGCGCGGGCGCACGGCGTGGTGCGCACGGCGGCGGTTGGTCCTCGGTCTGTGACCGGGCGCGGGTGGAGCGGTTGCAGGATGGGATGGTGCTGGTGTGACGACACGCCGGTCGATTCGCCGTGGACTGCGCGGACCTTCCTGCGACCGCACCACGACCGCGCCGCGCGTGGTGGAATGAGCGGATGACGTCTCGCCACGGCCCGCTCACGGCGCTCGACGGCACCGCGCCGGCTCTCGCCGTCGGCGATGTGCTCGTGCGCCATGTGCGGCTGACCCCGGCGGGCGTGGCGTGGCATGCGGGGGACGAGCGACGCGAGTTCGTGCCGTGGGTCGACGTCGATCGGGTCTCGATCGATGTGCCCAAGACGTGGATGCCGCATCCGCTCGTCAGCGACTGGACCCGCTCGATCATCGAGACCGCGCTCGGCGGGGGTGGCGACTACCACCACGTGGAGCCGTACTTCGCGCGGGTGGTGTTCCGCGGCGGCGACGAGGAGCTGTGGGAGGTGGATCGGCACTACGTGTCGGGGTACCGTCGCCGTGACGCGCGAGCCGCCGCTCGGCTCGTCGACCACCTGGGCGCCGAGCCGTCGTCCCGGGCGCTGCTGGCGCAGCCGTCCGAGATCATCGCGCGGATCTCGACCATCCTCCGTTCGGCCACCTGACCTGCGGTGAGACGGAGTCCCGCGTAAAGTGGAACAGGATGCCGCGGTTCGCCGCGACGAGTTCGAAGGAGAACGCATGGACCTGATAGGTGCTTCCGCCCTCGTGACCGGGGGAGCGAGCGGGCTCGGCCTCGCCACCGCGCGCCGGCTCGCCGCCGCCGGCGCCGCCGTCACGATCGTCGACCTGCCCGCATCTGCCGGCGCCGAGATCGCCGCCGAGCTCGGCGGCTCGTTCGCCGCTGCCGACGTCACCGACACCGAGGCCGTCGCCGCAGCCGTCGAGACCGCATCCGCCGCCGGGCCGCTGCGCGTGGTCGTCAACTGCGCCGGCATCGCCCCGCCGGCGAAGGTGCTCGATCGCGACGGCAACCCGTCGCCGCTGGCGGGCTTCGAGAAGATCGTGCGCGTCAACCTCATCGGCACCTACAACGTCATCGCCCAGGCATCCGCTGCCATGGCGAAGGCCGGACAGACCGCCGACGGCGACCGCGGGGTCATCGTCAACACGGCGTCGGTCGCCGCGTTCGACGGTCAGATCGGCCAGCCCGCCTACGCGGCCAGCAAGGGCGGCGTGCACGCGATGACGCTGCCGATCGCGCGTGAGCTCGCGCGTCACGGCATCCGGGTGCTCACGATCGCGCCCGGGATCATGGAGACGCCCATGCTCATGGGCCTGCCGCAGGCCGCGCAGGACTCGCTCGGCCTGCAGGTCCCCTACCCGCAGCGACTCGGCCGACCCGACGAGTACGCGAAGCTCGTCATGGCGATCATCGACAACGGGTACCTCAACGGCGAGACCATCCGGCTCGACGGCGCGATCAGAATGGCACCGAGATGACCGACTCGATCCTCGTCCACATCGATGGCGGCCTCGCCCGCGTCACGTTCAATCGTCCCGCGTCCCTCAACGCGATGGACTTCGAGATGGGCGGCCGCTGGCGCGATGTGGCCCACGCGCTGACTTCCGACGACTCGGTGAAGGCGATCGTTCTGGATGCCGCCGGCCCGGCCTTCTGCGCAGGGGGCGACGTGGTCATGATGGGCTCGTCGGGAGCTGCGGGCTCCGACGTCACCGGAATGGCCGAGATCATCCACGACGGCATCCGCACGTTCGTGGAATCGGACACCCCGATCGTCGCGGCCGTGCAGGGCGCGGTCGCCGGCGGCGGACTCGGCCTCATGCTCACCGCCGACTACATCGTGGCGTCCGAGTCGGCGAAGTTCGTCTCGAAGTACGCCAACATCGGCCTCACCCCCGACCTCGGGGTCTCGACGCTGCTGCCCGCCGCGATCGGTCAGCGCCGGGCGTTGCAGCTCCTGCTGCAGGACCGCGCGATCGACGCCGCGACGGCGCTGGACTGGGGTCTCGTGGCCGAAGTCGTCGGCGACCCGGCATCCCGTGCCGAAGAGATCGCCCGGTTCTGGCTCGACAACGCGACCGGAGCGTTCGGGCAGGCCAAACGCCTCGTCCGCACCGGCGCCCACCGCGCGTTCGCCGAGAACCTCGCCGACGAAGCCCGCACCATCGGGGCGCGCTTCGACACCGAGGAGTCGCGTGTCCGCGTGGCGGCGTTCGCCGCGGCATCCCGCAAGCAGTCGCG
>JASDDH010000029.1 GCA_030407505.1 Planococcus sp. APC 4015
CGACGTCGTCCGCGCCCGTCTCTTCGGGAAGCCACGCGTGGGTGCCGCATCCGGTGTCGAGGAACGCGATCACCGGGCGCCTGCCGCTGCCTGAGAGCGGCCCGCGCACCGGGGCGGGGCCGAGGTAGTCGACCACCTCGAGGCCGCCGGTTCCCGCGTAGGCGTACCCCTCGACACCCGCGGGGTTCGTCTTGCCGTGCGGGTTCGTCTTGCCGTGCGGGTTCGTCTTGCCGGGCGGGTTCAGGCCGATCGGGTCGATGCTCAGCACGTGGTCCAGCCCGATGCGGCGCAGGGCCGGATCCGCGGCGATCACCTCGCGCTCGCGTCGAGTCTGCTCCGCCGCCGCGCCGCGCTCGATGAAGCGGGATGCCGCGAGCGAGATGCTCCGCTTGGCGGCAGCCGGATCCACGTCGGACGCGGCATCCGCCGGCCGTCCCCGCCCCTTCTCGAGCACGTCCCGCTCGAGGCGCTTGCGACGCGCCTGCTGCAGCAGGCGCCACGCGTCGACCTGCGGGACCGGCTCATCGTCGCGCCGGGCCTGCGGCGCCTGCACGATTCGAGCGCGGGTCAGCGGCTGGTCGCCGTCGCGGATGGTCTCGAGCTCGACGTCCCACCCGAGCTCGCCTCCCGCCTCGCGGAGGGCGAAGGCCGCGGCATCCGTCTCGCCCGTGATGATGAGGTGCCCGCGGGCATACACCGTGCCGAACGCGGTGACACCGGGAACGGCGTCGCGCAGCGGATCCAGCGCCGCCCCTCGCGGCTCGGCGGCGGCTTCGCGCTCGCGCCAGGATCTAACGTCGGGTCGCTCGGGGGCCATGCGTGAGCCTCTCGTTTCAGATCTCGAACTGCGGGGTCTGGAATTCTCGGAGGTCGCCGCTCGCGTCGCGCACGATCAGTCGCAGGCGGGACACTCCCTGCGCGACGTCGTCGAAGGCGAAGCGACCGTGCTCGGTCGGATCGGTGGCGAACTCGCGCTCGCCCTGCACGAGCCGCACGGCGAGCGTCGACCCGTCGACCCAGCCGTCGATGCGGCGGGTGCCGGCATCCGTCGCCGTCACATGGACCAGCACGGTGGTCGAGCCGTCGCTGAACTGCAGGGTCGCGGTGTCGGCCGCGCCGCGCACCGCCGACAATTCGGCGGACTCGACGAGCGTCAGCAGCGCGTACTCGCGGGTGAGGTCTTCGACGGCGACCGCGGCCACCATGCGGTCCACCAGATCCAGCGGCACCGGATCCACCTCCTCCCACACGCTGCGGAGGCGTGCGAACAGGGCCGCGTCCGCGGCGAAGTCTTCAGTTTCCATGGTGGTCTCCTCCGAATCCGTCGCCCTCCAGCAGGGCGCGGAGCTTGCCGAGACAGCGCTGACGCGTCGGCCCGATCGATCCGACCGGCATCGCGAGATCTTCGGCGATGCGCGCGTAGTCGGGTCTGTCCTCGAACGCGACGATGCGCAGCAGGCGCTGGCATCTCTCGTCGAGCCGGCCGACAGAAGACCACAGGCGACGGGATTCGTCGTCGCGGGCCGCCGTCTGCTCGGCAGGTTCGTGGACGGGCAGGTGCGGCTCGAGGGCATCCGTCTCGGTCGCGTCGGCACGCCGGTGGAGCTTGCCCACCCGCCATGCCTCGCGTCGTGCGCACATCGTCAGCCAGCCCGACACCGCCTTGGGCTCGACGATCGACGAGTGACGGCGCACCAGCGTGAGCCACGTCGTCTGCACGACGTCCTCGGCGAGCGCGCTGTCCAGGCCGTAGGCCCGCACCACGTGCCAGAGCATGGGGGTGAGGAGGCGCACGAGTTCGTCCATCGCACGGCTGTCACCTTCGCGCCAGCGCTCGAAGAGGTCTGCCGCGCGCTCCCAGCGGGTAGGTTCGGCCTGCGAGGCGGCTGCCTCGGCACCGGCGTGCGTCATAGCGCCCATTGTGTCCACATGTACAGGGAGCGCGATAGGTCTCCGGTGATACATCGGGACCGGATGGGATTCCGGATGCCGTCAACCCCTCGGTCGGCGAACACCGCCGGGCATAGGCTCGCGCCATGACGGTCCCGACGCCGGCGCACGCGGCGCCCGATGCACGGCGTGCCGTCGTGCTCGCCGTCGGCGTGACGGCGAGCGTCGCGTTCGTCGTGCTGCGGGTGGTGGTCGCCCTCGGCGGGCACGACCCGCTGCCGGTGGACGTGTGGTGGCACGACCTCATGGACCAGACGCTGAGCGAGCCCGCGATCCTGCTCGCCTGGGTCCCGGCAGTCGCCGGGGGCACGATCGGCATGATCGTGATCGGTCTCGTCCTCATCCTGCTCCTGGTGTGGCGGCGACGGCGATGGGATGCAGCGACCCTCGCGATCGCGATGGTGGTCGTCGTGGCCATCGGCGCCACGATGGCGGCCGTCATCGCCCGCGTGCGGCCGGAGGACTCCCTCGCGGAAAGCACCGCCACCTCCTTCCCGTCGGGCCACACGGCCGTGGCGACGACCGTGTGCGTCGTGCTCGCCCTCGCCCTGCGCCGCGGCTACGTGTGGCTGCTGGGAGTCCTGTGGGTGGTGTTCATGATGTGGAGCCGCACCTACCTGCAGGCGCACTGGCTGAGCGACGTCGTGGCAGGCATGCTCGAGGGCGTCGCGGTGGCGGCACTGATCTGGTGCGCTGTCGAAGCCGTCCGCGACCGCCGGGCCGCGCGGTCGGCTCCCCTGCCCACTCGAACCACCACACCACCCACCGCACGACCCGCAGAAGGATCCGCGATCTCATGATGTCGACCTCATCCACGAAGGCCACAGCTCAGAAGGCCCAGGACTCCACGGCGTTCCGGGTGCTCGCCCGCGCGGGCTACGTCGTGCTGGGCATCCTGCACATCCTGATCGGAGTGATCTCGATCTCGATCGCCACGGGCGGGAGCAGCGACTCGGCGGACCAGGGCGGGGCGATGGCGCAGATCCAGCAGACGCCCGCCGGCGTCGTCCTGCTGTGGATCATCGTCGTCGGACTGGCCGCCCTCGCCGTGTGGCAGATCGCCGAAGCCTTTCTCGAACGCGACCCGGACGCCAAGAAGAAGTGGGCGCACCGTGTGAAGTTCATCGGCACCGCTGTCGCGTACATCGCGATCGCGGGCACCGCGCTCGTCTACGCCCTCGGCGGGCGGTCCGAGTCCGCGGATTCGTCGCAGTCGCTCAGCGCGCAGCTGCTCGCCGTTCCGGCGGGCGTGGCCCTCCTCGTGCTGATCGGCCTCGTCGTGGTCGCCATCGGTGTCGCGTTCATCGTCCGAGGCGCGCAGCGCGCATTCAAGAAGCACCTCGCACTTCCGGGCGGCACAGCGGCGAAGGGAATCGTGGCCTTCGGCATCGCCGGCTACATCGCCAAGGGCATCGCGGTCGGGGTCGCCGGCATCCTGTTCATCGTCGCCGCCTTCACCCACGACCCCGAAGCGGCGGGCGGGCTGGACGGCGCACTCCGCTCGCTGACGACACTGCCGTTCGGCGCGGTGATCCTCTGGGTGGTCGGGGCCGGACTCGCCCTCTACGGTCTGTTCTGCTTCGCCCGCGCCCGCTACGCGACTATGTGACCGTGCGCACCCTCGGGCGGTGGCTGCTGGGGCTGGCGCTGATCTTCACCGGCGTCGGGCACCTCACGTTCGCACGCGACGCCTTCGTCGCGCAGGTGCCGCAGTGGCTGCCGCTGCCGACCGACTTCGTCCTCATCTCGTCGGGTGTCGTCGAGATCGCGCTCGGCGTGGCGCTCATCGTGCTCGCGCGGCACCGGGTCGTCGTCGGGTGGCTCACCGCCGCGTTCTTCGTCGCGATCTTCCCCGGCAACATCGAGCAGTTCGTCCGGGGCACCGATGCCTTCGGGCTCGACTCCGACCTCGCCCGCGGCATCCGCCTGCTGTTCCAGCCGCTGCTCGTGCTGTGGGCGCTCTGGTCGACGGGAGCGTGGAAGGCATGGCGGGAACGCCGGACGAGCAGCCCTCAGCCGCGCAGCTGAGCGAGCAGTTCGGAGTGATCGCTCGTTCCCGAGAACTCCGCGATGCGGCCGTTCACGACGCGGTACACGGCGAACTCCGCGACGTTCGCGTGGCGGCGTGTCGGCGGGATGCCGCGGAACTCGCCGACGTGCGTGCCGCTCGCCCGCAGATGGGCGGCGATGCGATCGTCTTCGACGACGAGCTGGATGCGGCGCCACCGCCAATCCGGGAACGCGCGGAAGAGATCGGCGACGTCGGAGATCCACGCATCGGCGCCGCCGGGGAGGTGCGCCCGTCGCACCGCGGGATCCACGAACGAGCGGATCGCGTCGAGATCGTGCCTGTTGCAGGCGTCGATGTAGTCCGAGTACCACTCGCGCATCTCCCACGGCTCCACGACCCCATTATCGAACGCGTGCCGAAGCGTGACACCCGGCTCGCGACGGCCCCGCGGCCCACCTAGAATCACGCCATGACGTCCGCGCCGCTCCTGTACGTGTGCGTGCGGCCGCAGCAGGGTGCAGCCGCCGCCGAATACGAGTCCTTCCGCGCCGCGACGCATCTGGGCAGCGACCAGATCCACAAGCTCGACCTCGTGCGCGACCCGCTTCCCGCTGACGTGTTCGAGCGCTACGGCGGGTTCCTGATCGGCGGCAGCCCGTTCAACGTCACCGACCCGGAGTCCAGCAAGACCGAGGTGCAGCGCCGCCTCGAGCAGGACCTCAAGCGCATCGCCGCCGCTGCTCTCGCGCGCACGACCGCCGCGATGTTCACGTGTTACGGAATCGGCGTGGTCGGGCGTCTGCTCGAGGGAGAGGTGAGCCGCGCGTACCCCGAAGACACCGGCCCGGTCGCCGTCGAGCTCACCGCCGAGGGCCATGCCGACCCCGTCTTCGGTGGACTCGCGCGTCGGTTCACGGCGCTCACGGCCCACAAGGAGGGGTCGGCGGTGGCGCCGCCGGGCGCGGTGCTGCTGGCGACGAACGCGGGATGCCCGGTCCAGGCCTATCGCGTCGGCGACCGGCTCTACGCCACCCAGTTCCACCCCGAGCCGACCACGCGGGCGTTCACCGAGCGCATGGCGGTGTACCGCGACGACGGGTACTTCGCCGCCGACGAGTACGACGTGGTCGCCGGTCGCGTGCTGGCGGCATCCGTCACCGAACCTGTGCGCGTGCTGCGCGCGTTCGCGAAGATCTTCGGCCCCGACGCGGACTGACCTCGCTCAGGCCTCGGCGTTGCGCATGTTGATCATGCGGTGAAGCAGTGCGCCGAGCAGCGTCACTCCCAGGATGACGGCGGCCACGATGATCGCCGTGACCCCGATCGCCCCGTTCTGCGGGTCGCCCTGCAGGCGCCCGACCGCGAGCCACGACAGCCCCCACGACAGCGCCAGCGCCGGGGCGATGCGCCAGCGGCTGAACCAGGCGATCGCGAGCCCGATGACGCCGACGACGACGAGCACCAGCACACCGAGCGTCGTTCCGGCGGCTTCCCACTGAACGGGACCCTCAGCGGTCAGCCACGCGGCGGTGTTGGCGACGGTCGCGAGCGACACCCAGCCCAGGTGCAGACCCGTCGACCCGTCGATGAGGAGCGAGTCCAGGAAGCCCTCGCTCGGGAAGGCGACGGTGCGCTGGAAGGTGATGCCCAGCGCGATGAGGAGTGCCACGATCCCCGCGACGGTCAGCGGCAGGGTCGTGTACTGCGCCAGCAGAAGCCAGATGCCGTTCAGCACGGCCGTCAGCGCGATCCACCAGCCGATGTAGCGCTGGCGATCGCGCGAGCGCTGACCGGGGAGCGCCTGCCAGACCGCGTAGGCGATGAGCAGCACGTAGATGACGCTCCAGATCGAGAACGCCGAGCTCGCCGGAGCCAGGAAGGATCCGTCGGCGGCCAGCGCGCCGTCCTGCAGGTCCTGCACCGGCGTCCCCCCGAGCGCCCCGCTGCCGAAGGCGGCCGCGATGATCATGAAGACGGTCGCCGAGATGACGCCGATCTGCCTGCCGATGTCTTTCGCAGAAGAATCCATGCTCCGACGTTACGGCCTCCGAGCCCCGCGGGCGCAGGCTTGACACGGAGTGTGCTCAGGCGCGTGGTGGCGGTTCGAGCAGCAGGGTGATGCGCTCGTCGAGGTAGCGCTCGAGGGGCGCGTACCCGCCCGAGGCGCTCCAGCGCACGCTCGGCACCCCGTCGACCAGAGTCAGCGGGCCGGATGCCGCGCCGCGGTCGACGGCCGCGGGATCCAGGTCGCTCCACGCGATGTGGACCGTGGCACCCTGGGCGAAACCGCCCCGGAAAGCGGCCGCGGCGAGGTCGGCGCGCCGCCGCTGGGACTCGGCGGTGTAGCCGCGCGGCACCCCCTGCCGGGAGCGGACGATCTCGCCGACGGCGAACACCGCGTCGTCGGACAGCAGCAGCGTCCCCAGATGCCAGGCCGTGCCGGCGGCCACGATCTTCGGCGCCCGGGCCACACCGAGGATCCGGCGCGGCTGGACGTACTCCCCCAGCGCTTCGCGCGGCGCAGCCGCCAACCGCGCGCGGGCGTCGTCGAGCAGTGCCGCGGTGCTCACGCGAGGTCGTCCTCGGTGGTCACCGTCGCAGCCGGCTTGGGCGCGCCGGTGGTGCGGCGCCGCAGCGCCATGCCGATCAGCGGAAGCAGCAGCACCGACAGCATCCCGGCCCCCACGAGCACCGAGGCCGTCGCGGACGTGATGACCTTCTCGTCGACGCCGATGCCGCTGACCGCGACGATGATCGGGAGCCCCGTCGCCCCCAGCAGCCCGATCGAGATGCGGTCGCGCACCGATGATCCGAGTGGGGCCGCGAGCACCGACGGGATGCCGCGCACGATGATCAGCACGATCACCGTGGCGGGGACGAGCGCGAGCAGCGGAGGGCTGCTCAGCAGTGCGTCGAGGTCGAAGGTGACGCCGGTGTAGATGAAGAAGACCGGCACCAGGAAGCCGAATGCGACGGCTTCGACCTTGCTCTCGACCGCTTCGCGGTCGGCGGGGGCGGCATCCCGCATCACCAGGCGCCAGACGATGCCCGCCGTGAACGCCCCGAGCAGCAGATCGAGGTCGAGCACGATGCTCAGCGAGACCAGGAACGCCAGGATGAGGAACACCACCCGGATCGCGAACTGCCCCGACGTGTGCAGCGTCGCGTTCACGAAGCGGTGCATCGCGCCGTGCGGGATGCGGAAAGCGAGCCAGATCGTGAGCCCCGCGACCAGCGCGAAGGCGACGAGCACGATGGTCGAGATGCCGGGGTTGCGCTGGCCGAGGAACAGCGAGATGGCGATGAGGGGACCGAACTCTCCGAGCGCCCCGATGGCGCCGATCGCCCGGCCGAACGGGGTGCGCATCTCGCCGGCATCCCGCAGGATCGGCATGAGCGTGCCGAGCGCCGTCGAGCACAGCGCGATGCCGATGATGACCGCCGCCTCGCCGGGAGCCAGCAGGAATCCGACCCCGATGCCCGCGACGAGGCTGATGAGCCAGCCGACGGCGGCGTTGCGGCCGGTGCGTCCGCGGAACGAGCCGAACTCGATCTCGGACCCCGCGACGAAGAACAGCATCGCGAGACCGAACTCGGCGAGCGTGTCGACGAAGTCCGACGGCACCGCCCACCCGAGCAGGCTCGGGCCCACGGCGATGCCGAGCAGCAGCTCGAACACGACGATCGGAACCCGCACCCAGCGGCCGAGCCCGCGCGCCAGCAGGGGCGCCAGCACGGCGAGGATCGGGATCACGAGCAGCGTCGGTTCGAGATCGTCCACGGCCTCAGAGTAGCGATGTCGTGGAGATCTGCCCGCGTCCATCCCCGACGGCTACCGCGCGCCCACCCGATCGAGCCACTGCATCAGCCCGGGCAGGGCGAGGTAGGCGACGGTGCCGTGGGTCGCGAACGGGATCTCGTGGTACGTCACGTGCATCCCGAGGGCTGCCTCGTGCCGGGCGAAGTCGGCGGTGTCGTCCGGCACGACGAGCTCGTCGTCGAGCCCCTGGGCGATGAACACCGGGGCGTCGAAGGCGACCGAGCCCGCCGAGTTCTCCTGCAGGAGGGTCGCCCACGGGTCGGTGGTGGTCGGGTCGGCGGTCGTGAAGTCGCCCACGAGCGGGTCGCCCATCGCGTGCAGCTGATCGATGTTCGTCAGCAGGCAGAGATCGTTCATCTCGGGCACGATCTTCTGCGCCGCGGGCGTCAGGATCTGATCGATCGGCTCGTCGTACACCTCGGCGAACGCCGTGAAGGCGTACGAGCCGATCGTCACGCCCGAGATGTCGTCGAGATGCGCGCCCATGAGGTCGGTGAGGTTCGCGGCGGGGGCGGCGGCCGCGACCGCCTCGATCTGCAGCTCCGGGGCGTAGTCGGCGGCGCGCTCGGCGGCGAAGAGCACCGCCGCCCCGCCCTGCGAGTGGCCCCAGAGCACGACGCGGTCGGTCGCCTGCGCCTGGGGGATCGCGCGGGCGGCGCGCGCGGCATCCAGCACGGCATTGCCTCCCGTCACCCCCACGAGGTACGAATCGGGACCATCGGTGCCCATGCCGACGTAGTCGGTCGCCACCACCGCGTAGCCGCGGTCGAGCAGGAACCGCAGTCCCTCGATGCCGACGTACGGGTCGAAGCCGTAGGACGGGGCGCACTGCTTCGCGGCGCCCGTCGTCGGATGCGCCCACGAGAGGATCGTGCGGCCGCCGGGCGGCGCCGGGGTGAGCGGCACGATGAGCACCCCCGTCGACACGGCGGGGTCGCCGTGCACGTCGGTGGTGCGGTACATGATGCGCCAGGCGCGGGAGGCGAGCGGGGCGCCCAGCAGGTGGTCGGTCTTGACGATCGTCCCCGGCGCCCCGTCGAGGGCGCCTTCGGGCTGCTCGTAGAACGCGTCGACGCCCGCACGCTCGATGGCGTCGCCGGCGATGCGCAGCTCGGTCGAGGCGACCAGCCCGCCGATCACGGCGAGCGAGGCCGCGAAGAACACGACGGCGACGTGATGACCGCGGTACCGCTTCATGCGTGCCCCTTCGAGGATCTCCCCCGATCATGCCGGATACCGCGCTCAGCGCAACGCGGAGCGTGCCGCCTCTGCCTCGTCCTGTGCCGCACGGGCCGTCTTGGACGCGGCCGCGTGCTCGTCCTCGCGGGTCGCAAGCTCGTCCTCCGCCGACTCGGCGTCGGACGTCAGCTTCTCGAGATCGCGGGCGACCTCGGCGATACGCTCCCGCACGTGGTCGAGTCGCTCCCGCGCCTTGTCGCGCCGGGCGGCGACGCGGGCGAGCTCGCGGGCGGCCTCGCTCGCCGACCGGTCGGCCTCGCGCACCGCCTTCTCGGCTGCCTTCCGGGCGCGGCGCTCGGCCAGGTCATCGCGAGTGGTCGCCGGTGCAGGCGCCGCGCCCGGGAACGATCCCCCGACGGCGTCGCGAAGCGAGTCGTCATCGAACGCACCCGCCTCGAGCGGCCTGACGAGCCGCCCGCTCAGCACAGCCGCCGCGGCCCCGGGGTCGACCACGGCCGCGTTTATCGTCTTCTCCACGTCGTCGCGCGCAGCGGCGCTCACCGTGACGCCGGCGACCTCGGCGAGCGACACGGCGTCCTTCGCGAGCGCCGACACCAGCGCCCGCCGCTGCCGACTCAGCCGCGAGAGCTCGGCGGCGTCGAGGTCGTCCTGCGCTTCGCGCAGCGCCGCCGACAGCTCGACGGCGTCGGCGAGCTGTCCCCCGGCGGACAGCAGATTGACCGCCCACGCCGAGACGGTCGGCTTGCGCAGCGCCTTGACGGCGGCGGCGAGTTCGCGATCGGATGCCGCAGCCCGCGCGTTGCGCGCCGCGGTGAACTGCTCGGGCGGGAGCGCGTAGAGCTCAGCGGCGATCTCGTCGAGCGCGTCCGTGTGCGGCATCCGGCTATTCTCGTCGTCGAACGGGGCGAGTCCTAGAGGATGGATGCCGCCTGGCGCGCGGCGCCGATCGCGACGTACTCCCCCGGAGCCGGCACGTCGACCGCGAGTCCGAGCACGAGCGGCGCGATCGCCCGCACCGCTTCGGACTGCGCGCCACCGCCGATGAGCAGCGCCCGCTCGAGCGGAACGCCGAGCGTGCGCAGGGCCTCGAGTCCGGCGCCGAGCCCCGACAGCATGCCTTCGACGGCTGCGCGGGCGAGGTTCTCGCGAGTCGTCGAGGCGAGCGTCAGACCCGTGAGCGACGCCGTGGCGTCGGGGAGGTTCGGCGTGCGCTCGCCCTCGAAGTACGGCACGAGCGTGACTCCGCCGGCACCGGGCTGAGCGGCCAGGGCCAGGCGCGAGAGCTCGTCGTGATCGACGGCGAGCAGCCGCGCGACGGCGTCGAGAACGCGGGCGGCGTTGAGCGTCGCCACGAGCGGCAGGAACCGGCCGGTGCAGTCGGCGAAGCCCGCGACCGTGCCGGTCGGGTCGATGGTGCGCACGTCGCTCACGGCGAACACCGTGCCGCTCGTGCCGATCGACACCACGACGTCGCCGGGTCCGGCGCCGAGACCGAGGGCGGCACCGGCGTTGTCGCCCGCACCGCCGCCGACGCGTCGGCCGGCGGCATCCGTCACCCATTCGTCGGCGCCCAGCACGCGCGGCAGCACCGCGTCGTGGCCGAGGGCCGCGATCAGCAGGTCGCGGTCGTAGTCGCCGGTCTCGGGTTTCCAGTAGCCGGTGCCCGAGGCATCCGATCGATCGGTCACGAGCTCGTCGAGCACGGGGTTCTCGGGCCCGAAGCCGCGCAGGCGCCAGGTCAGCCAGTCGTGCGGCAGCGCCACCGCGGCGACGCGGGCCGCGTTGGCGGGCTCGTGGTCGCGCAGCCACCGCAGCTTCGTGATCGTGAACGACGCGACGGGCACGAGCCCCGTGCGACGGGCGAGCTCGTCGGCGCCGAACTCGGCGATGAGGTCGGCCGCGGCGCCGGCCGAGCGGGTGTCGTTCCACAGCAGGGCGTCACGGATCACCCGGCCCTCGGCGTCGAGCGCGACCATGCCGTGCTGCTGTCCGCCGACCGCCCAGGCCGCGACGTCGTCGATGCCGCCCGCGGCGGCGATCGCCTCCTGCAGCGCGGTCCACCACGCCTCGGGATCGACCGACGTGCCCTCGGGGTGCCGGCCGCGACCTTCTCGGACGACGCGGAGGCCCGCGGCATCCGTCACCACGACCTTGCACGACTGCGTCGACGAGTCGACTCCCATGACGAGCGTCATCGCTCACCTTCCATTCCGTGAGACTCCATCTGAGCGACGAGACCGCGGGGAAAACCCACGGTCTCGTCGCTCAGGTGACGTCTCGGCGTCTCGTGCGGGTCAGCGCGCGCCGAGCAGGTGCTCGGTCGCCAGCTGCTGGAGGCGGACGAAGCCGCCGCCCTTGCCGCCGAAGTACACGTCGGTGTCGAAGTCCTCGTACGCCGACGTGTCGGCGAGGAAGTCGTCGTACGACTCGCCCTCGTTGAGCGTCGGGGTCGCCAGGTCGGGCACCTTGGCGGCGGCGAGCGCCTCCTGCACCTCGGGGTCGGCGCGGAAGGCCGCGGCACGCTCCTTGAGCAGCAGGTACGTGCTCATGTTGGCCGCCGCCGAGTCCCAGACGCCGGTCTCGTCCTCGGTGCGCGAGGGCTTGTAGTCGAAGTGACGGGGACCGTCGTACGCGGGCACGCCGCCGGGGCCGCCGTTCTCGAGCAGGTCGACGAGCGCGAACGCGTTGTGCAGATCACCGTGACCGAACACGAGGTCCTGGTCGTACTTGATGCCGCGCTGACCGTTCAGGTCGATGTGGAAGAGCTTGCCGTGGTACAGCGCCTGGGCGATGCCGGCCGAGAAGTTCAGGCCCGCCATCTGCTCGTGGCCGACCTCGGGGTTGACACCGACGAGCTCGGGACGCTCGAGCGACTCGATGAAGGCGATCGCGTGACCGAGGGTCGGAAGCAGGATGTCGCCGCGCGGCTCATTGGGCTTCGGCTCGATAGCGAAGCGGATGTCGTAGCCCTTGTCGGTGACGTAGTCGCCGAGCAGGTTGACGGCCTCGCGGTAGCGCTCGAGAGCCTGACGGATGTCCTTCGCGGAGTCGTACTCCGCGCCTTCGCGGCCGCCCCACATGACGAACGTCTTGGCGCCGAGCTCGGCCCCGAGGTCGAGCTGGCGGAAGACCTTGCGCAACGCGAAGCGGCGCACGTCGCGGTCGTTCGCGGTGAAGCCGCCGTCCTTGAAGACGGGAGCCGAGAAGAGGTTGGTCGTGACCATCGGCACGATCAGGCCGGTCGCCTCGAGCGCACCCTTGAGTCGGTCGATCTGCGTCTGACGCTCGGCGTCGGTCGAACCGAACGCGAAGAGGTCGTCGTCGTGGAACGTGAGGCCGTAGGCGCCGAGTTCGGACAGCTTCTCGACGGCGTGCACGACGTCGAGCGGAGGACGGGTCGGTCCGCCGAACGGGTCGGCGCCGTTGTAGCCGACGGTCCAGAGTCCGAACGAGAACTTGTCGTCGCGAGTGGGGGTGGGCATGGGTGCTCCTGGGTTCGACGGTGAACAATTGTTGTTAACCACAACCTATATCAGAACGGATGCCGCGTCCACCCCGCCGCGTATCAGCGGGGACTCCGGCCGCTCTCCCTTCGTGGAGTCGCCCCGACGGCGAGCGACCGGGGGAAAGGGATAGGACATGAGCTGGAGCGGATGGTTCGACATCGGCTCGCCTCCTGGCGGATTCAGGGGCGGGCCGGCGACGATCTCGCGCAACAAAGACGTGTGCAACGTCTATGTGCGCGGTGTCGACGACAAGCTGTGGCAGCGGGCGTACTACAACGGCCGGTGGCACCCGTGGGGCCGCCACGACGACGGCGTCCTCGCCTCGAAGCCGGCGCTCGGCTCGATGGGTCGCGATCACGAGCACGTCTTCGTGCGCGGCACCGACGGCAACGTGTACCAGAAGTACTGGCAGGCCGCGGGGGGATGGAAGGGCTGGTTCAACATCGGGGCTCCTCCCGGAGGCTTCATCGGAGCACCCGCCACGATCTCGCGCAACAAGGACGTGTGCAACGTCTACGTGCGCGGAACAGACGACAAGCTCTGGCAGCGGGCGTACTACAACGGCCAGTGGCACCCGTGGGGCCGCCACGACGACGGCGTCCTCGCGTCGGAGCCGACCCTGGGCTCGATGGGGCCCGACCACGAGCACGTCTTCGTGCGCGGCACCGACGGCAAGGTGTACCAGAAGTACTGGACGGCGCAGGGCGGGTGGAAGGGCTGGTTCGACATCGGCGCCCCCAGCGGTGGCTACGTCGGCGCGCCGGCCACGATCTCGCGCAACAAGGACGTGTGCAACGTCTACGTGCGCGGAACGGACGACAAGCTCTGGCAGCGGGCGTACTACAACGGCCAGTGGCACGCATGGGGCCGTCACGAGGACGGCGTCCTCGCATCCGAGCCGGCACTCGGCTCGATGGGCGCCGACCACGAGCACGTCTTCGTGCGGGGCACCGACGGCAACGTCTACCAGAAGTACTGGCAGGCAACCGCGCAGCCCGTGGGCGAAGTGTCGTTCCCGGTCAGCGAGTGCGTCTACGGCTGGACGGCGCGCTACCACCAGTCCGGCACGCACATCACGGTGCGCATCCAGTTGAATCCGGATGCCGGCATCACCGGCGCGACGATGGACGCCCTGCGGACGACGTGGCGCAACGGCATCATCGCGACGTGGTCGAACCAGTTCCACTGCAAGGCGCCCAACGGCGGCCGGCAGGCGGTGACCTTCGACGTGCAGTGGGTGACGTCGAACGCGCACCACGTGGTGCGTGTGCGCCCCGGTCCCGAGCGCTCGAACATGGGAACGTGGGACACGAACGACACCGCGAACGTCGCGGCCCACGAGTTCGGCCACATGCTGGGCCACCCGGACGAGTACGCCGATGCGACGTGCCCGAGTCGCAACCCGGTGAGCACCGGCTCGGTGATGGACGACAACACCGAGCCCTTCGCCCGCCACTACAACCGCATCTGCACCTTCCACGGCTCGGGCCACGGCCCCGTCGCGGCGGGCGCACCGGAGCCTGCAGAGGCCCCCGAGACAGGAGGCACTTCGATGGAGCTCATCGACAACCTGACGCCGAGGGCACGGGATGCCGTGCTGAAGCGCCTGCGGGCGGTGGCCGACGGCGACGCAGCGCCGTCGGAGGGCGGTGAGCCGCACGTCTCGTTCGAGGTCACCGGCGGCGCGCCCGGCGAGCGGTACGCGTACTCGCTCGATGTCCAGGCCGACGGCTCGGCGGCGCGCAGCGTCATCGACGAGCTCGGCGGCGGTCTCGCCCCCGGCGAGTCCGACAGCGGCGGCTCGGTCCCGCAGGGACTCGCGGCGGACGTCTTCGCCGCGGCCCGCGAGATCGGGCTGTTCGACGACGAGGCGCCGGCGCTGCCCGGGGAGCAGATCGAGATCCTGCCCGACAGCCTCGTCGCGATCCTCACGGTGCGCGACGGCGACGCCGTGCGCCGAGTCGTGGTGCCGGTGATGGAATCGGATGCCGCGGCGGACGGGACGACCCCGGGGGCGACCGAGGTGCCGCTGGACACACCCGTGCTGCTGCCGACCGAGTCCGTCGACCGCCTCGCACCAGTGCTGGCGGCGCTCGGCAAGGTCGAGTCGGCGCTGTAGCCACCGGCGGGCCGGGGTGCGCGCTCTGCGCACCCCGGCCCGCTGCTGTGCGCGCGGGGGACGCTGCTCACCGACCATGGTGGAATGACGGGAGGTAGCCCTTGACGAGTCGCACGCCGACGCGCGATGAGGCGCACCCCCGCACCACCTGACGAACGGACGACATTCGATGAGCGACGACAGCGCGACGAACGGCCTGCCCCGCCGGCAGCTGGGCTCCACCGCCCTCGAGGTCACCTCCGTGTGCGTGGGGACGAGCCCCCTCGCGAGCATGGAGTTCCTCTACGGCTACGGCGTCGAGGAGGACACCGCGGTGGCGACCGTGTCGGCGGCCTTCGACAGCCCCGTCAACGTGATGGACACGTCCAACGGCTACGGCCCCGCCGGGGAGAGCGAGCGACGCATCGGCGCGGCGATCGCCGCCCGTGGTGGGCTCCCCGAGGGCTACGTCCTGGCGACGAAGGTCGATCCCGCCACCGGGTCGACCGACTTCTCCGGCGACCGGGTGCGCGCGTCGCTCGAAGAGAGCATGGAGCGCCTGGGCCTGGATCACATCCAGCTGCTGCATCTCCACGACCCGGAGCGCATCACGTTCGAGGAGGGCACGGCGCCCGGCGGTCCGCTCGAGACGCTCGTCCAGCTGAAGGAGGAGGGCCTCGTCGACTACATCGGCGTCGCCGGCGGCACCCTCGACATCATGCACCGCTACGTCGACACCGGGATGTTCGACGTGGTGCTCAGTCACAACCGCTACACGCTGATGGATCGCTCCGCCGACGAGCTGTACGACAAGGCCGCGGCCCGGGGCATGGGGATCATGAACGCCGCGCCCTACGGCGGCGGCATGCTGGTGAAAGGCCCCGAGGCTCAACCCAAGTACGCCTACGGCCATCGCGACGGGACGTTCAGCCTGCGCGCGACGCAGATGATCGAGGCGTGCGCACGCCACGGCGTCCCCCTCGCCGCCGCCGCCCTGCAGTTCTCGGTCCGCGACCCGCGGATCCACTCGACGGTCGTGGGGATGTCGTCGCCGGAGCGCCTCGATCAGACGCTGAGCCTGCTCGCAGCCGACATCCCCCAGAGCCTGTGGGATGAGCTGCTCGCACTCACCCCTCCACGCGAGCTCTGGCTCGACTGACCGGCACGCACCCCGACGCCCGAGGTGGCGACGCTGATCGTGGGCGCCCCACCCATACAGTGGGTCGGGTGACCGACCAGCTTCGACCAGCCGAGCCCGTCGCCCCCGAAGGCGTGCGGCAGCGCAACCTGGCGCGGCTGTTGCGGTCGATCCACCTGCAAGGCCCCCTGTCCCGCGCGGTTCTGACCGAGATGACGGGCCTCAACAGGTCCACGATCGCCGACCTCGTCGGCGAACTGGTGCGTGCGGGATTGGCCGAGGAGCGCGCACCCGACCCGTCGCGCCGGGTCGGACGTCCGTCGCCGGTCGTCGCCGTCGCCCCCGATGTGGTGGCGATCGCGGCCAACCCCGAGGTCGACGCCATCGAGATCGCGGCCGTGGGGCTGGACCAGAGCATCCGCGCACGTGCCCGTATCGCGACGGACACCCTGCTGTCTCCTGTCGACACCGCCTCGATCATCGCGGCGCAGCTCGACCGCTGGCGCGCCGATGAACTCGCCGATTGCCGGATCGTCGGCATCGGACTCGCCGTGCCCGGACTGGTGCGGCGCTCGGACGGCCTGGTGCGCGATGCGCCGCACCTGTTCTGGCGCGACGAGCCCGTGCGCGACGTCGTGAGCGCGGCCACAGGCCTCCCCGTCGCGGTGGGGAACGACGCGAGTCTCGGGGCGATCGCCGAGCACCTCTACGGCGCGGCCCGCGGCATCGACGACGTCGTCTACCTCAACGGCGGCGCGAGCGGCATCGGAGGCGGGCTGATCGTGCACGGTCACCTCGTCGGCGGGGCGAACGGCTACGCGGGCGAGTTCGGGCAGAACCGCCCCGGCATCGCATCCACCGGCGACCGACGCGCGGACGGCGGCGTGCTCGAGGACGAGGTGAGCCGTGCACGCCTGGTCGCCGCGCTCGCCGCGGGAGCGATCGACGACGATGCGATCGGCGCTGCGCTCGCGGCATCCGAGTCACCCGATGTCATCGACGAGGTCGCCCGTCAGCGTCGCATCCTCGCGACGGCGCTCGCCAACGCCGTGAACGTGCTCAACCCGGCGGTCATCGTGCTCGGCGGGTTCCTGGCGGTCCTGGCGGACCTCGACCGGGACGGGCTGGAACGTGCCGTGCGGGAGCACGCGATGTCGGCGAACGCCGAAGACGTCTCGGTGCGCTCGGCCGTCCTCGCGCACGACCGACTCCTCATCGGAGCCGCCGAAGCCGCGTTCGCGCCGCTGCTGGCCGAGCCCGACACCATCGCACCGGCGCGCTGACCGTCAGCGCCCGGGAGGCGCGGCCGTCGCCCGCGCGACGAGCTGCGTCGCGAGGAGCACGTGCGTCTGCGCCGGCGGGTCGCCGCCCAGGAGACCAACGATCATCTCCGCCGCGATCGCGCCCAGGCGACCCATGGGCTGCCGGATCGTCGTCAGGGCGGGTGCTGCTCTGGAGGCCTCGGGGATGTCGTCGAAGCCGACGACCGACAGGTCGGCGGGGACGCGCAACCCGAATCCTGTCGCCACATCCAGCACGCCGAGGGCGGAGAGGTCGTTGGCGGCGAACACCGCCGTCGGCGGATCCGGGAGCGACAGCAGAGTGGTCGCCGCGGAGCGCGCCGCGTACTCCTCGTAGCGGCCGTCCTGCACCAGGGCCGGGTCGAAGAGGATCCCCGCATCCGAGAGCGCCCGCCGATAGCCCGCCTCGCGCAAGCCCGCCGAGCGCAGGTCGGGTCGGCCCGCGAGGAATCCGATCCGGCGGTGCCCGAGCTCGATGAGGTAGCGGGTGGCCTGCAGGGCGCCGCCGAAGCTGTCGGACTCGACGGTCGGCAGATCGGCTCGGCCGGTGTGCGGGTCGATGGCGACGATCGGGATGTCGGCCGACGCGCTCACGACGGTCGGCGTGACCATGATCGCCGCGTCGATCAGCGTCCCCGACAGTCGTTGGAGCGACCGGCGCTCCCACCCGGTCGAGGTGGACGAGTTCGATCCGCTGTACGCCACCAGGTCGTAGGGGGAGTCGCGCAGCGCCGTGCCGACCCCCTTGAGGATCTCGGCGCTGAACGGCTCGAATGCCGGCACCAGTACGCCGATGACGCCCGTGCGCCTCGACCGCATGCTGCTGGCCACGAGGCTCGACTCGTACCCGAGCTCCTCGGCGGCCGCCATCACGCGGGACGCGGTGTCGCCGGCGACCCCGTATCTGCCGTTGACCGCCTTGGACACCGTGGCGACCGAGACACCGGCGGCTCGGGCCACATCGTGGATGGTGGTGCGGCGCGTCATGGTTCCCGACTGTACTCCGTGGAAACCGTTTTCGAAAACGTTTGACATCGTTGTAATCCCTTGCCACACTGGCCCGCATCCCGACGCCCGAACGGCCGGGACGCGAGGACACGGCACGCGACCTCGCTGCGAATCCACGCATCTCCGTGAGCGAGATGCGACTCAACGAAGAGAAACGGGAATCACATGATGGGCAAGAGACTGCTTGCTGGTTCTGCCGCCCTGTTCGCGGGAGCGCTCGTCCTGAGCGGTTGCGCGGCCGGCGGCGACAACGGCGGGGACTCGGGCGGAGACGTCTCGATGACGTTCTGGCACAACTCCACGACCGGACCGGGTATGGAGTACTGGGAGGACACCGTCGCGGCGTTCGAAGAGGCCAACCCCGGCGTGACGATCGAGATCCAGTCGGTGCAGAACGAAGAGATGGACGGCAAGCTGCAGACGTCGCTCAACTCCGGCGACGCGCCGGACATCTTCATGGCGCGCGGCGGCGGAAAGCTCGCCGACGTCGTGACGGCCGGCCAGGCGATGGATCTGACGGCGGGCCTCACCGAAGAGACCAAGTCCGCCCTCGGCGGCGTGCTGTCGGCGTTCGCGATCGACGACAAGATCTACGGCGTTCCGACCGCGGTGCTGCCCTCGGGCATCTTCTACTCGGGCGACCTGTTCGAGGCCGCCGGCATCGAGGCTCCTCCCGCGACCATCGAAGAGCTCGAAGAAGTGGATGCCGCCATCCGCGACACCGGCGTGGCGCCGATCGCCGTGGGCGCGAAAGACGCCTGGCCCGCCGCGCACTGGTACTACAACTTCGCCCTGCGCGCCTGCGCGAAAGAGGTCATGGACGAAGCCGCCGTCAGCCGCGAGTTCAACGACCCGTGCTGGCTCGCCGCCGGTGAGAACCTGCGGTCCTTCCTCGAGACCGAGCCCTTCAACGACGGCTTCCTGACCACAGCGGCCCAGCAGGGTGCCGGTTCATCGGCCGGACTCATCGCCAACGGACAGGCAGCCATGGAGCTCATGGGCGCCTGGAACCCGGGCGTCATCGCTCCGCTGACCCCCGACCAGCAGCCGAAGGCCGACCTCCTGTGGTTCCCCTTCCCCGCTGTCGAAGGCGGCGACGGCGAGCCCGGAGCGATGATGGGCGGCGTCGACGGGTACTCCTGCTGGGTGAACGCGCCCGAAGAGTGCGTCGACTTCCTGAACTTCATCACCGAGAAGGCGAACCAGGAGGCCTACGCCGAGGCGTTCGTCACCCTGCCCGCCTCGCAGGAGGCCCAGTCCGTCGTCACCGACCCGTCCCTCCAGGCGGTGCTCGCGGCCTACAACGACGCACCGTACGTCTCGGTGTGGCTCGACACGCTCTACGGCCAGAACATCGGCAACGCGCTGAACGTCGCGGTGGTCGACATGTTCGCCGGTCAGGGCGATGCCCAGGACATCGTCGACGCGGTCAACGACGCCGCAGCGAAGTCCTGAGCCGGTACCTCTGATGGCTACCGTGCGCGACTCCTCGCAGGTCACCGCGGACGCGCCCGGCATGCCGGACGCCGACGGGGGCAGCGTTCAGACGCTGCCCCCGTCGGGGCCGCCCGCCGGCGGGCGCCCCTCCTCATTCCGCCCCCGCGGCGCGGTGTGGGGACCGCGGCTCGAGCTGCTGATCCTCATCGGACCGGCACTCATCGTCTTCCTCGCCTTCGTGATCTTCCCGGTCGTGATGGCCGCCTACTACGGCTTCTTCAGCTGGTCCGGCTACGGTCCGGCCGTCGATTTCGTCGGGCTCCGCAACTACATCGTGATCCTGACCGATCCGGCCTTCCACGAGGCCCTCGGCCACAACGTCTTCATCGCGGGCATGTCGCTCGTCCTCCAGGGCCCCATCGCCCTCGGACTGGCGCTGCTGCTGAACCGCAAGATGCGCTACCAGTCCGTGATCCGCGTGCTGATCTTCGTGCCCTACGTCATCTCCGAGGTCGTGGTCGGCATCGGCTGGAGCCTGATGCTCCAGTCCAACGGCGCCCTCAACGGACTGCTCGAACGCGTGGGCCTCGGCGCCTTCGCCGCGGACTGGCTCTCGGACCCGGCGATCGCCATCTGGACGCTGATGGTCATCATCACGTGGAAGTACATCGGCTTCGCCGTCATCCTGTTCCTCGCCGGTCTGCAGGGGATCCCCGAAGAGCTGTCCGAAGCCGCCGCGATCGACGGTGCCTCGTACTGGCAGATCCAGCGTCACATCGTGCTGCCTCTGCTCGGACCCACCATCCGCATCTGGGCGTTCCTGTCGATCATCGGCTCGCTCCAGCTGTTCGACCTCGTCTGGATCATCTGGGGGCAGTACGTCGCCTCCACCGCCGGCACCTCGACGATGGCGACCTACATGGTCGCCAACGGCAGGAACGCCGGCAGCTACGGCTACGGCAACGCCGTCGCGGTCGTGATGTTCCTCATCTCGCTCGTCGTCGCGCTGCTCTACCAGAGGTTCCTCCTCCGACGGGACACCGCCGGAGCCATCACGGGAGGGAAGGCCTGATGGCCACCGCGACCATGGCTGCGCCTCGCGCGCGGCGCGCAGCGCTCACCCCCGCGCAGAGCCGCGCGGGCGGACTGCTCATCTACTTCGTCGCCCTGATCCTGATCGGGCTCATGCTGGCGCCGGTGGCGTACATCATCCTCGGCGGGTTCCGCTCGAACTCCGAGATCACCCTCGACCCCTCGGGCTTCCCGACGGTCTGGCAGTGGCAGAACTATGCCGAGGTGCTCTCGAGCCCGGTCTTCTGGCAGCAGGTCGGCAACTCCACGATCGCCGCGGTGGCCACCACCCTGCTGGTCGTCGCGATGGGTCTGATGGCGGCGTTCGCGCTGTCGCGGTACTCGTTCCGGGGCCGCGGCCTGATCTACGCGCTGTTCGCCGCGGGTCTCATGTTCCCGATGACGGTGGCGATCACGCCGCTGTACATCCTGGTGCGCAACCTCGGCCTGATGAATTCGCTCGCGGGCGTCATCATCCCGCAGATCGCGTTCGCGCTGCCGATCACGATCATCATCCTGGTGCCGTTCCTCGCGGCGATCCCGAACGAACTGCAGGAGGCCGCCGCCATCGACGGCTGCAGCCGTCTCGGGTTCTTCTGGCGCATGGTGATCCCGCTGGCGGTGCCCGGAGTGATCACCGTCGGCATCCTGGCGTTCATCGGAAGCTGGAACAGCTACATGCTGCCCTTGTTCATCCTCAACAGCGAAGGCTCGTTCACGCTCCCGCTGGGAACGCAGGCGTTCGCCTCGCAGTACTCCGTCGACACGGCGCGGGTGCTCGCGTTCACATCGCTGTCCATGATCCCCGCACTGGTGTTCTTCAGCCTGTTCGAGCGACGCATCGTCGGCGGACTCACCGGGGCCGTCAAGGGCTGACATCGACGGATGCCGCGGCATCCGCCTCACGAACGCTTCACGAAGAAAGAGAGATCGTGCAATCAGATCAGGCTCCCCGCTCATCGGCGCGCGTCCGCGACCTGCTCGGGCGGATGACGCTCGAGGAGAAGCGCGCCCAGCTCGTCGGCTACTGGGTCGACCAGGGTGACGAGGTCGTGGCGCCCATGGCGGGCGAGATGCAGACCTCGACCCGCTACGAAGAGGCCACAGCGCACGGCCTCGGCCACCTGACCCGCGTCTACGGCACGCGCCCGGTCGACCCGGTCGAACGCGCGCAGTGGCTGTGGGGCGAACAGCGGCGCCTCCAGCAGCAGACCCGGCTGGGGATCCCCGCGATCGTGCACGAGGAGTGCCTGACCGGCCTCGCGGCGTGGAAGGCCGCCACCTTCCCGACCCCGCTCGGGTGGGGCGCCGCGTTCGACCCGGCGCTCGTCGAGGAGCTCGGCGCG
Organism: Planococcus sp. APC 4015; assembly: GCA_030407505.1. GTDB lineage: Bacteria > Actinomycetota > Actinomycetes > Actinomycetales > Microbacteriaceae > Microbacterium. The sequence continues at coordinate 21,887 of JASDDH010000029.1, forward strand.
GTGATCGGCCGCTCGATGCGCGAGCTCGGCGTGCATCAGGGTCTCGCCCCCGTGCTCGACGTCATCCGCGATCCCCGTTGGGGTCGCGTCGACGAGTGCATCGGCGAAGACCCGTACCTGGTCGGCGTCGTGGGCACGGCGTACGTGAAGGGGCTCCAGAGCGAGGGCGTGCACGCCACCCTGAAGCACTTCGTGGGCTACTCCGCCTCGCGGGCGGGGCGCAATCACGCACCGGTGCACGCCGGACCCCGCGAGATCGCCGACGTGCTGCTGCCGCCGTTCGAGATGGCCGTGCGCGACGGCGGCGCCCGCAGCGTCATGAACTCCTACTCCGAGATCGACGGTGTGCCGGTCGCGGCGACGACCCGTTACCTGACCGAGGTGCTGCGCGACGAGTGGGGTTTCGACGGCGTCGTGGTCTCGGACTACTTCGCGATCGCGTTCCTGCAGTCGATGCACCAGGTGGCCGCCGATCGAGCCCAGGCCGCGCAGCTGTCGATCGAAGCGGGGATCGATGTCGAGCTCCCGAGCGCCGACGCCTTCACCCATCTTCCGGAGCTCGTGCGCACGGGCGTCCTCGACCCCGACGTGCTCGATCTCGCCGTGGCGCGGGTGCTCGCGCAGAAGGAGGAGCTCGGGCTGCTCGACGCCACCTTCGACGACCCGCCCACCGAGATCGACCTCGACTCCCCCGCGCACCGGGCCCTGGCGCGCACGCTGGCCGAGGAGTCCCTCGTGCTCCTGAGCAACGACGGCACCCTGCCGCTCGGCGCCGACCGCACGGGCACCATCGCGCTCGTGGGTCCCAACGCCGACAGCTCCGAGGCGCTCATGGGGTGCTATTCGTTCGTGAACCACGTGCTCGCGCATCATCCTGCGACACCGCACGGAATCGCCCTGCCCACCGTGCGCGATGCCCTCGCCCTCGAGCTGCCGGACGCCGTGATCGTCCACGAAGCCGGATGCGACGTCGAGGGCGATGACCGCACGCGCATCGCGGCCGCCGTGCACGCCGCCCGCTCGGCCGACATCGCCGTCGTCGTCGTCGGCGACCGCGCGGGCCTGTTCGGTCGCGGCACGGTCGGCGAGGGCAACGACGTCGAGTCTCTCGAGCTGCCCGGCGTGCAGCGCGAGCTCGTCGAGTCCGTCTGCGCGACGGGCACGCCCGTCGTCCTCATCCTCCTCACCGGTCGCCCGTACGCGATCGACTGGGCTCTTCCCGAACGCACGGTGGGCGGCGGCGCGGTGACGGGCCTCGGCGCCGTCAGCAGGCCGGCGTCACGATCGGCGGATGCTCCGTCCCCGCGCCCTGCGGCGGTGCTGCAGGCCTTCTTCCCCGGCGAAGAGGGCGGTCCGGCTATCGCCGGCGTGCTGTCGGGTGAGGTCGCGCCGTCGGGGCACCTTCCGGTGTCGCTGCCGCGCTCGTCCGGCGCGCAGCCCTACTCGTATCTGCATCCCACCCTGGGCGGCACCTCCGATGTGACCAGCGCCGACTCCGACCCCACCCTGCCCTTCGGGCACGGCTTGACGTACACGACGTTCGCGCGCGAAGACCTCACGGTCGATCCCGTCGTCGAGGCCGGCGAATCGTTCGCCGCTTCGGTGCGGGTGCGCAACACCGGCGATCGGGCCGGCACCGACCTCGTCCAGCTCTACGCGCGCGACGAGGTCGGAAGCGTCACGCGACCCGTCGCGCAGCTGATCGCCTTCGAGCGCGTCAGCCTGGACGCCGGCGAAGATGTGATCGTGCGCTTCGACGTGCCGACGCAGCGGCTGGCCTTCACCGGCATGGCCGGGCGGCGCATCGTCGAGCCCGGCGACATCACCCTGTGGGTCGGTCCGTCGTGCGCCGAGCGCGAGACCGAGGCCGCGTTCGTCATCACGGGCGCCGTGCACGACGTGGGTCCGGACGACTCCCGACTCGCGCGAGCATCCGTCGATCGCGCGGTCTCCGCAGTCCGCTGACCTCGACGGGGTCGCGCGCCGCGCGCGCACGACCCCGTCGAGCGGTCAGGCCTGGGCGCCCCCGTGCCAGTCGGCGCGGGTCGTGAGCGGCACCGGAGACGGCACGACCGCCGTCGATCCGAGTGACACACGCTCCCCGGCGGCGGCGGATTCCAGCAGCGACGTCATGACGTCGAGTACGTGCAGTGCGACATCCCCCGACGCGCGCCCGGGGCCGGCGACGAAGTCGAGCAGTCCGACGCCGCGCGCGGCGTCTTCGTAGCCGGCGCTGACGGGCAGCTCCTCGCTCTCGGGCGATCCCGCGCGGCGCAGGTGCACGGCGCCCGAGAAGTGGTTCGGATCGGGCAGCACCAGCATGCCGTCCACGCCGTGCACCTCGATGGGCTCGGCCCGTGTGGCGACCGCGTCGAAGCTGAAGGTCACCGTCGACAGCGCGCCGCCGACGTGGCCGAGCACCCCGGTGACATGCGTCTCGACCTCGACGGGGATCGACTCGCCCGCGCGGGGTCCGGTGGCGATCGTGCGCGTGTCGCGGGCGCGGCTGCTCGCGCCCTGCACCCACGCCACCGGGCCCAGCAGCTGCACGAGCGCCGTCAGGTAGTACGGCCCCATGTCCAGCAGCGGTCCCCCGCCTTCGCGGTAGTAGAAGTCGGGCTGCGGATGCCACGCCTCGTGGCCCCGCGACAGCCACGTCGCCGTCGCCGACACCGGCTGTCCGATCATGCCCGCCTCCACCGCGGCACGGGCGGTCTGCACCCCGGCGCCGAGCACGGTGTCGGGGGCGCAGCCCACGCGGCGTCCGGCGGCGTCCGCCGCTGACACGACCGTGTGCGCCGCCTCGAGCGTCGCCGTCAGGGGCTTCTCGCCGTACACGTCCTTGCCGGCCGCGATCGCGGCGAGCGCGACCTCATCGTGGGCGGCGGGGATCGTCAGGTTGAGCACGGTGTCGACCTCGGGGTCGGCGTACAGCTCTGCCGGAGTCAGCGCCCGGGCGCCGGGCAGCCCCGCCGCAACGTCCGCGGCACGCTGCGCGTCGAGGTCGGCGACGGCCGTGATGCGGACTCCCGCGGCTCCCTGCAGGGTCTCGAGATAGGCCCGCGAGATGACCCCGAGGCCGACGATGCCGATCCGGTGGTCGCTCATGCGCGCGCCGCCCACAGCATCCCGCGCTCGACGATCGTGCGCACGTTCGGATCCTCGAGCACGTCCACGCTGTGCCCCGGCGTGCAGACGAAGACCCGCCCCGAGCCCCACAGACGCGTCCAGACGGCCGGCGACACGATCGGCCGATGCCACGGGTGGTACGGCTGGGTGGGATGCGTCGTCGTGGCGAGCACGTCGATCAGGTCGTCGTGCAGCACCCAGTACTGCTCGGTCTCGAGCTCGAAGTCCTCGATGCCCGCCATGATCTCGTGGCCGCGGCCGAGGTCGGTGAGCTCCACCGTGTACGGCAGGTAGTTGTCGGTCTCGTCGCCTGGGCGCTGCGACGGCTCCTTGCCGGGGTGCGTCGCGAATTGGCCTCCGACGAGAAGGAGGTAGTCCGACGTGTTGCGGTACGAGTCCGCGATCCCGCCGTGCCAGCCCGCGAGACCGGTGCCCGTCTCGACCGCCGCGCGGAGGCCGGCGAAGGCCTCGCGCGAGATCTCCGACATCGTCACCGACTGCACGACGAGGTCGACCCCCGCCATGAACTCCGCATCGGCGTAGATCTCGTTCGACGCTTCGACGCGCACGTCGAAGCCGTTGTCCTTGAGGAACGGGAGGAAGAGGTCGGTGGCCTCCACCGGGTGGTGGCCTTCCCACCCACCCCGCACCACGAGTGCTGTTCTTGTCATGTCGTCGCCTCCACGGCTGTTCGTCGTCCTTGGTCCTGATCGCTCTGCTCCACCGCGGCGAGCACCTGCTGCACCTGGAGCGCGTCGGCGAAGTCGGGCGTCGCCGACGGCTCCCCCGCGATCGCGCGCACGAGATCGACGATCTCGTGCGTGAAGGTGTGCTCGTAGCCGAGGCCGTGGCCGACGGGCCACCAGGCTTCGAGGTACGGATGCTGCGCCTCGGTGGCCTGCACGCGCCGGAACCCCTGCACGCCGGCCTCGTCGGCGACGTCGTACACCTCGAGCTCGTTCATGCGCTCGAAGTCGAACGCGATCGCGCCGCGGTCGCCGTTGATCTCGATGCGGTTCGCGTTGCGTCGTCCGGTCGCCATGCGCGAGAACTCGAAAACACCCAGGGCCCCGTCGGAGAATCGTGCGGTGAAGGCGCCGGCATCGTCGACGGTGACCGGCACGCGCGGGGCGTCGCGGTCACCGATGCCCCCGAGACCGACGACCTCGGTGCGGGTCGGTCGCTCGGTCACCAAGGTGCGCAGCACCGCCGAGACCTCCGCGATCGCCGAGCCGGTGAGCCATTGGGCGGTGTCGATGCTGTGGGCGCCGATGTCGCCGAGGGCGCCGGAGCCCGCCCTCTCCCGGTCGAGGCGCCAGGTAGCGGGCGCCTCGGGGTCGGTGAGCCAGTCCTGCAGGTACTGCGCGCGCACGTGGCGCACGGTTCCGATGCGGCCCGCGGCGATGAGTTCGCGCGCGAGGGCGAGAGCGGGCGTCTGCCGGTAGCTGAAGCCGCACAGGGCGACCTGACCGGATGCCGCGGCGGCTGCATCCGTCATCACCCGCGCATCGTGGAGGCTGTTCGCGAGCGGCTTCTCGCACAGCACGTGCTTGCCGGCGGCGAGCGCCGCCACGGCGATCTCGGCGTGGGTGTCGCCGGGTGAGCAGATGTCGACGACGTCGATGTCGTCGCGTTCGACCACGGCTCGCCAGTCCGTCGAGGACTCGGCCCAGCCGTAGCGCTCGGCGGCCGCGGCGGTGCGCTCGGGGTCGGTGCCGACGATGACCGACATCGTCGGCGCGAGCGGCAGGTCGAAGAATCGGGGCGCGGTCCGCCACGCATGCGAGTGGGCCTTGCCCATGAATCCGGTTCCGATGAGCGCGACGCGCAAGCCAGTCGTCATCGACGTCGTCCTCTCCGAGGCTCATCACCTCATCGTGTGGTGTCGAGCCTGTCAAGAATGCTCGACGGTCGCGAGAAAATTGCGCAAAATAGCTTCGTGCCTCATGTCCCACGCGGTCGCCCCACACTGTCCGACGTCGCGGACGCCGCGGGGCTGAGCGTGTCGAGCGTCTCACGTGCCCTTGCGGGCCGGGGAGACCTCGCGCCCGCCACACGCGCCCGGGTGATCGCAGAGGCTCGGCGACTCGGCTACGCCCGCACCGACGAGCCGCGCGGCAGGCCGCGCGGCGGAACGGCCCGCCTGTTCGACCTCGTGCTCGGACACTTCCACGACCCCTACTCCGACGAGGTGACCGCCGGCGCCCGCAGCGCCGCCGCGCAGGCGGGGTACGACCTGGTGCTGACCGCCGAGCGGGATCATCCCGATGACGACTGGCCCGCCCGCATCCGGGCCCGAGGCTCCGCCGGCGCGGTGCTCGGGCTGGTCGTGCCGACCGCCACGCAGCTCGCCCTGCTGCGCGACGCGTCGGTCCCCGTGGTGCTGCTGGATCCCCGGGCCGAGCACACTCCCGACCTGCCGAGCGTGCAGACGACCGACCGTGTCGGCGGAGCCTCGGCGGCGGCCCACCTCGTCGGCGCCGGCGCGACGCGCTTCCTCGTCGTTGTCGGCACCCCCGCGTACCGCTTCGGCCGGGCGCGCGTCGCGGGCTTCGTCGATGCGGTGGACGAGCGGATGCCGGGCGCCTCGGTGCAGCGCATCGACACCGAGTGGAACGGCGGCGACGCCCGCGCCGCGTGCCGCGCAGCGATCGAGAGCCTCCCGCCCGGCGAGCGCCTCGGCGTCTTCGCGACCTCCGACACGCTGGCCACCATGGTCTATGCCGGGGCGGCGGATGCCGGCCGGATGATCCCGCGCGACGTGCTGGTCGTCGGGTTCGACGACGTCCGCGGCGCGCGATCGCTCCAGCCCGCCCTGACGACGGTGCGGCAGCCGATCCGCGAGATGGCCGCCCACGCGATCGGCCTGCTCGCGCGAGCTGTCGCCGGCGATCCGCTCCCCGGCGGGCCCGTGAGCCTGGCCACGTCGCTGATCGTGCGCGGCTCGACGGCGGCGGTCCCGCATCCGCCGGAACACGACCCATTACACGCCGTTGCGGGCACGGTCAACGGGGCTGCGGATGCGGGGCCGAAGGCGCACCGTGGGGTCATGGAGGAATCATCATGATCGACCCCGCCACACCCGACCCGTCGCCGGTGCCCGGCATCCCGGGCACGCCGGAGCCGCCCGCGCCCGGCCCCGAGCCGGCGATCCCGGTGCCCGACGAGCCGACGTTCCCCTCACCCACCGAGCCGACACCGGGCCTCCCGTCTCCGGGACCCGGCGTCCCGCCGCCGTCGTTCGCCTGACGGGCGAACGGTCCGGCACGTCTCGCGCTCAGTTCCGCACACTCCGACCGGCGGCCGCCTCTTCGGCCCGATCGCCCCGGCGGGTATCGTCGGGAGCATCCTGACGGAAGGCCAGACACCCATGTCGACAGCGTCCGAACGCAACGCCCGCACCGAAGCCGAGCTTCAGGAGATGGCGCGCGACCACCTCTGGATGCACTTCGCCCGACAGTCGGTCATGACCGAGGGCCCGGGCGTGCCGATCATCGTCAAGGGCGAGGGCCACCACATCTGGGACTCGGCCGGCAAGAAGTACATCGACGGCCTCTCGGGACTGTTCGTCGTCGCCGCCGGCCACGGACGCAAACGGCTCGCCCAGGCCGCCGCGAAGCAGGCCGAGCAGCTCGCGTTCTTCCCGATCTGGTCGTACGCCCACCCCGCCGCGATCGAACTCGCCGACCGCATCGCCGACTACGCCCCCGGCGACCTCAACCACGTGTTCTTCTCGACGGGTGGCGGCGAGGCCGTCGAGACCGCGTTCAAGCTCGCGAAGTACTACTGGAAGCTGCAGGGTCAGCCCGGCAAGCACAAGGTCATCTCGCGGGCCGTCGCGTACCACGGCACCCCGCAGGGAGCCCTCGCGATCACCGGCATCCCGGCGATGAAGGCCATGTTCGAGCCGCTCACCCCCGGCGGCCTGCGCGTGCCGAACACGAACTTCTACCGCGCCGCCGACATGGGCGCCCCCACCGGCAGCCTCGAGGAGTTCGGCGTCTGGGCGGCCGACCGCATCGAGGAGATGATCCAGTTCGAGGGTCCCGAGACGGTCGCCGCGGTTTTCCTCGAGCCGGTGCAGAACTCGGGCGGGTGCTTCCCTCCCCCGCCGGGCTACTTCCAGCGGGTGCGCGAGATCTGCGACAAGTACGACGTGCTGCTGGTGTCGGACGAGGTGATCTGCGCGTTCGGGCGCGTGGGCCATATGTTCGCGTGCGACGCCTACGGCTACAAGCCCGACATGATCACGTTCGCCAAGGCCGTCACCAGCGGCTATTCGCCGCTCGGCGGCACGGTCGTCAGCGACAAGATCTACGAGCACTTCGCCACCGGTGACCGTTCGTTCTACCACGGCTACACCTTCGGCGGGCATCCCGTGTCTTCGGCCGTCGCACTCGAGAACCTCGACATCTTCGAAGAGGAGGGGCTGCTCGCCCGCGTGCGCGAGAACTCGCCGATCTTCCGCTCGACGCTCGAGAAGCTCACCGACCTGCCGATCGTCGGCGACGTGCGCGGTGACGGCTACTTCTTCGGCATCGAGCTGGTGAAGGACAAGGCGACGAAGGAGACCTTCGACGACGACGAGTCGGAGCGGCTGCTGCGCGGCTTCCTGTCGAAAGCGCTGTTCGACGCCGGGCTGTACTGCCGGGCCGATGACCGCGGCGATCCGGTCATCCAGCTGGCGCCGCCGCTCACGATCGGGCCGAGCGAATTCGACGAGATCGAGCAGATCCTGCGGTCGGTCCTCACCGAGGCCTGGACCCGCCTGTAGAGACTCCCCGCCCCGGGAGATTGTCGGCACACAGCGCCCGGCGGGAATTCCCCCCGGGCGCTGCGGCGTTCCCTCCGACATGACAAAAGTCGGAATCATCGGAGCAGGACACATCGGATCGACCCTCGCGCGCGGCCTCGCCGAACGCGGCTACGAGGTCGTCATCAGCAACTCGCGGGGTCCCGAGACCCTCGCAGACCTCGTCGCCGACATCGGCGACAACGTGACCCCGGCGACGGCGCAGGATGCCGCGGCGGCCGGCGACATCGTCATCGTGACGGTGCCGCTGAAGAACCTCGAGGAGGTGCCGGTCGATCCGCTCGCCGGCAAGATCGTGCTCGACACGAACAACTACTACTGGGAGCGCGACGGTCGCATCGAGGCGCTCGAAGAGAAGCGCACCACCACTCTCGGGATGCTGCAGGAGCACCTGCCTACCTCGAAGGTCGCCAAGGCGTTCAACCACATCATGTCGGCCGACATCCTGACCACCGGATCGGAAGCGGGCACACCCGACCGCCGGGCGCTGGCCACCGCGAGCGACCACCCCGAGGCATCCGCCCTCGTCACGGCGCTCTACGACGAGTTCGGCTTCGACACCGTCGACATCGGCTCGGTCGCCGAGAGCTGGCGCGTCGAGCGCGACCAGCCGGCATACGTGATCGCGCAGACCAAGGACGAACTCGTCGCCAACCTGGCACGCGCCACACGCTGACCGACGCAGGTCCCTGAGCTCGTCGAAGGGCCGGGCAGGGCGCACAGCGCGCCCAGCCCGGCCCTTCGACCGCTTCGTCTCAGAGGGTGGCAGCGAGGGGGTCGAAGTCCGCGCCCAGCGAGCCGGGATCGGCCACGGTGCTCTCGACGGTGACGAACGTGCCCGAGGCGACGGCTTCTTCGATGGACAGCAGCGTGTCCAGCACGTGGTAGCCGAACTCGCCGGTCGCGATGTGCGGGCGACCGTCGCGGATGGCGCGCGCCATGTCGAGCAGTCCGAGTCCGCGCCCGGAGGGCACGCCCTCTTGCTCGATCTCGACGACCTCCTGCACGACCGGTGCCGGCGGGACGACCATCTCGGACAGCGGCCGGGTGATCGTGATGTCGCCGCCGAACGTGTTCGGGTCGGGGATCACGAGAGTGCCCTCGGTGCCGGCGATCTCGACGATTCCCTGGCGGCGCAGCGGCGAGTCGGTGCTGTACAGACTCTGGGCCTGCCCGCCGTTCTCGAACTGCATGAGCACCGACACGGTCGAGGGGATCTCGACGGGGAACTCGGTGCCCTCGAGCGGTCCGACCTGCACAGTGCGCGTCTCGGTGCCCTTGAGACCGAGCGCGGCTACGGTCGCGACCGGACCGAACACGTGCACGAGCGTCGAGACGTAGTACGGACCCATGTCCAGCAGCGGGCCGCCGCCCTGCGCGTAGAGGAACGCGGGGTTCGGGTGGAAGATCTCCGGGCCCTGCCACTGGAACGTCGTCTGGGCGAACAGCGGGCGGCCGATGTCGCCGCGCGCGATGACGCGCTTGGCGGTCTGCACGCCGGGGCCGAGCACCGTGTCGGGCGCGACGCCGACGCGCAGACCCGCGGCATCCGCCTTCTCGAGCATGCGACGGGAGCTCTCGCGATCGATGCCGATCGGCTTCTCGGTCCACACGTGCTTGCCGGCGGCGATGATCGCCTCGGACACCTCGATGTGCACGGCCGGGATCGTCAGGTTCACGACGATCTCGATGTCGGGGTCGTTCAGCACGACGTCGACGCCGCCCGACTTGGGGACTCCGTACTTCGCCGCCTGCTCGCGCGCGCGGTCCTCGAGCAGATCGCCCACCGCGATGACCTTCACATCGGGAAAGGTCGTGAGGTTGGTCAGATACTGGTCGCTGATGTTGCCCGCGCCGATGATGCCGACGCCGATGGGGCCCGCCATCAGCGGGCCGCCTTCTCGTCGAGGCCTGCACCGTCGAGGCCTGCACCGTCGAGGCCTGCGCCGTCGAGGAACAGGCGGCTCTGCTCGATGCCGTCGAAGATGTCGCCCGAGTACGCGTCGTACTCGACGACCGCGACTTCGAGGCTGGATGCCGCGGCGATCGCGGCGGCCAGCGGCACGACACCCTGGCCCGCGGGCACCTGGTCGGCCGGCGGATAGGCCTTGACGGCCTCGGCGTCGAGCGTGCCGTCCTTGACGTGCACCGCGATGACGCGGTCGCCGAGCCTCTCGAGCAGGGCGACGGGGTCGACACCGGCGCGCGCGGCCCAGTAGAGGTCGACCTCGAGCTTGACGCGGGGGTCGAGCAGCTCGGCGAGCAATTCGAGGCCGGTCTGGCCGTCGATGTCGGCTTCGAGCTCGTGCGCGTGGTTGTGGTAGCCGACGCGCAGGCCGCGGGCCTCGGCGAGCTCCGCGGCGGCGTTGAGGCGGCGGGCGGTCTCTTCGATCTGCGCGCGCGTCTCCCAGCGGTTGGGGTGCGTGTAGGGGTCGATGACCGTCGTCATGCCGAGTGTCTCGGCAGCGTCGAACACCTCGTCGGGAGTCGGGACCGCCCGGTCGGTGTCGCTGCCGTCGGGGTTGACGAAGGTCGTCGACGCGAGGAACCCGTGGCCCGTCGGCGCGACCAGGCCGTGCGCCGTCAGCGATGCGGCGAGCGTGTCGGCCCGGCGCACGAAATCGTAGGGCTCGACGGCGGTGAAGCCGCGGCGGGCGACCTCCGCGAGGGTGCCGTCGAGGTCGGCCTCGAGGGCGTCCTTGACGGTGAAGAGCTGAACGGAAGTGAGTGCCGGCATCGGAACCTCTCCTGTGGGGTTGACGTCTGCGAGCGCGCGTCTCGGCGCTCCGACGAACACGTTAGCAGAACAAACCTCCACGTGGAGGTTTTTGTGGTTAGGATGCTGACCATGCCCGAGTCCACTCCCGTCGACCCCGTCGCCGAGCCGTCGCCGCGCGCTCGCGGGTCGTACGCCAAGGGCTTGGCGCGACGGCAGGAGATCCTCGATCGCGCCATCGAGGTGTTCGCCCGCCGAGGCTCGGAGGGCACGAGTCTGCGGTCGATCGCCACCGAGATCGGTGTGTCGCACGCCGCTCTCACCCACTACTTCACCTCGCGCGAGCAGCTGCTCGTCGAGGTCTACCGCGAAGCCGCGCGCCGCGAGGACGAGCACGAGCCCGACCATGACGACGCCTCGCCCGTCGAGATCATGGCCGAGGCGGCACGACGCAACCACGACGTTCCGGGTCTCGTGCAGCTGTACTCCACGCTGGTGGCGGCCGCGCTCGAGCCCGGGCATCCCGATGCGACCGAGTTCGCGACGGTGCGGTTCGCGAAGGTGCGCGAGGAGCTCACCGAGCGTGTCACGCGACACCAGCGGCAGGGGCTGATCCGCTCCGACATCGACCCGTCGGCCGTGGCCGCGCTGGTCATCGCGGCATCCGATGGTCTGCAGACGCAGTGGATGCTCGACCCGCAGGCGCCGCAGGAGGCGGCCCTCGAACTGCTCGCGCGCCTGCTCTCGGCCGACTGACCTCAGCGCGGGGCGAAAGCCGCGTGGAACAGGGCGCGCGCCCGCGTCGCGACGGCGGGTCGATCGTCGGGATCGGCGCGGGCGAGCTCGGTGGCGAGCATGCCCACAGCCATCATGACGTCGGCCGCGTCGATGTGCCGGCCGAGATGACCCGCAGCGTGCTCCCGCGCGACGAGCCGCTCGACGACCGACTGGAACCGGGCCCCGAGCGGAGCGACCCGCGGGTCGTGCAGGTCGGCCGTGATGAGTTCGATGAACGCCGTCGACACGACCGCCTGGGCGACGACGCGATCGAGCAGATCGTCGATCGTGCGGCTGTCCGACGACGTGTACTCCTCGAGGTCGCCGACGTTCTCGACGAAGACGGCGACGGCGAGCGACGTGCGATCGGGGAAGTGGCGGTACAGACTCCCCTGCCCCACCCCGGCGCGCTTCGCCACCGCACTGAAGGGCGCACTGAGCCCTTCTTCGCCGTAGACCTCGCGTGCCGCCGCGATGAGGGCGGCGCGGTTCGACGGCCCCGCGGCCGGGCCGCGATTGGCGCGCGGGGGCACTTCTGCAGACGGCGGCACGGGTGTAGCCTACATACCGGACACGGATGTCCGGTAGGAAGGGAAGAATCATGAGCTCCACCAAGCCACTGTCCGCCGACTCGGCGATCGCCGACTGGCTCGCCGACCCGGCGGGCAACGCGGTCCTCACCGAGATGCTCGCGCAAGGAGGACAGACGCCCGACGTCTTCAAGCCCGTGCGACGCCTCGCCATCAAGCGGCTGGTCAAGATGAGCCGCGGAGCATTCACGCAGGAGATGCTCGACGACCTCGTGCGTCGCGTCGTCGCAGGAGACGTGCCGGACGGCACCCCGGTCGCCGCTGCATCCGTCGACGAAGAGTCGATCGGCGACGCGGTGACCCTGCGCGAATGGACCGAGCGCCTCGACGCCGGCCGGTTCACGGGGCAGACCGTCATCGTGACGGGCGCGGGATCAGGCATCGGGCGCGCCACCGCGTCGCGCATCGCCCGCGAGGGCGGCCGAGTGATCGCGGTGGACGTCAGCCAGGAGCGCCTCGACGAGTTCGTCGCCGACCACTCCGGCGCCGATGTCGTGGCCCTCACCGCCGACATCACCGACGACGCGGGAGTCGCTCGCATCGTCGAGGCGGCGGGCGACACGATCGACGGCCTTGCGAACATCGCCGGGATCATGGACGACATGACGCCGATCGGCGAGGTGACGGATGCCGTGTGGCAGCGCGTCTTCCGCGTGAACGTCGACGGCACGATGAAGCTCATGCGCGCGGTCATCCCGACGATGCTCGCCCAGGGCGGCGGCTCGATCGTGAACACCGCGTCCGAAGCGGCTCTCCGCGGCTCGGCCGCCGGCGTCGCCTACACGGCGTCCAAGCACGCCGTCGCCGGCATCACGAAGTCGAGCGCGTTCATCTACGGTCCGAACGGCATCCGCGTCAACGCCGTCGCTCCCGGCCCGACGATCACGAACATCGAGGCGTCGTTCGGCTCGCCGCTCGCCGCCGGCCGCATCCAGACCGCGATGGCCGTGATGCCCGACCCCGTCGAGGCCGACGCGATCGCGGCATCCATCACGTTCCTCCTGTCGGACGACGGCGTGAACGTCAACGGCGTGATCCTCGCGTCGGACGGAGGCTGGTCGGCCGCGTAGACGCTCAGAACGGGAGGATCAGCGGCACCCAGAACACCGCCATGACGATGAAGAACACCGCCAGCGGCAGGCCGAGCTTCCAGTAGTCGCCGAAGCGGTAGCCGCCGGGATCCATCACCATCAGGTTCGCGGGCGTCGCGATCGGGGTGAGGAAGGATGCCGCGCCGGCGACGGTCAGCGCCATCATGAACGGCAGGACCGAGAGGTCGAGGGTCGAGGCGATCGCGAGGGCGATGGGGGCGACGATCAGCACCGTCGCGGTGTTGCTGATCAACTGGCCGAGCACGACGGTCAGCACGCACAGGGCGAGCAGGGCGACGCGGGGACCCGCGTCGCCGATGAGCGTGAGCAGCCAGCCCGCCACGAGGTCGGCGGTGCCGGTCTGGATGAACGCAGTCGACAGCGGGATCATGCCCGCCACCAGCACGACGGTCGTCCACGAGATCGACTGGTAGGCCTGGGCGACGCTCACCGTGCGGGTCAGCACCAGCGCGCACGCGGCGAGGATCGCCGCCACGGCGGGCGGCACGAGGCCGGTCGCCAGCAGCAGGACCATCGCGCCGAGCACGATGAGCGCGCGGGGGGCGTGCTTCCCGAGCGGTACCGCCCGCCGCAGGATCGCGGGCGCATCGACCGGCATCACCTTCGCATCGGCCGACTCGGTGTGGCGGGCGAGGTCGTCCCACGTGCCCTGCAGCAGCAGCGCGTCGCCCGCCTGCACCACGATGTCGGCTCCCTTGAGCTCCTCCACGCCGCGGCGCGCGGCGAGCAGCACGAGGTCACCGCTCGGCGTCGCCATGCCGGTGCACAGCACCTGCCCGATCAGCGGCGACCGCGGCGGCACGACCACCTCGGTCACCCCGTTGACGGGTCCGAGCAGCACACCCGTGTCGAGGTCGATCGAATACTGCTGGCGCAGCAGCCGGGCGTGACGGGCGAGATCGGTTGGCATCAGGGCGCCGTTGCGCGACGGGAGGAGCCGTGCGCTGAACAATCCCAGGATGAGCAGCGTTCCTGCCAGCAGCGGCAGGCCGACGAGGGCGAACTCGAAGAAGCCGAATGCCCGGCCGCCGTTGTCGGCGGCGAGCTCGGAGACGATGATGTTGACCGGCGTGCCGGTGAGCAGCAGCATCGACCCGGCATGCGCCGAGAAGGCCAGCGGCAGCAGGAGTTTCGACGTCGGGATGCCGGCGCGCGCCGCGACGACCACCACGAGCGGCAGCAGGGCCGCGACCGCGCCGTTGACGCTGATGAGCGCGGTGAGCACGGCGACGAGGAGTCCGACGACGATCAGCAGGCGCGAGCGCTTCGTCCCGGCGCGGCCGATCACCAGCTGCCCCGCCCAGGCGGTGACGCCCGTCGCGTCGAGCGATTCGCTCACGACGAAGAGCGCCGCGATGAACAGCACGGTCGGATCTCCGAACCCGGCGAGCGCCTGCGGAAGGGTGAGGACGCCCGTGAAGAACAGCGCGAGCGACACCCCGATCGCGATGATCCCGAGCGGAATCCGATTGCTCACGAACGCGACGATCGCCAGCGCTAGGATCAGCAGCGTAGCGACGACGGGGTCCACGTGGTCAGCGTAGCCCTCGGTCTCACGGCGAAAGGCTGGGGATATGGCACGGTACGCAGAAGCAGTTCCGGATGTCGCGGCGAAGGCCTCCTGGCTGCCGCTCATCGTCGTCGTCCTGACGCAGATCCAGGCATCCTTCGCGGTCAACGCGCTCACCGTGTCGATGGCCGGGATCACCACAGACCTCGACACCCCCGCCACCTCGGTGGGAACGGCCATCACCGCCGGCACGTTCGCGATGGCGGCGTTCATCCTGCTGGGCGCCAAGATCGGCGCCCGCTTCGGCACCCGCGGGGTGTTCCAGATCGCCGTCGCGATCCACGCACTCGCGATGGCCGGCGTCGCCCTGAGCATGTCGCCGGCGATGCTGTTCATCGCGCAGGCGTCATCGGGTGCCGTCATCGCGCTGATCGCACCCGCCCTCACCGTCTTCATCGCGACCAACTACCACGGCGACCGCCAGGCGAAGGCGATCGGCCTGCTCGCTGCGGCGATCCCGCTCGCGGGTGTGATGGCGCTCATCCTCGCCGGATGGTTCGCCGAGACGATCGGCTGGCGGTGGTCGTTCGCCCTCATGGTGGCCCTCGGCGCGGTCAACCTGCTGCTCAGCTTCCGCGTGAAGAAGGTGCCCGCGCAGCCGGACCTCACCATCGACTGGACCGGCGCGTTCCTCGCCGCGGGCGCGATCATCCTGTTGAGCTTCGGCTTCTCTGGCCTCAACGCGTGGGGTCTGTGGGAGGCCACCGGTCAAGCACCGTTCGACATCCTGGGCATCTCACCCGCACCGATCCTCATCATCCTCGGCCTGATCGTCGGCCAGGTGTTCTTCGTCTGGATCTCGAAGCGTCAGCGCGCGGCGAAGTCGCGCATCTTCGACCTGCGCGTCCTCGCGACCGGTTCGGAGCTCGCCATCACGGCGTGCATGTCGATCATGCTGTTCGTGGGCACCGCCGCGAACTTCCTCATCCCGCTCTACATGCAGGTCGTGCAGGGCCTCAGCGGCATCCAGACGTCGTTCTCGATCATCCCGTACACGATCTCGATCTTCCTGGCGTCGACGTTCGTCGCCTATCTCTACAAGAGCCTCCCGCCGCGCGTGATCGCCGCCGCAGGATTCGTCGTGGTCGCGAGCGCCCTCACCCTGATCGCCTTCACGATCCGCGGCGACTGGGGCCAGGTCTTCATCGTCGTGGGTCTCGTGCTGCTCGGCCTCGGCCAGGGCTCGATCGTCGCCCTCGTGTTCAACACCCTGCTGTCGGCGGCCCCGAAAGAGCTCGCCGGAGATGTCGGCGCGTGGCGCGGTCTCGTGCACAACCTGTCGGGGTCGATCGGCATCGCCGTCGCGAGCGCGTTCGCCGTCGGGATCCTCGCCTCCACCCTCGCCGTGGCCGCCGACGAGCACCCCGAGATCTCGTCGGAGCTCATCAGCGAGGTCAACATCAACGAGGCCGACTTCCTAGCCAACGACCAGCTCGAAGCCGTGCTCGCGCAGACGAGTGCGAACGAGGCCGAGGTCGCCGCGGCGATCGAGATCAACGAGGATGCCCGCCTGCGCTCGCTGCAGGTGTCGCTGCTCGGCCTCGCCGGCCTCGCGCTGCTGGCGATCGTGCCCGCGACCCGCATGCCCGGGCGTATCGCGGGCGAGCTGCCCGAGAAGCTCGAACCCGACGACAACGACGACATCGACGAGGGCGTTCCCCTCAACCCGGCCGCCGACGAGGAGACGAAGGCATGACCCGCAGCCCGAACAAGCTGATCCCCGCCGATTTCGAGACCCTGCCCGGACTCGTCGACCTCTCGGCCGTCGACGTGGTCTCGCGAGCGCCGGCCGCATCCGATGAGGCGGTCGGCTACACCGTGTTCGCGACGGGAGACGTGCCGACCGAGCTGGGTCTCGACCGCGAGGCGCTGACCCGGGCCGGGTTCGATCCGAAGGTCGGCAGGACCCTCGTCATCCCGACCCCGAGCGGTCCCGACCTCGTCGCCGTGGGTGCGGGAGAGCCGGCCGAACTCGACGCCGCGATGCTGCGGGATCTCGCCGCCGCTTTCGCACGGGCGACGGCGCGGCGCGCGCGCATCGCACTCGTCGTCGCCGGCGCCGATCTCGGCGCGCGCGACGCCGCCCAGGCGCTCGTCGAAGGTGCGGCCCTCGCGCGCTACCGGTACCGCGTGCTCAAGAGCGAGCCGACGCACGTGGTCCTCACGCAGCTGGCGCTGTCGATCGACGGCGCCGAGGGCTCGGCGATCGTGAACGGCGCGTCGGCCGCGCTGATCTCGGCGCGGGCCGCCGTCGTCGCCCGCGATCTCGCGAACACTCCCCCCGGGCACCTGACCGCCGTCGACATGGGCGAGATCGCCGTCGCTCTCGGCGCGCGGTTCGGGTTCGGCGTCGAGCTCTTCGACAAGGCCGCCCTCATCGAGCTCGGCTGCGGCGGACTGCTCGGCGTCAACCAGGGCTCCACCGAAGAGCCGCGGATGGTGAAACTGACGTACGAGCCGGCGGCACCGGCATCCGCTCATCTCGGTCTCGTCGGCAAGGGCATCATGTACGACTCGGGCGGCATCAGCCTCAAGCCGAGTGACCCGATGCACCTGCTCATGAAGATGGACATGGGCGGGGCGGCCGCGGTGCTCGGCGCCTTCACGGCGATGCGCGACTCCGGCGTCTCGGCGAAGGTCACCGGCTGGCTCATGTGCACCGACAACATGCCGTCCGGCACGTCGTACAAGCTCGGCGACGTGCTCGTCGCCCGCGGCGGGACGACTGTCGAGGTGAAGAACACCGACGCGGAGGGCCGCCTGGTGATGATGGATGCCCTGGCACTCGCCAACGAGGACGGCGTCGACGCGATCATCGACATCGCCACACTCACGGGCGCCGCGCTGATGGCGCTCGGGCAGTCCACCGCGCCCGTGTTCGCCAACGACGAGGGCATGGCCGAGCTCGTGCTCGCCGCCTCCGAGGTCACCGATGAGCCGTTGTGGCGCATGCCGCTCGAGAAGAAGTACCGGTCTCAGCTCGATTCCGAGATCGCCGACATCTCGAACCTCGGCGGGAAGTACGCCGGCGCGACGACGGCCGCGCTCTTCCTCGCCCATTTCGCGGGCGACACCCCGTGGGCGCACCTCGACATCGCCGGGACGATGCAGACCGAGAAGGACGACGCGTGGCGATCGGCCGGCGCGACGGGGTTCGGCGCCCGCGTCCTTCTGGAGGCCGCGCGCGCCTTCACACGGTGACGGTGATGCCCTCGGCGTGCGTGCCGTCGCCGCGGCGCCGCGGGAGCTTCACGCGGAAGCGTTCGCCCGCCGCATCCACGATGTCTGCGATGTGCTCGGTCGCGTAGTTGACGTAGAAGGTCGGACGCCGGCGCTGCGACACCACCACGCGCGCGAGCGCCTCGGCGTCGGGATGCCCGAAGATCGCCCCGTCGGTCGAGACCAGCCACTTCGGCGACTGCACCGCCTCGGCGAACGCGAGGTCGGTGTTCCTGCGCGACCCGTGGTGCGACATCTTGACCACGTCGAACCGGTGGGGGCGGGGCTCGAGCCGGTCTAGCGCCGCCAGGATCGGCCGCGGCGGCGAATCGCCGAGCAGGAGCGCCCGCTTCCCGCCCCACTCGGCGATGACCGAGATGCCGGCGCCGTTGGGTGCGCTCGGGTCGGACGAGAACCTCGCCCCTGCCAGCAGGTCGGGCTCGAACCCGCCGAGAAGCTCGTCGCGGATCCAGCGCGCACGCACGATCGGAGCGCCCTCCCCCGGCACGAGCCCGGCCTTGCGCACCTCGGCCTCCCACTTCGGCGCGAGCTTGCGCAGCGCCGCGGCATCGGGCGCCAGCACCGTGATCGTCATGCCGCCCGCGAGCTGCAGAACAGGAAGCTCACCGGCATCCGGGATCATCACCGCGTTCCCGTCGAACGCCGCGTTCCAGTGATCGGGATGCTGCTCGAGCACCGCGGTCAGTCTCTCGGCGTCGACGCCGCCGAGAGTCTCGGACACGTGCTTCCACCCGTTGAACCACACGTCGCGGAAAAGCGGCACCCGTCGCGGGTCGGACAGCAGCGAGATCACGCCCTGGATGTGGTCGGCGTCGATGTGCGTCACGATGAGCAGTTCCACCCGGTCGGCGCGGCCCGGCAGCGCCGAGATCCGGCGTTCGAGGTCGGGCACGAGGGTGTCGATCGTGTTCGAGGGTCCGGCGTCGACGAGCACGTGATGCTTCTCCTCGGCCGTGCCGTAGGTGATCCACAGGGCGTCGCCGCGCTGGGCGGGAAGCGCCTCGATCGTGAACATCACACGGTCCAGTCGCCGTCGCCGTACGCGGTCACCGCGAGCGCACTGAGCAGCCCGGCCCGCACCGCTTCGCGGCGGAACTCCGACACCAGCTTCCCGAGCGGCTCACCGTCTCGCGCGGGATCCAGCAGCATCGCGGTGAGTCGTTCGGTCATGGATGCCGCGTGCCGCGCGTGGAGCATCGTGAGGGTGGAGAACACCACCGCCGCCCCGTGGTGCAGGAACAGCCCCGCCCACCCCGCGGGATCCTCGTCCGACCCGTCGGTGTCGCACCCGAAGAGCACGGCGACCGGGGTGGCCGCGACGGCACCGGATGCGGCACTCGCACCCGTGATGTAGAGCGGCTTCATGCGCCCCTTCTCCAGCAGCGCACCCGAGATCTCGAGCGCGTGATCGCCCGTCTCGTTGTGAGGCAGAAGGACGAGGAGGTCGGCGGGAGCCGTCTGAAGCTGCTGCCCCCAGTCGTCCCACGTGGCGACCGCCTTCTCGAGGCCGAGCGCGGTGAGCGTCGGCGTCAGGTACTTCGGCTGCACCTTCGCGCTCGCCCCCACCAGCGACCGCGTGATCGTGAGGTCTCGGCGCGTGCGTCGCGGCGCGTGCGGCGGGCGGCTCGATCCCCCCGGCGCCGACTTCTGACGCTCGATCGTGCGGGCCATTCCCCAGAACTCCGACGGGCACACGATAGAGGTGTCGTCGGGCCCCGAGAAGCAGGCGCCGCACGGATCGCCGGCGATCCAGTTCGCGCACAGCGCGGCATCCGGATCAGGGGCGAAGCGTCCGTAGACGAGCTCGATCGGCAGGAACCGCCCCGACTGCGTCGACACGATCTGGATGCGCTGCGCCTCGTCGAACCCGTCGATGCGCTGAGCCAGCAGGTCGTGCAGCTCGCGCCCCGCCACCGCCACATCGACGAGGATCCGGCGACGCTCCTCCTCGGCCTTCGCGCTCTCGCCCATCAGGTGTGTGGCCTTCAGCAGCCGCGCGCGCAGCAGCTCGGTCGTCGGACCGACGTCGTCGAACGAGTCGACGGTGGTCGCACGAGCGGTTCGCGACACCACTCGCGGGGACTCGTCGACCGCGTGGTTGAGAACGAGGCTGAGGTCGTAGCTCTCGCGCCGGGCGACGGGAGCGGCGTCGTCCCACAGCACGATGCGCTCGAGCATCTCGGGGGTCCCGCCGATGCGGCCGCGCAGCCGTGCGGTCTGCAGCACGCGGTTGTCGTGCATCAGCAGCAGCCGCGCCTCGACGAGCCCGGTCTCGGGCAACATCCACACGAGCCGCGCGTCGGCGCTGCGTCCCGCACGCGGCACACCGAGATCCACCTCGACCGGATCGCCCATCGGCACGAGCGGCGCCAGCACGACCGTGACGGTCGCCGACTCGTCCTCGCCCAGGTTCAGCGCGCGGTCGCTCAGGATCGACGCCCGCAGCGCCATCGCCTCAACGGGGCCGATGAACACGTCGACCGCCGTCGCCGACGGATGCAGGCGCATGTCGGCGGATGCGGCGCCGACCGCACCCACACGGGCCTGCAGCAGTCGGGGTTCGGGGGCGGGCTGCTCGTCGCTCGGCTCGGCGGCGTCGACCGGCGTCGGTTCGGCAGTCGGAGGTTCGGCACCCGGAGGCTCGCCCGTCGGCGGCTCGGCGCCCGCGGTCGGTGGCTTCGAGCTCGTGTGCGGATGCCGTCCGCCCGGCGACGGCGGCGCGACGACAGGATCGGGCGCACTCTCGAACAGCGGCGGTTCGGCAGTCGGAGGCTCGGCAGTCGGAGGCTCGGCAGCCGGAGGCTCGGCAGTCGGAGGCTCGGCCGTCGGAGGCTCGGCCGTCGGAGGCTCGGCAGTCGGAGGCTCGGCGCCGACGGGCTCCGGCAGCGGCTCCTCGAAGGCCGGAGCCTCCATGCTCGCTTCGTGGCGATCCGCGCCCCACGGAGACGCCCACTCCTCATCGGCCCAGGTGTGCGTCGACGGAAGCGAAGGCCGGTAGTCCGGCAGCGCCGCGATCCGCTCGCGCACACTCGCGTGCAGCACGGCGCCCTCGGGGATCGGCCGGCGTCGGGGGAACAGCAGCGACCAGATCCGCCCGTTCCGGTGCGCGGTCGCGGTCGCGGCCGACGCATCGAGCGCGTCGAACGCCTTCTCGGCCTTGCGTTCGTCGATCAGCAGGCCTTCGTCGACAGCACCGCGCAGCATCCACGTCAGGGCGATCGTCGACAGCCGAGGGTCGTCGGGGAATGTGCCGCCCACATCGGAGTGCACCCCGGCGAACCAGACCTCTTCGAGGGACTCGGGGCGCTCGGACTCGACCAGGTACTCCACGAACGGGCGCCGCGTCTCGTCGATCGCGACGGCATGGCGGATGCGCTGCACGTTCGGCAGCGACCGGGTGAACGGCCACTTCGGCGCGCGGCGCGCGAGTCCCATCGCCTTCACGGTGTCCCACACACCGAGGTAGGTGACCGGGATCGTGCTGCGGCCGTCCACCTGCTGCGCGAAGAGTCCCGAGAAGCGGTGGATCTCATCCCACGGAATCGTCTTCTCGCCGCCCGCCCGGGCGTACGCTGCGACGGCGTACTGCAGCTGGTTCTCGGAGCCGGGCGTCATGAGGCCGATGAGGCGCAGCATCCCGACCAGCGCCCGTGCGGTGAATGCTCCGCGACTGAATCCGAACACGAAGATGCGGTCGCCGGGCTGCCAGTTCTGCATGAGCCACACGTAGACCTCGCCGAGGTTCTGTCTCAGGCCGGCGCCCCAGATCAGTCCGCCGGTGCGCGAGATCCATCGCGCGAACCCCGTCCACGCCCCCGGTGAGGCGAAGGTTCCGACACCCGGGTCGTAGTAGGCGAGCTGCCGGGTGGGATCCGAATGATCGAGCAGCTCCCAGACGCGCACGCTGTTGGAATCACCCGGCCCGCGCACCTGACCCGCCGTGCCGTCGAGACAGATCACGAGATTTCTGGGCATCGCTCCTCCTGCAGGGTGTGGGAACGCCTCGATGACGAAGAGCCGTGCACGTCGCTGCAGATACGACGGGATGCCACCGGTGGCGCTCAGCGTAGACCCACGCGTGCCCGGACGGCCATGCCCATGGACCCGCACCCCGCGTCCTCGCTAGTGTCTCGAGTACGCGGACGATGCCAGGAGGCAGGCACAATGTGGAACCAGACCATCGATCCGACCGGACAGCTGTGGCTGTCGGCGATCATCGCCGTCATCCCCGTGCTCGTGTTCCTGCTGTGCCTCGTCGTGTTCAAGCTCAAGGGGATCACCGCCGCCCTCATCGCGGTCGCCCTGCAGATCGCGGTGGCCCTGTGGCCGTTCGGGATGCCGGTCGGCTCGATCGCCGGCGCCGGGCTCCTCGGCATCCTCACCGCCATCTGGCCGATCGCCTACATCATCGTCATGGCCGTCTGGCTCTACAAGCTGGCAGTCGCCAGCGGCCGGTTCGACGTGATCCGCGCGAGCATCTCGGGCATCTCTCCCGATCAGCGCATCCAGGTGCTGCTCATCAGCTTCTGCTTCGGGGCGTTCCTCGAGGGCGCCGCCGGGTTCGGCGTGCCCATCGCGATCTGCGCCGCTCTGCTCGTGCAGCTCGGGTTCGCGCCGATCAAGGCCGCGATGCTCTCGCTCGTCGCGAACGTCGCCGCGGGGGCGTACGGCGCCATCGGCATCCCGGTCATCGTCGGCGCCCAGGTCGGCGGAGTCGAGCTGATGGACCTCACGCTCCTGATGGTGCTGGTCCTGCAGCTGCTGACGTTCTCGGTGCCGTTCATCCTCGTGATGATCCTCGACGGCTGGCGCGGGGTCCGCGAGACGTGGCCCGCCACCCTCGCGGTGAGCGTGGTCTACAGCGTCGTGCAGGCCGTGATCCTGATCTTCCTCGGCCCCGAGCTCGCCGACATCGTGCCCGGGCTTCTCGGCATGGTGGCGATCTTCATGGTCGGCCGGGTGTGGCAGCCGAAGCGCATCTACCGCGAAGACGGCGGCGAGATCCCGGCGGTCGAGAAGCACGACTTCGGTGAGGTCGTCGTCGCGTGGAGCCCGTTCTACATCCTGACCGGCGTGATCTTCGTGTGGAGCATCCCGTGGTTCAAGTCGCTGTTCCTGCCCGACGGACCGCTGTCGTGGCTCGTGTTCGTCGTGCCGATCCCCGGCATCACCGGTGTCGTCGTGCCCGCCGGCGCCGATGCGCCCACAGCGGCCGCGTGGTCGTTCACACCGGTCAACGCCACGGGAACCGCGATCCTCATCGCCGTTCTCGTGACGTTCTTCACGACGCCCCGGCTGACGGGCGGCGATCTGTGGGCGCAGCTGGCCGGCGCCGTCCGCGAACTCTGGCGTCCGATCGTGCTGATCGCCCTGATCCTGGTGGTCGCCAACATCGCCAACTACTCCGGCGGATCGGCCTCGATCGGCAACGCGCTCGCCGCCGTCGGGCTGCTGTTCCCGCTGTTCTCGCCCATCATCGGCTGGTTCGGGGTCTTCATCACGGGTTCGGTCGTCAACAACAACACCCTGTTCGCCCAACTGCAGACGGTGACCGCGGGTGAGATCGGAGTCGACTCGACGCTGCTCGTCGCCGCGAACACCGCAGGCGGAACGGTCGCGAAGGTCGTCTCACCCCAGTCGATCGCGATCGCCGCCGGCGCGGTGGGACTGACCGGCCGCGAGGGCGAGATCTTGCGGGCCTCGATCAAGTACAGCCTCGCGATGCTCGCCTACGTCTGCGTCTGGGTGTTCATCCTGTCGCTGATCATCCCCGCCGCCTGACCCGCCCCTGGCGCCCCGCTCCGCGCTGTCCCGCGAGCGTGAGGTCCCGCTACTGACCGCACCACTTCCTGCGAGCGCACCTACTTTCCCGCGAGCACGACCTCCCGATTCCCGACCGCGCCACTTTCCTGCGAGCGCACCTATCGAGCAGTAGGTGCGGTCGCAGGAAACTGCCGCGCTCGCGTTCAGTCGAGCGCACGAACGCGAACTGCGGTCTCACCGAGCCACTTTCCCGCGACCGCGCCACACCCCCGCGACCGCGAGGTCCCAATTCCTGACCGCGCCACTTTCCTGCGAGCGCACCTACCGAACAGTGGGTGCGGTCGCAGGAAACTGCCGCGCTCGCGTCCAGTCGAGCTCGCGCACGCGAACGCGGTCTCACCGAGCCACTTTCCTGTGAGCGCGCCACACCCCCGCGAGCGCCACGGTCCGACTGCTGACTGCGCTACTCCCCCGCGAACGCGCCACTTTCCTGCGAGCGCGCCACTCTCCCGCGACGGCGAGGTCCCAGTTCCCGACCGCGGTCGGATGCCGCGCAGCGCCGCGCCGCGACCCCGGCTCCGCGCTCGCGAGCCGGCTGCCGACGCCTCACCCGCGCAGGGTCGCCATCCCCGCCACGTCGTAGGCGAGTTCGACGGCCTCGAAGATCGCAGCGTCGATCGTGCGCGGGGCATACGCGTCGCCGATGACCACGACGCGCGGTGCGTCGAGATCGACGACGACGGATGCCCGTGGCTCGACCGCGACGACGGCGTCGACGCCCGCGATCCACTCCTCGACCCCGGTCAGGGTGTCGCGCACGCCGACCTTCCCCGCATCGACCCCCACGACCACATGCGATGCGCGCCGGCGGAATCCGCCATGCGCACCGAGTCGCTCGAACAGCAGCGGCCGGTCGTAGCCGGCGCCGATGTGCGGGAAGACCGTCTCGAACGGGGTGATGAGCTCGAGCTCGTCGACGTGCTCGAGCAGCGTCAGCACGATTCCCGCGGCGTAGGCGGTGCCGTCGGCATCCACAACCGCCACACGTCCGCCGAGCGCCTCGGGCGACGACGCGGCCGTGAACGCGTCGATCGTCGTGCCGGTCGGAAAACCGCCGGCGTACGCGCCGCCGAGCGCGAGCGACGTGGTGCGCGGGGCCACCGCTCCGGTGGCGACGACCACTCCGCCGACACCCGCGAGCGCGTCGGCCGATGCCTCCTGACCCAGACGCACGTCCACGCCGGCGACGTCGAGGTCGCGCACGAGGTCGTCGACGAGCAGCCCGACGCTCTCGCGGCCCGGCACCCGGCGAGCGAGCCGCAGCTGACCGCCGAGTGCGGCATCCTTCTCGAAAAGGGTCACCCGATGCCCGTCGGATGACAGCTCGATCGCCGCCCGCATGCCGGCGGGACCACCCCCGACGACCGCCCAGCGCTGCGGGGCGGACGTTCTCGGTCGCTCGGGCCGCTCCAGCTCTCGACCGGCGAGCGGATTCACCGTGCACGACATCGAGAGTCCGCGGCTGCCGCGGCCCAGGCATCCCTGGTTCAGTCTGATGCAGTGACGGATGCCGTCGCCCGAGCTTCCGACGAGCTTCAGCCCCAGGTCGGGGTCGGAGATCTGCGCGCGGGTGAGGGCGACCATGTCTGCGATGCCGTCGCGCACGACCTCTTCGGCCTGTTCGACCGAGAGCGCGGCGCCGACGCCGAAGACGGGCACCCCGGGGTTCGCCGCCGTGACCGCGGCGACGTCGTCCCGCAGCCACGCGAACGGCATGGACGAGGACGGGAAGACGTAGTGCACGTTGTGATAGCCGCCGGCGGCGAGGTCGAGGAAGTCGATCTGCGCGTCTCGGCGAAGGCGCGCGATGACCTCGCGCATGGCCGCACCGTCGAGGCCGCCGGGATGGAACTCGTTCGCCGCGATGCGGATTCCGACCGTGAACTCGCTGCCGACCCGCTTCCGCACTGCCGCGATCACCTCGCGCGCGAAGCGGGTGCGTCCGTCGAGGTCGCCCCCGTAGCCGTCCTCTCGCGCGTTGTAGAGCGGCGAGAGGAACTGGTGCAGCAGGTAGCCGTGAGCCATGTGGATCTCGACGCCGTCGAACCCGCCCTCCTGAGCCAGAGCCGCCGACGTCGCCCATCCTTCGGTGATCGAGCGGATGTCGTCGTGATCCATCTCGCGCGTCGCGTGCGCCGTCGACGGCGAGAGGATGCGCGACGGGGCATATACCGTGCGCGGACCTTCGGGTCCGTCGGGCTGGGCCTGCGCCCCGTGGTGGTTGAGCTGGACGAAGATGCGGGCGCCGGCGTCTCGCACGGCATCCGTCATCGCTCTGTTGGTCGCGACGGACTCGGGCCGGAAGGCATCCTGGAACCCGGTGATCGAGCCGGACAGATGAACGAAGTGGTTGCCGGCGACGAAGAGGCCGCACCCGCCGCGGGCACGCCGCACGTAGTACGCGGTCTCGCGCGGGGTCTCGAACCGGTTCGAGTACTGCTTGGAGTGCGCCGTCTGCATGATGCGGTTCGGCACCACGGTCGCGCCGATGCGCAGCGGCTCGGACAACGGCGACGGAGTGCTCACGGATCGACCCTACGCCCGCCGGGTTCGGGGCGCCGATCGACC
>JASDDH010000030.1 GCA_030407505.1 Planococcus sp. APC 4015
GACACAATCAATGGAGATCACGCAATGAACATCCCACAGCGCACCGCGACTCTCGCCGCCTTCGCTCTGGCCGCATCCCTCGTCATGACGGGCTGCGCCGGATCGTCGGGCGGTGCCGATCCGACCGACGTCGACCCGGACGGCGAGATCACCCCCCGGGAGATCTCGTGGCTGCTCTCCCGGCCCGCGGACGGCGGCGTCATCACCGCGATGCAGCAGATCGCCGACGAGTACGCCGCCGACCACCCCGGATTCGCCCTCAACCTGATCACCACGCCGGACCGTCCTTCGTACATCCAGAAGTACGAGACGCTCGCCGCGGCGAACAAGCTGCCTGAGCTGTTCGACACCGACGCGACCCCGTTCGCGCAGAAGCTCGCGGGCCAGCAGAGGATGGTCGACATCGACCTGCTGCTGGAAGACCTCGGGCTGGCCGACGAGTACCGCGAGGCGGCGCTGAACTATCAGCGCTTCGACGACGGATCGCTCTACATGGTGCCGTTCGAGTTCCAGCTCGAGTTCTTCTGGTACAACACCGCGCTGTTCGAACAGGCCGGCGTTCCGATCCCCGCGACGCTCGACGACTTCGCGGCGACCTGCGAGGCGCTGCGAGCCGAGGGCGTCACCCCGATCGCGCTGGACGGCCAGGACCAGTGGCCGCTCGAGCGGTACATGGCGTACTACCCGTTCCGGCTCGCCGGCCCCGAGTACGTCCAGATGCTCAAGTCGGGGGATGCGACCTTCGGCGATGAGGCCGGACGCGCCGCTGCTGAGTGGCTGTACGGCCTCGGGCAGGCGGGTTGCTTCCAGGAGGGCTTCTCTTCGACCGGCTACGCCGACGCGCAAGCCCTGTTCACGTCCGGCAGGGCGGCCATGTACAACATCGGCACATGGGAGCTCGGCAACCTCGCCACCGACGCACTCGATGCCGGCGTCAGGGACGACGTCGACTACTTCACCCTGCCCACGATCGAGGGCGCCGTCACGGGCGACGACGAGTACGTCACCCCGTCCGGCATCGGCATGGCCGTGAACGCCCAGACCTACGACCCGCTCGTACGCGACTTCCTCGCGTTCGCCCTGGAGCGCTACCCCGAGGTCTACACCGCGTCCGGCGCGCTGTCGCCCACGAGCAGTGTCGATCCCGTGATCCCCGACAACGCCACCCCTCTGTACGGTCGCGCCGTCGAACAGTCTGCGCAAGTGGGACCCGCGATCGCGATGCCGTGGGACACGCAGCTGGACCCCGCGACCAACACGCGGCTGCAGCAGGAGCTCACGCTTCTGGTGCAGGGTGACATCACCCCCGACGAATTCATCGAGACGATGGATGCCGCACTCGCGGAGAACGTCGGTGACTGATATCGCCGAAGCCGGGGTGCGCGCGTTGCGTCCGCGCGCGCCCCGGCGCCGCCCCGCGATGAGGTCGTCGATGCTGCCGCGTCGATCGTCGATGTCGGTGATCGTCTTCCTCGTCCCGCCGCTCGTGCTCTACGGAGTCGCGGTCCTCCTGCCGATCCTGCAGTCGCTCGTCCTCAGCGTCTTCCGGTGGGACGGCATCACCGACATGGTCTTCGTCGGCTTTGACAACTACGTCAAGATGTTCACCCGCGACGACGTGTTCTGGACGGCCTTCGGGAACGCGCTCGGGTACCTGGCGATCTGCCTCGTGCTCCAGCTGGGCGGCGCTCTCGCCGTCGCGGGGCTGCTGACAGCTCTGCCGCGGGCGCGCGAGCTCGTCAAGACCCTCTATCTGCTGCCCGCGGTGATCTCGACGGTCGCGATCGCCTTCCTCTTCGTGCGGATCTACGCGCTCGAGCCAGTGGGACTGCTGAATCAGCTGCTCGCCTGGGTCGGCCTCGAAGGTCTCCAGACCGCATGGCTGTCGAACGTGCAGACGGTCCTGGCCGCCGTCTCGATCCCCGAGGGGTGGCGCTTCACCGGGCTCTACATGCTCATCATCTACGCCGCGCTGATCGCTGTGCCGAAGGAACTCGAGGAGGCGGCGCGGCTGGACGGCGCATCGTGGTGGCAGATCTTCTGGCGGATCCGGTTCCCGTACATCCGCCCCGTGTGGATCACGACGACGATCATGGCCACGACGTTCGCCTTGCGCGGTTTCGACATCCCCTATCTGCTCACCAACGGCGGCCCCGGCCAGTCCTCCGAACTGCTCACCACCTACATGTACAAGACGGCCTTCGTCCACACCGACTACGGCTACGCCAGCGCCATCTCGGTCTTCATCGTGGTCGAGTGCCTCGTCGCCGTCGGCCTCATCATCGCGCTGCTTCGTCGGAGGGACGAATCATGACCGCTCCCGTCCTGGACCGCCCGATCGTGACCGACGATGCCCGGAACCCGGAGCGTTCGCCGCGCGGGGCGGGGACTCATCGCCTCCGCGTGCAACGCACGCTGCTGACGGTCACCGTCGTCCTGATCGTCATCGTGCAGGTCTACCCGCTGCTGTGGCTGTTCGTCACGAGCTTCCGCACAGCATCCGACTTCGCCGCGGGCAACCCCTTCGCCTTCCCCTCGGAGTTCACTCTCGACAACTACGTGCGTGCGTTCTCGACGGGGAATCTGTGGCTGAACATCCTCAACAGCCTGATCGTCACGCTCGGTGCGAGCGCACTCATCGTGGTCGCCGGCATGATGGCGGCGTATGCGCTGCAGGTGCTCGGGTTCCGCTTCAGCGGCCTGGTGCGCGCGCTCTTCCTCCTCGGCATCATCGTGCCGGTGCAGATCGCGCTCGTGCCGCTGTTCATCGACTACGCGCAGGTCGGCCTTCTCGACACGCACCTGTCGATGATCGTGCCGCTCGCCGCGTTCTCTCTGCCGATGGCGATCTACCTCTTCTCGTCCTTCTACGAGTACATCCCCCGAGAGATGTACGAGGCCGCATCGCTGGACGGCGCCGGTCCGTACCGGATCTTCGCGCAGATCACCTTCCCGCTGTCTGCCAATACGATCATCACGGTGGTGCTGGTGAACAGCATCTTCATCTGGAACGACTTCATCTTCGCCAACACGTTCGTCCTGTCGGACGGGCTGAAGACGATCCCACTCGGCCTGCAGAACTACATCGGAGCAATGGGAAACACGGACTGGACAGCGACGTTCGCCGCCGTCTGCGTGACGGTGACACCGCTGCTGCTGGTCTTCCTCGTGCTGAACAAAGCCATGATCAACGGACTGGAAAGCGGGGCCACCAAGGGATGAGCTCGACTGGGCGCGGCACGAACGGACCTGCCGTCACGATGCGCGACGTCGCCAAGGCCGCCGGGGTCTCGGTGGCGACCGTCTCGCACGTCGTGAACGACAAGGCCGGCGCCCGCATCGGCGAGGATGCGCGCCGGCGCGTGCAGGACGCCGTCGCCCGACTCGGCTACCGCCCGAACGCGCTGGCCAAGACGCTCTCGCAGGGCGGGTCCCGTTTCATCGGGCTGGTCGCCGATGCGATCGCGACGACTCCCTTCGCCGGGCAGATCATCCACGGGGCACAGGACGAGGCGTGGAAGCACGGCTACGTGCTGCTGGTGGCCAACACCGAGGGAGATCCGGTGGTCGAGGATGACGTGATCTCGATGATGCTGGAACACCAGGTGCACGGCATCCTGTACTCCACCTGGTATCACCGGGAGATCGTCGTTCCGACGATGCTCCAGCAGACCGACACGGTGCTGGTGGACTGCTTCACCGCGGACGCGGCCCTGCCCGCAGTCGTGCCCGACGAGCGGCAGGGGGGACGCACGGCGACCGAGCTCCTGCTCGCCGCGGGGCACCGCCGCGTCGCATTCATCAACACCACGACCTCCTCTCCGGCGCGGACCGACCGGCTCGCCGGCTACCGGGACGCCCTCGCATCCGCCGGCATCGAGTTCGACGGGGCCCTCGTGGTCGATGCCGAGCCTCAGCAGGAGGGCGGATACTCCGCCGCGGAAGAGATCGTGCGCCTGGGGGTCACCGCGGTGTTCTGCCACAACGATCGCGTGGCGATGGGTCTGTACGACGGGCTTCGCGAGCGCGGATTGCGCATCCCGGAGGATGTCGCTGTCGTCGGATTCGACAATCAGGATGTGATCGCGGCCCATCTGAGACCCCCGCTGACGACGGTCGCCCTGCCTCACTACGAACTCGGCGCCGCGGGCGTGCGCATACTGCTGGGGATCGACGCCCCCACCGCCGGATCGACGCTCATCGCCTGCCCCCCGGTCCTGCGCGCATCCATCGCGTGATCTGCGGACGGTCCGCACTGTGAATGGCGTGCGCGCGCCAGGCTCCGACGCCCCCATCGAAAAAGAATCGAGCATGAGACCCGCCTTCCACTTCACGGCCCAGTCGGGCTGGATCAACGATCCGCACGGCATCACCTTCCGCGACGGTGGCTACGACTCGTTCTTCCAGTACGTGCCGGGCCGCACGGTCTGGGCGGCGAACTGCCACTGGGGCCACGCCCGTGGCACCGACCTCTTCTCGCTGAAGGAGCTGCCGGTCGCGATCGCGCCGGGTGAGGGCGACGGGGGGATCTGGACCGGCTCCCTGGTCATCGGCGCCGACGGCGGCGCGCGCATCTTCTACACGTCGACCGCCGAGCCCGACATCGCGATGGGGCGCGTCCGCGTGGCGACTCCCGCCGACGACGAGTGGATCACCTGGACGAAGGGCGAGTTCGTGGCGGACGCCCCGCACGATCTGGACCTGAACACCTATCGCGATCCGTTCCTTCGCCAGGACCCCGACGGATGGCGCATGTTCCTGGGTGCGGGCGATCGGGAAGGCACCGCGATGGCGCTCAGCTACCGTTCCGATGACCTCAAGGACTGGACGTACGAGGGCGTGGCGCTCGCGCGCTCCGATGAAGAGACCGAAGGCGTCTGGATGGGAGCCCTCTGGGAGTGCCCCCAGATCATCGACGTCGACGGGCGCGCGGTCATGGTCTCCTCGGTCTGGCAGGCCGATGTGCTGCACTACGCGGGCTACGCGATCGGCAGCTATGAGGCGGGACGATTCGTCGCCGAGCGCTGGAGTCGGCTCACCTGGGGCGACAGCTACTACGCGCCGTCATTCTTCCGAGACGATCGAGGGCGGCCCTGTCTGGTGTTCTGGATGCGGGGCATCGCCGACCTCGACGCCGGATGGGCGAGCGCGCACAGCATCCCGTACCTCCTCACGATCGAGGAGGACGTCCTCGTCACCAGGCCGCACCCCGACATCGAGCGGTATCGGTCGCCGGGGTCCGTCGGTCTCGCCGCCGACATCACCTGGACTCCCGACACCGCCGGTCTCACCATCACCTCCGGAGGCGGCACTGTCGCATCGCTGGAGCTCACCGGCCCCGAGGAGCTGACCCTGCGGATCGGCGAAGCGGAGCACTCCTTCCCCGTTTCGGGTGACGTGCGTGTGATCGTCGACGGTCCGGTCCTCGAGGTCGCGAGCCGCAGCGGGCTGTTCGGGGCGGCTGTGACACCCCGAGGCGAAGAGCTTCTCGTCCAGGTCGGCGACGCGTCGGAGTCGACCGTGCATCCCCTGGCGCGGTCGTGACGAGGTGACTCGGACACCGTGATGGGGTCGCCCGACCCGGAACAAGCCGGGGGCGCGCGCCCCTCACCCGCGCGCGATGCGGTCGGCCATGTACTTCGCGCCCGCCCTGCCTAGGCTGGTGCGGTGACAACCGACAGCAGCCCCGTCCGCGTCGCCGTCATCGGCACGAGCGTCATCAGCGGCTCGTTCGCCGCGGCCGTGGCGGCGGCCGACGGCATCCGGATCGAAGCCGTCTACTCGCGCGACGCGGAGCGCGCAGCCGATGCCGCGGCACGATTCGGTGCGGAGTGGTCGAGCGACTCCCTCGATGAGGTGCTCGGCTCGCCGGAGGTCGACGCCGTCTACATCGCGAGCCCGAACAGCGTGCACGCCGAGCAGGTCGCCGCGGCGATCGCTGCCGGCAAGCACGTGCTCGTCGAGAAGCCGGCGGTGCTTCATGCCCGAGAATGGCGCGAGCTCGTGGTGCAGGCTCGCGCGGCGGGCGTCGTGCTGCTCGAGGCGATGCGCACCGAGTACGACCCCGGCACGGCCCTCGTGCGGTCGCTGCTGCCCCGGCTCGGCACGGTGCGCATGGCGTCGCTGCGCTACGCGAAGCGGTCGTCGCGCTACGACCAGGTGCTCGCGGGCGAACGCGTCAACATGTTCGACCCGGCTCTCGGCGGCGGCGCGCTCGCCGACCTCGGCGTGTACTGCCTGCATGCGATGGTGAGCCTGTTCGGCATGCCCGATCGGCTCACCGCGGCCGTCGTGCCCGTGGCATCCGGTGTCGAGGGCGCAGGCACCGTCACCGCTGCCTACCCCGGACTGGTCGTCGACCTGAGCTATTCGAAGATCAGCACCTCTCAGCTGGGGAGCGAGATACAGGGTGAGGATTCCACTCTCGTCATCGACCTGATCGCGGCGCCGCGTGTCGTGACGCTCGTCGCAGCCGACGGGACGACCGAGCGCCATGAGGTGCCGGGCGACCCGCATCCGCTCGCGGGCGAGATCGACCGATTCGTCGACCTGATCGCGACCGGCGGTGACGCCGGCGCGGACCAGCTCCTGACCGAGCAGACGCTCGAGCTCGTCGAGCGGGCGCGCAGCGCGGCGGCTTAGTCCGCTCCGCCTGCGGGCATCCCGAGCCCGCGGTCGAGCGCGACCGCGATGACCTCGGCCCGCGACCGCGCGCCCCACTTGCGCAGGATGCGCGACACGTGGAACTTCACCGTGTTGTCGCTGATCGCCAGCGCCTCGGCGATCTGGCGGTTGCGCGCGCCGCGCACCATGAGCTCGAGCACCTCCTTCTCGCGGGCGCTGAGCGCCGGCGGCCCCGGCGCCGCCGAGTGCAGCACCGGCGGATCCAGCGGAACGACGACGGCGAGCTTCGAGCCCCACCCCGCGGTCGCTTCGAGATCGAGCCGGCCGCGCATCGCGACGATGCGGTGCCGCAGGGGTTCGAGAAGTCCGTCGTCGGGATCGATGAGGCCGGCGCCGTCGTCGCGCACGTCGATGAGCAGGTTGGTGCCGTCGCAGTCCCACTGCACGCGTACCCGGGTGACGTCGCTCTGGTCGGTGAGCGCGAGCACGGCATCCCTCACCACCGCTCTCGCGCCGTGCGCGATCTCGGGCGGCAGCGCCCGGCCGTTCACGGGCGGCTCGACGAACTGCATGTCGATGCGCCGGTGTCTCACGATGGGGGCGAGGTCGTCGCGCAGCCGCTGGAACGCGGTGGTCACGGGCTCCTCGCCGAGGGTGAGCACGTGGTCGGTGTCGACCCGCAGGGCCACGAGCGCCTCGGCAGCCAGACGGATCGACAGCCGGCGCGCAGCGGCGTCGTCGAGCTGCTTCGAACGCAGGATCGCCAGGAGCGATTCGAGCATGGTCGTCTGGCGATCGGCGAACTCGTTGACGAGCTCTGAACGCGCGGATGCCGCGGCCCGCGACTCGCGCAGGTAGCGGGGCGAAGCGCGGCTGGCGTCTGCGTTCGTCGGTGAAGGCATGCCCCATGGTAGGCCTGCCCATCGCGGCCGCGCCTACCCGTTCGGGTAGCGCGGTCCACCCGGATCGGTGATCGCTCGGGCCCGCCACGGCGATCACGATGGTGACGGACGAGTTCAAGGAGGAACCCATGCCGACGAACAGAGCGGTCGCCTACCAGGCCCCCGGAGTGGTCGAGGTCATCGACATCGACTACCCGACGTTCGAGCTGAAGGACGGGCCGGGCGTGAATCCGGCCAACGTCGGCCGGAAGCTGCCGCACGCCGTGATCCTGAAGACGGTGAGCACGAACATCTGCGGATCCGACCAGCACATGGTGCGCGGCCGCACGACCGCCCCCGCCGGGCTCGTGCTCGGTCACGAGATCACCGGCGAGGTCGTCGAGGTCGGACCCGATGTCGAATTCGTCAAGGTCGGCGACATCGTCTCGGTGCCCTTCAACATCTCGTGCGGCCGCTGCCGAAACTGCAAGGTCGGCAAGACCGGCATCTGCCTGAACGTGAATCCCGATCGTCCCGGCAGTGCCTACGGCTACGTCGACATGGGCGGGTGGGTCGGCGGCCAGGCCGAGTACGTCCTCGTGCCCTACGCCGACTGGAACGCGCTGGTCTTCCCCGACCGCGCGCAGGCGCTCGAGAAGATCATGGATCTCACGATGCTGTCCGACATCTTCCCGACGGGATTCCACGGCGCGGTCACCGCGGGTGTCGGCGTCGGGTCGACGGTCTACATCGCCGGCGCGGGCCCGGTCGGCCTCGCCGCGGCCGCGGGTGCCCAGCTTCTGGGCGCGGCCGTCGTCATCGTCGGCGACGTCAACGCCGACCGGCTCGCCCAGGCGCGCAGCTTCGGCTGCGAGACCATCGATGTCGGCGCCGGATCGCTGCCCGATCAGCTCGAACAGCTGCTCGGCGTGCCCGAAGTCGATTCCGCGGTGGATGCCGTGGGCTTCGAGGCCCGCGGGCAGGGCCACGGCGCCGATGCGAAAGAGGCCCCCGCGACGGTCTTGAACTCGCTGATGGGCGTCACCGCCGCGGGCGGTGCCGTCGGCATCCCGGGTCTCTACGTCACCGGCGACCCGGGAGCTGTCGACGACGCCGCGAAGCAGGGCTCGCTGTCGCTGAGCTTCGGCACGGGGTGGGCGAAGTCGCTGTCGTTCACGACGGGTCAATGCCCGGTGATGAAGTACAACCGGCAGCTGATGATGGCGATCCTCCACGACAAGGTGCACATCGCCGACGCCGTGAATGCGAAGTCGATCCCGCTCGAAGACGCCCCGCGCGGCTACGCCGAATTCGATGCCGGTGCAGCCACCAAGTACGTGCTCGACCCCAACGGCTACCTCGCCGCCTGACCTCCCGATCCGAAGAAACAAGGAGCATCCATGTCCACTCTCACCCTCGCCGACGCCCGCACGATCATCGCCGCCGCCGAAGCCCGCGCCGATGAGATCGGTCAGCCGATGAACATCGCCGTCGTCGATTCCGGCGGCAACCTCATCGCCCACGTCCGTCAGGACGGTGCCTGGATCGGCAGCATCGACATCTCGATCAGCAAGGCGTGGACGTCGCGGGCCTTCGACATCCAGACGAAGGACCTCGGCGACAACTCGCAGCCGACCCAGCAGTTCTTCGGCATCCACACCACCAACGGCGGCAAGGTCGCGATCTTCGCCGGCGGCGTGCCCGTCACCCGTGACGGTGCCGTCGTCGGTGCCGTCGGCGTCAGCGGCGGCTCGGGCGAACAGGACCAGACCGTCGCCGAGGCGGGTGCCGCCGCTCTCTGAGCCGCGCTGGGGTCACCCCACCCCGGCGACTCCGAGCAGGGAGCCGATCCCCCACGTGGCGACGAGAGCCGCAGCGCCGCCGATCACCACGCGGAGGATCGCCGTGCGCTTCGAGCTCCCGCCGATCCACGCGGCTATCCAGCCCGTCATCGCGAGGGCGAGGAGCACCGCGGCGAAGGTGACCGGCACGCGCCATTCCGCGGGCGGCAGGAGGATCGCCAGCATCGGGAGGATCGCGCCGATCGTGAACGCCGCGGCGGATGCGGCGGCGGCGTGCCACGCGCTGACGACGTCGTTCTCGTCGATGTTGAGCTCGGCCGAGAGGTGCGCGGCGACGGCGTCGTGCGCTGTCAGCTCGATCGCCACCTGCCGTGCGGTCGCAGGCTGAAGGCCCTTGGCCTCGTACAGGCCGGCCAGTTCGGCGAGCTCCTCGTCGGGCATCTCGGAGAGTTCGCGCTTCTCCTTGGCGATGAGCGCGCGTTCGCTGTCGCTCTGGCTGCTGACCGACACGTACTCGCCCAATGCCATGGAGATGGCGCCGCCGACGAGTCCGGCGACACCGGCGATGAGGATCGGACCGACTTCGCTCGTGGCGCCCGCGACTCCGACGACGATCGCGGCGACCGACACGATGCCGTCGTTGGCGCCCAGCACGCCGGCGCGGAGCCAGTTCAAGCGCTGCGCGAGTCCTTGCTGATGCGGTTCGTCGGGGTGCTGCGTGCTCGTCGCGCTCATCGCCACTCCTCGGTCGTGTGCACTGAGCGTATCGACCTCGACGCCCGGTGTCAGAGGAAGTACTCCCGGGCGAGCGGGGCGACCTCGAGATCCCCCGCCTCGTCCCGCGAGACCCAGCGCAGCTCGTCGATCTCGGCGGCGATGACCGGATGCTGTGCGCCGATGTCGACCGCGAACACGTCGGCGACCACCACGAACCCGGGTTCGTTTGCGGCCGCAGCCATGTAGCGGCCGAGCGGACGCAGGTCGGCGGGGTCGACGACGAGGCCGAGCTCCTCGTGCAGTTCGCGCGACAGGGTCTCGCCGGGGCCCTCCCCGGGCTCCGGCTTGCCGCCCGGCTGCATGAACGCCGTCGTGCCCGTCTTGCGCACCAGCAGCAGACGGGCGTCCGCGTCCACGATCACGGCCGCCGAGACGTGGATACGGCGAGGAGGGGTCACCACCGCACGCTAACAGGCGACGTAGAATCACGTGTGCCCGCCGAGATCCCTGCCTCCCCAGACCTGCCGCCCAGCGGCATCGATCCGGCAGACCTCGAAGCCACCCTGCGGGTGCTGCACGGCATGGCGGGGCTCGACGAGACGCATCCCGACTTCGTCGCCGTCCGGCAGGCGACCGCGAAGATGTTCAAGGCCGTGAAGCGGGTGCGGCGTCGTGAGATCCGCGATGCCATCGCGCAGGCCGACCGCGACGTCGTGGCCGCGACCGCGACGGGCGCCCCGGACCGCATCGACGATGAGACGCGCGGCATCCCGATCTCGACGATGACCACCGCGCCGACGGCAGGCACCCTGCTCAAGGCCCGAGCCTGTTACATCTGCAAGCAGCCCTACACCGTGGTCGACGCGTTCTACCACCAGCTCTGTCCTTCGTGCGCGGCGATGAGCCACGCGAAACGGGATGCCCGCACCGACCTCACCGGCAAGCGCGCGCTGCTCACCGGCGGGCGCGCCAAGATCGGCATGTACATCGCGCTGCGCCTGCTGCGCGACGGCGCGCACACCACGATCACGACGCGGTTCCCGCGCGACGCCGTGCGCCGGTTCAGCAGCCTGCCCGACGCCCCCGAGTGGATCGACCGGCTGAAAGTCGTCGGCATCGACCTGCGCGACCCGGCCCAGGTGATCGGCCTCGCCGACGACGTGGCGGCGGCGGGCACCCTCGACATCCTGATCAACAACGCGACCCAGACGGTGCGGCGCTCGCCGGGGGCCTACCAGCCGCTCGTCGACGCCGAGCTCGCACCGCTGCCCGACGGCCCCCTGCCCGAGCTGGTGACGTTCGGCCACACGAACGACCAGCACCCGCAGGCGCTCGAACGCTCGGTGACCGCGCACCCGATCCTCGCGGCGGCCGCCGCGCGGGCCGACGAGCTCACCGAACAGGCGATGGCTGCGGGGTCGAGTTCGCTCGAGCGCCTCGCGGCGGGCACCGCGATCGACGCGGGGGGCCTCATCCCCGACCTGCACGACGCGAACTCGTGGACGCAGCGCGTGGAAGAGGTCGACCCGCTCGAGATGCTCGAGGTGCAGCTCGCCAACACCACGGCTCCGTTCCTGCTCGTCTCGAAGCTGCGGCCGTCGCTGGCCGCGAGCGCCGCGCGCCGCACGTACATCGTCAACGTCAGCGCCATGGAGGGCGTCTTCGGCCGGGGATACAAGGGGCCGGGGCATCCGCACACCAACATGGCCAAGGCCGCGGTCAACATGCTCACCCGCACGAGCGCCCGCGAGATGTTCGAATCCGACGGCATCCTCATGACGAGCGTCGACACCGGCTGGATCACCGACGAGCGCCCGCACCCGACGAAGGTGCGCCTGGCCGAAGAGGGGTTCCACGCGCCCCTCGACCTCGTCGACGGCGCGGCCCGCGTCTACGATCCGATCGTGCGCGGTGAAGCGGGCGAAGACCTGTTCGGCGTCTTCCTGAAGGACTACGCCCCCGGGTCATGGTGAACCTGCCGGCGCCCGGCCATCGGGTCGTCGTGCGGTACCTGCTGCCGACGGGGCAGGCCACCGACGCTCTCGGCGAGCTGCTCAGCGCCGACGCCGAGACGATCGTCGTCGACGGGAAGCGCGGCGTCGAGCGCATCGCGGTCGGCGACATCATCGCCGCGAAAGAGGTGCCGCCGGCGCCCGCGCCGCGGGTGCGCCGGAGCGCATCCCCGCATGATCCGGATGCAGCAGGATCGGCCGACGCACTCTGATCGGTGTGCCCGCGGGCCCGCCCCGCCGCGGGAACCCGGCATAAAATGGCCCTGCATGCACGCGTGAACGCCTTCGGCGCATCCCTCGTAACGTATACGTATTCAGACTGTAACGTCGTGATGAAATCGCGATGAAATTAGGCTTTCCTAAGTGCGGTGCATACGTATACTCTGGCGCCATGGCAACCACCAAGATGCGCTTCCTCGCACTGTCCGCCGCCGTGGCCGTCGGCGCACTCGCTCTGTCCGGATGTGGCGCAGGCAGCCGCACCGGGAACGCGAATGCGACCGAGGTCACCTGCGATTACACCGAACCCGAATCGGCCACGACCGTCAACGTCCTGGCCTACAACTCCTCGGCGATCGACCCCTTCACCGACACCATGGTGTCGAGCTGCACGAAGGGCGACGTCACCGTCAAGCACGACCCGATCGACTTCGGGGGCCAGGTCACCAAGACCACCGCGACCCTCGCGGGCGACACCGGAACCTACGACATCATCGAGACCTACGGCTTCGTGATCCCGAGCCTCGCCACCGAGGAGAAGCTCGTTCCGCTGAACGACCTCTACGAGAAGTACGCCGCCGACTACGGACTCGACGAGATCAGCGAGTCGATGCGCACCGGCATGTCGTACGACGGCAACCTCTACGCGCTGCCGATGCAGGCGCAGATGTTCGTCATGGCCTACCGCGCCGACATCTTCGAGGACCTCGGTCTCGAGGTGCCCACGACGTTCCCCGAGATGATGGAGGCCGCCGACGCGATCAAGGCCGAGGGCCTCATGGAGTACCCGATCGCGCTGCCGTGGCTCGCGACGTCCGACGTCTCGACGAGCTTCCAGGCCGTCATGAACTCGCTCGGCGCCGACTTCGTCACCGACTCAGGCGACGTCACGCTCGACACCCCCGATGCCCAGGAGGCTCTCGAGGCGATGCTCGCCCTGCAGCCCTACATGGACCCGCAGGTGACGACCTTCGACCAGCCCAAGGTGCAGCAGCAGATGTACAACGGCACCGCGGCGATGTCGATCATGTTCTCGGGTCGTATGAACGACCTCACCCTGCCCGAGAACAGCCAGCTGTCCGACTCGTTCGCCTTCGCCGCACCGCCCAAGGTCAGCGACGCCGCCGAGTACTCCTACACCCGCCTGTCGATCGACGGCTGGTCCATCCCCTTCAACACCAAGCTCGACCACGACATGCTCTTCGTCATGATGGCCTCGGCCGTCAGCGAAGACGCCTCGACGGCCTCCGTGCCGGCGGCCTACCCTGCCCGCGAGGGCATGGTCACGGCCGACAACTCGCCGTACGGTGAGGCCGCGAACGAGTCCATCGCCTCGGCGATGCCCCCGGTCGTCGCACCGAACCTCGCTGCGGTGAGCAACGAGATCCGCCCCATCCTGATGCAGGTCATCTCGGGTCAGATCTCGGTGGAAGACGGCATGACGCAGATGCAGGCCGCCGGCGAAGCGCTCGCCGGCTGATCACTCCGCTATCCGACGATCGATGACTGCGGCCCGGACCTCGGTCCGGGCCGCAGCCGTCTCAGGGAGACACATCTCATGAAGACCCGCGAGTTCTGGGTGCTGTTCGCCCCCAGCCTGATCGTGATGGGTGGCCTCCTGGTCATCCCGCTCGTGCGCACCATCCAATGGAGCTTCGAGACCGTGCAGTACGGTGCTCCCGGAACCTTCGTCGGGCTCGACAACTTCGTCGAAGCCCTCACCGATCCCCGCTTCGGCAAGGCCGCCCTCTTCACCGTCACCGTGACCGTCGTCACGACGGTGATCCTGCTGGTGCTCGGCTACATCGTCGCCACCGGGCTCAACCGCCTCACGGTGTCGCGGCCCCTCGTGCTGGGCATCATGCTCGTCTCGTACGTGCTGCCCAACCTCGTCGGCGCCGTCGCCTTCTCGTGGCTCTTCGACGACAACTTCGGCGGGGTCGTCAACCGCTTCATCGGGCTCCTGGGCGGGTCGCAGGTGCTGTGGTTCACCGACCAGGTGCCCAACGCGATCCTCATCATCGCCAACACGGTGTGGCACATGCTGCCCTTCGCGATGCTGATCATCCTCGCGGGGCTCCAGGGGGTGCCCGTCGAGCTGCGCGAAGCCGCCACGATCGACGGCGCCAGCCCGGTGCAGACCCACCTGCACGTCATCATCCCCACGATCCGCGGCGTGCTCGGCTTCGTGACGCTGATCTCGATCATGGATGTGCTGAGGATGTTCGACAACCTCATCCCGCTCTCACCGCAGGCGCAGAACATCGGCAACGAGTCGATCATGCTCTACGTCTACTCCGTCGCGTTCGCCGACGGTGCCACCGATCTCGGGCTCGGCAGCGCGATCAACGTGCTGACCATCCTGCTCATCCTCGTGATGCTCATTCCCTTCATCCAAGGGATCTTCAAGGAAGCGAAGGCCCAGCGATGACCCTCATCAACAAGGCTCCCAGCACCCGCGCCATCACCACCGGCGACATCGAGGGCACGAGCGCCCGCGCCCGCCGCCGCGCCCGGGCGAAGAGGCCCGTCGTCACCGGCATCCTGCTCGCCATCCTGTGTCTGCTGATGCTGAGTCCGTTCATCTGGATGACGCTCTCGGTCACCAAGCCCACCGACGTCGCGTTCGCGAACCCGCCGGTGCTGTGGGGCTACGACTTCACCTTCGACGCCTTCGTGAACCTGTGGGAGACCACGTACTTCTCGGACTACCTCGTCAACACGCTGGTCGTGGCGGTCGTCTCGACCGTGATCGCCCTGATCATCGGCATCCCGGCCGCCTATGCGCTGTCGCGGTTCCCGAGCTACGTCTCGGCGATCCTGCTCGTGCTCGCGCTCATCTTTCGGGCGCTGCCGCGGTTCGCCGTGGTGCTGCCGATGTACGACATCAGCCGTGCGCTGGGCATCTACGACACGACGTTCGCGCTGGCGATCGCGCTCGTGGCCATCAACCAGCCCTTCACGATCTGGCTGCTGCGCAACTTCTTCGCCGAGATCCCGCGCGAACTCGACGAGGCGGCCATGATCGACGGCTGCACGCGCATCGGCATGCTGCGTCGCGTGATGATCCCGCTGATGGGACCCGGTATCCTGACCGCCGGCATCTTCGTCTTCCTCTTCGCCTTCCAGGAGTACCTGACCGCGTTGATCCTCACCGACTCGTCGTCCAAGACCGTGCCGGTGTTCATCGCCACCCAGTTGGGGCAGACGCTGCCGATGCTGCAGCAGGCGGGCGCGGCATCCATGCTGCTGACGATCCCCGTGATCCTGATCGCGTTCGTCGCA
The DNA here is from genome assembly GCA_030407505.1 of Planococcus sp. APC 4015. Taxonomy (GTDB): domain Bacteria; phylum Actinomycetota; class Actinomycetes; order Actinomycetales; family Microbacteriaceae; genus Microbacterium. Next base: position 15,541 of record JASDDH010000030.1, read on the forward strand.
CAGAAATACCTCGTCGCCGGGTTGAGTGACGGCGCCGTGAAGGGATGATCCCGCTCGTCCTCCTGGCGGGGATGAACTGCACGGCGGCGCTGTGGCAGGGGTGCGGTCTCGACGACGCACTCACCCCCGCGCTCGACCAGCCCTCGATGGACGCGCAGGTCGCCGCGCTGCTCGCGCGACTTCCCGAGACGTTCATCCTGGGCGGGCAGTCGCTCGGCGGCATCGTCGCGATGGCGCTCGCCGCAGCGGCGCCCGAACGGGTGCGGGGTCTGCTGCTCGTGTCGACCAACGCGAAGGCGCCCACCTCGGCGCAGCAGGACTCGTGGGGCGTCTGGATCGATCGCATCGACGCGGGGGTTACGCCCGGAACCCTGCAGGCGGGCATCATCGACCTGTTGCTGTCGCCGCGCGCCCTCGCCGACCCCGCGCTCGTCGCACGGGCCGTCGCGATGGGCGACGCCACGTCACCCGCCACGCTGCGTACGCAGCTGAGCATGCAGACGACGCGCACCGACCTGCGTGAGCGTCTCGGGGGCGTCCCGGTGCCGGCGCTGGTCGTCGCGGGAGCGCAGGATGCCCTGTGTCCGCCGAGCTTCCACACCGAGATCGCCGAGCGGCTCCCGCACGCGCGGGCGGTGACGCTCGACGGGGGTCACCTGCTGCCGCTCGAGCGACCGTCGGCGTTCGGGGAGCTCGTCGACGGATGGCGCGCGCGTCTGTCGTGACGCGTGTCAGATGCGGGGCGCCGTGAGCCCGCGCAGGTGCGCCATGAGGCTCGACGCGAGGTTGTAGACCACCAGCTGCGCGCCGTCGGCGAAGGCCGCCGCTGCCGCCTCCGTCGTGCCGACGATGTCCATGCGCAGGGCGCCGGCGCGGGCGATGGCGGCGTTGACCACGGCCGTCGCCTCTGCGAGGGGCAGGTCGTGGGGGCCGGATGCCGCGGCGAGGTCGGCCGGGCCGATCATGATGCCGTCGAGCCCCGGAGTCGCCGCGATCTCTTCGGCGACGGCGACGGCGGCGGGGGACTCGATCATGCCGAGTACGAGCGTGTTCGCGAGGAACCAGTCTCGGTGCGCGAGGGGGTCGGTCTCGCCGAAGCGCCCCGCTCGGCTGTAGGTCGCGAAGCCGCGGGCCCCCAGCGGCGGGTAGTGCGAGGCCGCCACGACGGCGGCGGCCTCGGCGGCCGAGTCGAGGTGCGGGGCGAGGATGCCCTGGGCGCCCTGGTCCAGCGCACGCAGGATCGCGCCCGGGTCGTCCTCGCCGACGCGCACGATCACCGGCACGTCGTGGATCGCCGCGACGGCGATGTGCTGGCGAAGCGCGATCACGTCCGCGGGGCCGTGCTCGGCGTCGACGAGCACGAAGTCGAAGCCGGCGACGGACGCCATCTCGACGAGCTCCTCTCCGGGCATCCGCAGCAGCACGCCGATCAGGCGCTCGCCGGCCTCGGCGCGGGCGCGCAGCGACGCCGGCATCAGGCCACCATCCCGGCCGACAGGTCGATGTCGGCACCGCAGAGTCCCGGCATCCCGAGCATCGCGATGACGGCGCCGGCCACCTCTTCTTCGGTGACCATGCGCCCGAGCGCTGCGCGTGAGACGAAGTCGCGCTCGGCCTCGGCTGCCGAGGCGCCCGAGCGCTCCGCCTCGAGGCGGAAGTTGCGCTCCATGCGGGGTCCTGCGACGGGACCGGGGGAGAGCGAGTTGACGCTCACCCCCGCGGGGCCGACCTCGAACGCCAGCGTCGAAGTCAGACCGATGACGGCCATCTTCGATGCGACGTACGGGGTGCGATGGGCGAGCGGCCGCTTGCCGGACACCGAGGCGACGTTGATCACATCGCCCGCACCGCGTGCCGTCATGCCGGGCAGGAACGCCCGGCACAGAAGGAACGTGCCGCGCACGTTGACGTCGAACACGGCATCCCAGTCGTCGACCGAGATGTCGGTGAGGGCCGCCACCGGCCCCGGGACCCCCGCGTTGTTGACCAGGATCGACACCTCGGTGCCGGCGAGGGCATCGCGAAGAGCGTCGACGGATGCCTCATCGGCCACGTCGCACGCCAGCGCGCGCGCCCGGTCCCCGAGCCGCGCCGCGACGGCATCGAGCTTGGCGACGTCGCGGCCGACCACCACGACCTCGGCGCCCGCCGCGTGGAGCGCGGTGGCGATCGCCGCACCGAGCCCGCTGCCTCCGCCGGTGACGAGGGCCGTGCGACCGGCGATGTCGGTCATCGGGCTCCGGCTCCGGCTGCGAGGCTCTCGTCGATCCACGCGAACGTGCGGTCGCCGTGGCGCCACGCGCGCGCATCGCCCGATCGGGCGTGGCCCTCGAACAGCTCGACGCGTGCGGCGCGGCCGCACACCTCGCCGAGCAGCGCCGACGACGACGTGTCGACGATCTGCTGATACGTCACGGTGCGCAGGTACTTGCCGACCCACAGGCCGCCGGTGTACCGAGCCGCCCCGAGCGTGGGCAGCACGTGGTTGGTGCCGATCACCTTGTCGCCGTACGAGACGCAGGTGTTCTCGCCGAGGAAGAGCGCGCCGTAGTCGTGCATCTTCTCGAGCGCCTCGCGGGGCTCCTTCGTGAAGACCTGCACATGCTCGAACGCGAAGGTGTCGGCCAACGCGTAAGCCTCGTCGATGTCGTCGACGACGATGACCTGACCCCAGTCGCGCCACGCCGGCTCGGCGTAGTCCTTCGTCGACATGCCCGGCAGCAGCTGCTCGATGTGCGCCATGACTTGCTCGCCGAGCACGCGCGACGTGGTGATGAGTACCGCGGGCGACTCGGGGCCGTGCTCGGCCTGCGAGAGCAGGTCGACGGCGGTGAGGAACGGATCGGCGTCGTCGTCGGCGATGATGAGGATCTCGGTCGGGCCGGCGAAGAGGTCGATGCCGACCTCGCCGAACAGCTGCCGCTTGGCCTCGGCGACGTACGCGTTGCCGGGGCCGGCGATCATGTTGACCGGCGCCATGGACTCGGTGCCGACCGCCATGGCGGCGACGGCCTGCACACCTCCGAGCACCCAGATCTCGTCGGCGCCGGCGAGCTTCATCGCCGCGACGGTGGCGGCGGGGATCTCGCCGCGGATCGGAGGCGTGCACGCGACGACGCGGGGGACCCCGGCGACCTTCGCGGTGATGATCGTCATGTGAGCGGATGCCGTCAGCGGGTACTTGCCACCGGGGATGTAGGCGCCGGCGGCGCGCACCGGCACGTGCTTCTGACCGAGGAAGACTCCGGGAAGGGTCTCGACCTCGAGGTCGACGAGCGAATCGCGCTGGGCCTGCGCGAACCGGCGCACCTGCTCCTGGACGAAGACGATGTCCTCGATCACCTGCGGGTCGAGCGTCGCCATGATCGACTCGACCTCGGCGTCGTCCAGGCGGAACGCCTCGCGGTCCCACTTGTCGAACTGGGTCGAGTACCGGCGCACGGCATCGTCGCCGTGGGCGCGGATGTCGCCGATGATCGTGCCGACCCGCTCGGCGACGTCGCTCTGAGCTGTGTCGGTGAACGATTTGGTGGGCGCGCTCTTCAGGTACAGGGGCATCGGTGCATCCTCTCGGCACAGGGCATGTGCATACGTATGTGCTAATTATGCTTGCGTATGCACGAAGGGTCAAGGGTCCGCTAGACTCGCCCCTATCGTCCCCCGGCGTGAGGAGAGCGGCATGGCCGTCACGAGCCGCGATGTCGCCCGGCTCGCCGGTGTGTCGCAGCCCACGGTCTCGCGGGCCCTGCGCGATGACCCCCGGGTCTCCGAAGACACCAAGCGCCGCGTGCGCGAGTCGGCAGAGCTCCTCGGCTACGTGCCCAGCGAGGCCGGGCGCGCGCTCTCCTCGGGGCGCACCCGCCGCATCGGCCTTCTCGTCACCGATCTCGCGAACCAGTTCTACGCGCAGATCATCGCCCCCGTGCACCTCGAGCTCGAGGCGATGGGCTATCAGCTGATGCTGCAGACCGAGACGGCCGACAACGAGACGGCCGTCGAACGGCTCGTGGCCAACGGCCTGGACGGTGTCATCCTCGCCACCACGACGGTCGACTCCGTCGCCCCCGTGCGCCTGCGCGATCGCGGGCTCCCGTTCGTGTACTTCAACCGCACGGCGTCGCTCGTCGACGCGGATGCCACGATCGTCGATTCCGGGCCCGGCTTCGCCGCCGCGGTGTCGCGCGCCGTCGAGCTCGGGCACCGGCGGATCGGCGCCGTGCTGGGTCCCCGCAACACCAGCACCGCGCAGTCCCGCGAACTCGCGCTGCGCGCGGCGCTCTCGGATCACGGCCTGGCCCTGGACCCCGCGTACGTGCGGCGCAGTCCGTTCGACACCGTCGCAGGCGACGAGGCGACAGCATCCCTTCTCGCGATGGACGAGCCCCCCACGGTGATCTTCTGCGGAAACGACGTCGTCGCCTACGGCGCGCTCAACGCCGCACGTCGGGCCGGTGTCGCCGTTCCCGGCGGCGTCTCGATCATCGGGTTCGATGACCTCCCCGCGGCATCCTGGCCCATCATCGAGCTCTCCACCATCGCCTACGACTTCGTCGCGATGGCCCGCGAAGCCGCCGGGCTGATCACGCGGCGCATCGAGCAGCCGCACGCGCCGATCGACCACATCGAGTTCGCGACGACGTTCGTCGAGCGCGGAACGCTCGGCGCGGCCCCCTCGGCCTGAGCCGCGGCGCGCGCCCGGCCGCTCTTGCACTCCGTCAGTGCATACGCATACACTGCCAATCACGAACCATGGTCCGCGGCACGTGCGAACGCACCCGGACCCCGAACAGAAGGAGAGCACGCGTGCCTCTCGACCCGGTCGCCTACCTGCCGTACGGAGACCCCGACGACTTCATCCGCGAGGTCACAGACCTCATCTGGGTGGATCGCTCGATCAGCTACATCCGCGAGAACTACGAGCCCGACTCGATCGTCCACGGTGCCTACGGCACGTCGACGACGCGCGATGAGGTGATCGAGGGGACGCTCATGCGCATCTCCTCCACGCCCGACCGCACCGGTCAGGCCGAAGACGTGATCTGGGAGGCGCGCGGAGACGACGCGTTCCTCAGCTCGCACCTCGTGCTGTCGGGGCACCTGCAGACATCGCAGTACAGCCGCACCATCGCGAACTGCCTCTACCGCCGAGGGCGCATGGTCGAGGAGTGGGTCGTGCGCGACTCGCTCGCCGGTGCGCTCGAGAGCGGTGCCGACCTCGACGAGCTCGCTCGGGCTCAGGCCTTCCGCGGCTACACGGGGTCCTGGACCGAGGCGCCCCCGACCGACCCCATCGCGCTCGGCGACTCCGGCGCCCGCCCCGACGCCTATCGCGCCGAGGTCGAGACCGTCCTCGAGATGATCCAGGTCATCTGGAACGAGCGCGACCTCCAGAAGGTCGAGAAGTACTTCCAGCGCGACCTCGTGCTGCTCACCGTCGGCAACCGCATCGTGATCCGCCCCGAGGGCTATCGCCGCGCTCTTCTGCGGTTCCTCGAGGCTTTCCCCGCCGGGCAGTTCGAGATCCGCGACATCCAGACCAACTACGACGTGCGCTACGCCGGCCTGCGCGTCGCGGTGACGTGGAAGTTCGTCGGCGACTACATCGGCAAGCCCAACTACGGCTCGCTCACCGGCAAGCCGGTCGACGTGCTCGGCATCTCGCAGTTCACGTTCCACAACGGCGCCCTCGCGAAAGAGGTGCGCCTCTGGGACGACATCGCCCTGCGCGCGCAGATCGCCCAGGTCCGCGGCGACGAGCCCGTCGGACCCTCAAACATCTACTGAGCCATGTTCAAGAAAGAAGACGAACCAATGAGCACCGACGTGATCGTCGACCAGGCTGAGGTCGCGCGCCGCACGATCCTCAAGACCGACTGGGCGCCCCACCGCGCCGCCTTCATCGACTGCCGCACCCCCGGCTCCGACCGCAAGGAGAACTACGCGTTCATCGGCGGGGGAGTCTCCCAGAACGCCGGCCAGGTCATCAACCTGACCGAGGAGCACGGGTTCAACACCGGCGCCGCGGGCATGCCCAACGGCATCTCGAACAACCTGCACCTGCACTTCACCGCAGAGGTCTTCGTGAATCTCGGCGGCGAGTTCCGCCTGCGCTGGGGGATCGACGGGAAGCAGGGCGAGTACGTCAGCACCGACGGCGACATCATCTCGATCCCGACCTGGATCTTCCGCGGCTTCACGAACGAGGGTCCGGATGACGGCATCCTCTGGACCGTCCTCGGACGCGACGTGACCGGCGGCATCATCTGGGGTCCGTCGGTCCTCAAGGAGGCGGAGTCGTACGGCCTGCATCTGACCGCCGACAACCAGCTGATCGACACCGTGGCCGGCGACGTGCTGCCCGATGACGTCGCCCTGATCACGCCGATCCAGCAGAAGTACGTCGACGAGCTCACGACCTACACGCCCGAAGAGATGCGCGGCCGCGTGATCCAGCCGGCCGACCGCGTGTACAGCCGCAATGCGCTGCTGTGCGCCAGCCTCCCGGGCGGCGCCGCCGAACTCAGCCTCGCCATCGGCTACGGCATGAGCGAAGACCGTCGTCAGGTGCCCCGCATCCACGAGCCGCACTCGTTCAACATGGCGTGGGTGCGCGCGGCGCAGGACGAAGGACTGCTGCGTCACCGTCACGACAAGAACCAGGCGCTTCTGGTGAAGACCGGTCGCTGGGCCGTGACGCTCAACGGCGACCCGGCCACCACCGTCGAACTCGGTCCGTCCGACTCGTTCTCGGTGCCGGCCGGCGCCTGGCGCGCGTTCCGCTGCATCGAGGCCGGCGAGTCCGGTGCCGGTGAGCTCCTGGTGGTCAACTCGGGCGATGACCGCGTCTACCTCGACTGGGCTCCCGAGGTCGTCGACGCCGCGCGCGCGGCCGACTGGATGATCGACCCGAACGGCTACCTGGCTCCCGTCGGCGTCATGGTCACCGCGACCGAAGACGACTGATCCGACGGATGACGCGAACGCTCCGCGTTGCCGCGACCTCGCCCGACATCCGTCTGGGCGAGGTCGGCGGCAACGTCGAGCGCATCATCGACGGGATGCAGGCGGCGGGAGCGCTCGGCGCGCAGCTCATCGTGGTCCCCGAGCTCGCGACGTGCGGGTACCTCTTCGCCGATCGTGACGAGGCGTCCGCGTCCGCGCTGGCCGCGGACGACCCCGTGTGGGACCGCCTGCGCGCCGCCGTTCCCGACGGCGCCGTCGCGGTGATCGGCTACGGCGAACGCGCCGGCGACCGCCTGTTCAACACGGCGGCCGTCCTCACCCGCTCGACGCGCATCGGCGACTACCGCAAGGCGCACCTGTGGGGCGCCGAGAGCACGCTGTTCACACCGGGCGACGGCGGGGCCGGGGCCATCTTCGACACCCCCCTGGGGCGCCTGGGCGTGGCGATCTGCTACGACAACGAGTTCCCCGAGGTGCCGCGCCGGCTGGCGCTCGCGGGTGCCGAGATCCTGGCGCTCCCGGTGAACTGGCCGAGAGTGCCGCGGCCCGAGGGTGAGCGCCCGCCCGAGACGATCCAGGCCATGGCGGCGGCGCGCTCGTCGCGCCTGGCGACGGTGATCGCCGACCGTACGGGCACCGAGCGGGGCGTGCTGTGGACGGGCGGCACCGCCGTCATCGACGAAGACGGCTGGGTGGCGGCGGCATCCGGAGCAGACGGCATCGCCGTTGCGACCCTCACTCTGCGTGCGGTGGGCGACAAGTCGCTGCCGCCGCACAACGATCTGTTCGGCGACCGTCGACCCGATCTCTACTGACGGGCGTCGTCACTCGGCGCGCGAACGCCCCGCGTGGGCGGCCACCTGCGCGAGCAGCGTTCGCTCGGCGAGGTCGGCCAGCCGCCGCGTCGCCGGCGAGAGGTAGGCGCCTTCGCGGTGCACGAGCGCGATCGTGTCGTAGAGCGGCTCGGCGAACGGCACCACGTCGATCCCGGGCGGGAACGAAGGCGACTCGGCGATCGTGCGCGACACGATGGTGTCGGCGGCGCCCGTGGCCACGAGGCTGAGGGCGGTCTCGACGTGTTCGACCTCGATCGCCGGGTCGATCGTGAGGCCCTCGAGGCGCGCACGCTCGAGGAGCTGCCGACGGGTGGGGTCCTTCCACCCCGCGTAGGCGTCGTAGAGGACGAGCTTCGCCCCCGCGACTTCGGCGGTCGTCATGGCGCCTGTCGCGGGCGGGCGGCGGGCCGAGGCGTAGAGCACCTCGTCGCGGAAGAGCGGGCGGATGTGCAGGCCTGATTCGGAGACGGGCAGCACCAGCAGCCCGGCCTCGATCTCGCCGGCGGCGATCGATTCGGCCACGAGCGCGGAGTTGATGCCGACGAGGCGCACCTTCACGCTCGGATGCCGGCGGTGGAACCGCTGCACGAGATCGGAGAGGTCGTAGTAGGCGGCGTTGCGCAGCACGCCGAACGTGCACGTGCCGCCCTCGAGCGCATGGATCGCGCGGATCGTCTCGACGCCGCTCTCGATCGCACCCACCGCCTGCTCGGCGTGCTCGCGCAGCGCGAGCGCCGCCTCGGTCGGCGTGAGCCGCCGGCCACCGCGCACGAACAGCTTCACGCCGAGTTCGCGCTCGAGCCTCGCGACGAGTTCGGAGACGGATGCCTGGGTCATGTCGAGCTCGACGGCGGCGGCGGTGAAGGAACCGGAGTTCAGTGCGGCGAGGAAGGCCGTGAGCTGCGCGAGCGTCATGAGGCAATGGTAAACCCTGTGGGAAGCATCGCTTCCACTGGGCTTGTGGGGTGGCACGGCAGGTTCTAGCGTCGAGTCATGCGCTACAGCACCCCACTCCTCGCCAGCCTCGACGGCTCGTTCCGCCACCTCAAGACCCCGCTCATCGACGCTCCGGCCGCCCAGCGCGACCCCGCCGTGATCGAGACGGTCACCTCGATGCTCCTCGACATCCAGAACCGCGGCCTCGACGCCGTGCTGGACTACGCCCGCAAGCTCGACAACTACCAGGGCGGGGACATCGAGCTCACCGCGCAGCAGATCGCCACGAGCGGCGACCGACTGCCCGCCGATCTGCGCGCCGCGATCGAGCTCGGATCGGAGCGCACGAAGGCGTTCGCCGCCGAGCAGCGCTCGCACCTCACCGACTTCGAGACCGAGCTGGTGCCCGGACTGGTCACCGGCGCGCGCTATGTGCCGGTCTCCCGCGTGGGCGCATACCTGCCCGCGGGTCGGTTCCCCCTCACCGCGAGCGCGTTCATGACCGTCGGCGTCGCCAAGGCGGCCGGCGTGCCGACCGTCATCGCGTGCACGCCCCCGCAGCCCGACGGCGGCGCCAACGACGCGGTGGTGTACGCCGCGCACCTGTCGGGTGTCGACCGCGTGTTCGTGCTCGGCGGCGTCCAGGCCCTCGCAGCGATGGCGTACGGGCTTCTCGGCGAGCTGCCGATCGACATGCTCGTCGGGGCCGGCAACGCGTTCGTGGCCGAGGCCAAGCGCCAGCTGTTCGGCACCGTTGCGATCGACCTGCTCGCGGGCCCGTCCGAGGTCGCCGTGCTGTCCGACGAGACCGCCGACCCCGAGATCGTCGCCGCCGACCTGCTCGGCCAGGCCGAGCACGGCCCCAACTCGCCCGCAGCCCTCGTCACGACGTCTGAGGAGCACGGCCGGGCCGTCATCGCCGCGGTCGAGCGACAGCTGGGGGAGCTGTCGACCGAGCCGATCGCCGGCCCCGCCTGGCGCGACTACGGCGTGGTCACGGTCGCGAAGGATCGCGCGACGGCGGCGGCGCTGATGGACGACCTCGCCCCCGAACACCTCGAAGTGCTCACCGCCGACGACGACTGGTACCACGACAACCTGCGCAACTACGGCTCGATCTTCCTGGGTCATTGGAGCACGGTCGCGTACTCCGACAAGGGCATGGCCGGCACGAACCACGTGCTGCCCACCGCGGGCGGCGCCAAGCACAGCGCGGGCCTGTCGGTCTCGCGCTTCCTCAAGCCCCTCACGTATCAGCGCATCGCGCGCGAGGCGACCCCCGAGCTCGCCAACGCCGTGCAGGTCATCTCCGATTCCGAGGGCATGGCCGCGCACAGCGCCACGGCCACGATGCGTCTGGCGACCTACGCCGAATGAGCGACGACGTGCACGGAGCGGCTCATGTCGCTTCGTGCACGTCCCGCGCGCGCAGCCCCCGATACGTCGTGACGGGACGCGTCGCCAGAACGACCTTGCCGCGCGAGTGCAGCTTCGCGAGGTCTTCGTACGCGGCGGTGATGTCGTCGAGCGGATACAGCCCCGACACCAGCACCCGGAATGCGCCCACGTGCGCATACTCGGCCAGGCGCCCGAGCAGATCGGTGCCGTGGGCGATGGCCGCGGGGTCGTCTTCGAGAAGCTTCAACTCGATGTCGCGCCGGTCCAAGCTGGACCGGTAGCGCTCGGTCGGCACGTTCAGCGCGGCGGCGGTGTCTGCGCCGTCCTTGCCGAAGTTGTCGATGTAGGCGGTGACCGGTCCGCGCGCGACGGCGCGGATGCGGTCGACGATGTCGTCGCCGTAGCGGACGGGGATGATGCCGAGCTGTCTCAGATAGTCGAAGTTGCGCTCGCCGCAGGTGCCGATGACCCGGGCGCCCAAGCGCTTGGCGAGCTGCACCTGCATACTGCCCACGCCGCCCGCCGCGGCCGACACCACGACGGTGTCGCCCGCTCCGATGTGCAGATCGTCGAGAACGTCCAGCGCAGTGGCTCCCGCGAGGTAGAGCGCGCCTGCCGTCTCCCAGGTGACGTTGCGCGGCTTGGCGACGAGCGCCGCCGACGAGACGTTCAGGTGCGTCGCGTGGGCGCCCGCCGGCACATGGCCGATGACCTCGGCGCCGACCGGGAACGAACTCGACAGCGGCCCGCGCGCCGTCACGATGCCCGCGAAGTCGCTGCCCGATCGCCGTGGCCAGGGCCCGACGGACCACTCCGGCTCGTTGCCGTTGCGCAGGAACACCTCGGTGTGGTTGATCGACGTCGTGATGACCTCGACGCTGACCTGATCACCCGTCGGCGGCTCCAGTCGCTCGGTGCGCCGGGTGAGCACGTCGGCATCGCCGTACCGCTCGTACTCGAACCACGTCGCGTCGATGTTCTTGCTCCTCATGAGCACACCCCCCGGTCTCGCCCTCGAAACAGCTCCTGCGGAGTTCTTCTCCCGGGAGGGGCGATCCGGATGCAGGGGAAATCGCCGATATCCGAACCCTGAGGGGGTCCTGATCATCTGCCGAACATGCCGCTCGCTGCATGCCCCGGGGCGTAGTCTCGCAATTAGGCGGCGGTCACCGACCGGCGTCTCACCACTTCAGTCTGGCTTCCGGGTCGCGCTGCGAAACCCAGAGGAGGCCTGATGGCCACTCCCGTCTCCACACTCGGCCCTGTTCGTCAGACCTACTCGGATCAGACGTCGTTCCCGCCGATCGGCCGCGCGTACACGCAGGTGTCCCAGGTCGTGAAGGAGACGGGCCTGCTGGCCCGCACGCCGTGGTTCTACCTCATGATCGGCGGCCTCGTCGCCGCCGGCTTCGGCGGAGTCGTCACCGGCTTCATCCTGCTCGGCGACAGCTGGTTCCAGCTGCTCATCGCCGCGGCTCTGGGCATCATGCTCACGCAGGCCGCATTCCTGGCCCACGAGGCGGCGCACCGCCAGATCCTCTCGAACGGTCCGTCGGCCGACCTGCTCGCCCGCATCATCGCGGGCGGTGTCGTGGGCATGAGCCTGTCGTGGTGGGATGCGAAGCACAGCCGTCACCACGCCAACCCGAACCGGGTCGGCAAAGACCCCGACATCGACATCGACACGATCTCGTTCGTCGCGGACGACGCCGCCAGCGCCCGCGGCCTGCGCCGCTTCATCACGAAGCGACAGGGATGGCTCTTCTTCCCGCTCCTCACGCTCGAGGGCCTGAACCTGCACTATCTGGGCATCAAGTACCTCGTCACGACGAAGGGCCTCGGCAAGACCCGGTGGCTCGAGCTCGGGCTCATCACAGCGCGCCTCGCCGTGGTGATCGTGCCGGTCTTCCTCTTCCTGCCCCTGGGTATGGCGTTCGCCTTCATGGGCGTGCAGCTCGCGGTGTTCGGCGTGTACATGGGCGCCGCCTTCGCGCCGAACCACAAGGGCATGCCGATCATCGCTCCCGGCGCACGTCTGGACTTCTTCACCAAGCAGGTGCGCACGTCGCGCAACGTCAGCGGTGGATGGTGGGCGACGTGGTTCATGGGCGGCCTCAACTACCAGGTCGAGCACCACCTCTTCCCCAGCATGCCGCGCAAGCACCTGTCGAAGGCGCGCGAGATCGTGCGCGACTACTGCCAGACCCTTGACGTGCCGTACACCGAGACGACGATCCTCAAGTCGTACGCGATCGTCATCGAGTATCTGAACCGCGTCGGCCTCGCTGCGCGCGACCCGTTCGACTGCCCGATGGTCGGCGAGTACCGCCGAGTCTGAACGCCGCGGGGCGCGCTGCGCCCCGCGGATTTCGTGCCGAAGGTGAGTGGATCCGTGCCTTCGTGCGCTTAGTATCGAAGTGATCTGTCTCAGAGGGCCCGCTCGTCACGTGTCCCCAGCACGTAATGCACAGGCCGCCCCCCAGCGGTCGACGGCAGGCTTGCAGATCGAATGGGCCCCCTCGAGCGGGTTCAGCGCCAACTGAACCGCTCGAGGGGGCCGCTAAGGCATGCGTCCCAGTCGCCGCCTCGAAACGTCGCGAACCTGCTCAGAGGTGCAGGAGATCCCCAACGTGCAACCCGCCCGCGTTCCCCAGGAACCCGGTCGATCGGCTGCTGAGATGACAATACTCCTCAGGGTGCTTGTCCACCAAACGGTGGACAAGAAAATTCTTCTTCTTTTCTCCTGGCGTCCCCGACGTCGTCGTCGAGGGGCCTGCGTTCGCCGGTCGTTCGCCTCGACCCTGTAATCTGTGCGCCGCCCCGCCCTGTCGGCGCGCGGCGAATCGGGAGGTAGGACGATGGCGAAGATGACCCAGGCTCACAAGGCGGCCGAGGCCGCGACGGATGCCGCTGCGATCGCAGCGAAAGACGCCAGACGACTGAGCAAGTCGGTGCCCAAGAAGCATGCCAAGACGCTGCGGGCCCTCGCCGAAGAGGCGAAGGATGCGGCCGCACCCTCGAAGAAGAGGATCGCCGCGAAGCCCCGCAAGGTCGAGAAGGAGGCCGCTGCCGCGGTCGCCGCGATCGAGATGGCGGCAGCGAAGATCGAGGCGAAGCTGACGGCCAAAGCTGCGGAGCAGGCTGCCGCTGCCGAAGCGAAGGCCGCGGACAAGGCGCGCAAGGCAGCCGCGGCCAAGGCCGAGAAGACCGCCGCCGCGAAGAAGGCCGCCGCGAAGAAGGCCGCCGCGAAGAAGGTCGCCGAGAAGAAGGCCGAGAAGCCGACCGAAGCCGCGAAGGCAGGGAAAGCCGCGAAGGCCGGGAAAGCCGCGAAGGCCGGGAAGGGTGTCACGACGGGCGGGGTTGCAGAAGCCGACACCGTCGCGCCGGCCGAACCCCTCACTGCCGACGAGCGCATCCCGGTGACCACGGAGGAGCTCGACGACGTCATCACCGCGGTCTCGGCGGCCGAGGCGCCCCCCGCACCCGCACCCGCGCCCCGCACCCGGCGTGCGGCGCGGACGCCGGGGCCCGCGACCGCAGACATCTCGGCGCTGACGGTGGTGCAGCTGCGCGCCCGCGCGAAGGCAGCGGGCCGCACCGGCTACTCGCGCCTGAACAAGGCGCAGCTGGTCGAACTGCTCTCAGCCTGACCCCGTGCAGCAGAACCTCGATCGCTCGGAGGCCGCAGCCCCGCCGCGAACGCTCATCGACATCCTGCGCGCCGGCGCGACGACTCACCCCGAGGCGTCGGCGATCGAGGACGCCGCGGGCGCACTCAGCTACCGCGAGCTGCTCGCCCGGGTGTGGCGCACGGCGGCGCGGCTGCGCGAGCACGGCGTGCAGACGGGCGACCGGGTCGGGGTGCGGATGCCGTCGGGCGACCGCGAGCTGTACATCTCGATCCTGGGGGTCATGGCGGCGGGGGCGGCGTACGTGCCGGTCGACGCGGACGATCCGCAGGAGCGCGCCGACCTCGTGTTCGGCGAGGCGCGCGTGCGCGGCGTCATCGGGGCGCGTGGCGAGTACCACCCCGCCGACGCCGGGGCGACGGAATCCGGACTCTTCGACGGGGTCGAGCCGCACCCGAGCACGAGCTCCACGCCGATCGTGGCCCCGCCGACGGTCGACGACGACGCGTGGATCATCTTCACGTCGGGCTCGACGGGTGTTCCCAAGGGCGTCGCGGTGACGCATCGCTCGGCTGCGGCGTTCGTCGACGCCGAAGCCCGGCTCTTCCTCCAGGACGCCCCGCTCGGTCCGGGCGACCGCGTGCTCGCGGGGCTGTCGGTCGCCTTCGACGCGTCGTGCGAGGAGATGTGGCTCGCGTGGCGGCACGGCGCGTGCCTGGTGCCGGCGCCTCGCGCACTCGTGCGCTCGGGCGAGGACCTCGGTCCGTGGCTCGTCGGGCACGGCATCACGGTCGTCTCGACGGTGCCCACCCTCGCCGCACTGTGGCCGCAGGACGCGATCGAGAACATCCGCCTGCTGATCTTCGGCGGCGAGGCGCTGCCGCCCGAGCTCGCGGCCCGTCTCGTCGGCGACGAGCGCGAGGTCTGGAACACGTACGGTCCGACCGAGGCGACCGTCGTCGCGTGCGCCGCCCTCATGGACGGCACGGGACCGGTGCGGATCGGACTTCCGCTCGACGGGTGGAAGCTCGCCGTGGTGGATGCCGCAGGCGCCCGCGTCGGCGAGGGCGAGGTGGGCGAGCTGATCATCGGCGGTGTCGGTCTCGCGAGATATCTCGACCCCGCGAAGGATGCGGAGAAGTACGCGCCGTTCCCGACCCTCGGCTGGGACCGCGCATACCGGTCGGGAGACCTCGTTCGCGCCGACGCCGAGGGGCTCGTGTTCCAGGGTCGAGCTGACGACCAGGTCAAGATCGGAGGCCGGCGCATCGAGCTCGGCGAGGTCGAGGCCGCGCTGCAGTCGCTCACGGCCGTGTCGGCGGCGACGGTGGTCGTGCAGAAGACCGAGGCCGGCATCTCACTGCTGGTGGGCTACGTCGTGCCGACCGAGGGATTCGACCGGCAGACCGCCCGCGCCGAGCTCTCCGAGACGCTGCCCGCCCCGCTCATCCCGATGATCGCGGTCGTGGACGACCTGCCGGTGCGCACGTCCGGCAAAGTCGACAAGGCGGCGCTGCCGTGGCCCCTCGACGGTGGCGACGACGGCGATTCGAGTCTCACGGGCACCTCGGCCTGGCTCGCCGAGCAGTGGGCGGCCGTACTCGGAACGCGCCCGTCCGACGACTCCGCCGACTTCTTCGCCCTCGGCGGAGGCTCGCTCGCTGCCGCGCAGCTCGTCTCACGCATCCGCGTGCGGGCCCCCGAGTTCACGATGGCCGACGTCTACGACCTGCCGCGGCTGCGCAAGATGGCGGATGCCGTCGAGGCGGAGTCCTCGGACGACGAGCCCTCGACGACCTTCACCCATTCGAGTCCGACGCCGCGCGTCATGCAGTGGGTGCAGACGATCGCCGCCGTACCGCTGTTCATCCTCAGCGGCGCGCGCTGGCTTGTCTGGCTGCTGGTCGCCAGCGGACTGCTGCGCCTCCTGCCCGGCTTCGAGTTCCTGCCCGGCGCGCCCGCGTGGGTGCTGATCGGCGGACTCGTGCTGTTCGCCACCCCCTTCGGCCGCATGGCCGTGACCGCCGGCATCGCGCGGATGCTGCTCGCGGGGCTGAAGCCCGGCGACTATCCGCGGGGCGGCGGGGTGCACCTGCGGCTGTGGCTCGCCGAGCAGGTGTCGCACCAGGTCGATCCCGTCGGGCTCGCCGGCGCGCCCTGGGTCGTCTACTACGCCCGCGCGCTCGGCGCGAAGATCGGCCGCGGGGTCGACCTCCACACCCTTCCGCCGGTCACCGGCATGCTCGAGGTCGGCTCGGGCGCCGCGATCGAGCCCGAGGTCGACCTCACCGGCTATTGGATCGACGGGGCGACCGTGCGCATCGGCGGCATCCGCATCGGCGCCGGCGCGACGATCGGCGCCCGCAGCACGCTCGCGCCCGGCACCAAGATCGGCCGCGACGCCGAGATCGCACCGGGTTCGGCCGTCTTCGGCCGCGTGCGGGCGGGGCAGCGCTGGGCGGGTTCGCCCGCCGTGCGCGTCGGCGGCACGTCGACGCCGCTCGCGCCGACCGCCCCGCCGACCCGCCGCCGCTGGCTGTGGGCGTACGCCGTCTCGTCGACGACGCTCGGACTGCTGCCGCTCGCCGCGTTCGCGGTCGGCGGCCTCGTGCTCGCGCAGGGCATGCGCGGCGCGGACTCGATCGCCGCCGCCGTGCCCGGCGCGCTCGTGGCTCTCGTGCCGGCGACCCTCGTGGTGGGCCTCGTGTTCGCGGCATCCGTCGTGCTTCTCGTGCGTCTGCTGTCGATCGGTCTGGTCGAGGGCATCCACCCCGTGCGCGGCCGGGTCGCCTGGCAGGCGTGGACGACCGAGCGGCTGCTCGACTCGGCCCGCACGATCCTCTTCCCGCTCTACTCGAGCCTGCTCACCCCGCTCTGGCTGCGGATGCTCGGCGCCACCGTCGGCCGCGACGTCGAGGCATCCACGGTTCTGCTCATCCCGTCGATGACGACGATCGACGACGGGGCGTTCCTCGCCGACGACACGATGGTCGCCACCTACGAGCTCAGCGGCGGATGGATGCGCATCGCGCACGCGCGGATCGGCAAGCGGGCGTTCCTGGGCAACTCGGGCATGGCCGCGGCGGGGCACCGGGTGCCCCGCGACGGGCTCGTGGCCGTGCTGTCGGTCGCGCCCGAGAAGTCCAAGCCCGGCTCGTCGTGGCTCGGATCGCCGGCGGTGCGCCTGCGCCGCGTCGTCAATGACGGCGACCTCGAGCGCACCTACCGTCCGCGCACGTCGCTGCGCGTCGCGCGGGCGCTGTGGGAACTCGGGCGGGTCGTGCCGCTCGTGGTCACGTGCGCGCTCGGGCTCGCTGTGCTGCTCACGCTCGCCGCGATCATCGAGGCCTGGGGCCTCGGAGCCGCCGTGCTGCTCTCGGGCTCGGTGCTGCTCGTCGCCGGGGCGGTCGCCGCCGGGGTCACGACGGCGGCGAAGTGGATCTTCGTCGGGGTCATCCGACCCGGCGAGCATCAGCTCTGGTCGAGCTTCGTGTGGCGCACCGAGGTGGCCGACACGTTCACCGAGATGGTCGCGGCTCCCTGGTTCGCGAACGCGGCGGCGGGCACCCCGGCCCTTGCGATGTGGCTGCGCTCGCTCGGTGCGAAGGTGGGACGAGGGGTGTGGACCGACAGCTACTGGCTGCCCGAACCCGACCTCGTGACCCTCGGCGACGGGGCGACGGTGAACCGCGGATGTGTGGTGCAGACGCATCTGTTCCATGATCGAGTCATGAGCATCGACACCGTGACCCTCGGAGCGGGCTCGACGCTCGGTCCGCACAGCGTCGTGCTGCCGGCCGCGACCATCGGCACCGACGCCACCGTCGGCCCGGCATCCCTCGTCATGCGCGGCGAGACCGTGCCGGTGGGCAGCCGGTGGAGCGGGAATCCGATCGGGCCCTGGCGGGCGGTGAAGGTTCGCGCGTATCAGGCGGCTGACGGATGACCGTCGACGCCTACACGCCGCAGAGCGGCGATGCCCGCATCCATGTCGCGCACTACGACCTGACGCTCGAGTACAAGGTGACCACCAACCGGCTCACCGGCACGGCGGTCATCTCGGGGGTCGTCGTGGAGGAGACCCGCTCGATCTCGTTCGACCTGGTCGGCCTGCGGGCCACGCGGGTCAAGGTGGACGGCGACCCGCGGGCGACGTTCAAGCAGAGCGACCGCAAGCTCAAGGTGACGTTCGGCGCCCCGCGTCCGGCCGGTCAGGTATTCGCCGTGTCGATCGCGTACGCGGGCGCCCCCCGTCCGCGGCGGACGCGGTGGGGCACGATCGGATGGGAGGAACTCGAGGACGGCGTGCTCGTGGCATCCCAGCCCACCGGCGCGCCCACGTGGTTCCCGTGCAACGACGTGCCCGCCGACAAGGCGACCTACCGCATCGAGATCACGACGGATGCCGCCTACACGGTGGTCGCCGGCGGGCTCGTCTCGTGCGTCCCGGCGGGCGGGCGCCGGGTGTGGCTGTTCGAGCTGGACGCCCCGACGCCGACGTACCTCGTGACGGCGCAGATCGGCCGCTACACCCACGAGACGCGTGCGCTGGGGTCCGTCCGGGGCGAGCTGTACTACCCCAAGCCCCTCGCCGCCCGCGTGCGGGCCGACTTCGCGCCGCTCGACCGGATGATGGCGGTCTTCGAGACGTCCTTCGGACCTTATCCCTTCGCCGACTACGCCATCGTCGTGACCGCCGACGACCTCGAGATCCCGCTCGAGGCTCAAGCCATGGCGATCTTCGGTGCGAACCACATCGACGGCGTCGGCGGGCTCGAGCGGCTCATCGCGCACGAACTCGCCCATCAGTGGTTCGGCAACAGCGTGGGCGTCGCCCAGTGGCGCGACATCTGGCTCAACGAGGGGTTCGCCTGCTACGCCGAGTGGGTCTGGTCCGAGAGCTCGGGCGGGCCCTCGGCGCACGCGAAGGCGCTCGGTCACCACGCCCAGCTGGCCGCGCTGCCGCACGATCTCGTGACCGGCGACCCCGGGCCCGACCTGATGTTCGACGACCGCGTCTACAAGCGGGGCGCGGTCACGCTGCACGCCCTGCGCCTCACGATCGGCGACGACTCGTTCTTCGGCCTGCTGCACGCCTGGACGGCGCGATACCGCGGATCGACCGCCACGACCGCCGACTTCGTCGCGCTCGCCGAGGAGATCTCGGGAGCATCTCTCGGCACGCTGTTCCACGCGTGGCTCGTCGGCACCGCGCTTCCGCCCCTGCCCCCGTCGACGCGCACCGATGCGCCCGCGCCGGTCACCGAGGCGCTGGCGCTGCGACAGCGACACTGATGATGTGGCCCGCGGGTCCGTCGATCGTCGCGACCTCGAACGGACCGGGGTGCGTCGCCTGTGCGCCCTCGATCACCACACGCGACGGATCGAGCCGGATGCCGCGCCCGTCTGCCTTCAGCACCGCCTCGATACGCGTCCATCCGGCGAGGTCGGGCGCATCGCGCGGCGCGAACAGGGCGCGAAGGTCGCCGACCTCGCGGTCGTCGGGCTCGATGTCGATGCCGACGGATGCCGCCTCAGCCGTGCGTGCCGCGGCCGCGGCGACCAGAGCACCGGCGTAGCCGAGACTCAACGCCACGGGCGCGTCGACGACCGGACGCCCGTGCATCGTGCTGCCGCACGTCGGGCAGAGTCGCCCGATCGTGCCGGACTCTCCGAGCGCGGCGACGAGCTTCGCGAGCAGCGCGTCGGCGACGCCCCGCCGACCGGACGGGTCGGCCGTGCCGGCATCCGCCCACGCGATCAGCACCCGTCCGTGACTGAGCAGACGCTCGGGCACGTCGCGGCCGGGAAGCGCGTGCGCGGCGCGGTGCGCGTCGTCTGGTGAGGCCACGCCTCAGTATCGGCCACCGGCGGGAATCCGCGACAGCGGCCGCGTGTTCCCGGTGGTGTGGATGCGCAGCGCGTGGATGTCGTCGTCATCGGCGGCGGTCAGGCCGGGCTGTCGGCCGCCTACCACCTGCGCCGCACGGGGTTCGTGCCCGTCCGCCAGGCAGCCGAGGGCGATCGCACCTTCGTGGTGCTCGACGCGAACGACCGGGCGGGCGGCGCCTGGCAGCACCGGTGGGAGTCGCTGCGCATGGCCACCGTCAACGGCATCCACGAGCTTCCGGGCTTCGCCGTTCCTCCTCTGGGCGACGACGAGTCCAGTCGCGACGCCCTGCCCCCGTACTTCGCGGCGTACGAGCAGCGCTTCGACCTCGACGTGCAGCGGCCGGTGCGCGTGCGGGCGGTGCGACGGGCCGACGACGACCCCGCGGGCCGTCTCGTGGTCGACACCGACCGGGGCTCGTGGAGCGCGCGCTACGTCATCAACGCGACAGGCACGTGGACGCGGCCCTTCCTGCCCCACTACCCGGGACGCGACCGCTTCGCCGGGCGCCAGCTGCACGTCGCCGACTACGTCTCGGCGACCGAGTTCACCGGGCAGCGGGTGGGGATCGTCGGCGCCGGCATCTCAGCCGTGCAGCTGCTCGACGAGATCTCCCGGGTCGCCGACACGGTGTGGTTCACGCGGCGCGAACCGGAGTGGAGCGACGAGCCCTTCGACATCCCCGCCCGCGTCGCCGCCATCGCCGGGGTCGAGGAGCGCGTGCGACGGGGCCTCCCACCCGGCAGCGTCATCTCGGTGACGGGGATGCACTGGACGCCGTGGGCGCGCGCCGCGCAGGCGCGGGGCGTGCTGGTGCGGCATCCGATGTTCGCGTCGCTCGAAGAAGGCGGGGCGCGGATGCCCGACGGCAGCTTCGAGCCGCTCGACGCGATCCTGTGGGCCACCGGATTCCGCGCCGCCGTCGACCACCTGGCGCCGCTGCGCCTGCGCACACCGGAGGGCGGCATCCGCGCGGCGGACTCGCGCGCGCTCGACGAGCCTCGGCTGTTCCTCATCGGCTACGGGCCGTCGCAGTCGACGATCGGCGCCAACCGTGCGGGTCGGGATGCCGTGCGCGCCATCGTCCGCGATGAGGCGCTGCTGACGGCGTGACGCCGACCCGCAGGCATGCGTCGGCGCCCGTGTCGGCTTAGCCTGGGACGATGGGGGAGCGACCGCGGTGGCTCGTCGCCACGACCGAGTACGCCGGGCTCACCCCGTACACGGGCGGCATCGGCACCCATTACGCCGCTCTGCTGCCCGCACTCGTCCGTCAGGGCGTGGGCGTCGACCTCGTCGTCTTCTCCGACGGTCCTGCCATCCCCGCCGCCGATCTCGACGGCGTGCGGCTCCTCGCGTACGAGCGCACCGATCGGATGCCGCGGGCCTTCGCACTCGCGCATCGCGCCCTGCGCGTGCGCCGTGCCTACCGGCACGGCGACTACGACCGGGTCTTCCTGCCCGAATGGATCGGCCTGGGGGCGTTCCTCCCCGTCGATGCGCCGCTGCTGACGAATCTGGCCACGGGCATCCGGCTCGCGCACGAGGTGTCGCGGCTGCGGCTGCGCGACCTCCCCCTCGCCGATCGCCCGGCGGTCCTGCTCCAGCGGGCGATGGAGGCGCGGCAGATCCGGCGGTCGGCGGGTGTCATCGCGATCTCGCAGGCGATGCTCGCGTGGACGACGTCGGCGTTCCCGCGGCTGCCGCGTGCCGCCGTCGTGCGCAACTGCATCGACCTCGACCGTGTGCGCGCGGCGTCGACGGCGGCCGTGCCCGAGGGATGGCCGCCGGGTGGGGATCCGATCGTGCTCTTCCTCGGACGCTCCGAGCGGCGCAAGGGCGTCGTCGACGCCGTGTCGGCGTTCGGCGCGCTGCACGAGCGCATGCCGCACGTGCGGCTCGTGCTCGCAGGAGCGGGCGGCGATGCGCGTTTCGAGCCCACCCGCGCCGACCTGCTGGCGTCGCTGCCGGCCACGGCGCGCCCCCTCGTCACGTGGCTCGGGCACGTGCCCGGCGACCGGCTCTTCGCCGCGATCCGCGCGGCATCCGTCGCGATGTGCCCGTCCCGCTGGGAGGGGTTCGGGAACGTGGCCCTCGAGGCGAAGACGATCGGGACGCCCCTCGTCGTGACCACGGGGAGCGGCTTCGACGACTTCTGCGTCGACGGCGTGGACTGCCTCATGGTGCCGCCCGCGGCGCCGGCACCGCTGGCCGTCGCCCTCGAGCGACTCCTGACGGATCGCGGGCTGGCGACAGCCCTCGCGGAGGCGGCTCAGGAGCGCGTCGGGGACTTCGCCCCCGATCCCGTCGCGGCCGATCTCATCGCCGCCGCAGACGGACTGCTCGACCGGGGCTGACTCAGGTGCGGCGCCAGGTGCGGCCGTCCCACATGACGGCTCCGGCGGCCGCGAAGGCGTCGATCCAGCCCGACATCGGCCATTCGCCCCAGCGCGCCGCGAACCGCTCGCCGTTGCGCAGGATGTCGTCCAGATGCTGCCACGGCGGGGATGACGTCTCGTGATGCTGGTGGTACGCGTGCGCACCGCCGACCCACGCGAGGGGGATGCCGGCGGCGCGCAGGGTGAAGGCGAAGTCCGTGTCCTCTCCGCCGTAGCCCTCGTATCCCTCGTCGAAGCCGCCGGAGCGTCGCCAGGTCTCGGGGGTCGCGGCGAACGAGAGCGACCAGAACAGGCGGTACTCGTCGGCGGTCGCACGCTGCTCGGCACCGTCTGTCGGGTCGGGTCGGGCGGGATGCGGCGCCGTCGCCCGGACGAGAGCCGCGGCATCCGTCGCATCGACGTCGGGGGAGAGATAGGTGACCGGTCCGCAGAGCATCGCGCCCGGCAGCCGCTCGGCCGCCTGCAGGTACCGCGGGAGGAGCGCCGTGCCGGGCACGCAGTCGGCGTCGAGGAAGACGAGCAGGGGGGCGCCGGTGTCGATCGCGAGAGACGCGCCGGCGTTGCGCGCCGCGGCGAGTCGCAGGCCCTCGTCGCCGGGAGGCACGCTCAGCACATGATCGGCGTCGAGCGCGGGATGCGGGTCGTCGCCCACCCAGACGACGATGCGGGTCGCGCCGTCGATCGCCGCGAGCTGATTCCGCACGTGCGCCAAGCGCGGCGTCGAGCAGAGAGTCACGACGGCGGGTCGCGCGGTGGTCATGCCCTGCTCCGAGCGGCGGCCATGATGGCGTCGGCCGCGCGTCCGGCGCCGCCGTGCACCTGCCAGCGGCTCCAGTCCGGGCGCAGACCGCGGGCTCGTTCGAGCAGTGCCGGCCAGGCCGTGCGTGCGGGCCACGACGACTGCACGACGGCGAGGCCCGCGCGGTGCAGAGCGTCGGCGGTGCCGGCCTGTTCCCGGAAGGGGCGTTCCTGGGGAACGACGATCGCGCGCGCGTCGACGGCGGCGAGATCGGCGATCGCGTTCTGGCCGGCCCACGAGACGACGACGTCGGCATCGCGCAGAGCGGTCCACGGGTCGGCGGTCCATCCCGAGCCCGACAGGATCGTCCAAGGCGCATCCGAGGCGGCGGATGCCGCGACGATGTCGTCTTCGATCACGGCGCTGCCACCCGCACCGCCGAGCAGGACGACTCCGCCCCCGGCGCGGCGAGGCCCATCGGCGCGACCGTCGAAGCGGCTGATGCCGCCCGTGTAGACAGTCTTGTCGGCGAAGGGGGCGAGGTGTGGCGGCTCCATGAGGGCACGGGGCCACGGAGCCACGATGGTGTCGGCCGCGCGGAATGCGAGGAGGTGCGGCTCGTCATCCCGTGCCCCGGGTTGTGTCAGGACCACGGGGCGTATGCCCAGCAGCCGCACGAGCAGCGTCACTTCGGCCGAGACGTCGACGACGAAGGCGTCGGGCGGATCTGCGGCGACGGCCGACGCGATGGCTGCGAGCCGCGATCGGTGGCCGGCGTGCCCCAGCGGCGCCCAGTG
Source organism: Planococcus sp. APC 4015 (assembly GCA_030407505.1). Classification (GTDB taxonomy): domain Bacteria; phylum Actinomycetota; class Actinomycetes; order Actinomycetales; family Microbacteriaceae; genus Microbacterium. Next base: position 39,128 of record JASDDH010000030.1, read on the forward strand.
CAGCATCCCGTCGACGGTCGGCTCGGCACCCGCCGGATCGCGTCCGTCGACGAGGTCGTCGTCGCGGTCCAGCACGACCCACGTGCAGTTCGGCGGAAGCTCTGCCGGGGCGGCGAGCGAGCTGAAGCACGTGATGGCCGCGTCGAGACGCGGCGCGATCGCGAGAAGCCGCGTCAGGTGACCGCGACCGTGATGATGCACGTACCAGCCGAGGCGTGTCGTCATGCCGTGAGCTCGTCCGAGATCGGCACCACTCCGCGCGCTCGCGCGAGCAGGTGGTCCTCGAGGACCGCGACGCGGCTCGACAGGGAGAACTCGTGCACCGCGCTCGCCCGCACGCGGGCACGGAACGTCGGGTCGGTGCGTTCGGTCGCGATGAGCTCTTCGGCCTCGACCGCCATCGCCTCCACGTCGCCGGGACGCACGAGCGACATCCCGACGCTGCGGGCCGCGATCTCGGGAACACCGCCCACCGCGAAGCTCACGACCGGTGTGCCGCACATCAGCGACTCGGGGGCGACCAGTCCGAACGGCTCGGCCCACGACGGGGTGCCCAGTGCCACGGCGCTGCTGCCGACCAGGCGCACGAGCTCGGCGGGTGCGAGCGGTCCGACGTAGTCGACGTCGTCGCCGAGGAGCGGGAACAGCACCTGATCGGCGTACTCCCGGTCGCCGATCCGGCCCGCCAGGGTGAGTGGCCTGCCGGCCAGACGTGCGGCGGCGACCGCCAGGTGGGGAGACTTCTCGGGCACGACGCGCCCGAACCAGACCAGGCCGTCGCCTCCGGCACCCGCGACCCAGGATGCCGGGTCCACGCCGTTCGCCAGCAGTCGCGAAGGCACTCCGGCGCGCGCCCACGAGCGCCGCGTGTGCTCGCTGACCGACAGGAAGACGCTTCCGCGTCCCTCGGCGGCTCGGTGCGCCGAGACGAAGTCGTCGTCGACCGGGGTGTGCAGCGTCGTCACCATCGGCACACCCAGACGCGGAGCGCGCTGCAGCGGGAGCGGATGCAGGCAGTGGTTCGAGATGACGTCGTACCTGCCGGCGCTGCGCGCAACCTCGTCCAGCGCCCGCTCGAGAGCGGGCACGGACCGCTCTTCGTAGCTCGGCGGGTAGCTCTGATCGGTGGGGGAGGACCCCTGCGGCCAGGAGAGGGGCGGCACGTCGAACGCGCTTCCCGCCCTGATGAAGTCGGACCCCCGAACGGCGATGAGCGTGACGTCGTGGCCCCGGTGGCGCAGGGCGTGAACCTCGGACCAGACCGCGGACTCCAATCCGCCCGCGTGCGGCTGTGCGATGGGGAACCGCAGGGGGGCGATGACGAGGATGCGCAGACGGTGCCGCCCGATCATGCGACCCGCTCCGCGATCAGCCCGCGGTACAGCGCGGCGTGCGCGGCGGCGGCTGCGGCATCGGTGCGCGTCCGCGCCATCTGTCGCGATGCCGTGAGCGCTGTTCTGCGCACGGAACCCCGGCGCGCGTGGACGTCGGGGTCGAGCACGTCGCCCAGCGCCGAGGTCAGCGAGGTGGTCGATCCCGGCGCGAACCCCGCGACGGTGCCGTCCCGATGCTGTTCGAGATAGTGACCGATGTCAGGTGAGACGACGGCGACTCCGAGATCCCAGCAGAGTTCGAGCCACCCGGAATGCGTGCCGTGCCGGTAGGGCAGGACGCACGCGTCGAGTCGGCTCAGCGCCGCCGTCAGCTCGGCGTCGGAGAGCCGCTCGTGCTCGATGAGCTCGACCGACTCGTCGTCGGCGCACAGCCGCCGCACCTCGTCGCGCGAGCGCTCGTCGCGCACGGCCCGGTGCAGGCGCACCTCGCCGATGACGTCGAGTCCGCGAGCGCCCAGTCGCTCGAGCGCGGCGAGGAGGGCGGAGACCGTGCCGGGCCCGTCGACGTTGGCACGCAGGTCTTTGAGGTGCACGCCGACACGCATCGTGGTCGAACGCGGTACCTGCGGGATGTCGGCGTGCGAAGTGAGGACGGACGGATGCGGGATCACGGCGGCGTCACGCCCCCAGCGACGGCGGACCGCATCGGCCGCCCCCGACGTCAGCGTGACGAGCCCATCGGCGCCCGTGACGAGCTCGTCGAGCTGGCGGCGATACCCGGCCTGCTCGGCGAGCTGCGGGTGGTCGAGGTCGTGGACGGTGAACACGACCGGCCAGCCGGCGCGGTGGGCAGCCGCGATGCACCGCGTGAGATGGCCCGGCGCGAAGGACTCGGTGCCGAAGTGCACGTGCAGCAGGTCGGCCGCGGCCGCGTTCGCATCGATCCACTCGGGTGAGAGGGCGGCCGGTGGCCACCACACGCCCGCAGCCCGGCCGGGCACTTCGGGATCGGGAGACACGGTGATCCCCGGTGCCGCCGTGACCCGCCGCACGTACGGGTGGTCCGCGGGCACGGAGACGACGGTGACCGGAGTCGATTCGGCAGGAGCGACGAGCGTCGGCGCAGGGGGCATGCTCATGTCTTCTCCTTCCAGAAGGGGGGCTTCGGTGCCGACGATAGGCGTAAAAAATCGATCGCCCGCGGTGCTTGACCTGAGGGCGGGGGGCGGGTAGCGATGAGCAGGATGACCGAATCGCTCCCGCTCCAACTCCTCGTCGGGCCACCCGCCCACGGGGTCGTCCGCTACGCCTCCGACATCGCTGTCCAGGTGGTGGCCCTCGAGCCCGACGCACGAGTGGCGGTCGCCGCCGGCGTCGACGAGGCGCTCGCGCTCGCCGCATCCGCTCCCCGTGTCCACGTGCATGCCACCGACCGGCTGTTCGGCCGCTCGCCCGAGGCCGCGGGCGACGCCGTGGCGGCGCTCGGCGAGCGGACCGCGCTCACGCTCACCCTGCACGATCTGCCGCAGCCGTCCGACGGCACCATGATGCGGCGACGCGCAGCGGCCTACGCGCGCATGATCGAGGCCGCGCGAGGCGTCGTCGTCAACAGCGACCATGAACGACTGCTCGTCGAGGAGTTCCTTCCCGGCTCGCGCGAGCCGCGGGTGATCCCTCTCGGCGCGACGTCGGCAGAGGTTCCGCCGTCTCCGTCACCGCCGTACTCGGCCGGGCCGCGCCCGCTCACGGTGCTCATCGCGGGGTTCGTGTACCCCGGAAAAGGGCACGAGCCGGCGATCCGCGCGGCGGCCCGGGCGGCCGCCGACCTGCGGGCTGCGGGCGACGCCGTCTCCGACGTCGTGGTGCGCGCGATCGGCGGATCGTCTGCGGGGCACGAGCACGACGTCGACGAGCTCGCGGCGCTGGCGAGCCGGCTGGGCGTGAGCTTCGATATCACCGGATTCCTCGACGACGACCGGTTCGCGGCGAGCATGGATGCCGACGGCGTCCCCCTCGCCGCACACGAGCACGTGTCGGCATCGAGGACCATGCTCGACTGGGTCGAGGCGGGCCGGCATCCGCTCGTCGTCGACTCGCGCTACGCCCAGGAGATGGATGCCCTGCGACCCGGGACGATGACCCGCTATGAGCCGGCGGACCTCGCCGCACGGCTCGTCGCCGCCTGGCGCGATCCGGGCCGCACCCGCTCGACGAGCGGAGCGTCGCTGCGGCCGACCGTGTGCGACGCCGCGCGCGCCTATGTCGCGTGGTGGAGCGGCCCGGTGACCGGATGACCGGTGGCCGCGTCGTCCCGGGCAACCGGTGGGACCTCCTGGACGGCGTCCTGCCGGACGAGCCGCCGCGCGTGTCGGTGATCGTGTCGCACTACCGGCAGCCCGAGCAGCTCGCACGTACGCTGACGGCGCTCCGGGATCAGGACCACCCGCCCCAGCGCCTCGAGATCATCGTCGCCGACGACGGCTCGCCCGAGCCCCCGGTCGTTCCCCCCGGGGTGATCCTCGTGCGGCAGGAGGATGAGGGATTCCGCTTGGCCGCCGCGCGCAACCTGGGCGCCGCGCGCGCCACGGGGGACGTGCTCGTGTTCCTGGACGCCGACACGACGCCGGAACGCGGTTTCGTGCGTGAGCTCACGCGGCTCCCCTCCCTCGCGCCCGACTGCGTCACGGTGGGTCGGCGGCGGCACGCCGATCTCGACGGCGTCGACCCCGGGCTCGCGATCGCGGAGGCCGTGACGGGTCGCGAGCTGGAGGAGCCGTCGTGGCTGCAGGACGCCTATCGCCGGAGCCGCGACCTGAAGGATGCCGACGACCGCAGCTACCGGTACTTGATCGGCGCGGTGCTGGCATGCTCGCGCGCGTTCTTCGCCGAAGTCGGCCCGTTCGACGAGGGGTTCACCCGCTACGGCGGCGAGGACTGGGAGTGGGCCTACCGGGCGTGGATCCGCGGGGCGGTGCTGGCGCACGTGCCGCAGGCGGTGGCGTGGCACGACGGTCCCGACGCCGCCGGACGAGCCGACGCCGATCCGGCCGCGAAGGACGCCGAGGCGCTTCGTCTCGCCGACGTCATCCCCGTGCCGGGATCCCGTGGGCACGGCATCCATCCCGAGAAGGTCGACGTGGTTGTCGTGCCGCCGCGCGATGCGAGCGACGCCGAGTCGTTCGTCAGCGTCGACAGTGCGCTCGCGGTGCTCGCCGGTGCCGAGCCGGCCGCAGACGGCGCCCGCTTCGACCGGGTGCGGATCCGCGTCGAGATCGAGCGCCCGGTGCGTGTGCACGGCGAGCAGTTGGCCGATCTCGTGCGACGCGTCTCGCGCGAACGGCTCGGCGAGCTGGTGGTGCACGACTCGGACGGGACGATCCTCGTGCGGATCGTCTCGACGCGCGCGGCCGCCCGCAGCCGGCGGTGGGCGCGGGACGACCTCTTCCGCGTCGAGGGCGTCGTCGCGCGCGACCTGAGCCCACTGCGCGCCGACGTCGACCTCGAGGCCTATCTCGGCGGGTGGGGCTGAGGCTTCTCAGCCCCCGACCCGGCCAGTCGCCGAGTTGCCGCTTGTGGTCGTTATGCGCGGTCTGTTGCGACCTCGAGTGGCAACTCGGCGAAACCGGCGAACCGGGGAAGGGTGGGGCGACCTCAGCGGGTGAGGATGAGCGCGTCGCCCTGACCGCCACCGCCGCAGAGGGCCACCGCCGCGGTGCCTACGCCCCGGCGGACGAGCTCGTGCACGGCGTGCACGACGAGACGGTTTCCGGATGCCCCGATGGGGTGCCCGAGGGCGATGCCTCCGCCGTGCGGGTTGACGATGTCGTCCGAGAGACCGAGTTCTGCCTGCGAGCGCACGACGACGGCGGCGAACGCCTCGTTGATCTCGACGAGGTCGAGGTCGGCCACGCCGATGCCCTGTTTCGCCAGCGCCTTCTCGATCGCGCGTGCGGGCTGGGCGTGCAGCGAGTTGTCGGGTCCGGCGACCTGGCCGGATGCCCCCACCACGGCGAGCACGTCCCATCCGTTCTCGGCTGCGTGCGCGCGCGTCGTCAAGACGACGGCAGAGGCCCCGTCCGAGATCTGGGACGCGTTGCCGGCGGTGATCGAGCCGTCCTTCGAGAATGCCGGTCGCAGCCCCGCGAGGGTCTCGGCGGTGGTCTCGGGGCGGACGCCCTCATCCTCGGCGACCCGCACGGGCTCCCCGCGCCGCTGCGGTATCTCGACCGGGACGATCTCGGCTTCGAACAGCCCGGCGTCGTGCGCGGCGGCGGCGCGCTGGTGGGAGCGGGCGGCTACGGCATCCTGAGCCTCGCGCGTCACCCCGAGACGCTCGTTGTGCCGTTCTGTCGATGCGCCCATGCTCTCGCGGTCGAACGCGTCGGTGAGGCCGTCGTACGCCATGTGGTCGAGCACTTCGATCGAGCCGTAGGCCCAGCCGTCGCGCGAGCCCATCAGCAGGTGCGGCGCGCGTGTCATCGACTCCATGCCCGCCGCGACCACGACGGTCGCGTCGCCCACCCGCAGCATGCGGGCGCCGTCGATGATGGCGGTGAGGCCCGAGAGGCACACCTTGTTGACCGAGCCGGCGTGGACGTCCCACCCGATGCCGGCACCGATGGCCGCCTGGCGCGCGGGATTCTGGCCCGATCCGGCGGGCAGCACCTGGCCGACGAGCACGGCATCGACGGCGGATGCCGGGATGCCGCCCTTCTGGAGTGCCCCCGCGATCGCGATCGACCCCAGCTGGGGGGCGGTCAGTGCGGCGAGCCGGCCCTTGAGGCGCCCCTGCGGGGTGCGGGCGGCGGCGATGATGACGACGTCGTCGTGGTTCATGACTCGATCCTCTCGTGGCCGATCAGTTCGGGTGAGATCGTGAGCGGCGGCTCGGTCGCGGCGATGACCTCGTCGACGGTGACGCCCGGCGCCGTCTCGACGAGCACCAGGCCGGCGTCGGTGACATCGATGACGGCCAGGTCGGTGATGATGCGGTCAACGACGCCCCGCCCCGTGAGCGGGAGCGAGCATTCGTCCACGATCTTGGGCGAGCCGTCGCGCGCGACGTGCTCCATCAGCACGATGACCCGCGCCGCGCCGTGCACCAGGTCCATCGCCCCGCCCGGGCCCTTGACCATCTTGCCGGGGATCATCCAGTTGGCGAGGTCGCCGGCCGTCGACACCTGCATGGCTCCGAGGATCGCGGCGTCGATCTTGCCGCCGCGGATCATGCCGAAACTCGTCGCAGAGTCGAAGTACGAGGCCCCGGCGAGCACGGTGACGGTCTCTTTGCCCGCGTTGATGAGGTCGGGGTCGACGTCCTCGTCGGTCGGGTACGGACCGACACCGAGGATGCCGTTCTCGGACTGCAGCACGACGGTGAAGCCGTCGGGCACGTGGTTGGGCACGAGCGTCGGCAGCCCGATGCCGAGGTTGACGTACGATCCGTCGGCGAGCTCTCGAGCCGCGCGCGCGGCCATCTCGTTGCGGCTGAGCGCCATGTCAGTCCTCTGTTCCTGAGTTCGACCCGGCCCCTGAGCTCGTCGAAGGGCGCACGGTGCGGCGCTCGATGCGCTTCTCGATGTCGGTGCCCACCTCGACGACGCGGTGCACGTAGATGCCGGGCAGGTGGATGGTCGCCGGGTCGATCTCGCCGGGTTCTACGAGCCGCTCCACCTGCGCGATGCAGATCCGCCCGGCCATCGCGGCGAGCGGGTTGAAATTCTGGGCGGCCTTGTTGAAGACGAGGTTGCCGTGGCGGTCGCCGACGGCGGCGTGCACGAGGGCGTAGTCGGTGACGATCGCCTCCTCGAGCACGTACTCGCGGGGCCGGCCTGACACCTCGAACGTGCGCACGTCCTTGACGGGCGACGCCACGGCGATGCCGCCTGCGCCGTCGTAGCGCCGGGGGAGCCCGCCTTCGGCGACCTGCGTGCC
>JASDDH010000003.1 GCA_030407505.1 Planococcus sp. APC 4015
GCTGGCCCGCACCGGCCGAGGCCGGCTTCTTGCGGGCCGGACGCTGCTGCTGAGCCGGCTGCACCGGGGCGGGGGTGACGTGCGGGGCGGGTGCGCCCACGAGCGCCGACACCGATGCGTGCGCGGCCGTGACGGGCTCGAGAGCCGCCGAGACCTGCGCCTTGCGCAGGAGATCCTTGACCTCGCCGCGCTGCGAATCGGTGGCGACCGTCACGACGACGCCCTCGGCACCGGCGCGGGCCGTGCGGCCCGAACGGTGCAGGTACGCCTTGTGCTCGACGGGCGGGTCCACGTGCACGACGAGTTCGACCTCGTCCACGTGCACGCCGCGCGCGGCGACGTCGGTGGCGACGAGCACGCGCACGCCGCCCTTGTCGACCGGGGCGCCGAAGGCGGCGAGGTTGCGCTCGCGGGCGTTCTGTCCGAGGTTTCCGTGCAGATCGACCGACGGGATGCCGGCTGCGGTGAGCTGCTTGGCGAGCTTCTTGGCCTGGTGCTTCGTGCGCGTGAACAGGATGCGGCGGCCGTGGCCGGAAGCGAGGTGCTGCACGAGTGCCGACTTCTCGTCGTTCGAGGTGACGAACACGCGGTGGGTCATGACGCCCTGCGGCACGCTCTCCTCGTCGACTTCGTGACGCACCTCGTTGGCGAGGAAGCGGCGCACGAGGCTGTCGACGCCGCGGTCGAGCGTGGCGGAGAACAGCATCCGCTGGCCGCCCTGCGGGGTCGCGGCAAGGATCCGGGTGACGCCCGGGAGGAATCCGAGGTCGGCCATGTGGTCGGCCTCGTCGAGCACGGTGATCTCGATGGCGTCGAGCTTGGCGTAGCCCTGCTTCATGAGGTCTTCGAGGCGACCCGGGCACGCGACGATGATGTCGACGCCGCTCTTGAGCGCCTGCTCCTGCGGGCGCTGGCTCACGCCGCCGAAGATCGTGGTGACGGTGAGGCCGGCGGCATCGGCCAACGGCTTGATGGTCGCGGCGATCTGCGACGCGAGCTCACGGGTCGGGGCGAGCACGAGACCGCGGGGACGACCGGCGCGACGGGCCGACGCGTTGGCGTTGGACAGGCGCGCCACGAGGGGGAGCGCGAAGGCGATGGTCTTGCCCGAGCCGGTGCGGCCGCGGCCGAGCACGTCGCGCCCGGCGAGGGAGTCGGGGAGGGTGTCGCGCTGGATGGCGAACGCCTCGGTCTTGCCCTCTGCGGAGAGGACGTTGGCGAGTTTCTCGGGCACGCCGAGGGAGAGGAATGTAGACATGGGTGCTTTCGGTGGAATGCACGCGCGCGCAGATCGACGTGTGTGATCGCGGCTGTGCGGAGATGGCGACGGCGTGGGATCACGCATCGGTTCGCCGTTCGACACTTCGACAAGCTCAGTGACCGGCCGGGGGCCGGATAAGGACTGGCATCATGAAGACGACGCAACGGCTCGAGGAGCCGTGGGTCCGACCTTACCAGCACCGGCGGGGTAGAGCCTGTACGGCCGTAGGGTGGATCCATGCACGGTGAATACAAGGTCCCGGGCGGAAAGCTCGTCGTCGTCGATCTCGAGGAGCGCGACGGCCGCATCGCCGACTTCCGGCTCGCGGGCGACTTCTTCCTCGAACCCGACGACGCGCTCGCCGACATCGACGCCGCCGTGAACGGCATGCCGGTCGAATCCGACGTCACCACGATCGCCGCTGCGGTGCGCGCGGCCCTCCCCGAGGGTGCCCAGCTGCTCGGCTTCACGCCCGAGTCCGTCGGCACGGCGGTGCGCCGCGCGCTCGTGACGGCTCCGGGGTGGAAGGACTTCGACTGGGAGATCGTGCACGAGCCCGCCGTGTCGCCCCAGATGAACCTCGCGCTCGACGAAGTGCTCACGACCCGGGTCGGCGACGGTCGGCGACGACCCACCCTGCGCATCTGGGAGTGGAACGAGTCCGCGGTCGTCATCGGGTCGTTCCAGTCGCTGCGCAACGAGGTCGACCCCGCCGGAGCGGCCCGCCACGGCTTCGACGTGGTGCGTCGCATCTCGGGCGGCGGCGCGATGCTGATGGCGGCGAACTCGATCGTCACGTATTCGCTGTACGTGCCGGCATCCCTCGTCGCGGGTCTCACGTTCGCCGACTCGTACGCGTTCCTCGACGACTGGGTGCTGCAGGCGCTGCGCTCACTCGGCATCGAGGCGACCTACCAGCCGCTCAATGACATCGCCTCGCCGCAGGGCAAGATCGGCGGAGCCGCGCAGAAGCGACTGGCCAACGGGGGCATCCTCCACCACGCGACCCTCAGCTACGACATGGACGGTCAGATCATGACCGAGGTGCTGCGCATCGGGCGCGAGAAGCTCAGCGACAAGGGCACGACGTCGGCGGCCAAGCGCGTCGACCCGCTCAAGCGCCAGTCCGGGCTCACCCGCGCCGAGATCATCGACCGATTCGTCGAGACGTTCGCGAAGCTCTACGGCGCCGTGCCCGGATCGATCTCCGACGAGGAGTACGCCGAAGCCGAAGCGCTGGTCGAGAGCAAGTTCGCGACCGACGCGTGGCTGCGTCGCGTGCCGTGACGGATGCCGCGGCCTCGGGTCGCCCGCCGGTCCCTGAGACCGCCCCGGTCCTTGAGCCCGCCTCGGTTCTTGAGCCCGTGCCGGTCCCTGAGCCCGACTCAGCCACTGAGCCCGCCTCGGCCGCTGAGCCTGCCTCGGTCCCCGAGACCGTCGAAGGGCCGCAGCGCGGCGCGGTGCAGATCCACCACGGCGACAACCTCGAGGTGATCGCGGCGTTCCCCGACGCCTCGTTCGCCCTGATCTACCTCGACCCGCCCTTCAACACCGGTCGCACCCGCGAGCGCGCGCTCGAGACCGCGCGTGCTGCCACGCTCGCCGGCTCGCCCGAACCCGATGGCGCCGAGTCCGTGAGCCTCCAGCGGAGGGCCGAGACAGCGGGTGCAGCCCACGGTCTCGGCCCCCAGATGGAGGCTCACGGACTCGGCGGACGGGAGGCGACCGCGCGCCCGGCGCACCGCGGGTTCCACGGACGCGAGTACGAGCGGCTGCGCGGAGACCTGCGCACCTACGACGACCGCTTCGACGACTACTGGGGCTTCCTCGAGCCGCGGCTCGAAGAGGCGTGGCGTCTGCTCGCCGACGACGGCACCCTGTACCTGCACCTGGACTACCGCGAGGTGCACTACGCGAAGGTGCTGCTGGACGCCCTCTTCGGTCGCGACCACTTCCTCAACGAGCTCATCTGGGCGTACGACTACGGCGCGAAGTCCCGCAGCCGCTGGCCGAACAAGCACGACACGATCCTCGTCTACGTCAAGGACCCCGCCCGGTACTGGTTCGACTCGACGTCGGTCGACCGCGAGCCCTACATGGCGCCCGGCCTCGTGACAGCCGAGAAGGCGGCCCGCGGCAAACTGCCCACCGACGTCTGGTGGCACACGATCGTGCCGACGACGGGCCGCGAGAAGACGGGCTACCCGACGCAGAAGCCCGAGGGCGTCCTGCGGCGCATCGTGCAGGCGTCGAGTCGTCCGGGTGACCGGGTGCTCGACTTCTTCGCCGGCAGCGGCACGACCGGTGCCGTCGCCTCGGCGCTCGGACGAGACGCCGTCCTCGTCGATGAGAACCCCGAGGCGATCGCCGTGATGCGAGCCCGGATGCCGCACGCCGAGCTCGCCGGAAAACGTTGCCCGGCGGCATCCGATCGCCCCTAGGCTCGGACCATGCGATTCGGAACCTTCATTCCCCAGGGCTGGCGATTCGACCTCGTCGGCATCGATCCCGCCGCACAGTGGGACGTCATGCGATCTCTCGCCCAGCGCGCCGATGCCGGGGCGTGGGAGACGCTGTTCGTGTACGACCACTTCCACACCACCCCGGTGCACAGCGCCGAGGCGACCCACGAGGCGTGGACGCTGCTGTCCGCGTTCTCGGCATCCACGGACCGCATCCGACTGGGCCAGATGTGCACCTGCATGAGCTACCGCAACCCCGCCTACCTCGCGAAGGTCGCGGCGACCGTCGACATCATCTCGGGAGGCCGTGCCGAGATGGGCATCGGCGGAGGCTGGTACGAGCACGAGTGGCGCGCGTACGGGTACGGGTTCCCGCCGATCAAGGAACGCCTCGGGCGCCTCCGCGAGGGCGTCGACATCATGAGCCAGGCGTGGACGACCGGGTCGGCCACGCTCGACGGCGAGTACTACCAGGTGGACGGCGCGATCGTGCAGCCGAAGCCGCTGCAGCCCGGCGGGATCCCGCTGTGGATCGCCGGGGGCGGCGAGAAGGTGACGCTGCGCATCGCGGCGAAGTACGCGACCTACACGAACTACTCCGCCGAGGCGTCGGAGTTCGACCGCAAGAGCGAGATCCTGCGCGGGCACTGCGCCGACCTCGGCCGGGATTTCGACGAGATCACCCGGTCGGCGTCGTTCAACACGATCATCGGCGCGACCGAGGCCGAGGCACACGACCGCCTGGCGGCCGTCAAGGCCCGCCTGCTGCCGCACCTCGGACAGGAGCGCGCTGACGCCGTGGAGCAGGACTACCTCTCGTCGCCGGGATTCGGCACGCCGGAGCAGGTCTCGGAGCGCATCGCCGCGCTCGCCGCGCGCGGTCTCGGCTACGCGATCCACTATTTCCCCGAGGCGGCGTACGACACGAGCGGAATCGACCTCTTCGAACGTGAGGTCATGTCGGCACACGCCTGACGGCGGGCGCCGGGCGCGGAGTCAAAGACAATACCCAGGTCGCATCCAGCTGATCAAGAGTCTGGCGTGTCTCGGGGATTCCGCTTAGGGTCGCGTTCATCGACGGGGCGCACCGGTATCCCAGTTCTCGCGTGCCCCGCAGGAACATAGAGGAGTGCCATGAGCAATTCCGTCCGCCGCCGCACGCGCACCTGGATCATCGGTGTCGCTGTGGCGGGTCTCGTCCTCGGCGCCGTCGGGGCGCCCGCCGCCAACGCGGCGCCCGATGTCCCCGATTTCACCGCGACACCGCTCACGCCCGACGGACCGTCGGCCGAGGGGGCGAAGTCGCGGTCGGGGCAGCTCGCCCAGAGCGATGAGGGCCTGCTCGCGCGGTCGGATGCCGCGGTCGTCCCCGTGCTGGTCAAAGTCGACGTGGATCCGGTGGCGTCGTACACGGGCGACGTCGAGGGCTACGCCGCGACGAGCCCGGAAGTGACCGGAAAGGCGCTCGCCGACGGCGGTGCCGCGGTCGCGAAGTACACGGCGTTCGTGAACGAGCGCATCGCCGCAGCCCAGGCCGAGGCGCTCGCCGCCGTGCCCGACGCCCGCATGCTCACGACCTACGCGACGATCTACGGCGGCTACGCCATGACGATCCCCGCGAATCGCGCGAAGGACGTGCTCTCGCTCGGATCCGTCGCCGCCGTCCAGTCCAACGAGCTGCGGCAGGTGTCGGCGACGACCCCGACGCCGACGCCCGAGGTGACAGCCGGAACGTCGAAGCTCGGCGGGTTGCAGAAGGCCGCGGCGACGCCGAAGCCCACCGCCACGCAGACGGCCACCCCGACGCCGACCCCGTCGGCGACGACGGACGCCCCGGCCCCGACGCAGACGGCGACCCCGCCGGCCGCCGCGGTCGAGCTGCCGCCGACGACGCCCGCACCCGACACCGACGCGACCACGTTCATCGGCGCCGACGCGGTCTGGCCGAGCCTCGGCGGACGCGACAAGGCGGGTGAGGGCATCATCGTCGGCGTCATCGACACCGGCATCTGGCCCGAGCATCCGATGCTCCGCGACAACGGCATCGCCACGCCCGCCGGCGGACCCTGGGCGTGCGAGTTCGGCGACGGATCCGTCGGCGACGCCTTCACGTGCAACGACAAGCTGATCGGCGCGTACGCGTTCCTGGACACCTACCAGGCGATCCAGGGCGGCGACCTCGAGGGCGAATACTGCTCGACCGCCGTCTGCTCGGCCCGCGATTCCGACGGCCACGGCACGCACACTGCCACGACCGCCGCCGGCAGCTTCGTCGCCACGACCCCGATCTTCGGTGTCGACCGCGGATCGATCAGCGGCGTCGCCCCCGGCGCTTCGGTGATCGCCTACCGCGCGCTCGCCTCCGGCGGCGGCTACGACGGTGACCTGCTCGCCGCGATCGGCCAGGCCGTGCTCGACGGCGTCGACGTCATCAACTACTCGGTGAGCGGCAGCGCGAATCCGTACGACGCGGTCGAGCTGGCGTTCCTGGATGCCTTCGCCGCCGGTGTGACGGTCAACTCGTCGGCCGGCAACTCCGGCCCGGGTGCCTCGACGCTCGATCACGCCAGCCCGTGGACCACCACGGTGGCCGCCTCGACGTCGGACCGCGCGTTCACGTCGGCACTCGTGCTGACGGCATCCGACGGCACGACGTTCGTCAAGCAGGGAACGACGATCACCGCCGGCACGACCGGCACCGTCGTGCAGACCAAGGACGTCGCCGGCTACACCGGGACCGAGTACTGCGACGAGCCGTTCGCGGCCGGATCGCTCGTCGGTCAGGTCGTGCTGTGCGTGCGCGGCGGCGCCAACAGCGGTGGCCGCGTCGAGAAGGGGTACTACGCCTCCCTCGGCGACGCCGCGGGGATGATCCTCATCAACCCCGTCGCGCAGGACCTGCAGACCGACAACCACTGGCTGCCCGCGATCCAGATCGAGGGTCCGAACGACGACCTGGTCGCGTTCCTCAACGCCCACCCCGGCTCGACGGCCGAGTGGGCCGGCGGCAGCGCGACGGTCGCCCCGGGTGACGTGATGGCCGCATTCAGCTCGCGCGGTCCGGTCGGGGACTTCCTCAAGCCCGACATCACGGCGCCCGGCGTTCAGGTCATCGCCGGTCACACCCCGACACCGGTCGAGAACGCGGGAGGTCCTCCGGGAGAGCTGTACCAGGCGATCGCGGGAACCTCGATGTCGGCCCCGCACGCGGCGGGCGTCTCCGCCCTCGTCAAGGCGGCTCACCCGTCGTGGACGCCCGGTCAGATCAAGTCGGCGCTGATGACGTCATCGCTCCAGTCGGTGGTGAACGTCGACGGGTCCACCGCCGGGGTCTTCGACCGCGGCGCGGGATCCATCCGCGCCGACCGCGCCGTCTCGCCGGTGCTGACCATCAGCGAGAGCGCCGAGGACTTCGCGGCGAGTGCGACCGACGCCCTGCATCGGATCGACCTCAACATCCCGAGCGTCTACGTCGACCCGCTCCCCGGAGCCGTGGCGACGAAGCGGACCGTGACGAATGTCAGCGGCAAGACGCAGCAGTTCAGCGTCAAGGCGACCAGCGAAGCGGGCGTGCGCATCACCGTCGTCCCGTCGACGTTCTCCCTCGCTCCGGGCAAGTCACGCGATCTGCAGATCGTGATCGACGCGCTGCAGGCGCAGGAGGGCTGGCACGAGGGTCAGATCACGATCACGCCCCGTTCGGGCAACAAGGTCGTGATGCCGGTGGCGGCGAACGTCGGCGAGGCCGAGGTCACGTTCTCGCAGACATGCGACCCGACCACGATCCGCCGCGGCGCGACCACGACGTGCACGGTGACGGCGGCGAACTACCTGCCCGTGCCCGTGCCCGCCCAGATCTCGGTCATCGCCAACCCCCTCCTCCAGGTGCGGTCGGTGTCGGCACCCGCGAAGCGCTCGTTCCTCGGAGCGAGCTGGAGCGGCACGCTGTCACCGGCTCTCCCGCCGAACGTGACGGGCATCGTGCCCAGCACGTCACCCGGTGGCGGCTACCTGCCGCTGGCGGAGTTCGGAGTCGGTGCGACGCCGGTCGGTGACGAGGGCATCGTCAACTTCACGGTGCCGCAGTTCCTCTACGGCGGCGAGGCCTACACGCAGATCGGCGTCGTCGGCAACGGCTACGTCGTGGTCGGCGGCGGCACGACGGCCGACGTGAACTACGAGTCCACCGGCATCCCGTCGGACGCGGCGCCGAACAACGTCCTCGCACCCCTGTGGACCGACCTCAACCCGGCAGCGGGCGGATCGATCCGGGTGGGTGCGCTGAACGACGGGACGACGCAGTGGCTCGTCGTGGACTACGAAGACGTCCCGACGTACTCCAGCACGCTCGCCGGTCCGCTCGTGACGAACACCTTCCAGGTGTGGATCCAGCTCGGCGGCACGGAGGGCGTCTGGTACTCGTACGGTTCCGACGCGATCGGCGACGAGGCTGTGGCCTCGACGACGGCCGCAGAGAACCGCGACGGCACGAGCGGCGTCGAGCTCGCCGAGCTCCCGTCGGCCGGCGACGAGTACGCCGTGACGACCACGCCGCCCACCGCGGGTGGCACGGTGACGTTCGACTACACGCTCAAGGGACTCTTCTGGGGCACCTGGTCGACCTTCGCCACGCTGCAGTCCGACCAGCTGCGCACGATCCCGGCCGAGCAGACCCGGATCACCGTCCGGTAGACCGCGGATGAAAGGGGGCGTCCGGATCGCCGGGCGCCCCCGTTCAGCGCGCGACGAGCGCTTCGACGCTCGCGTACCCGTCGGGGATGACCCCGGTCGAGGATGCCGCGCCGCCGAACACCCGCGTGAGGCCCGGTGCCGTGGCCCAGGCCGGCCACCCCGGGTCTCCGTCGCGCACGAACGCGGCTGCCGAGCCGTGCACGGCATCGGCGAGCTCTCGCGGCGGCGCGTCGCCCGCGATCGCCGTGACGCCGCCGGCATCGAGCACGTCGAACCAGAACGGCACGTCGAGGCAGTGCATCGCCCAGCGCCGGGTCGGGGACGGCCACGAGAAGCGGTACACCCAGGTCGGCGCGGTGCCGCGCGCCCGGGCCACGCGCACGACCGTCGCGCGGAACACCGAGTCGGTCGCGTAGCGCCCGAGCAGTGCCGCGGTGCCGAGCCGTCGCTGCGCGGCGTTGTCGGCGACGTAGGCGCGACTCACCGCTCTCGACGCGCCGAGGCGGCCGAGGGCGAGCCCGACGGGGACGAAGCGCAGGACGCGGGAGGCGGCATCCGTCACCATCGTGAATTCGTCGTCGGTCGTGCCCAGCACGAGCGGCTTGTCCGAGCCCACGCCCGCCGCGAGCGAGTCGAGCGTGGGCCGCACGATCAGGTCGTCGTCGATCATCGGGCCCCACGGCATCCCTTCGGACAGGAGCGCCGCCACGTCGGCGAGGCCCCGCTTGGCGCCGGATGTCGTCGCCTGGTCCTGCAGGCCGTGCAGGACGTCTTCGCTGGCCGAGGCGAACCCGTCGCGCGTCGGGGGCACTCCGGCGAGGTTGGCGAGGCGCGCGGAGTACGTGCGGGCGCGTTCGGCCGGAACGTCGGCGAGGGCCGACGAGAGCGCCCAGGCCGAGTGGAACAGGTGCTGGGCGGCCGGCATCCCGAGCAGTGTCAGCACCGCCCCGCCGCCCGCGGACTGCCCGGCGATCGTCACGCGGTCCGGGTCGCCGCCGAATGCGGCGACGTTGGTCCGCACCCATTCGAGCGCGGCGAGCCAGTCGCGCACGCCGCGGTTCGCGGGGGCGCCTGCGATGTGCCCGAAGCCGTCGAACCCGAGCCGGTACGACACCGACACCGTCACGACGCCGTCGCGGTTGAAGGAGCGCCCGTCGTACCACGGGCTCGCCGGGGAGCCCGAGACGAAGCCGCCCCCGTGGATCCACACGAGCACGGGCAGACCAGCGGCGACGTCGCCGGGCGCCGGGGTGAACACGTTGACGTTCAGCGTCGCGTCGCCCGGCACCGACGGCTCGGGGATCAGGGTGATGCCCATGTCGCCGCGCTGCGCGGTCGCGCCGAAGGCGACGGCATCCCGCACGCCGTCCCAGGGCTCCGGCGGCACGGGCGCCGCGAAGCGCAGCGGCCCCACCGGCGCCTGCGCGAACGGGATGCCGAGGAACGCCGCCGAGGAATCGCGCCACACGCCGCGCACCGCCCCACGATCGGTCTCGACGACGGGGGCGGTGCGCGGGTCGGAGGTCATGCCCTCCAGTAAAGCGGAGCCGCGCTCAGTCCTGACCGAGGAACGCGAT
The DNA here is from genome assembly GCA_030407505.1 of Planococcus sp. APC 4015. Classification (GTDB taxonomy): domain Bacteria; phylum Actinomycetota; class Actinomycetes; order Actinomycetales; family Microbacteriaceae; genus Microbacterium. Next base: position 9,993 of record JASDDH010000003.1, read on the forward strand.
CAGCGCCTCGTTCACCTCATCGCCGTGTGTCCAGAGCAGTCCATGCGGAGCGCCCTCGATCTCGACGTACGTCGCGCTCGGCACGAGCTCGCGGAAGCGACGGGCCGTCGCGTCGATCGGCAGCACGTTGTCGGCGGTTCCGTGCAGGATGAGCGTGGGCACGGTGATCGCGGGGATGTCGGCGCGGAAGTCCGTCGGCCATGTGTGGGGCGCGGCGGCGATCGCGTAGTTTCCCGCGAGGTTCGCGACCTGGATGCTGGCGTCCACGGCCTCCTGCGAGATGCGCGACCCGAGGTTCTCGTCGAGGTTGTAGAACCCCTGGTAGAACCCGGCGACGAACGCGTAGCGGTCCTTCGCGACATCGGCTGCGATGCCGTCGAAGAACTCCTGCGGGCCGGCGCCGTCGGGGTTCTCGTCGGTCTTCAGCAGGTACGGCTCGAGCGACCCGAGGAACGCGGCCTTGGCGATGCGCGAGGCGCCGTAGCGCGACAGGTAGCGTGCGATCTCGCCGGTTCCCATCGAGAAGCCCACCAGCACGGCATCCGTCAGGTCGAGATCTTCGATGAGGGCGTTGAGATCGGCTGCGAACGTGTCGTAGTCGAACCCCGAAGCCACCTTCGACGACGCGCCGAAGCCCCGCCGGTCGTAGGTGATGACGCGGTAGCCGGCGCCCAGGAGCGCGGCCTGCTGCTTGCCCCAAGACTCGCCGTTGAGGGGGAAGCCGTGGATCAGCACGACCGGCTGACCGGTGCCCTGGTCGGTGTAGTAGATGTCGATGTCGGCCGAGTTCTCGGTCCCGACGGTGATGTACGCCACGATGACTCCTTCCGGCCGGACGGGTGTTCCGGCTCGTCCTCCGACGCTAGGCGCCGCGTGGCCGCGAGGGCTAGGGGTTGACGGTGAACACCCAGCGGACAGGCACTCGGCGGTGCTCTCCCGGGTCCGGTCGGCGGACGGGCTCGTCGTGCCCGATAATGGCGGCATGTCGCATCCCGCAGGCGCCGTGCACGACGACGCGCCTCCCGCCCCCGCACCCGTCCCGGCCCCGCAGTCGACGCCCGTCTCGTCGGCGCTCGCCTCGGCCGCCCTCGGCCTCGGCATCGCCGCCTTCGTCACCGGCTGGGCCCCGTTCCTGGGGGCGCTCCTCGGCGCTGCGGCGGTGTGCGTCGCTCTGATCGCCCTGTCGCGCGGGCAGTCCAAGCCGCAGGCGGTCACCGGACTCGCCCTGGGCGTCGTCGGGTTCCTCGTCTCGCTGATCCTCTCGCTGGGCACGTTGGCGCTCGTCGCGATGGGGCCGGACGCGCGGGAGCAGTTCGTCAGCGGGTTCTCGCCCGCGCAGGTCGCCGAGGCCGATGCCGAGGACCAGAATGCCGTGGGCGGACAGGACGAGGCGGAGCCCGTCGAGGAGGGCACCCGCGACGTCGGCGGCAGCGTCGACACCGAGGCCTTCACCCCTCTCGACGACGCGGGCTTCGCGGCGGCGGTCGCCGACCCGATCTCGGTGTACGGGGATCAGAACGTCGTCTACGGCGAAGTGCAGTACATCGACGAGACCGAATGGGACTGCAGCGCGCTCGTGTTCATCGACGACGCGCAGCAGACCACGTGGGAGGCCTATGAGGTCTCGATGTGGGCGTACGAGTCCGCCGACGTCGACTGCGCCGAGCTCAAGGAGCTCGGCGAGCTCTCGCACGTCGCCCTCTCGATCACGTGGCGCGGCAGCATGACCACCGAGTGGGACGACGGCACCGTGGAGGACGTCCTCTCAGGTGAGGTCGCCCACGTCGAGGTGCTCACCCCGCTGCCCTGATCACCTGTCGCGGGCGGCGCCCCGGGAGGGCGCGACGGTGAAGATCGTCGGGGCGGCGAATCCGGATGCCGCGAATGCGGCGGTCGCGGCATCCGTCACGGACGGGACGTCGCCCTGCGCCACCAGGGCGATCGCGGCGCCGCCGAAGCCGCCGCCGGTCATGCGCGCGCCGATCGCGCCGGCCGCGAGAGCGGCCTCGACAGCGGTGTCGAGTTCGGGCACCGAGATCTCGAAGTCGTCGCGCATCGACGCGTGCGACGCGACGAGCAGCCCGCCGATGGCCGACGGCCCCGCGTCGCGCAGGGTCTTCACCGTGTCGAGGACGCGCTGGTTCTCGGTCACGACGTGGCGCACCCGACGGAAGGTCACGTCGTCCATGAGCTCTTCGGCCCGGGCGAGGTCGCCGGTGGAGAGGTCTCGCAGCGCCGGCACGCCCATGATCTCGGCGCCCCGCTCGCACGCGGCACGGCGCTCGCCGTAGCCGCCGGTCGCGTGGGAGTGCTTCACCCCGGTGTCGATGACGAGCAGTTCGAGGCCCGCGGCGGCGAAGCCGAGGTCGACGACCTTCGCGTCGAGGGTGCGGCAGTCGAGGAAGATCGCGGCATCGGTCTCGCCGAGCATGGCCGCCATCTGGTCCATGATGCCGGTCGGTGCCCCGACGGCTTCGTTCTCGGCCAACCGGCCCGCCTGAGCGAGCGAGACCCGGTCGAGGCCCAGACCCCACACCTCGTCGAGCGCGGATGCGGTGGCGCCTTCGATCGCGGCCGACGACGACAGCCCCGCGCCGATCGGCACGGCCGACGTGAACGCGAGGTCGACGCCGCGGACGGCGGAACCGTCGCGGTCGCGCAGCAGGGCCCATGCGACGCCGAGCGGGTAGCGCGCCCACTCGACGATCTCGTCGCGGCGGGCGGGGAAGAGGTCGTCGAGCTCGGAGAGCGAGACCTCGACGGCGGCGCGGTCGAACGTCGAGACGACCCTGATGCGATCGTCGTCGCGCAGGCCGAGCGCGACCTGCGTGCGGTGCTGGATCGCGAACGGCAGCACGAAGCCGTCGTTGTAGTCGGTGTGCTCGCCGATGAGGTTGGCCCGGCCGGGGGCCGACCACGTTCCGGCGGGCGCGTGCCCGTAGACGTCGGTGAAGAGAGCGGCGGCGGTGACGGTCACGCGAGGACCTCCGGGATCGATGCGACGGCGTCGCGCAGGCGGGCGGCGGCGGACTCGGGAGGCACGTCGCCGATCCACGCGCCCATCGCCGACTCGGAGCCGGCGAGGAACTTGAGCTTGTCGACCGCGCGTCGGGGCGAGGTGAGCTGCAGGTGCAGGCGCACGGCGTCGCGCCCGACGTGCACGGGCGCCTGATGCCAGGCGGCGATGTAGGGGGTGGGGGAGTCGTAGAGGGCGTCGAGTCCGCGCAGCAGCCGCAGGTAGAGAGGGGCGAGCTCGTCGCGCTCGGCGTCGGTCGTCTCGGCGAGATCGGGCACGTGGCGATGCGGGAGCAGGTGCACCTCGAGCGGCCAGCGCGCGGCGAACGGCACGAAGGCGGTCCAGTGCTCCCCCGACAGGATGACGCGGTCGGATGCCCGCTCGAAGTCGAGGATCCGCTCGAAGAGGTCGGAGCCTTCGCGCTCGATGGAGGCGAGGAGCGCCGTGGTGCGCGGCGTGATGTACGGGTACGAGTAGATCTGGCCGTGCGGGTGGGCGAGCGTGACACCGATCGCCTCGCCGCGGTTCTCGAACGGGAACACCTGCTCGACACCGGGGAGCGTCGACAGGAACGCCGTGCGGTCGGCCCACGCCTCGATGACCGTGCGGGCGCGCGTGCGCGTCTGCGTTCCGAACGAGCCCTCGTGCTCGGGGCTGAAGCACACCACCTCGCACCGGCCGACCGACGTCCGCGTGCGCCCGAGGCCGGGAGCGGCGAGGTCGTCGAGGCCCTGCGGCGCGTCGTCGGCGGTGGGAGTCAGCGCGGGCCCGAAGGACGGCGACTTGTTCTCGAACACCGCGACGTCGTACCGCGAGGGGATCTCGGACGGATTGGTCGGGGTCTGCGGGGCGAGCGGGTCGAGCTCGGCGGGCGGCAGGAACGCGCGGTTCTGGCGGGCGGCGGCGACCGAGATCCAGTCGCCGGTCAGCACATCGCGCCGCATCGTCGCCGTGGCCGGGCGCACCGACGCCTCGCGCACGTCGATGCCGCGCTCGGGGCCGAGGGTCGTGTCGGGGTCGTCGTAGTAGATGAGCTCGCGGCCGTCGGCGAGCCGCGTCGGGCGCTTGACCACACCGGCGCCGAGAGTCTGGACGTCGGCGGCTGTGCCGAACTCGGGAATGTTCACGTCAACACGGTAACAGGCGGGGTGTGTTAGCGTCAACACGGGCCGAGGTGCCGACCGAGTGCACCGGCTGCGTTGCCGACCGAGGGGATGGGTGCCGTGGACGCCGAGATGCAGGCGCTGTCCGAGCTCGGGGTTTCGCATCCTCGAGCGCCGCGTGCGGCATCCGGTCGCCGGATCTCGATGGCCGACGTCGCCGTCCGAGCGGGCGTCTCGGGGCAGACGGTGTCGAGGGTGGTCAACGACAGCCCGCGCGTCGACCCCTCCACCCGTGCCCGCGTGGAGGCGGCGATGGCCGAGCTGGGCTACCGCCCGCACCGCGCGGCCCGGGCGCTGCGCACCGGCCGCACCCGCACGATCGGCATCGTCGTGTCGACGCTCGCGACGGTGGGCAACTTCCGCATGCTGCAGGCCGTGGCCGATGCCGCGTCGGCCCGCGGCTACGCGCTCGCCGTGGTCACCGCGACGGGTCCCGAAACCCTCGCCGACGCCTTCGCGCAGCTGCACGACCACGGCGTCGACGGTGCGCTTGTGCTCAATGAGGCGACGGCGATCGCCCGCGACGCCGCCGCCCCCGACGGCCTGCGCCTGGTCGTGGTCGATTCGCCCGCCGACGACCGGTTCGGCGTCGTGGGCTCGGACCACGCGGGCGGTGCGCGCGCGGCGACGGCGCATCTGCTGGCCGCGGGTCACGGCACGGTCTGGCATCTCGCGGGTCCGGCAGGGTCGTACGCGGCCGCGGAGCGCGAACGGGGGTGGCGCGAGCAGCTCGGTGACCGACCGGTGCCCGACCCCGTGCGGGGCGACTGGAGCGCGGCATCCGGTCACTCAGTCGGAGGCCTTCTCGCGGAACGGCCGGACGTCACCGCCGTGTTCGTCGCGAACGACCAGATGGCCCTCGGGCTGCTCCGCGCCCTAGCCGATGCGGGGCGGCGCGTGCCCGACGACGTCGCGGTCGTGGGCTTCGACGATGTTCCGGATGCCGCGGACTTCCGTCCGCCGCTGACGACCGTGCGCCAGGATTTCGACCGCCTCGGCGAGCAGGCCGTGTCGGCCCTCGTCGACGCGATCGACGGCGCGGCGCCTACCGCGTCGCTCACCTCGACGCACCTCGTGGTGCGCGACAGCGCTCCCTAGGCGAGCGGCTGCACCGCGCGCCACAGGCCGCGCGAGACGACGCGGACGGCATCGATCGCGAGGAGCGCGCCCGCCGCGGCTTCCCGTCGAGCGGCGGCCGGCTCGGGAAGCCACACCGTCGACGCCGATGACAGCGGAAGCAGGTGCAGGGTCGTCTCGCCCGGGACCAGGCCCATGTCCTGCACCGAGACGATCCAGCGCGAGCCGTCCCAATACCGGTCGTCGACGATGCGCCCGCCCACCCGCAGCTGGCCGGCGTCCCCGGCCCAGTCGATCTCGACGACCGCATCGTGGTCGGGCTCGTACGCCCACTCGGGAAGGTCGAGCCGGTGGATCGCGGCGAGATCGTCGATGTCGTCGAGTGCCGGTGCGGAGTGCCGCTCGCCGGCGAAGCCGTAGTCGGCGGGAACAGGACCTGCCTCTCTCGACAACCGCGTCTGCACGTCGGCGCTCTTCGCCTCGACGCCGCGTCCCGCGACCCCGAGTCCGGACCACGCACGACTCTCGGGGTCGTAGACCCGCACCTCGGGCGCCTCGCTGCGCGAACGCACGAGCACCTCGTCGGCCCAGGCCAGCTCGGCGTCGCTGAGCAGCAGCGAGCGATGAGGTCCGACCCACACGGGCGCACCCGCCGGCAGCACGAGCAGATCGGCGCCGTTCAGTCCGATCGTGGTGAGCGACGGTTCGACGGTGACCGGCTCGGCGTCGTCGAGCGCGAGTTCGACCGGGATGCCGTCGTCGGCGACCAGCACGAGGGTCGGCACCTCGCTCGGGAGGAGCGTGAGGGCGGATGCCGTCGCCCACCGCAGGGTGGTGCCGCCGATGCGCAGGCCGAAGGGCCAGCGGGCGAGCGTGCCGGGCGGGATGTCGATCGGAGCCGAGGGCAGGACGACGCCGCCGATCTCGAACTGCGCTCCCGTGTACGTGTCGAGCGGTTCGTGCGGCTGGTGGCGGGCGATGAAGACGAACCCCTCGGAGCCGTCGGAGCGCACCGCCCAGCGCAGGGTGCGCGCGTCGTCGATGCCCGACGGCAGGACGTCGGGAAGCGCCGACGGCAGCTCGGAGAGCCGTGGGCCGAAGGCGTCGAGGAACGCGTGCTGGTCCCGCAGCAGGCGCGAGCTGTCGGCGAGCTCGCCCGCCTCGCCGATCGCGGCGTGGAAGTCGTAGCCGAGGCGCTGCATGTCGTTCGGGTAGCCGGTCGCGTGCGACTCCTCGAGGTCGAGGCCCGGGTTCGTGCCGCCGGCGTACATGTAATAGCCCTGCCACGCCGAGCCGTTGCCGATCTTGCCGTGCGCCACGGCGGCGACGTCGCGGCCCCGCGGCCAGGGCCGGCGGTGATAGGCCGTCGCCATGCCGCCCGCCAGCTCGCACGTCGCCGGCGGGAACGCCGACGCCGCCGTCACGACGGATGTCGAGCCGAAGCCCTGTGTCGCCCGCACATCGGCGCCGACGCCCGGGTCGTCCCATTCGTGGGAGAAGAAGTAGTGCGCGCGGAAGGTCGGGTCCCACGGAGCATCGGGCTCGGTCCAGAAGCCGTCGCCGTAGCCGCCGTAGAGGGGGAAGACCTCGGCCGCGGGAAGCTGCGCGCCGCCCCACGCCGTCGCGGTCCACAGGGGAGCGGCGATGCCGGCCTTGCGGGCGAGGCGCTGGAGGGTGACGAGATGCTCGGGTCGGTCGTAGAGCTCGTTCTCGAGCTGGACGGCGATGACCGGTCCGCCCGGCTGTGCGCGCCCGTCGAGGGCATCGGCGAGCTGCGCGAACCACTCCGTCACGAGGGCGAGGTAGGCGGGGTCGTCGGTGCGGTGCGCGACGTCTTCGTCCTGCACCCAATCGGGGAATCCGCCGTTGCGGGCCTCGCCGTGCGCCCACGGCCCGATGCGCAGGGCCACCTCGAGCCCCGCGGCGGCGCACTCGTCGACGAAGGCCCCGACGTCGAGGTTCCCGTCGAAGCGGGCGTCGCCGCGTCGGCGCACGTGGTGGATCCAGAACACGTACGTCGACGCGATCGAGATGCCCCCGGCCCGCATCTGCCGCAGTCGCTCGCCCCAGCGGGCCCGGGGGGTGCGGCTGTAGTGCAGTTCGCCCGAGACCGGGACCCACGGCATCCCGTCACGGAGGATCGCGCGGTCGGTGACCGAGATCCCGGATGCCGCCTCGCCCGGCGCCGGCAGGGGCGCGGTGACCGGCGGACGCCGCCAGGGGGTCGGGCGTACGGTCAGTGTCACAGCGCGCCGATGATCGCGTTGTCGAGGGCGTCGGCCTCGAACGTGGGCGAGGCGATGTTGGTGAGCAGCACGTACGCCACGCCCGCCGAGGGGTGGATCCAGAACTCCGCCCCCGACCAGCCGCCGTGGCCGTAGGCGTCCTGGTCGATGAGCCCCGGTGCGCGGGTGCGGAGGTTCCAGGTGAAGCCCCAATCCTGACCGCGTTCGGCGGGATAGGGCTCGAGGCGCGGGATGCCTCCGGTCAGGGGCCGGAGGGTCATCGCGAGCGTGGCGGGACGCACGATGCGGCCGCCGCCCTTCAGCAGTTCGGTCGCGACGGCGAGAAGGTCGGACGCGCGGCCGAGCAGTCCGGCACCGGGATTCTGCAGGCGCGCGAAGCGGTCGATGTCGACGCCGGCTTCGGCCGCGCCGACGATCGGATGCGGGTCCGCACCCTCGTCGAGGGTGAAGCCGTCGGCCCCGAGCGGGGTCGCCCACGAGGCGACATCCTGCTCCCAGTCACTGCCGGTGGCGTGCTGGATGAGTGCCGCGATGCCCTCGTAGGCGATCGTGGAGTAGCGCGAGGCGCTGCCGGCGGCGAAGTCGCGCCCGGCCGTCAGGAGGACCTCGCGCAGCGGGGTGGCGGAGTCCAGCGGAGGCTCCGAGATCCCCGATGTGTGGCTCGCGAGGTGCCGCAGACGCACGACGTCGTCGCGCGTGGTGCCGAACGTCGGCAGGGCGTCGGAGAGCGGCGTGTTCGGGGTGAGGAGTCCGCGCTCGATCGCGCGCGCGGCCGAGAGCCCGACGAGCGGCTTGGTCACCGAGAAGAGGCGGAAGTGGTCGTCGGTGCGCGCGGGACGATCGCCGGTCGCGCCGAACGCGTCGAGCGCCGCCACCCCGTCGGCCGTCGCCACTCCCAGGACGGCGGCGGGCATGCGGCCCTCGGCAACCTGGCGGCGGGTCCAGTCGAACGCGTTCGAGAAGGTCATGTCACTCCACTTCGTGGCCGAGGTCGGGTCGCGCGAGGAACCGCGCGGTGGCATCCGTCATCGCCTCGAGTTCGACGACGACGATATCGTTCGCGCCCGCGCGCGTCACCGGCGCCGGGACGAAGAGCGTGCGCTGCGGGCCCCGACGCCAGTAGCGTCCGAGGAAGAAGCCGTTTATCCAGACGAACCCCTTGCCCCAGCCCGCGGTGTCGATGAACAGGTCGGCGGGCGCGTCGAGGTCGAACGCGGCCTTCAGGCCCGCGGGTCCGGCTGCGCGACCGTGCGCGGGCGGCTCGGCCGCGGCATCCATCACCTTATGCACGAGCGACGGCACGTCGATCGTGCGCACGCGCCAGGGGCCCGCGATCTCGGCGCCGTCGACATGCACGCCGCCGATGAGTCCCTTGGGCTCGCCGATCTTCGTGTCGTAGTTGACGCGTCCGGTCTCTTCGACGAGCAGCCGCAGGGCTGCGCCGGCGGGGATGGTGAGCGCGTGGTCGTTCGTCGTGCGCTGCAGGATGCCGACCGGGCGACCGTCGACGTGCACCCACGCGCGGTCGCGCACCTCGCCGACCTCGAGCACCCCCGGGCGGTCTGCGGGGAGCTCGGCGGTGTATTCGACGAGCACGACGTCGGCGCCCAGTTCGTCCATCGTCGGCGGGGTGGGGAACTCGCCGCGATCCTCGTACACGAGCGGATCGCCGACGCTCCCGAGCGCGACCTCGAAGACGGGCGCATCGACCGGCGTCGGGAGCGGGCCGTCGGGCACCGGCGCGTGTCTCGCGATCACCTCGCGGAACGCGCGGAACTTGTCGGTCACGTCGCCCGACTCGGTGATGGGCGAGTCGTAGTCGTAGGACGTGACCATCGGAAGGTAGCGGCCCGAGTCGTTCGCCCCTGCCGTCAGGGCGAAGTTCGTGCCGCCGTGCACCATGTAGATGTTGACCGACGCGCCGGCCGCGAGCAGCTCGTCGAGGTCGCGGGCGGCGTCCGCGTAGACGGTCGTGTGGTGCTTCTCGCCCCAGTGGTCGAACCAGCCGCACCAGAACTCCATGCACATGAGCGGCCCCGTGGGCTGGTGCTCACGGAGCGTCGCGAGGCGTTCGGCGATGCGCGAGCCGAAGGACCCGGTCTTGTGGAGCCCCTCGTACGCGCCGTTCTCGAGCATGTGCGGGATCGGCTGGTCGACCTGCGTGAGCGGCACCGTGATTCCGGCATCCCGTGTCAGTCGGATCAGCTCGGCGAGATAGGCCTTGTCGGAGCCGTAAGCGCCGTACTCGTTCTCGATCTGGACGAGGATCACCGAGCCGCCGGTGTCGATCTGGCGCGGCACGACGATCTCGTTGACCCGGTGGAGGAACGTCGTGACGGTCTCGAGGTAACGCGGGTCGGAGCTTCGCAGGGTCATCTGCGGGTCGGACGTCAGCCACGTCGGCAGGCCGCCGTTGTGCCACTCGGCGCACACGTAGGGTCCGGGACGCACGATCGCGTGGAGGCCCTCGTCGGCGATGATGTCGAGGAACCGTCCGAGGTCACGCGGACCCGTGGCATCCCACTGCCCGCGCACCGGCTCGTGGAAGTTCCACATGACGTAAGTCTCGATGGCGTTGAGTCCCATGAGCTTCGCGGTGCGGATGCGGTCGCGCCACTGATCCGGATGCACGCGGGCGTAGTGCATCGCGCCCGAGATGATGCGGTGGGGCTGCCCGTCGAGCAGGAAGTCGGTCTCGCCGATCTGGAAGCGGGAAGGGGCAGTCGTCATCGTCGTCCTCGTTGTCGCGGTCGGTCCAGCCTAGTCGGCAAGCGCTTTCCGGTCGAGCGGGGCGGGTCGCGGCGTGTGAGTTGGGGGGTTCGGCGGTGCGGGCCCCAACCGTGCGCCGCGGCTCAGGGCACGCGCAGCACGCCGTTGCGGCGGTGGGGCAGCGTCGCGAGGGTCGCGTCGCGCAGCACCTCGGGCAGCAGCGACTCGGGCGCCGACTGGTACGCGACCGGCCGCAGGAACCGACGGATCGCCGTCGCCCCCACCGACGTGTGCAGCGAGGTCGTGGCGGGCCAGGGTCCGCCGTGCTGCTGCGACCAGGTCACGGCGACCCCCGTCGGCCAGCCCGCGAAGAGCACGCGCCCGGCCCGTGCCTGCAGCAGGGCGAGCGTCTGGTCGACGTCGTCGGCGGGCTCCGAGTGCAGCGTCGCCGTGAGGCTTCCGGGCACGGCTCGGAGCGCCGCGTGCAGCTCGTCGGTCGAGGAGTACTGCACCAGGAGCGTCACCGGCCCGAACACCTCCTCGAGCAGCAGCTCCGGCCGGGCGGCGACGGCCGCGGCATCCGTCACGAGCACGATCGGCTCGGCCGCTCCGCCGTCGCCCCGGGCGAGCACCTCGACCGACGGGTCGGATTCGAGCGCCGAGATCCCGGCCGGGAAGGCCTCGGTGATGCGGTCGGTGAGCAGGTCGCCGCCCGTCGTGGCGGGCACCAGCGCGGCGACGGATGCCTCGAATCCGGCATCCGTCGGAATGAAGACGACGCCGGGCTTCGTGCAGAACTGGCCGACGCCCATCGTGAACGAGCCGACCAGGCCCTGCGCGAGCTCGTCGCCGCGTGCGGCGACGGCTGACGGGGTGATGACGACCGGGTTGACGCTGCCCAGCTCGCCGTAGAACGGGATCGGGTCGGGGCGGCCGACGGCCAGATCGAAGAGCGCGCGGCCTCCCGAGATCGATCCGGTGAAGCCCGCGGCCTGCACGAGCGGATGCTGCACGAGCGCGTTCCCGGCTTCCCGACCCTCGACGAGCTGGACGGATGCCGGGGGTGCCCCGGCCGCGGTGAGGGCCGCCTCGACGATGTCGGACGTGCGGCGCGAGAGCTCGAGGTGACCGGAATGGGCCTTCACGACCACCGGCGCACCCGAGGCCAGCGCCGACGCGGTGTCGCCGCCGGCGACCGAGAACGCGAACGGGAAGTTGGAGGCCGAGAAGACGGCGACGGGACCGACCGGCACGAGCAGACGGCGCAGCTCGGGCCGCGGCGGTGTCGCCGTCGGGTCGGCGTCGTCGACGGTGAGCTCGAGGTACGAGCCCTCCTCGACGACCGCAGCGAACAGCCGCAGCTGCCCCGACGTGCGCGCGACCTCTCCGCGCAGGCGGGTCTCGCCGAGCCGGGTCTCGCGGTCGGCGATCGGCACGAGCTCGTCGGCCGCGGCATCCAGCGCATCGGCGGCCGCGCGCAGCCACGACGCGCGCTCGGAAGCGGTCGATCGCGCCCACAGCGGCGCCGCGGCGGCGGCGCGCGCGAGGATGTCGTCGAGCTCGGAGGTGCTGGTGGTCGTCATGTCGTCACCTTTCGGGGTTCGTCTTCATCACCGCGAGACCGCGCTACCGCAACGGTTCGGGTGGACCGGCGTTGCGGTAGCGCGGTTTCGCGGGTTGGCGGGTTCGTCGTTGCGCGAGACCGCGCGTGCGCGGTTTCGCGAGAGTGGGGAGGTCATGCGAAGCGCATCCCGATGCCTAGGTGCGGGAGCACGGTGAGCACACCGTGCTCGATCGTCACCGGCGACGGATCGCGCAGGGCGCCGAGGGCGCCGAACCCGGCATCCTCGACGTCCTCCGCCCACGGCGATCCGTCGAGCGTGAGGGCGAGCTGTCCCGACAGCTCGGGCAGCAGGTGCGGATGCAGCGCAGCGCCGTGCTCGGCGGCGATCCGCGCGATGCGGCGGAAGGGCGTGATCCCGCCGACGCGCACGATGTTCGGCTGCACGATCTGCGCCGCGCCGGCGCGAAGGAACTCCTCGAACCGGTAGGTCGTGTGCAGGTTCTCGCCCACGGCGATCGGCACGTCGATGCGCCGCGCGAGCTCGGCGTGACCGGCGAGGTCGTCCGCGCGCAGGGGCTCCTCGATCCAAGCGAGGTCGTACTCGTGCAGGCGCTCGAGAGCCGCCGTCGCCGTCGGAAGATCCCACCGCTGGTTCGCGTCGATCATGAGCGCGCGGTCGGGTCCGAGAAGGTCGCGCACCGCGGCGACGCGCGCCACGTCGTCGGCGCCGCCGACCTTGATCTTCACGGCGTCGAACCCGGCGTCGATCCACCGCTGCACCTGAGCGACCAGCTCGTCCCGCGTGTAGTGCAGGTTGACGCCGCTGCCGTACGCGCGCACGGTGTCGCGGCGTCGGCCCAGCAGCGAGGCGATGTCGGTGCCGGCGGCGCGAGCCGCGGCATCCCACAGCGCCAGATCGAGCCCCGCGAGCGCGATCGTCGTGACGCCGCCGCCCCCGGCTTCGTGCAGATGGCGCCAGCGGGCGTCCCACGAGGCCTCCGGGTCGGCATCCGTTCCGATCGCGTCGACGTCGTGCACGAGCATCGCGAGCACGGCTTCGGCGCCGATCTGCGGGGTCCACGAGAAACCCCATCCCTCGGCACCGTCCGAGCGGACGACATGCGTCGCGATGACGCCGACCGACGTCACGTCGGCGCCCCACGGCCGCGCGAGCGGCACCCGCACGAGTCGCGCGTCGAAGGAGCGGATCGTCGTCACAGCAGCGCTCGTCCCGCCTCGAGGATCTCGGCGAGCCGCGCTTCCTGCGCCGGCGTCGGGTCGACGAGCGGGGCGCGCACGCCGCCGACGGGCAGCCCGCCGAGGCGCAGCCCCGCCTTGATGAGCGAGACGCCGAAGCCGGGCGTCTCGTCGCGCAGGGCGACCAGGGGCGTGTAGAAGCCGTCGAGGATCGCGTTGCGCCGTGCGTCGTCGCCCTCGATGTACGCGCGGTAGTAGGCGTTCGCGACATCCGGGATCATCGCGAACGCCGCCGACGAGTACAGCGGGATGCCGACGCCGCGGTACGCGGCCTGCGTGAGCTCGGCGGTGAGCAGCCCGTTGAAGAACGCGAAGTCGGTGCGACCGGTCTCGGCGACGGCGCGCACGACGAGCTGCGCCACCGCCAGGTCGCCGACGCCGTCCTTGAAGCCGACCACCTTCGGGTTCGCGGCGAGTCGGCGCACCGAGTCGACGGAGTACTGGGCGTTGCCGCGGTGATAGATCACGACGGGCAGGTCGGATGCCGCGGCGATCGCCTCGACGTATGCGACGAGCCCGGCCTGGGTGCCTCCGACGAGGTAGGGCGGCAGCACGAGGAGGGCGTCGGCACCGGCATCCGCCGCCGCACGCGCCACCTCGAGGGCGTGCCCGAGTGTGCCGCCCGAGCCCGCCACGACGGGCACCCGCCCGCCGACGGCATCCACGGCCGTGCGCACGACGGCCGCAGCCTCGGTCGCCGACAGCGCGTGGTACTCGCCGGTGCCGCACGCGGGGAACACCCCGCCCGCCCCGGCGTCGACGCCGGCGGTGACGTGCTGCGCGAGCAGGTCGTGGTCCACCGCTCCGGTCGTGCCGAAGGGCGTCACCGGGAAGAAGAGGATGCCGTCGAAGTTCATGCCGTCACGTCCGTTCTGGTGTCGATGCGCGCCAGCTCGGTTCGCCAGTCGTGCGCGGGAGTCCACCCGAGCAGCCGCTTCGCCTTCGCGTTGGAGAAGGCGGGCGCCGTGCCGGTGAGCACGGAGGCCGCCTCCTCGGTGCCGGGGAAGAACCTCGGAACGAGTTCGGCGAGCGGGAGCCGGGCGAGAGCGTCGTCGGCCGAGACGAAGAAGGTCTCGGCGTTGGGGATGCCGGGGAGCGCCTCGAGCAGGCGGTCGGTGAAGGCGGCGACGTCGCGCGCGTCGACGTAGTTGAAGACGGCCGGCGCCGACAGCGCCGGATCGTCGAGCCGCTCGCGCACGGTGTGGCCCTGCTGGGTCACGGCACCCGCCCATTCCTCGGGCGCGATGACGTAGCAGGGACGGAAGGCCGCGTACCTCACCGCGTCGCCCGTCTGGCGCTGCAGCATGCGGATCGACTGCTCGATGACGAGCTTCGACAGCCCGTAGGCGTTCCAGGGCCGCGGCGTGGTCTCCTCGTCGAGCGGGAACCGCTCGGGCACCCACCCCGCCGGGGCGCCGTAGCCGAGCACCGTCGGAGACGACGCGGCGACGATCTTCGGGATGCCGGCGGTGACCCCGCCGCCGAGGACGGATGCAGCGAGCCCGGAGTTCGTGCGGAGGATCACGTCTTCGGGCGCGCTGAAGGGCACCGCGATCGCGGCGAGGTGCACGAGCGCGTCCGCGCGGGCGTCGCGCAGGGCGGACGCGGTGGTGTCGGCATCCGACAGATCGATCGCCACCTGCTCGACGCCGTCGAGCTCGGGCGCCGCCGACGTGTCGCGGTCGAACGACACGACCTCGTGGCCGCGCGCGGCCAGGCCCGCGACGAGACTGCGTCCGAGGCGCCCGGCACCGCCGGTGACGACGATGCGGCTCATGACCGCAGCAGCCGGATGCCGAGATCGGCGACGTCGACGGGCAGTCCCGTCTCGAGCGACCGGTTGCCCGCGATGCCGACCGAGATCGACTGCACGCCGTCGCGCCAGTCCGCCGGACGGCCCAGCGGGTCCTCGCCGGGGCCGACGAAGATGTCGGACAGCAGGATCGCGTCGCCGCCGCCGTGACCGCCCTCGCCGCCGACGATCTCGACCTCGACGGGCAGCTCCCAGTGGCGCTGCAGCACGAGTCGTTCGCCCTCGGGGCGCACCGAGCCGGAGGAACCGGCATCCGTCGCACTGGGATCCAGCACCGGATGCAGCCCCTCGCTCTCGACGACGGCGCCGCGTTCGATCACGTCGAGCTCGACGCGGCCGAGCGTTCCGTTGACGGCGACGCGGTAGCCCTCCCACGGGGCGTGGGCGTTGAGCGAGTACGACAGGGTCGCGCCGCTGCGGTAGTCGACGACCAGGGCGAGGTTGTCCTCGATCGTGATGCCCTCCCCGAAGACGTCGCGGTCTCGCAGGTAGCCGTCGTGGCCCTCGGCGTCGAGGTACAGCTCCTTCAGGTGCGGGTGATCGCGCAGGTCGAGGTCGAACCCGTCGTGCTCGCCGTCGTGCGTGCCGCGGTCATGGCGCGGCGCGAGGCCGCGGGCGGCGGCGTTCTCGGAGCCGTAGAAGCGCAGTCCGCCCGAGGCGTACACGCGACGCGGCGTGGAGTGGATCCACCAGTTCACGAGGTCGAAGTGGTGGCTGGCCTTGTGGATCAGCAGCCCGCCCGAGTGGTGCTTCTCGCGGTGCCAGCGGCGGAAGTAGTCGGCGCCGTGCTTGGTGTCCAGCATCCACTGGAAGTCGATCGAGGTGACTTCGCCGATCAGGCCGTCCTGGATGACCTGGCGCAGCGCGCTGTTGCGCGGCGAGTAGCGGTAGTTGAAGGTCAGCAGCACGTCGCCGCCCGTGCGCTCGACGGCGTCTTCGATGGATGCCGCCATGTCGGCGTCGATCGTGAGCGGCTTCTCGACGACGACGTCGACGCCGGCATCGAGTGCGCGGACGATGAGCGGCGCGTGCAGGTCGTCGCGCGCCGTGATCACGACGCGGTCGACCCGCTCGTCGCGGATCATGTCCTCGAGGCGGTCAGGGTGCCACGTGCTCGGCGCGGCCGAGCCGGCTGCCACGGCGCGGCTCACCGCGAGCGCCGCGCGCACCGGATTGGGCTCGCAGATCGCGACGAGTTCGGCGTGGTCGGCGTACATGCCGGCGATCGCGTCGACGTACATCTGCGATCGCCCGCCGGCTCCGACGACGGCGTACCGGGTGCGAGTCATGTGTTCTCCGATGCTCAGGAAACGTTTTCTCAGGCTAGCACGGGGCCGATGGGGTGGAAAGCCGGGCGAGTCGTCGGACCGGGTGTGACTGGTGTCGCCTCGACCGCACGCGGGAGCGGCGGTCGGGCCGCGGCGTCCTGCGACCGTTCCCGGTCGGCGGACGGGCGGGCATGCGCGGGCCGGCGGGTGGGCGAGTCGTCGGACCGCGTGTGACTGGTGTCGCCTCGACCGCACGCTGGAGCGGCCATCAGGCCACGGCATCCTGCGACCGTTCCCGGTCGGCGGCCGGGCGGACGCGTGCGAGCCGTGAAGTCAGCTCGGAGCGGCGGCGGTGCTCGCGCGCAGCACCACGCGGGGCGTCAGCGTCGTGAACGGCTCCGCCGTCCCTCCCGTGAGCCGCGCGTGCAGGGCCGCCCACGCGCGCTCGCCGAGCTCCGTCGCGGGGACCGCGGCCGAGGTCAGGGGCGGGGTGGTGTACCGCGCGAACGGGATGTCGTCGAACCCCGCCACCGACAGCTGCCGGGGCACCCGCACGCCGCGGTCGGCGAGCGACGACAGGAGTCCCATCGCGACGAGATCGTTGAACGCCAGGATGCCCGTGGCCCCGGTCGCGAGCACCGCGTCGACGGATGCGGCGCCGCTGTCGAAGTCGACGCCGGAGGGCAGCTCGACGATCTCGAGCCCGGGGTGGGCGTCGCGCGCGTCGGCGAGAGCCGCCAGCCGCGCGGCGTTGGACGCACTCCCCGGGACGCCCGCCAGGTAGGCGAGATGCCGATGCCCGAGCGAGATCAGGTGCTCGACGAGTTCGCGCAGCGCCGTGCGGTAGTCCGCCGCGACGACGGGCGCGGCATCCTGAGGGGCTCTGTTCACGACGACGACCGGCGACAGGCCGGGCAGCAGGCCGGCGAGCTCGGGCTGCGGCATCCGCGGCGCACACAGGATGAGGCCGTCGGTGCGGCGTCGGGTCTCTTCGGCGAGCAGCCGCTCCTCGCCGACCTGTTCGGCGGAGTCGGCGATCAGCACGTGATAGCCGTCGCGGCCGGCCGCCCGGCTGATGCCGCGGAGGATCGCCTGGAACGTGGGGTTGGCGAGATCGGGCACGACGACGGCGACCGTCTGCGTGCGCCCGAGCACGAGGCTGCGGGCGAGCGGACTGGCGGTGTACCCGAGTTCGGCGGCGGTCGCCCGCACGCGCGCGGCGAGGTCGGGATCGACGGTCGCGTTCCCGTTCATGACCCGCGACACGGTCGACAGTGAGACCTCGGCTGCGCGGGCGACGTCGGTGATGCCCACGCGTCGCGTCCGATCGGCCATGCCGCCCCTCTCGCCGCCGTCAGCCTATCCACGAGAAATCGCTTCCGCGGGTCGTCGAGGGGGTTGCGCCCCCGCCCGGGGGGCGGCGTACGATGGAGGAGTGGGTAGGAAAACGCTTTCCAGACGCGCTCCGATGACGGATGCCGCGCAGCTCATCGACGGCGCCCACCCGACGCAATCCGTGCTGCGCCTTCTCGCGCGGCGGCCGGGACGCATGACGATCGCCCTGCTCGCGTTCGCGATGAAGGAGGTCCCGCTGTGGTTCCTCCCCGTGATCACGGCGGCCATCATCGACATCGTCGCCGACCGCGGCGAGGTCACCGCCGTGCTCTGGTGGCTCGCGCTGGCGGTCGCGCTGCTGCTGCAGAACTACCCGAACCACATCCTCTACACCCGCAGCTTCATGCGTGTCGTGCGCGACACCGGCGCCGACCTGCGCAACGCGCTCGCCGCCCGGCTGCAGAGCCTGTCGATCGGCTATCACACGCGGGTCAGCTCGTCGATCGTGCAGACCAAGGTGGTGCGCGACGTCGAGAACGTCGAGCTGATGCTGCAGCAGGTCACCCACCCGCTGCTGTCGGCCACCATGGTCATGATCGGCGCGATCGCGATGACGGCGATCGCCGTGCCGCAGTTCCTGCCGGTCTACGCCCTCGCCGTTCCCATCGCCATCGGCATCCGCTACGGCATGCGCAACCGGTCGCGGGTGCGCAACGAGCTGTTCCGCCGAGAAGTCGAGACGCTGTCGGCACGCGTGGGCGAGATGGCCTCGCTCATCCCGGTGACCCGCGCGCACGGTCTCGAGAGCACTGCCGTGGACCGCGTCGCCCACGGCGCCGACGGCGTGCGCGAGGCGGGCTTCCGCCTCGACGTCCTCAACGGCCACGTCGCCTCGCTGTCGTGGGTGTCGATGCAGCTTCTGGGCGTGGGCTGCCTCGTGCTCGCGGCGGTCTTCTCGCTCACCGGCATCCTGCCGATCACCCCCGGCGAGGTCGTGCTGCTGTCGACATACTTCACGCTTCTCACGAGCGGCCTCACGAGCCTGCTCATGCTCATCCCGGTGGGCGCGCGCGGGCTCGAATCGGTGCGCTCGATCGGCGAGGTCATGCAGGAGCCCGACCTCGAGCTCAACGAGGGCAAGCGCGCGGTCGAGGCCGTCGCGGGCGGCATCCGGCTCGAGCGGGCGTCGCACCGATACGCCGGCTCCGACCGCGATGCGCTGCACCGGATCGATCTCGACATCGCCCCCGGCGAGACGGTCGCCTTCGTGGGCTCGTCGGGCTCGGGAAAATCGACGCTCCTCAACCTCGTGCTCGGCTTCGTGCGTCCGACCGAGGGTCGCATGCTCCTCGACGGCGCCGACGTGCAGCACCTCGACATGCGCACGGCCCGCCGATTCGTGTCGGTCGTGCCGCAGGAATCGGTGCTCTTCGAGGGCACGATCCGCGAGAACATCGCGTACGGGATGCCGCACCTCGGCGACGAGCGCATCGCCGGGGCGCTCCGCGACGCCAACGCGTGGGACTTCGTCGCGGCGCAGCCGCACGGCTGGGACACCGTCGTGGGCGAGCGCGGCGCGCGTCTGTCGGGCGGCCAGCGCCAACGGCTCGCCATCGCGCGCGCCCTCGTCCGCGACCCGCGCATCCTGCTGCTCGACGAGGCGACCTCGGCGCTCGACCCCGAGTCCGAGGAGCTCGTGAAGGAGGCGCTGGACCGGCTCATGCACGGCCGCACGACGCTGGTCGTCGCGCACCGGCTGTCCACGGTTCGCAAGGCCGATCGCATCGTGGTGCTCGAACACGGACGCATCGTCGAGCAGGGCGGTCACGCCGAGCTGACCGAGCGCGACGGCCGCTACGCGCACCTCCACTTGACCCAGGCCGGTCTCACCGGCCGCTGACCCGAAACCCTCACGAAGGAGTGAACATGACGGATGCCGCACCCCGCACCCTGCGGGCGGCCATCATCGGCACCGGGGGCATCGCCCACGCGCACGCGAAGGCGATCGCCGATCTCGCGCCCCGCATCGAGCTCGTCGCCGTCGTCGACGTGGATGCCGCGCGGGCCGAGGCCTTCGCCGAGCGCTTCGGCGCCCGGGCCGTGTACACCGATGCGGCCGACCTGTTCGAGGCCGAGACGCTCGATCTCGTGCACGTGTGCACGCCTCCGGTCACGCACGTCCCGCTGGGGATCCAGGCGCTGCGCGCCGGCGTGCCCGTACTCATCGAGAAGCCCACGGCGCTGAGCCTGGACGAGATGGACCGCCTCGCCGCGGTGTCGCTCGAGACCGGCGTACCGGCGCTCACGGTGTTCCAGCACCGGTTCGGCGCCGCGGCGCAGCACCTGATGGGCCTCGTGCGGGAGGGCGTTCTCGGCCGCCCGCTCGTCGCCGTCTGCGAGACCCTCTGGCACCGCTCGCCCGAGTACTTCGATCTGCCCTGGCGCGGGCGCTGGGCCGTCGAGGGCGGCGGCCCGACGATGGGCCACGGCATCCACCAGTTCGACCTGCTGCTCGCCGTGCTCGGCCCCTGGACGCGCCTGTCGGCGTTCGCAGCCCGGCAGTCTCTGCCGACCGACACCGAAGACGTCTCGATGGCGCTCGTCGAGTTCGACAGCGGCGCGCTGGCGACCGTCGTGAACTCGATCGTGTCGCCGCGCGAGACGTCGCGACTGCGGTTCGACTTCGAGCACGCGACCGTCGAGGTCGAGCACCTCTACGGCTACACCGACGCCGACTGGACCTTCACCCCGGCGGCGGGCCACGAGCACCTCGCTGCGCTCTGGGAGCGTGAGCCCAGCGACGAGGTCAGCGGTCACCGCGGCCAGCTCGCGCAGATCGTCGACGCGCTGAGCGGCGGCGACGACCCCGGGGTCGGGGTGATCGAGGCGCGCCGTACGCTGGAATTCGCGGCGGCCACCTATGCGTCGGCCTTCCGCGGCCGGCCGGTGCTGGCCGGCGAGATCCGCGGCGACGATGCGTTCGCCGCGAGCATGGACGGCGGCCTCGTGCCGTGGGCAGCGATCAAGGAGGCCGCGAAATGACCCTCTCCCTCTCGGTCGGCGAGACCGCGCTGGTCGTCGCCGACGGCGACGTCGAACTGCTCTCGTACACCTTCGTGCCCGATTCGCCGCAGTACGAGTCGCCCAAGCCGTACCTGCATCCGCTGCGCACGCGCTCCGGTCGCGTGGTGAGCCTCTACCGCCCCCACGACCACGTGTGGCACAAGGGCATCGCGTGGTCGCTGCCGGTCGTCGGCGACGAGAACTTCTGGGGCGGCCCGACATTCGTGCGCGACGAGGGCTACGTGGCGCTGCCGAACGACGGTGCCCAGCGTCACATCTCGATGCTCGAGGCCGATCTCGACGACGAGGTCGCGCACTGGGCGCACGCCCTGGACTGGATCACCGAGGACGGGCGACGCCTGTTCGCCGAGCGACGGGCATTCACCGCCCGCGTCGTCGCCGGCGACGTCTGGGCGCTGACCGTCGAGATCGCGATGACGAACGTGTCTGCCGATGCCGTGCCCCTGGGCTCTCCGACGACCCGAGGTCGTGACAACGCCGGGTACGGCGGCCTGTTCTGGCGCGGACCCCGCTCGTTCACCGACGGCACGCTGGTGACGGCGACCGCAACGGGCCCCGGCAGCGAGCTGCGCGGGCAGCGCCACGAGTGGATGGGCTTCGCCGGCCGTCACGACGGCGACGACGCGGCATCCCTCGTCGTCATGGTCGACCACGCGGCCAACCCCCAGCATCCGCCGCAGTGGTTCGCGCGCTCCGAGGAGTTCGCCGCGCTCAACCCCGCCCCGTTCTTCAGCGAGGAGCTCGTGGTGCAGCCCGGAGAGACCGTGCGCTTCGTCTACGGGGTCGGCATCGCCGACGGCGAGGTGACGGATGCCGCGGCCGTGGCCGAGGCCGTGCGCGCCGTGATCGGGAGCACGCCGTGACGGCGCCCCTGTTCCCCGGCGGTGTGGCCGTGTCCGACCTCCAGGTCTACGACTGGGCCGGCGCCGACGGGCGCTGCGGCGGCTCGCCGCACCTGCACACGGCCTCGAGCGAGGGCTACGTCGTGCTCGCCGGGTCGGGCGCCGTGCACACGCTCAGCGCCGACGGCCCCGAGGAGCACGCCCTGTCGACCGGCGACGTCGTGTGGTTCTCGCCGGGCACCGTGCACCGGCTCGTCAACGACGGCGACCTGCGCCTGCTCGTGGTCATGCAGAACTCCGGTCTGCCCGAAGCGGGGGATGCGGTCCTGACGTTCCCGTCGGCCGTGCTCGATGACCCCGAGGCATACGCCCGAGCTGTCGCGCTGCCCGCCGGCGACGCCCGGGCCGACGCCGCCCGCGCCCGTCGCGACCTCGCTCTGGAGGGCTACGCCGAGCTCGTCGCCGGCGGACCCGAGGCGCTGCACGCCCTGCACGCGCGCGCCGCGCGCCTGGTGCGCCCGCGCGTGGCGGCGTGGCGTGAGCTGTGGGCGGCGACCGTGGCCGCCGAGACGGCGCGCACGCGCGCCCAGCTCGACGCCCTCGGGAGAGCCGAGCCGGGGCTCATGGCCGCGGCATCCGTCCGTCGCGGCGAACCCACTCCCGGAGACCGTGCCTACGGCATGTGCGGAAGACTCGCGACGTGGACCTGGCCCGACCCCGAGGACCCCTCATGACCGGCACCCTGCGCGTGGCCCTCGTCGGAACCGGATCCGTCGCCCACAAGCACGCCGACGCGGTCGCCGCGCATCCCCGCGCCGAGCTCGTGGCCGTCACGGATCACACGCGTGCGGCGGCCGACGCCTTCGCCGTGCGTCACGGCGTGCCCGCCGTGTACGACGACTTCGCCGCACTGCTGGATGCCGAGCATCCCGACGTCGTGCTGATCTGCACCCCGCCCGGACCCCATCGGGGGCAGGCTCTCGCCGCCTTCGCCGCCGGCGCGCACGTCGTGGTCGAGAAGCCCCCGGCGGCTTCGCTGGACGAACTCGACGAGATGCGGGCGGCGGCCGTCGCTGCGGACCGGCAGCTCGCGGTCGTCTTCCAGCAGCGCACCGGCACGGCCGCCGCGCACATGCGCGCGCTCCTGCGAAGCGGGTCGCTCGGTCGCCCGCTCCTGGCGGTGTGCGACACGCTCTGGTACCGCGGCACCGACTACTTCGCCGTGCCGTGGCGCGGAAAGTGGGCCACCGAGGGCGGCGGCACCACCCTCGGTCACGGCATCCACCAGCTCGACCTGCTCGCCCATCTGCTGGGCGACTGGGAGAGCGTGCAGGGCCGGCTCTGGCGGCTCGACCGCGAGACCGAGACCGAAGACGCCTCGACCGCCACGGTCACGTTCGCGGGCGGGGCCGTCGCGCAGGTCACCACGAGCGCCGTGTCGCCGCGCGAGGTGAGCTCGATCCGCATCGACACCCAGAAGGCCACGATCACGGTCGACCACCTGTACGGCCACGGCCATGATAACTGGGCGATCACCCCGGCACCCGGGTTCGAGCACGAAGCCGCCGCGTGGGCGCTGCCCGAGGTCGAGGAGCGCAGCGACCACGGTCCGCTGCTGCGCGACGTCTTCGACGCCCTGCTCGACGGCCGGCCGCTGCCCGAGACGGCCACCGAGCCGTCGCGGTCGTTCGAGATCGTGGCCGCGATCTACGCGTCGGCGGCCGCGGACGGAGCGGTGATCACCCCGGCCGCCCTCGCGGATCATCCGACCCACCGGCGCAGCTTCGCGAGTCCGGTGGACGATCGGCGCCGATGATCCCGGCCGAGCTGTACCGCGATCCGGTCTACGACGGCGCCACCGACCCGCTGGTCGTCGTCGCCGACGACGGCTGGTGGATGTACTACACCCAGCGCCGCGCGACGCATCCCGACCCCGGGCCCGGGGTCTCGTGGGTGCACGGCAGTCGCATCGGGGTGGCGCGCTCCTCGGACGGGGTCGCGTGGACGTACGCGGGGACGCTCGAACCGGATGCCGTGGGCCTCGCGCTCCGCGACGGCCCGCCTCCGGCCGAGGTCGACGTCACGCACTGGGCTCCCGAGGTGGTCTACGACGGCGACGGCTGGCGCATGTATCTCACCGAGATCGACGGGGTTCCCGACCGGTGGCCCGGCCACGCGCGCCGCATCGTCGAGTACCGGTCGCCGGACCTGCGCTCGTGGACCCGGCGCGGAGCCGTTCCGCTGTCGAGCGATCGTGTGATCGACGCGGCCGTGGCGCGCGCCCCCGACGGCCGCTGGCGTCTGTGGTGCAAGGACGAGGCGGCCGAGTCGGTGACGACGGTCGCGGTGTCGGACGACCTCGAGCACTGGCGCCTGGAGGGGACGGCGGTCGGCGGACGCCCCCACGAAGGGCCGTGCGTCTTCGAGCTCGCCGGCACGTGGTGGATGATCGTCGACGAATGGCGCGGCATGGCCGTGCACCAGTCGACCGACGCCGTCTCGTGGACGAGACAGGGCGATGCGGACGCCGTGATCCTCGGCGCCGGCGAGGTGGCGGGTCCGGGCTTCGGGCATCACGGCGCCGCGGTGCGCGACGGCGACGACGTGTGGTTCTACTACTTCGGGCACCCGTCGCGTGCGTACGTGCCCGACGTCGACACCGAGACGGTCGATGACCGCCGGTGCGCCGTGTACCGCGCGCGGCTCGTCGTCGTCGACGGCATCCTGCACGCCGTCCACTGATCCGGTGTGCGTCGCGGCTCTGCGCCAGGCAGACTGGGACCGCGCACAGTCTGAGCCGATCACGATGGGCAAACGTTTTCCCATGGGCTCTTGCGAATCGTTTCATCGCGTAGTACGGTTGCCGGCAAGCGCTTTCCGACGCATCATCCTGCATCACGGGGAAGCCGCTCACACCGCACACACGGACAACGAACGTTCAGTGGTCACGATGGACGCAGACGTTCACAGAAAGGACAAGGATGTTCAGCAAGAAGCGGGCACTCGCCGCCGTCGCCCTCGCGACGGGCGCCGCGATCGCCCTCGCCGGCTGCGCCGGCGGATCAGACGCCCCCGAAGCCGCGCCCACCTTCGACCCGGACGCCGAGGTCACCCTCGACCTGGCGTTCTGGGGCAACGATGTGCGCGCCGAGCTCTACAACGAGGCGATCGCCGCGTTCAACGAGGAATACCCGAACATCACCGTGAACGCCACGTTCCTGGGCTTCCCGGAGTTCTGGGAGAAGCGCCAGACCGAGGCGGCGGGCGGCAACCTGCCCGACGTCATGCAGTTCGACTACTCCTACCTGCGTCAGTACTCCGAGAACGGGCTGCTGCTCGACCTCGACCCCTACCTCGGCAGCATCATCGAGACCGACCCGCTGCCGCAGAACATCCTCGACATCGGCGTCGTGGGCGACGTCACCTACGGCATCGCCACCTCGACCAACGCGTGGGGCCTGTTCACGAACCCCGTCCTTCTCGAGACCGCGGGCGTCGACGAGTGGGAGGGCGGCAGCTGGGAGGACTACACAGACTGGATGGGCGAGATCACCGACGCATCCGGCGGAGCGTTCTGGGGTGGCAGCGACTACACCGGCCGCATCCAGAACTTCGAGCTGCAGCTGCGCTCCGAGGACTCCTTCCTCTTCAGCGATGACGGCGAGCCCGGCTTCGACGAGGAGCGCCTCTCCGAGTTCTGGGAAGAGGGAGCTCCGATCCGCGACGGCATCGGCATCCCCCAGCAGCGTGTCGAAGAGGTTCTGCCCAAGGGCGGCTTCGACTCCGCGCTGACCGCGAGCGAGCTCACGTGGGACAACTTCGGCGGCGGCTACCTCGGCGGCCTCGGCGAGGGTTACACCGAGCTCGGCCTCATCGCCCCGCCGGTGACCGACGAGGGTGCGAAGGACCTGTACCTCAAGCCCTCGATGCTCCACACGATCTCGTCCGAGACCGACAGCCCCGAGGCGGCGGCGACGCTCGTCAACTTCCTCGTGAACTCGCCGCAGTCCGGTGAGATCTTCGGCACCAACCGCGGCCTGCCGGCCTCGGAGACGGCGCTCGAGGCGGCCGAGCTCGACCCGCTCAGCCAGCAGGTCAAGGACTACGAGGAATCCATCGCCGATCGCCTCGGCGACGCCCCGCCGGTGCCGATCATCGGCTACGGCACCCTCGAGGAGAAGTTCCGCCAGCTCGGCACCGAGCTGAACTTCGGAACCATCACGGTCGACGACGCGGTTTCGCAGTTCTTCGCCGAGATGGACGTCGTCCTCAACCAGTAAGACCTTCCGGGTCCGGATGCCGTACGCGGCATCCGGACCCGGAACACCATCCGCCACACACCCCTGGGAGAGTCGACGTGAGCAACACCACAGCGACGAGAGTCATCGTGACGGGCAAGCCCTCGCGCCGGTCCCTGGTCCGCAAGGGCCGACCCGAGCACCTGGGTCGCCCCGGAGCCCGGGCACGTTCCCGCAAGGAGACCCTCGCCGGATACGGATTCCTCGTACCGTGGCTGATCGGGTTCTTCGGGCTCACGATCATCCCGATGGTGTACTCGCTGTACCTGTCGTTCACGTCGTACAACATCTTCAGCCCGCCGAAGTGGATCGGGCTGGACAACTACGTCCGCATGTTCACATCGGACCCGTCATTCATCCAGTCGGCCCAGATCACGCTCGTGTACGTGCTGGTGGGCACCCCGATCACCCTGGCCGCTGCGCTCGGTGTGGCGATGCTGCTCAACTACCGCGACAAGGGCGCCGGATTCTTCCGTTCCGCGTTCTACGCGCCGTCCCTCATCGGCGGGTCGGTGTCGGTCGCGATCGTGTGGCGGGCGATGTTCGCCAACGACGGCCCCGTCGACAACTCGCTGTCGTTCTTCGGCCTCGACCTGGGCGGCTGGATCGGCAACCCGAACCTGGTGCTCCCCGCGATGATCCTGCTGGCGATCTGGCAGTTCGGCGCGACGATGGTGATCTTCCTCGCCGGTCTCAAGCAGATCCCGAAGGAGCTGTACGAGGCGGCCGAGATGGACGGCGCAGGGCCGTTCCACCGCTTCCGCGCGGTCACGGTGCCGCTGCTGTCGCCGGTGATCTTCTTCAACCTGCTGCTGGGTCTGATCGGCGCGTTCCAGGTGTTCGCGTCGGCCTACATCATCAGCAACGGCTCCGGCGGACCGGCCGGCATGACGAACTTCATCACCCTCTATCTCTACAAGCGCGGATTCAGCGACGGGCAGATGGGCTACGCGGCCGCGATCGCGTGGGTGCTCCTGATCGTCGTCGCGATCATCGCCTTCATCCTCTTCCGCACCCAGCGATCCTGGGTCCACTACTCGGGAGACAGCAAATGACCATCAACGACACCACCTCGTCGAATCTGATCGAGCTCGTCAACCAGGTCGATCCCGACTCGAAGACCGCACCCCCGGGCAACCGGCGGCGGGTCAAGCGCAAGACCTGGCAGACCGTGGTCTGGTTCGTCGTGCTCCTCGCCCTCACGGCGATCGTGCTGTACCCGCTGGTGTGGCTGCTGTTCTCGACGTTCAAGCCCAACAGCGAGTTCGGCACGAACATGGGGTTCCTCCCCAACGCGCCCACGATCGACAACTACGTCAAGGTGATGGAGGGCATCGCCGGTGTGCCGATGTGGCGGTTCTTCCTGAACTCCCTCATCATCGCCGTCGGCTCGGTCATCGGCACCGTGCTGTCCTCGGCGCTCGCGGCGTACGCGTTCGCGCGCATCCAGTTCAAGGGTCTCGGGATCCTGTTCGCGGCGATGATCGGCACGCTGCTGCTGCCGTTCCACGTCGTGATCATCCCGCAGTACATCATCTTCAACCAGCTCGACATGATCGACACCTTCTGGCCGCTGCTGTTGCCGAAGTTCCTCGCCACCGAGGCGTTCTTCGTGTTCCTGCTCGTGCAGTTCATCCGTCAGATGCCTCGCGACATGGACGAAGCAGCCCGTATCGACGGTGCCGGACACCTGCGCATCTTCTGGTCGATCATCATCCCGCTCATCCGCCCCGCCCTCATCACGTGCGCGATCTTCGCGTTCATCTGGGCGTGGAACGACTTCCTCGGACCCCTGCTGTATCTCACGAGCCCCGAGAACTACCCGCTGCCCATCGCGCTGCGCCTCTACAACGACCAGACGTCCTCGTCGGACTACGGCGCGACGGTCACGGCCTCGTTCATCGCGCTGCTTCCCGTCCTGCTGTTCTTCCTCGTGTTCCAGCGGTTCCTCGTGGACGGTGTCGCCACCCAGGGCCTCAAGGGCTGATGATGAGCATCGTGACGAGCAGGCGCGAGCAGAAGGCGGCGGTCCGCGCGGACCGCGACGGCAGCGGCCCCACACTTGACGGCGGCGAGGCGCCGCGGTTCCCCGGAGCCGCGGCGAAGTTCGCCCTGTTCGGCGAGGTGCTCATGGTCGGCCTCCTCGTCGCGCTCGTCGGCGTCGTGGTCATCACCCTGCCCGCGGCGCTGGCCGCCGGCATCCGTCACATGCGTCGCTTCATCGCCGGCGACGACTCGGCGGTCGCGCACTTCTGGACGGACGTGCGTGCCGCGCTCCCCGGAGGCACCGTCGTCGGCGTGGTCAGCGCTCTGGTGACGGCGGTCCTGCTGCTGGACGTCGACCTCGCCCGCAGCGGATTCCTTCCCGGCGGTGTCGTGGTCGAGGTCGTCGGCTGGGTGGGCCTCGCGGCCGTATCGCTCACGCTTCTCACGGTCACCGGCCTGTGGACCCCGCAGCTCGGCTGGCGCCGAGCGGTGCGCGCGGTGCCGCGCGCGATCGCGGCGGATGTCGCCGGCGCCGCCTACCTCGTCGCGACCGCGGTGTTCGTCGTGGTCGTGACCTGGGCCCTTCCGCCGCTGCTGCTGCCGGCCCTCGGCCTGGCCGCCCTCGCCGCCGTCGCGATCCCCGAGCGCCGTCGCCGCACCCGCTGAGCAGCCCCCGGTCGATCGGTCATCGGTCGACCCGTACCGAAAGGCACCACCTGTGACCGACGTGTCCGCGCGCATCGACCCGAGCGCCGAGATCGCCCCCATCGACCGCCGCATCTTCGGCGGCTTCGTCGAGCACCTCGGGCGCCACATCTACGACGGCATCTTCGAGCCGGGGCACGCCTCCGCCGGTGCCGACGGCTTCCGGTCCGACGTCGTCGACCTCGTCAGGGAGCTGGGCGTCTCGACGATCCGCTATCCCGGCGGCAACTTCGTCTCGGGGTACCGCTGGGAGGACGGCATCGGGCCGGTGGCCGAACGGCCGCGGCGCCTGGATCTGGCCTGGCATGCGACCGAAACCAACCGGATCGGACTCCACGAGTTCCAGGACTGGCTCGACAAGGTCGGCTCCGAGCTCATGCTCGCCGTGAACCTCGGCACCCGAGGCACGCAGGAGGCCCTGGACCTGCTCGAGTACGCCAACACGTCGGTGAAGACGGCGCGCACCGACGAGCGGGCGGCGAACGGCCGCGCCGAGCCCTTCGGTGTCACGGTCTGGTGCCTCGGCAACGAGATGGACGGCCCATGGCAGCTCGGTCACCGCAACGCGGAGGATTACGGCAAGCTCGCCTCGCGCACGGCCAAGGGCATGCGGCAGCTCGATCCGTCCATCGAGCTGGTCGTGTGCGGGTCGTCGGGCCGCACGATGCCGACCTTCGGCGCGTGGGAGCGCGAAGTGCTCGAGCACACGTTCGACGACGTCGACTTCATCTCGTGCCACGCGTACTACCAGGAGCACGACGGTGACGCGCAGGAGTTCCTCGCGTCGGCCGTCGACATGCAGAAGTTCATCGACGAGGTCGTCGACACCGCCGATCACGTGGCCGCGGTGCGCAAGAGCGACAAGCGCATCATGCTCTCGTTCGACGAGTGGAACGTCTGGTACATGTCGAAGTGGGAAGAGCTGGCGGTCACGTACGGACCCGACGAGTGGCCGGTCGCTCCCCGTCAGCTCGAGGACCAGTACAACGCCCTCGACGCGGTCGTCTTCGGCGACCTGCTGATCACCCTGCTGCAGCACGCCGACCGGGTGCGGTCGGCCTCGCTCGCCCAGCTCGTCAACGTCATCGCCCCGATCATGACCGAGCCCGGCGGCATCGCGTGGCGTCAGACCACCTTCTTCCCGTTCTCGATCACGTCGCGGCTGGCGGGGGAGCGCGCGGTGCGCGTGCCGGTCGATTCGGGCACCTTCACGAGCGCGCGCTTCGGTGACGTCGCGAACGTCAATGCGGTCGCGACGATCGACCACGAGGGGGTGTCGCTGTTCGTGGTGAACCGTTCGCTGACGGATGCCGCGGCCCTGAGCATCGACGTGTCATCGCTCGGCCGCGACCTGGCCGTATGCGAATCGCATCTCCTCCACGACGACGATCTTTACGCCGCCAACACGCTGGATGACCCCGAGCGCGTGGGCGTGCGACCAGTCGACGGCGCCGCGGTGGCGGCATCCGTTCTGACCGCCTCGCTGCCGCCCGTCAGCTGGGCCGCCTTCCGGCTGGCATGACGATGGCGCCCACCCCGGAAAGCGCTTGCGCGGCATCCGGGCACATGGTTCAATACTGGAAAGCGTTTACCCAACGTTCGAGCCGGCCGACGTGGACGTCGTCCGGACCCACACAGGAAAGCAGGACCCCGTGACCGACACGACTCTCGCCCCGGCTGCAGCCGTGGCCTCTCACGCCGCCCCGCAGGTCCGTGAGATCGGCATCATCATGAACGGCGTCTCGGGCCGCATGGGATACCGGCAGCACCTCGTCCGCTCGATCCTCGCGATCCGCGACCAGGGCGGCATCGAGCTGCCCGACGGCACGAAGGTCACCGTCAAGCCTCTCCTGGTGGGCCGCAGCGCCGCCAAGCTCGCCGACCTCGCCGCGAAGCACGGCATCGAGGACTACACGACCGATCTGGACGCCGCCCTCGCCGACCCCCGGTGGGAGATCTACGCCGACTTCCTCGTGACGAAGGCGCGCTCGTCGGCGCTCCGCCGCGCGATCGCCGCGGGCAAGACCATCTACACCGAGAAGCCCACGGCCGAGACGGTCGGCGAGGCCCTCGAACTCGCCAAGCTCGCCGCCGCGGCGGGTGTCAAGACCGGTGTCGTGCACGACAAGCTCTACCTTCCGGGGCTGCAGAAGCTCAAGCGCCTCATCGACTCCGGCTTCTTCGGCCGCATCCTGTCGGTGCGCGGAGAGTTCGGCTACTGGGTGTTCGAGGGCGACTGGCAGCCCGCGCAGCGCCCGAGCTGGAACTACCGCACCGAAGACGGCGGCGGCATCATCGTCGACATGTTCCCGCACTGGAACTACGTGCTCGAGAACCTGTTCGGCGAAGTGAAGTCGGTCTACGCGCAGGCGTCGGTGCACATCGCCGACCGCTGGGACGAGAACGGCGAGCACTACACCGCGACGGCAGAGGATGCCGCGTACGGCATCTTCGAGCTCGAGGGCGACGTCGTCGCGCAGATCAACTCGTCGTGGACCGTGCGCGTCAACCGCGACGAGCTCGTCGAGTTCCATGTCGACGGCACGCTCGGCTCGGCCGTCGTCGGCCTGTTCGGCGCGAAGATCCAGCACCGCAACGCCACGCCCAAGCCCGTGTGGAACCCCGACCTGGCCGATGACCACGACTACGACGCCGACTGGGCCGAGATCCCGACCAACGACGTGTTCCAGAACGGCTTCAAGCAGCAGTGGGAGGAGTTCCTGGAGTCCTTCGTGCTGGGCACCCCGTACGAGTTCGACCTGCTGTCGGGCGCGCGCGGCGTGCAGCTGGCCGAGGCCGGTCTGCAGTCGAGCCGCGAGGGCCGCAAGGTCGCGCTGCCGACGCTCTCGCTGGACTGAGCATGCTGACCCTCCTCGCAGCGAGCGGCGCCGTCTCGCGCACAGACCTGAACGAGTCTCCGGGCTTCGCCAAGCCGACGGGTCCGCTTCGCAGCCGCGTCGCGTACGCGGCCGCGCACGTCGTCCCGGTGATCTGGGGTGACAACACGCCCGGCCGCCCCGCCGAGATCGACTGGGACTCGACCCTCGACTTCCGTCGCTCGGTGTACTCGTGGGGCCTGGGCGTCGCCGACGCGATGGACACCGCCCAGCGCAACATGGGCCTGGATGCGGCGGCCACCCGCGAACTCATCTCGCGGTCGGCGCAGGTCGCCCGCGAAGAGGGCGGCTCGGTCGTCGTCGGCGTCAACACCGATCACATCGAGGTCGAGCGCATCTCGCTCGACGAGGTGATCGACGCCTACAAGCAGCAGCTGCACTTCACCGAGGAGCAGGGCGCGGGGCCGGTTCTCATGGCATCCCGTCACCTCGCGCGCGCCGCCGAGACGGCCGACGACTACCGCCGCGTGTATCGAGAGGTGCTGCAGTCGGCGACCACCCCGGTCGTGCTGCACTGGCTCGGCACCGCGTTCGACCCGTCGCTCGCGGGATACTTCGGCTCGACCGACTGGCGCGACGCGTCGGCGGTGCTGCTCGAGATCATCGCCGAGAACCCCGGCAGGGTGTCGGGCGTCAAGATGAGCCTGCTCGATGCCGCGTCCGAGGTGTCGGTGCGGGAGCGCCTTCCCGAGGGCGTGCGCATGTTCACCGGCGACGACTTCAACTACGTCGGTCTCATCGGCGGAGACACCGTGGGTCAGGGCCACGGACACTCCGACGCGCTGCTCGGCGCCTTCGCCGCGTTGACCCCGGTGGCCTCGGCCGCGATCCAGGCGCTCGATGCCGGCGACCCCGCCCGCTATCTCGAGATCCTCGGCCCGACCGAAGAGCTCAGCCGCCAGGTCTTCGCCGCCCCCACGTTCTACTACAAGACGGGCGTCGCGTTCCTGGCGTGGCTCAACGGCCATCAGCGTGCGTTCCAGATGGTCGGCGGACTGCACTCCGCGCGCAGCCTGCCGCACCTGTCGCGCATCGTCGAGCTCGCCAACGCCGCCCATGCGCTCGAGAAGCCCGAGCTCGCGGCGGACCGCTGGCACGGCATGCTGCGCGGCAACGGCGTCGACGTGCCCGGAGTGCTCCTGTGACCGCCCCCGGACAGGCGCACTGGCCGGACCCGCGCCTGTCGATCAATCAGGCGACGATCAAGTACGCCGACCTCGCGACGGCGCTGCGCGTCACCGCCGATGCCGGTGTGCAGGCGATCGGCCTGTGGCGCGAACCGGTCAACGAGGTCGGTCTCCGAACGGCCGCCCACATGCTGTCGGACTCGGGACTCCGCTTCACGACGCATTGCCGCGGCGGATTCTTCACGCTCCCCGACGGCCCCGCGCGGCGCGCGGCTCTCGACGACAACCGCCGGGCGATCGACGAGACCGCCGCCCTCGCGTCCGCAGGCGCCGACGGCTCGACGTCGATCCTGGTGCTCGTCGCCGGCGGACTCCCCGACGGGTCCCGCGACCTGATCGGCGCGCGCGAGCGCGTGCGCGACGCGATCGGCGACCTGGTTCCGGATGCCGCGGCCGCCGGCGTCACGCTCGCGATCGAGCCGCTGCATCCGATGTACGTCACCGACCGTGCCGTCGTCTCGACCCTCGGTCAGGCGCTCGACATCGCGGCCGATTTCGACGCCGCCGTCGTCGGCGCGACCGTCGACACGTTCCACGTGTTCTGGGACCCCGACGTCTACCGGCAGATCGAGCGCGCCGGGCGCGAGGGCCGCATCGCGACGTACCAGGTGTGCGACTGGAAGACCCCGCTGCCCGCCGACGTGCTGCTCGGCCGGCACTATCCGGGCGACGGGGTCATCGACTTCGCCTCGCTCACCCGTGCCGTCGAGGCGGCCGGCTACACCGGTGACATCGAGGTCGAGATCTTCAACGCCGACATCTGGTCGACCGACCCGGCCGAGGTCGTCCGGCGCACGGCGGAGTCCTTCGGCGCGGCCGTCTCACCGCACCTCGCGGCGGTTCTAGACTCAGCCTGATGAGCGACACACCTCTCGCCGTGGGCAATGGCCGCCCGCGCAACGCCGCCGCGACGCTGCACGACGTCGCGCGGGAAGCCGGCGTCTCGCTGGCCACCGCGTCGAGGGTGCTCAACGGCTCCACCCGCAAGGTGGCCGAGTCCTACCGCGAACGCGTCGAGTCCGCCGCCGCGCAGCTCGGCTACTCGGCGAACCTGTCGGCGCAGGCGACGGCCCGGGGGACCTCGGGCATCATCGCCCTGCTGGTCGCCGACATCGCCGACCCCTACTTCGGGCAGATCGCCTCGGGTGTCGCCCGCGGCGCCGACGAGGCCGGCCTCATCGTGACGATCGCGATCACCGAACGCGACGTCGAGCGCGAGACACGGCTGGTGCGGGCCCTGCGCGGCCAGCGTCCTCGGGCGCTCATCCTCGCCGCATCCCGCAACGCCGACTCGGATCGCCCCGAGCTCGTGCGCGAGCTCGACGCCCTGCAGTCCAACGGCGGTCGCGTGGTCGCCTTCGGCCCGGGCGTCGAGGGCGTGCGCTCGGTCGTCATCGACAACCGCGGCGGCGCGCGCGCGCTCGGCGCGGCGCTGGCCGAGCGAGGCTACCGGCAGGTCATCGTGCTCGGCGCATTGGAGGGCATGCGCACGTCCGATGACCGCATCGCCGGGTTCGCCGACGGCTTCACCGCCGGAGGCGGCACCGTCGACAAGATCTACCGTGGCGGGTTCAGCCGCGACGCGGGGGAGCGGCTCATGAACGAGGCCCTCGCCGACGGGCTCGCGCCCGGCACTCTGGTCTTCGGCGTCAACGACGTCATCGCGATCGGCGCGCTGACCGCCCTGCACGCCGCGGGCCGCGTCGTCGGCGCCGACATCGCGCTGGCCGGCTTCGACGACATCCCCACGTCCCGCGACGTGTCGCCCGCGCTCACGACCGTGCACGTCCCGCTGGAGGAGTTCGGCTACCAGAGCCTGCGCGCGGCGGTCGACGACGAGTGGATGCAGGACCCCGACGCCCTCGCGCTCACCGTGCTGCTGCGCGACAGCACTCCGGAGCTGTGACCTCGGTCGTCTTCGCCCCCGACAGCTTCAAGGGCACGATCGGCGCGGCGGACGCGGCATCCGCCCTCGCCACGGGCTGGCGCTCCGTCCGTCCCGACGACGATGCCGTGATGCGCCCGATGGCCGACGGCGGCGAGGGCACGCTCGACGCGTTCGCGGCGGCCGTGCCGGGCGCGCTGCGGATGCCCGTGCCCGTCGACGGGCCCGACGGTGAGGTGACCGAAGCCTGCTGGCTGCTGCTTCCCGACGGCACGGCCGTCGTGGAGCTCGCATCGACGTCGGGCATCGAACTGCTCGGCGACCGGCGGCTGCCGTTCGACGCCGACACCCGCGGTTTCGGTCAGGCCGTAGCCGCCGCCCTCGACCACGGTGTTCCGCGTCTCGTGCTCGGCATCGGGTCGAGCGCATCGACCGACGGCGGGGTGGGCCTGCTCTCGGCGCTCGGCGCGCGGTTCGCCGACGCGTCCGGTGAGCGGGTCGCGCGCGGCGCCCGCGGACTCGATGCCCTCGCGAAGGTCGATCTGTCGCGGCTGCGGCCGCTGCCGGAGGGTGGTGTCGTCGTACTGAGCGACGTCACGAACCCCCTGCTCGGTGCGTCGGGAGCGGCCGCCGTCTTCGGCCCGCAGAAGGGCCTCGACGCGCGCGGCGTCGCGACGGCGGATGCCGGGCTCGCCCGTCTCGCTGAACTCCTCGATGCCGATCCTTCGGCCCCCGGCGCCGGCGCCGCCGGCGGAACGGGCTTCGCGCTGCTCGCGTGGGGCGCAGACCTCGTGCCCGGGTCGGGCGAGGTCGCCGAACTCATCGGACTCGCCGGCGCGGTGGCCGCGGCATCCGTCGTGATCACGGGCGAGGGATCGTTCGACGGTCAGTCGGCCGCGGGCAAGGCGCCCTCGCACGTGGCCGCCCTCGCGGCGGCGGCCGCGGTGCCGGTGGCGCTGGTCGCGGGGCGCATCGCGCCTGACGCCGACCCGTCGGCTTTCGCGGCAGCGCTCTCTCTCACCGACCTCGCCGGGTCGTCGACGGCGGCGCTCACCGACCCCGCGCGCTGGCTGGCCGCGGCCGGCGCACAGCTCGCCCGCACCCTCTGACCCGCAACCTTCCCCTCGCGAGACCGCGCGTGTGCAACGTTCTGGTGTGCGCCGTGTTGCGGGGTCGCGGTTTCGCGAGACCGCGCGTGTGCAACGTTCTGGTGGGCGCCGCGGTGCGGGGCCGCGGTTTCGCGAGACCGCGCGTGTGCAACGTTCGGGGGCGTGAAGCGGTGCGAACGAGCGGTCTCGCGAGCGGAGGCGGGAGCAGTCGGGCGCGGGGGCTCAGCCGCGAGGATCCCCGGGAGGGGCGGCGGTCGAGTCCCGCACGATGAGCGAGGTCGCGAGGTCCCACGCCGGCGCGTCGGCGCCGGTGTCGGTGCCCAGCGCGAGCGCGACCGCACGTTCGCCCAGCTCTCGCAGCGGCAGATGCACCGTCGTCAGCGGCGGCAGCGACAGCCGGGCCACGTCGACGTCGTCGAAACCCACCACCGACAGGTCGGTCGGCACCGTCATCCCCCGCGAGCGCGCCGCCGCGATCACCCCGAACGCGCGCATGTCGCTCACCGCGAAGACGGCCGTCGGACGAGGCGCCAGTTCGAGCAGCGCGTACGTCGCGCCGGCCGCGCTCTCGGGTGTCGGGCCGGTGCGCCGGATGACGTCGGGCTCGAGGGTCGACCCCGTCTCGGCGATCCCCGCCGCGAAGCCGTCCAGCCGCGCCCGGAACCGCAGTGACGGATCGTCGGCGGCGATCACCGCGATCCGCCGGTGCCCCAGCTCGCCGAGGTGGCGCGCGGCCGAGACGCCGCCGCTCCAGTCCGCCGTGCCGATCGACGGGACACCCGGCGCGGGATCGCCCGCGGGGTCGATCACGACGAACGGGATGCCGCGGGAGCGCAGCTCGTCGCGCACCGCGGCCGGGATGCCCCGATACAGCAGCACGACGCCCGCCGGTCGTCGGCGCAGGACCGCCCGCGCCCAGTCCTCATCCGGACCCCCGACGTCGCCCGTCACCGAGAGCGTCACCGCCAGTGAGCGCCGGGCAGCGGCCTCGCTCACGCCGTCGATGACGCCCAGCGACCAGTGTCCGTCGAGCTCGGCCAGCACGACCTCGATCGCCGCGTCCCGGTGCTCGCCGCGCCGGCGCTCGTAGCCGCTGCGCTGCAGCAGGTCCTCGATGCGGGCCCGGGTGGGGGCGGCGACGTCGGGACCGCCGTTGAGAACCTTCGAGATCGTGGTCAGGGACACCCCGGCCTGCCCCGCGATCTGCGACAGGGTCACTCGTCGGGGCGCGGGCATCGCGATCCGCCTCGATCCTCGTCGTCTCGTCCGGATCCGCCGGTGTCGCCTGCGCGTCGGGTCAGTGCAGCCCCAGCGCGGTCCACGACACCGGCGGCAGCGTCACCGTGATCGTGCCGGACTCGAGGCGCGCAGAGTCGTTGCCCGTCGGCCGCACGCGGTCCTGATCGTCCCGCGTGTTCGCGGCGTGGATGTCGTCGTCGTGGATCATGTGCGTCTCGGCGATCGACACCGCCCCGAGCATCGACACGTCGATGTCGACCGTGACGTCCTCGTCGAGGCTGCGGTTGACGAGGAACACCGCGCTCCGGCCCGACTCGGCGTCGTGGGTCGCGACGGCGTCGACCACCGGCACCTCGCCGTACTGCGCCGTCTCGTATGTCGGGCAGTCCAGGCGCAGGCGCAGGGTGGTTCCCTGGGCCAGACGCGAGGTCAGTGCGAACGGGAAGAAGGTCGTCTGGCGCCAGGCGTCCCCGCCGGGCTCGGTCATGATCGGCGCGATGACGTTGACGAGCTGGGCCAGGCTCGCCGACGTCACGCGGTCCGCGTGGCGGATCAGCGAGATCATGAGGTTGCCGAAGACGACGGCATCCAGCACCGAATACGAGTCTTCGAGCAGTCGCGGCGCGACGGGCCATTCGTCGGCGGCCGTGATCTTGTCGACGTCGTTGTACCGGGACTGGTACCAGACGTTCCATTCGTCGAACGAGATGTACATCGTCTTGTCGCTGCGGAGCACGGCCTTCACATGGTCGGCCGTCGCCGCCACCGAGTCGATGAAGCGGTCCATGTTCACCGCCGAGGCGAGGAAGCTGCCGAGGTCGCCGTCCTTCGGCTCGTAGTAGGCGTGGCACGAGATGTAGTCCACGTCGTCGTATGTGGCTTCGAGCACGACCCGCTCCCACGTGCCGAATGTCGGCATCTGCGCTCCCGAGCTGCCGCACACGACGAGCTCGAGGTCGGCGTCGACCTGTCGCATGGCCTTGGCGGTCTTCGACGCGATCTGCGCGTACTCCTCGGCCGTCCCGTGGCCGAGCTGCCAGGGTCCGTCCATCTCGTTGCCCAGGCACCACATGCGGATGTCGTGCGGGGCCGGGGTCCCGTTGCGGCGCCGTTGATCGGACAGCGCCGTCCCCGACGCGATGTTCGCGTACTCGAGCACGTCGAGGGCCTCCTGGATGCCTCGCGTGCCGAGGTTGACGGCGTACATGAGCTCGCTGCCCACCTTGTCGAGCCACACGGCGAACTCGTCGAGCCCGACCTCGTTGGTCTCGGTCGAATGCCACGCGAGGTCGAGGCGCCGGGGCCGGTCCTCTCTGGGCCCGACGCCGTCCTCCCACCGGTAGCCCGAGACGAAGTTGCCGCCCGGGTAGCGCACGGCCGAGACGCCGAGCTCGCGCACGAGCTCGATGACGTCTTCACGGAAGCCGTCGGCGTCGGCACGCGGATGCGAGGGCTCGTGGATCCCGTCGTAGACGCAGCGTCCGAGGTGCTCGACGAACGAGCCGAACAGGCGGCGGTTGACCGGCCCGACGACGAAGTGCGGGTCGATGGTGAGGTGTGCGCGATTCATGACTCTCTTCAGGCGGTGAGGGGACGAGCGGGAGCGGGGGCGAGGGTCGGATCAGGTCACTTGAGGCTTCCGATCGACAGCCCGCCCTGCCAGTACTTCTGCAGGGTGAGGAAGGCGATGATCAGGGGGATGACCGAGACCAGCGAGCCGAGGATGATGATGCTCCACAGCGACGTGCCGCCGGCGTTGTTGGCCGACGCGATGCCCTGCCAGAGCCCGATGCCGACCGTCACAGGGAACAGCCGGTTGTCGGAGAGCATCGCCAGGGGGAGGAAGTAGTTGTTCCACGAGGCGACGATCGACAGCAGCAGCACCGTCACGATCGCGGGCCGCAGCATGGGGAGGGCCACCTGGAAGAAGATGCGGAAGTCTCCCGCGCCGTCCACCCGGCCGGCGTCCAGCAGCTCGTCTGGCACCGCGTCGCGGGCGTAGACGTGCATGAGGTACACCCCGAACGGATTCAGCAGCGTCGGAAGGATGACCGCCCAGATCGTGTTGGTGAGCCCGAGCTCGGAGAACATGATGAACGTCGGGATCACCAGGGCGGTCGTGGGCACCATGACCGAGCCGAGGAGGATCGCGAAGCTGACCCGGCGTCCGGCGAAGCGGTACTTGGCGAAGCCGTAGCCCGCGGCGACGGCGAGCACCGTGGCACCGACTCCGCCCACGACCGCGTAGAGCGCCGAGTTGCCGAGCCACCGCAGGTAGATGCCGTCCTGGTACGAGAACAGCTCGACCAGGTTGCCCCAGTAGTCCACGTCTTCGGCGAACCACAGCGCGCTGCCCCCGCCGAACAGGCCGGCGGCATCCTTGGAGCTGTTGACGATGACCCACCAGAACGGGATGAGGAAGTAGATCAGCAGGAAGCCCAGGAGCACCTGCAGGGGGATGTACTGCTGACTCCTGCGCGTGCGCGGCTGCGGCTGGGAAGCGGGCTTGCGCGACGAGCGTGTCGGGGTTTCGGCGGTCGAGGTCATGAGAAGAGGCTCCCGCGCTTGCGCGTGATGAACATGAAGAGGTAGACGCAGACGAAGACGACTGCTCCGAGGGCGAACGAGATGGCCGACCCGTAGTTGTAGTTGGCCAGCGAGAAGGCCTGCTGGTAGGCGTACATGTTCGGGGTGAAGTCGGCGCTGATCGCGCCGGCGGCGAGGTATCGGAGGATCTGCGGTTCGTTGAAGAACTGCAGGGTGCCGATGAGGGCGAAGACCAGGATCAGCACGAGCGCCGGGGCGATCAGCGGGATCTTGATGCGCAGCACGATCTGCCACTGGTTTGCCCCGTCGATGCGCGCCGCTTCGTACAGGGTCGGATCGATGCCCTGGAGGGCGGCGTAGAGGATGATCATGTAGTAGCCGGCCCACTGCCAGACGACGATGTTCAGCAGTCCGAAGAAGATGAGGTCGCGGCTCAGGAAGTCCGGCCCCGCGAGTCCGAAGATCCCGAAGATCTCGGCCATCGGACCGAAGCTCTTGCTGTAGAGGAAGCCCCACATCAGGGCGCCGATGACGGCGGGGATCGCGTACGGCAGGAAGACCATGAGGCGCGAGAAGCGGGCGAACCGGCTGGTCACGACGTCGAGGATCAATGCGACGGCGAGTGAGACGGCCATCTGCAGCGGGATCAGCACCAGCGAGAACCGCACCACGAACCACACGCCGTCGAGGAAGTTCGGGTCGGTGAAGGCCTTGATGTAGTTGCCCAGCAGCACGAAGCGCGTGCCGCCGATCAGCTGGGACTGGAAGAGGCTCAGGTAGAGCGCGAACAGCAGGGGGGCGACGAGGAAGGCGAGGAAGACCAGGGCGAAGGGGGAGAGGAAGCCCCATCCGATGAGGTTCTGCCGGGTGCTCGCGCGGCGGCGGCTGCCGCGGCGTTCTTTCTTCGGCGCGCGCTGCGCCAGTTCTACGGTCATGCCGGTGGTCCGTTCGGGTTGAGGGAGGCGACAGGCGTGGGCCGGCCCGGGTGGAGGGGCCGGCCCACGAGGCTCAGGTCATTCGACCGTGAAGCCCTGTTCTTCGGCGTACCCGACGACATCTTCCTGCAGGCGGTCGGCCGCCTCGG
Organism: Planococcus sp. APC 4015; assembly: GCA_030407505.1. Taxonomy (GTDB): domain Bacteria; phylum Actinomycetota; class Actinomycetes; order Actinomycetales; family Microbacteriaceae; genus Microbacterium. Next base: position 50,304 of record JASDDH010000003.1, read on the forward strand.
TGCCGGTGACGGCCCCCTCGTTGATCGAGGCGAGCTGTTCGGTGAAGGCGTCGAAGTAGTACTGGCCGAACGGGGTGTAGGTCATGCCGCCGTAGGCGTTCGCCGCGGGGACGTAGACCTCTTTGTTGGCCTGCTGGCCCCCGAAGAACGGCACCTCGTAGGCTTCGAACTCGGGCGAGTTGAGGGCCTTGAGATTCAGCGGGAAGATGACCTGGTTCTGCCAGCCGTCCAGCAGCGAGGCGTCGTCGGCGTAGACGCCGAACGCGACCTTCGCGGCCAGCTCGGGGTTGGTGGCCTGGCTCGTCACCGAGAAGGCCGAACCGCCCCAGTTGACCGACACGGGCTCTTCGCCCTCCCACTGCGGGAGCGGTGCGACACGCCAGACGTCGGCGTCCTCGCCTTCGCCGACGCCGGCGCCCGTCAGGTAGCCGGGTGCCCACGCGGCCGAGATGTACGTCGCGTAGTCGCCGTTGATGACGCCCGAGATGTACTCGGGTGTGAACTGGTCCTGCGTTCCGACCAGACCCTTCTCGACCAGGCCGCCCCAGTAGTCGAGCACCTTCTTGGAGGCGTCATCGTTGAGCGCGATGCCGATGTTCTCGGGGGTGCTCGGGTCGTAGGTGAACGGCTGCGCACCGGCCTGGTACTGCAGGGCCATGAACACCGCCGGCACGTTGGCGCCGAGGTCGCCGAACAGCGGTCCTCCCGCGTCCTTCACGGTCTGGGCGGCGGTCTCGTACTCCTCCCACGTCGTCGGCGGGGTGATGCCGTACTGCTCGAAGACGTCGGCGCGGTAGATCATGCCCATGGGGCCGCCGTCGACGGGCACGCCGTAGATGCCGTCTCCGACCGAGACGTCCTTCCACGCGCCTTCGCTGTAGTCGGCGGCGACCTCGTCGTAGCCGAATTCGCTGATGTCGACGATGCCGCCCTGGATCTGGAAGGTCGGGATGCGGTCGGCCTCGACCATGATCACGTCGGGCGCTCCGGTGCCGGCGGTGATGGCGGTCTGGAACTTGTCGTACTCGTCACCGCCCTGGCCGACGTTGGTCCAGCAGACCTGCACTTCGTCGTTGGCCTCGTTGAAGTTGTCCACGACGAGTTCCATGTTGGGGTACCACGCCCACATGGTCACGACGGGGAGGTCGGTCTTGGTGATCGTGTTGGTGCAGCTGGTCGCGTCGTTCCCGCCGTCGGCGGTCCCGTCCTCGCCGCCGCCTCCGCCGGAGCACGAGGCGAGGGCGCCCGCGAGAGCGAGTGTTGCTGCTGCAGCAATGACTTGCGTCGTCTTCACTGGTGTATCCCTTTCGGATGCTGGACTTCTTTGTCGGTGCAACACCACGATGCGGGCATTCGTCGGAACTGTCAGCAGCTCGTCTTCGATGCGCCGGCACGGTGTACAACGTTGTATATCAACGTTGTACAGAGCATCCCAGTGCCGACCTGGCCTGTCAACACCCGGTTCGAAACTTCCTGAACGAATGTCGGCAACAACGACGAACCGCCCGCGCCGGTCGCGGCGCGGGCGGTTCGTGGAAGGTCAGTACTGGACGGGGGCGTCGCCCAGCTTCGTCAGGAGAGCCGTCATCGCCGCGTACGCCTCGTCGCGGTACGCGACGACCTCGGGGATGCTCTCGGGTGTCGTCGACAGGAAGCCGCGGCCGCTCTTCACGCCCTTGTCGCCCCGGGCGACCCGTTCCGTCAGCGCGGCCGGGGGAGCGAAGCGGTCGGGGTAGCCCTCCTGCAGGGACGCGTAGCAGAACTCGTACACGTCGAGCCCCGCGATGTCGGCGATCGCGAAGGGTCCGAAGAACGGCAGACGGAACCCGAACGTCGTCCGCGCGATGAGGTCGACGGCCTCGGCTGAGGCGACCCCCTCCTCGACGAGGCGCGCCGCCTCGCCGAAAAGCGCGTACTGCAGGCGATTGAGGACGAAGCCGGTCACATCGGTGACGGGGACGCCCACCTTGCCGCATTCGCGCAGCAGTTCCACCACCCGGGGCACGACCTCGGGGTCGGTGCCGGCGTGCGGGATCACCTCGACTCCGGGGATGAAGGTCGCCGGGTTGCTGAAGTGGATGCCGAGGAATCGCTCGGGTGCCGTGACGGCCTCGGCCAGCGTGCCGATCGAGATCGTCGACGTGTTGCTGCCGATCAGCGCATCCGCGCGCGCCGCGCCGCTGATGCGGCGAAGCGTGTCGTGCTTGATCGCGATCACTTCGGGCACCGCCTCCTCGATGAGGTCGGCGTCTGCGCATGCCTCTTCGATCGACGGCGCGGCGGACACGTTCGCGGCGACACGCTCCGCGGCGTCCGCGGGGAACAGCCCGCGACGGGCGAAGTCCTCGGCTTCCAGGATGATGCGCTCGCGGTTGCCCTTCGCGATCTCGGCGGTGACGTCGGCCAGCACCACCCGCCGCCCGGAGAGCGCGACGACCTGGGCGATACCGCCTCCCATGTACCCGGATCCGACGACGGCCACCTGGGAGATCATGCGCGGTCCTCTGCTTCGTACGCCTGGATCAGATCGACCTTGGCCGCCGACGGCGACGACGCGTCGAAGCGGTGCGACAACCACTCGCCGACGAGCTTCTTCGCGAGCTCGAGCCCGATGACCCGGGCTCCCAGCGTGAGCACCTGGGCATCGTTGCTGAGCACCGACCGCTCGACCGAGTAGGCGTCGTGGGCCGTGACGGCGCGCACGCCGGTCACCTTGTTCGCCGAGATCGCCATGCCGAGTCCCGTGCCGCACACGAGCAGCGCGCGGTCGGCGCGACCGTCGGCGACCATCTCGGCCGCGGCGATCCCCACGCGGGGGTAGGGGGTCGACTGGTCGGCCGCCACCCCCACGTCGATCACCTCGCTGACACGGTCGTCCTGCGCGAGCACATCGCGCAGGACCTCCTTGTAGGAGAAGCCGGCGTCATCCGCGCCGACCACGATCGTCATTCCCATGGGTCATTCCTTTCCGGGCGTGCGCTCGGAGAGCGCCGACACGATGATGGCGAACGACACGGCACCCGGATCGGGATGCCCGATGCTGCGTTCGGCGAGAGGTCGGGCGCGGCCCTTGCGCGGCTCGAATCCGGCGGTGGCGGTCGCGGCCTCCTGTGCGCGGACGGCGGCCTCGGCGGCGGCATCCGCCAGGGGGACGCCCTGCGCCGCGGATGCGCTCAGCGCTTCGGCGAACGGCACGATCGCGTCGACCATGGTCTTGTCGCCGACGACGGCTCCGCCCATCTCCTGCAGACGCGCCGTCGCGGCGTTCACCGCCTCGGCCGTCGCGGACGCGTCGATCGCATCAGCTCGGGACAATGCGCGACCGAGCTCGGCGATCGCGCCGCCCCACAGCGCACCCGACGTGCCCCCGGCGAGCTCGGACCACGCGTCGCCTGCCGCCTCGAGTAGGGCGTCGACGCCGGCATCCTCGTCCGTGTCCCTCGCCGCCGAGATCGCGGCCTCGAGGCCGCGGTTCATGCCGATGCCGTGATCGCCGTCGCCGGCGATCGCATCGAGGTCGCCGAGCTCGTCGACGCGTGCGGCGATGGCGGAGCCCGCCACCTCGAGCAGCCGACGCGCGTGCGCGGCGGCGGCGAGCGAGACGGTGCTCGCCGGTGCGCGCGACGCGACGGTGAGCTCATCGGGGGCGCGGTCGGCTTCCGGCTCGGCGTCGACATCGGGCGCGTCGCTCACCGAGCCCTTCCGGAAGGCGGGCGCGGCGGCAGGGGCCGCCCACAGCTCTTCGAGCTCGTCGTCGAGCCACAGCAGCGTCACCGATACGCCCGCCATGTCGAGGCTCGTCACGAGTTCACCGCATTCCGGCTCGACGATCTCGATGCCCTCCGCGTCCAGCAGGGCGGCGACATGGCGGAACAGCACGAAGAGCTCCTCGTACTTCACCGTGCCCAGTCCGTTGACGATCACCGAGACGCGCGATCCCGCGCCGGCGGGTCGCTCGTCGAGCAGGGGTGCGGTGAGCGTCGCGGCGAGTTCCCGGGCCCGCTGCATGGGCACGTCGCGCACCCCGGGCTCGCCGTGGATGCCGAGGCCGATCGACATCATGCCGGCGGGGACGGTGAACAGAGGTTTGTCTGCACCCGGGAGCGTGCACCCCGCGAAGGCGACGCCGTGGCTTCGGGTGCGGTCGTTCGCGTGTCGGGCCAGACGCTCGACCTCGTCGAGGTCGTCGCCCCGTTCGGCGGACGCCCCGGCGACGCGGAACACGCAGAGATCGCCGGCGATGCCGCGGCGGCGCTCGGCCTCCGCCGCGGGCGCGCTGGCGATGTCGTCGGTGACCAGAACGGTGCGCACATCCAGGCCCCGTTCGCGCAGCCGCCGCTCGGCCTCGCCGAAGTGCAGCACGTCGCCGGCGTAGTTGCCGTAGCTGAACAGGATGCCGCCGCCGGCCTCGGCCGCCAGCGCCACCCGGGTCGCCTGACCGGCGGAAGGAGAGCTGAAGATGTTGCCGCAGACCGCCCCGGCGGCCATGCCCTCGCCGACGAGTCCGGCGAACGCCGGATAGTGGCCCGATCCGCCGCCGACGACGAGGGCGACCCGTCCGGCGGGCAGCGGCCGCGCGCGGACGACGCCTCCGTCGACCCGCCGGACGACACGCGGGTGCGCCAGGGCGAAGCCCTCGAGCGCATCGTCGACGAAGGCGTCGGGGTCATCGAAGATGCGGGTCATCGAAGTGTTTCCCCGCCGAACTGCTGCCGCACCCGGCTCGTGCCGAGCTCACGCGGCCGGCGGGGGAGGATGCGCGTGCGGAGATAGTCGCGGTTGGCGGCGCTCATGCTGAGCCCGTCGCCGCCGTAGTGCTCGGTGCAGATGACGCCCTGGAACCCGGCATCCAGCGCCATCGCGAGGGCGGAGCGGTAGTCGATGACCCCGCTCTCGAGATAGCTCGGAACGGTCGTGATGATGCCCGCGGCGAGGTCCTCGTCGCGGGTGTAGTTCTTCACGTGCCAGAAGTTCGTGTACGGAAGCGTCATCGCGGCGATCTCGCGCCAGTCCTCGATGGGCTCGTGGAGGCGCACGATGTTGCCGATGTCGGGATTCAGGCCCACGACGTCGAGCCCGATGTCCTCGACGAGTCGCACGGCCGAGGAGCCCGTCCCGAGGTAGGTGTGCTCGTACATCTCGAGCGACAGCAGCACCCCCACCTCGGCGGCATGCCGGCCGAGCTCGCGGAACCGCGTCACGGCGAGCTGCCAGATGTCGGGGTCGTCGACGGGGTCGCGGTGGCCGGGGACCGTCCAGAACCAGAGCTGCTCGCGCTGTTCGGCCGTCAGCGCGCGATGCAGGCCGAACGACACGACCCCGACCCCGAGCTCGACGGCGGCATCGATCGTGCGGTGGGCATACGCCAGGTGATCGGCGCCGTCGACCTCGTCGATGATGCTCCGCCGGATCGCCGACAGCGACGGCGCGGTCACGCCGATCTCGGTCAGTGCACCGCGCAGGTCTGTCAGCTCGCCCGCCGACAGATCGCCGTACCGGGTCCACGAGTCAGTCAGGTCGACGTGGTCGAACCCCGCGTCCCGGACGGTCTCGAGGTCGCGCCGCCAGCGTGCCGCGGTGCCGGCGCCGTCGGGGTCCCGCGGGTGGGCGTCGCCGAGCGGGAGGAGGGATGCCGCGATCGGCCAGTCGTCTGCGGTCAGCATGAGGGCTCTCGTGTCGGCATGTCTTCGGGACCGTCCTGCAGCTCTCCGTCGATGCGCCGAGCCGAATCTACAACGTTGTATATCACTGTTCCCCCAGCATTCCAGCGGGCTTACGCGGTGTCAAGGCGAGATGTGCATGTTACGCCGCGCGCCTCGCAAGTCCCGGGCAGGGCGTGCGCGGTGCGCCCCCACGCGGGGCGCTAGAGTTACGGGATTGCGCAGGAGGGTGGCGGATCTTCATGGGTTCGACGATGCACGACGTCGCGCGGGCTGCGGGAGTGTCGATCAAGACCGTCTCGAACGTCATCCACGACTATCCGCACGTGCGGGCCGACACGCGCGCGCGCGTCCAGCGGTCGATCGAAGAGCTCGGCTACCGGCCCAACCTCTCGGCCCGCGGGCTGCGATCGGGGCGCACGGGCATCATCGGCCTCGCGGTCCCGGCGCTCCGCGAGAACTACTTCGCCGAACTCGCCGACGCCGTCATCCGCTCCGCCGAGCGGCGGGGTCTCGGCGTCGTCGTCGAGCAGACCAGCGGAGACCGCGAGCAGGAGCTGCTGGCGGTCTCGGGCGGCCGGCTGCGCTTCGTGGACGGACTGCTGTTCAGTCCCACCGTGCTCGGTCAGGCAGACGTCGACGTGCTCGACGTCGCGTTCCCGCTCGTCCTGCTCGGGGAGCGCATCTTCGGCGGGCCCACTGATCACGTCACGATGCACAACGTCTCCTCGGCCCAGGCCGCCGTCGCTCACCTGGTGGGGCTCGGTCGGCGCCGCATCGCGCTGATCGGTGCGGATGCCGAGGGCTCCGGCGACGTGAGCTCCGCGACCCTGCGCCTGGACGGCTACCGCCGGGGCCTCGAGGCCGCCGGCATCCCGTTCGATCCGCGCCTCGTGCGCGCGAGCGGGCCGTGGAACCGCCAGTCCGGCGCGATGGCGATCCACCGTCTCGTGGCCGACGGAGTCCCGTTCGACGGGGTCTTCGCGCTCAATGACACCCTCGCCCTGGGCGTGCTGCGCGCTCTCGGCGAAGAGGGCATCTCGGTGCCCGGCGACGCCGCGGTCATCGGCTTCGACAACATCGACGAGGCGCGCTTCGCCTTCCCGTCCCTCACGACCGTCGACACCGGGCGCGAGGAGATCGCCGAGATGGCGGTCGAGCTGCTGGTCGAGCGCATCGGCGAGAAGGGCGATCGCCGCCCGCCGCGCACGCTCAAGCCCGACTTCACGATCGTGAAGCGGGAGTCGACGGGGTTCGCCGATCCCGATCAGACGCTCACCTCGGTGTCGGTGCCGGCGCGTCTTCCGAGCTGACGGGCGCGCTGTCCGCGCGGTCCGCGCTGTCCGCGCTGTCCGCGCGGTCCGCGCTGTCCGCGCGGTCCGCGCTTTCCGCGCGGTCGCCCGCGGTGGCGGCGGCGACCGCCGCATCGATGCGGGCCTGAACGCGCTGCGAGGACCGCGAGCGCGACATCCGGATCACGAAGAACAAAGCCACGAGCAGAGCCAGGAGCGCGAGCTGAGCCCACGGGATCGTCCACACCGTGAACGGGGCGGCGCTCGCCGCCAGCGTCGCGTCGAACTCGTCCTCACCCACGGCGGCCGGTGTGGCGGTCACGTCGCCCGAGCTGAAGAACATCGGCCAGACCGGGATGTCGAGGGTCGTGGTGACAGCCGACCCCGGCAGCACCTCGCGCTGCTCGCCGGCGGTCGACGAGCCGGCGATACCGAACGGGCCGCCGAGCGTCGTGAGGGTCTGGGCGCCCAGGCGCACGTTGCCGGAATTGGTGACGGCGTAGGTGAGGGTGACGGTGCCCGGAGCGAAGGGGTTCCACGACGGCGTATAGGCGGACGCGACGATCTCGGGCGTCATCGCCGCGACGACGTCGCCGCTGACCCGCAGGTGGGCGCGCACGCCGACGCGTGACGCCAGCTGCACGGTCGAGGAGTCTGCGGCCACGAGTTCGGCGACGATCCCGGCGGGGTGATCGCCGGGAGTCGCATCGGCCGGGACGCTGATCTCGACCGGGATGGGGAGGGTGGTCGCGCCGGGGACGCTGAGCACGATGCCGCCGCCCTCGCGTGGCGACGAGCCCTCGACGGGACCCACCGCGATCCACGAGCCGCCGTCGGTGGCCTGCTCGTCGGCGGGGATGAGGTCGAAGTCGCCGTCGTCGTTGACGGTACCGTCGCTGGCGTAGACGGCGAACGTCGCCGGTTCGGCGCCGAAGTTGGTGAGGGCGACGACGTCGGATGCCGCGCCGCCGCCGTCCACCACGTGGCGCAGCGACACCCTGCCGTCGGGGCCGTCTGCGTCGGCGGGCTGGAGAGACCACGTCGTGCCGGCCGGTGCGGAGGGTTCGGGCGTCGACGCGGCCGATGCGACGGCAGGCGCCCCGATCAGCACGGTGATCAGGGCGAGGGTGGTGGTGAGTCGGAGTGTCATGGTCCTCGGGGTGGGCGTGGTCGGCCGGCGGATGCCGGCCGACCACGCCAGGGTCGGGTTCGGGGTCTAATCGACCGGGAACAGGGAGACGGTCACCTTTCCGGTGTAGGTGCCCGGTTGGGTGTCGACCGGCACTTCCAGCAGCAGGGCTGCGGCGAACCTCGCCGTGCCGTAGCGGCCTTCCGCGTCAGCCGAGCCGAGCTCGCCGGGCAGGGCCAGTCCGTCGCCTCCGCTGAGGATGGTGGCGACCGGGTCTCCGGCGGTGAGGCCGGGTCGGGGCGTCAGCACCTGCGGAGTCCAGCCCAGGTGCTCGGCGGGCAGGGTCTGCCCGGCCGAGGTCAGGGCATCGGCCTGTCCGGTGACGGTCCAGCCGCCGAGTCCGGCCTGCTGCGAGGTGCGCGAGTCGGTGACCGACACCTCGGGCAGGGTCCCCGTCAGTCGCAGACGATCGCCGGCGTTCTCGGGGGCCGAGAGCGCGACTCCGTCTCCGTAGTCCGCGACCGTGAGCGCGAGGCTCCCGTTCTCGACCTCGGGGATGACGGCTTCGACCGGGATGCCCGAATCGGTGTCGGCGGCGAACAGCCTCGGCAGGAAGTCGATCAGGGCCTTCTGCCAGACGTCCCAGCTGTGCGGGCCGGGGATCACCGGAGCGAACTCGTGGTTGATCCCGCGATCGGTCAGCGCGGTGATGAGACCCAGGGTGTTCTGGTAGGTGAAGTCCTGGATGTCACCGGTGTAGATGCGCAGCAGCTTCGTGCCGGCATTGATGGCAGCGACGTCGGCGGACGCCGGCGGGTTGCTGAATGCCGAGAACGCGCCGACGTAGGCGAGCTCACCCGGGTAGGTGTAGAGCGTGCTGAGCGCCGCACCCGATCCCATCGAGAGGCCTGCGATGGCCCGATCAGCGGCCTCGGTGCCGATGTTGTAGTCGCTCTCCGCGGTCGGTGCGATGCTCTCCAGCAGCTCCTTCGGATAGTCGACGCCGTTGCCGTTGCCCATGACGACGACCATGGGCACGATCGTGCCCCGCTGGTAGTGGTTGTCGAGGATCTCGGCCGCCTTGCCCACCTGGATCCAGTCGGACCACGTCTGCCCGCCGCCGTGCTGGAGGTAGAGCACGGGGTAGGGCTTCTCGCGATCCGCGTCGTACCCGGGCGGGGTCCACACGTAGGCCGAACGCTCCTGGGCGCCCGCCGTGCTCGTGTACGACATCGTCGTGACGGCTCCGCGCGAGGCTTCCTCCACGGGCGCCGTGTAATCGCTGCGCACGCCCGAACCGGGGGTGTAGAACGTGCTCCAGTTCGGCTCGGAGTTGACCACCGTCGGGTTCGAGGTGTCCTTGCGGTCCACGCGGTCCACGACGAACTTGTAGTAGTACGAACCGCCGTCGAGGTCGTCGACGGTCACGCGCCACCGGTCGCCGACCTTCTCCATCGGCAGACGCGGCCAGCTTCCCGCCGCGCCCCAGTTGCCCCAGACGGTGACGTTCTTCGCGTCGGCGAACTCGGTGCCGGTCTCGAAGGTGACGATGCCGTTCTCGTCGATGAACGGAGTGGGTGTGGTGCCGACCAGGGGGAGGGAGTGGAGTCCCCCGAGGGCGGTGTGACCCTCGCTGGGTCCCGTCTCGGTGGTGTCCTGGAACAGGCGCGATGCGAAGTCGCGGAGGTTCTCCTGCCAGCTCTCCCACGTGCCGCCGCTGTCGGGGTTGACGCCGTCGAACTGGTACTCGACGCCGGCGGCGTCGAGCTTGCCGACGAGGCTGACGTTCTGGTTGTACGACGGGTCGGTGGTGTTGCCGACGTAGAGGCGCACGAGGTCTGTGGCGTCGTTGATCTGCTGCGCCTGCGAGGTGCTGATGCTGCTGATCAGGCTGCCCGAGAGCGAGCCGACGTGCGAGAACTCCCCGGTGTCGGTGAGCATCAGGTTGAGTGCCTGCGATGCGCCGCGCCCGATGCCCGCGACGGCCTGGTCGGCCGGGTCGCTCGAGATGTGGAACGCGTCGCGTGCTGCCGGGAGGATGTTGTCGAGCACCTCGGCGCGGGCGTCGACGGAGTTGCCGTCGCCCATCACGACGACCATCGGCTCAGCGTCGCCCTCGACGGTGAGGTTGTCGAGGATCTGCGCGGCGCGACCGAGGTCTGCCCAGTCGCCGGCACCCTGGCCGTTGTCCTGCAGCAGGTACAGCACCGGATAGGGCTCGGCACGGTCGGGGTCGTAGCTCGGGGGAGTCCACACCATCGCGGAGCGCTCGGCGCCCGACACGGTGCTGTCGTAGGTGATCGTCTGCATCTCGCCGCCGGCGGGCACGTCGGCCATCCACGCGACCTCTTCACCGGGCACGAAGAACGTGTTCCAGTTCGGCTGGGATGCCACCGCCTGCGCACTGCCGGGGTTGCGGAACCCGACCAGGGCCTCGGTGCCCGACATCGTCGCGGTGTACTGGTAGTAGTACAGGCCGGGATCGAGCGGTCCGATGGTCGCGGCCCAGTTCGCACCGCTGCGGCCGGTGTTCAGCTGCACCCAGGCCTTGCCCTGCCCGATGTTGCCCTCGACGGCGACCATGGCCGGCGCAGCGCCGACGGCGCTCTCGACCGCGGCGTTGGGCACGGTGAAGCGGTGCAGGCCCTCGGCCGGCGCCGAGATCCACGAGTCCTCGCCGGCGGGAGCGGCGGCGGCGGGGTTCGCCGCGAGCAGCGAGCCCGCCCCGACGGCCACGACGGCGCCGATCGCCGCCCACCTGAGCCGCGATCTGCGACCGCCTCTTCGGTCTCTGATCGTGTGTTCGAACGTCATTGTCTTCTCCGATCACCAGGCGCACCCGACGGTGCGCGCATGCAGGGCTCAAGGGACGGTTCTCGGGTGAGCGGCATGAGCCGTTCGCGGAGCCGTTCACCCGTCGAGGTGCACATCCTGGTGGATTTACAACGTCGTAAATTCTCCGCTGTGCTCATCGTGACGACCGTGCACGGTCCTGTCAAGGAAATTCTTCACAACGTTGTACAACCGTCGGGGCGTCCACCCCCGACACCTTCCGGCACTCGCCGGCGTCCTGTGCTGATCGTCGGATCGTCCAGGCTCTTCACGACTTCCGCCATGTCTGCGCGGGTCGTGCGGCGCTTAGCCTCAGTGCGCACCATCCGAGATTCCGGTGCTGCGCACCGCATTGCAAGGGAGCAAACATGTCCACATCCGCACGGAAGCGCCACGGCAGAGCCGCGCTTCTCGGCGCCGCCGGCCTCACCGCGGCCCTTGTTCTGTCCGGCTGCAGCAGCGCCGGCGGCGGCGAGACCGCGCCCGACGGCGAGCCGGTCGAGATCACGTTCCAGTCCTGGGTCCCCAACATCGATCGCGCGGTCGATGCGTTCAACGAGTCCCACGACGACATCGAGGTCACGCTCGAGACGATCACCGCCGGGCCCGACGGCGGCTACGCCAAGATGCTCTCCGCCGTCCAGGCGGGCAACCCCGCCGACGTCGTGCAGCTCGGCTACGACGCGATCCCCGACTTCCTCATCAACGACGCGCTCGAGGACATCTCGGGCTACACCGCGGACTCCGCCGACCTGTTCGTGCCGTGGCAGTGGGAGACGGGCGTGTTCGGCGACGGCGTCTACGCCGTACCGCAGGCATCCGGCCCTCTGGGCCAGTTCTACCGCAAGGACATCTTCGACTCGCTGGGCCTCGCGCACCCCGAGACGTGGGAGGACTACTACGAGGCCGCCAAGGTGATCCGCGCGTCCGACCCGAACCGCTACATCGCCGCCTTCGCGTTCAACCAGGCGCCGTGGATGATCGGGCTCGCCCAGCAGGGCGGGGCGAACTGGTTCGCGGCCGAGGACGACGCGTGGACGGTCGACATCGACGGCGAGGCCACGATGACGGTCGCCAACTTCTGGCAGAAGCTCATCGACGAGGACCTCGTCAAGATCGAGGCCGACTTCTCGAGCGAGTGGAATGCCGACATCCAGAACGGCAACGTCGTCACCTGGATCTCGGGCTCGTGGGCCGATGCGATCCTGCGCGGCACCGCCCCCGACACCGCGGGCAGCTGGGCCGTCGGCCCCATGCCGCAGTGGGAAGCCGGTGAGAACGTCTCGGCGACCTGGGCGGGCGGCTCGGCCAGCGCGGTGCTCAAGGGCTCCGACAACCCCGAGGCCGCTGCGGAGTTCGCCGTGTGGCTCAACTCCGACCCCGAGAGCGTCAACATCCTCACCAACATCGGCGCGGGCTGGCCCGCGATCGCCGACACGAGCGCGATCTCGGTGCTGCAGGACGACCCCGAGGTGTTCGCCTTCTACGGCGGGCAGGACATCTGGGACGTCTTCGCCGAATCGGATGCCGCGGTCGACACGTCGTGGAAGTGGCCGCCGCTCTCGTCGACGCTGTTCGCGTCGCTGACCGACAACGTCAAGGCCGCCGTCGACGCCGGAACCCCCATCGCCGACGCATTCACCCAGACGCAGGCCGACATGGTCGCCGCGCTCGAGGAGCGGGGGATCGCGGTCAACTGACCGCGATCGTCCTCCGCTCCGAGGAGGGGTGCGGTCCTCCGCGCCCCTCCTCCCAGACCGAAAGTTCTGCCGTGACCCTCGACGCAAGACCCCGCCTCCGGCGCCGCCATCCCGCGGCCCTGTGGGTGCTCGTGCTCCCGTTCGTCGTGATGTTCCTGCTGTTCTTCGTGGCGCCGATCGTGTACGCGATCGTGCAGAGCCTGTTCTCGACGCGCAGCAGCGGGCTGGGCTTCGGAGCGCCCGAGACGACGTTCGTCTTCTTCGACAACTACGCACGCGCGCTGTCCGACACCGATTTCGTCACGAGCCTCGGGCGTCTCGTGCTGTTCTCGGCGATCCTCGTGCCGCTGATGGTCGTGACGGCCCTCGGTCTCGCCCTCCTGCTGGATTCCGGCAAGGCGAAGTGGCCGAAGTTCTTCCGCGTCCTGTACTTCGCCCCCTACGGGGTGCCGGGGGTGGTCGCCACGCTCCTGTGGGGCTTCCTCTACATCCCCGCGACGAGCCCCGTCCTGCAGCTGCTGTCGTCGGTGGGCATCGATGCCGATCCGCTTTCGAGCGGCAGCGTGCTGTTCGCGATCGCCAACATCGCCCTGTGGGGGTTCGCGGGCTACAACATGGTCATCCTCATCGCCGCGCTCAACGCGATCCCCTCCGAGCTGTACGAGGCCGCCCGCATGGACGGCGCCTCGGCGTGGTCCACGGTGTGGCACATCAAGCTGCCGCTGGTGCGGCCCTCGGTGATCCTCGTCACGGTGTTCACGATCATCGGCACGCTGCAGCTCTTCGTCGAACCCCTCGTGCTGCGTCCCCTCACGACCGCGATCAGCTCGACCTTCACCCCCAACCTCGCCGCCTACAACCAGGCCTTCGCGCAGGGAAACCCGAACCTCGCAGCCGCGATGGCCGTCATCGTCGCCGTGCTCGGCTTCGTGTTCTCGTTCGGGTTCCTGCGTCTGGTCAACCGCGAGGGGAACCGCGCATGGTGACCACCCGCCGCCCCGATTCGGACCCGGTCGGTCAGACCGCCGTCACGATCGTCCTCGCCGTCGCCGGCATCTACTTCGCGCTTCCGCTCGTGTGGGTGGTCATCGCCGCGACGAAGTCCCCGGGCGACCTGTTCGCGTCGTTCGGCCTCTGGTTCTCGGACTCCCCGCAGGCGTGGGAGAACCTCGTCGCGCTGTTCACGCAGGACGGCGGCGCCTTCGTCACATGGGTCGGCAACAGCATCCTGTATTCGGGTGTCGGCGCGCTCGTCGCGACCGTGCTCTCGGCCGCGTGCGGGTACGCGATCGCGAAGTTCCCGTTCCGCGGGCGCGAAGTTCTCTTCTCGACGATCCTCGGGGGCGTGCTCGTGCCGGCGACGGTCATCGCGCTCCCGCTGTACTTCCTGCTCAACACGGTGGGGCTGACCGGCACCTACTGGGCTGTGCTGCTGCCGAGCATGGTGAGTCCGTTCGGCGTGTACCTCGCCCGCATCCACGCCAACGCGAGCGTGCCCGACGAGATCATCGAGGCGGCGCGGCTCGACGGCGCCGGCGACCTCCGCATCTTCGGCACGATCGCCACCCGCATGATGACGCCCGCGCTCGTGACGATCTTCCTGTTCCAGTTCGTCACCATCTGGAACAACTACCTGCTGCCGCTGGTGATGCTCAACGACACCCGGACGTTCCCGGTGACCCTGGGCCTCACACTGTGGAACTCGCAGACGCAGCGCGACCCGATGTTCTACTCGCTCGTCGTGACCGGCTCGGCCGTGTCGGCGATCCTGCTCGTCGTGCTCATGATCGGGCTGCAGCGCTTCTGGCGCGCCGACCTCACCGCCGGCGCGACGAAGGGCTGATCGGCGACGGATGCCGGGGTGCCGGGTCTCACGATCGGCCGCCCGCCGCTTCGGCTGCCCGCCTCCTGTGAGACTCCACCCCCGGGCGGGTCTCACAAGGGGTCCGATACGCGCCGGGTCTCACGATCGGTCGCCCGCCGCTTCGGCCGCCCGCCTCTTGTGAGACCCCACCCCGGGCGGGTCTCACGACAGGTCGAGTGCGAGCCGGCGGGGCAGCCGTTCGTGAGACGCGTCAGCCCTTCCGGGTGTCGCGGTACGCGGTGGGACTCATGCCGTGAACCTTGCGGAACTGGCGGGAGAAGTAGAACGGATCGTCCATCCCCACCTCGCGGGCGATCTCGGCGACGGTGCGGTCGGACGTGTCGAGGAGGCGCCGGGCGCGCGCCATCTTCAGCGACAGGTGGTGCGCGAGCACCCCGCCGCCCGTCGCGCCGCGGAACAGCGCGGCGAGGTGCGACGGCGAGACGCCTACGAGCGCCGCGAGCTCGGCGACCTGCACGCGCCCGTCGACGCGCTCCTCGAGATAGCGCATCGCGCGCTCGAGCGGGGTTCCGTCCTCGGGCAGGATGCGGTCGACGGCGAGCAGGGTGAACAGCCGCCACGCCATCCCCGCCGTCGCCACCAGCCGCGCCGGCGTCGTGTCGCGCTCGAGCGCGCTGACGATCTCGTCGAGCTGCGCGGTGATGCGGTCGATCGAGCGCAGCGAAAGGGTGAGTTCACCGGGGCGGATGCCGGCGGCCTCGACCAGTTCCGCGACATCGGTGCCCCGCACGTGGCACCACCAGATGGTCCAGGGATCGCTCTCGCTCGCCCCGTACGAGTGCGACACTCCTCCCGGGATCACGACCGCCCCGCCGGGGCCGACCCGCGTGCGCGCGCCGTCGTGCTCCACCCAGCCCGTGCCCGCGACGCACACGATGACGATCGTCTCGGTCGCGCCCGAGGGGCGGTGCCGCCCGTGGTGGTCGGCATGGGGGAACCAGCCGGCATCCGTCACGATCATGCGTCGGGTGACCGGACGCGCGAGCGCCGAGTCGATCAGCGGGCGGGGGACCACGTTCAGACGTTGATGCACGAATCCGTCGGCCAGCTCCATGTGTCCATGTTCCCACGCGGGGTGATCGTCGGATCCTCCAGGTGGGGCACGCGATCCGACATGGCGGGGCTCGCCGCGTCGTGGCACAGTTGCCGGGTGACACGAGACGACGACGCCCCGAGCCGCATCCACCTCCCCGCGGCGCCCCCCGACCAGCAGGCGCTGCTCGACGAGGGCGGCGTCGCGTGCTGGGCCGAAGACGTGATCATCGACACCTACGAGGCGGGCGAGCCCGACCGGTACCCGCTGTTCCTCGATCGCCGCGTCTACCAGGGCTCCAGCGGCCGGGTGTATCCGATGCCGATGATCGACGCGGTGTCGCACGAGAAGCGGCCGCGGGCCTGGCGGGCGATCCACCTCGAGAACGCCTACGTGCGTCTCATGCTGCTGCCCGAGATCGGCGGTCGCATCCACATCGGGTACGACAAGGTCGCCGGCTACGACTTCTTCTACCGCAACAACGTCATCAAGCCCGCCCTCGTGGGGCTCGCGGGGCCCTGGATCTCGGGCGGCGTCGAGTTCAACTGGCCGCAGCACCACCGCCCCGCGACCTACCTGCCGGTCGATGCCCGCATCGAGCACGAACCCGACGGGGCGGTCGTGGTCTGGCACAGCGACCTCGATCCGCTGCAGCGCATGCGCGGCGTGCACGGCATCCGGCTGCGTCCGGGGTCCTCCCTCGTCGAGGCCGACGTGCGGCTGCACAACCGCACCGACGCGCCCCAGACCTTCCTGTGGTGGGCCAACGTCGCGGCCCGTTCGCACGAGCGGTACCAATCGTTCTTCCCCGACGACGTCGCCTACGTCGCCGACCACGCGCGCCGCGCGATCACGGCGTTCCCGCGCGCGGACCGCGCCTACTACGGCGTCGATTACCCGGCGCTGGCCGAAGGCCGCCCCGACGCCGACCGCATCGACATCTACTCGAACATCCCCGTGCCGACCTCGTACATGATCACCGACACCGAGGACTCCTTCTTCGGGGGATACGACCACGGAGCCGACGCCGGCTTCGTGCACTGGGCGGACCGCGCCGTCGCGCCGGGAAAGAAGCAGTGGACGTGGGGCACGGGGGCGATCGGCACCGCGTGGGACGCCCAGCTGACCGACGACGACGGCCCCTATGTCGAGCTCATGGCCGGCGTCTACACCGACAACCAGCCCGACTTCGCGTGGCTCGCGCCGGGTGAGACGAAGCAGTTCAGCCAGTACTGGTTCCCCATCCACGCGATCGGCGCGGCGCGGCAGGCGACGACGGATGCCGCGATCGCCGTCTCGCCCGACGGATCGCGCGTGGGCGTCATCGCCACGGCGGCCGTCGAGGCGACGATCACCGTGCGCACGGCGGTCGACACCGCGCAGTGGCACGCGTCCCTCGCCCCCGACCGCCCGTTCACGCACACCGTCACGGGTGCGCGCATCATCGAGGTGCACGTGCACGACGCCGGCGGCACGCTCGTCTCGTGGGCGGAGCGCACCGTGTCGACGGGCGAGCCGTGGGTCGCGACCGCGCCCGAGACCCCCGCCGAGATCGCGGGCACCGACGAGCTGTACCTCACCGCCACGCACCTCGACCAATACCGGCATCCCACCCGCGCAGCTGCGCCGTACCTGCGCGAGGCTCTCGACCGCGACCCGGCGGACGTGCGAGCGGCGACGGCGCTCGCCGGGTGGCACCTGCGCCACGCAGAGTACGACGAAGCCGCACGGCTGCTCGAGCGAGCGATCGACCGCCTGACGCGCCGCAACCTGAACCCGCGCGACGGCGAAGCCCTGTACCTGCTCGGACTCGTGCGAGAACGGCAGGGCGACCGCGCCGACGCCGACGACCGGTTCGCCCGCGCCGGGTGGAACGCCGCCTGGGCGGCCCCGGCCACCCTCGCCCGCGCGCGGCTCGCGCTGCGCGCCGGTCGCGCGCGCGATGCGCTGCGTCTGGCCTCGGATGCGCTCGCGATCCCCGAGGCCCGGCGGCTGCGGGTGCTCGCACTGCGCGCGCTCGGCCGCCACGACGAGGCCGCCTCGGCGCTCGGGCAGCTGCGCCGCGCCGACCCCCTCGACGCGGCGACGGCGGCGCTGGGCCGCGTGCTCGGCGAGCAGGCACCGCCGCCCGCCGACCCGCGCACGACGCTCGACATCGCCGCCGAGTTCGCCCGCGCCGGCGCCTACGCCGAGGCGCTCGCCGCGACGGCCGAGCCCGCCGCGGCTGCCGCTGCGGCGTTCGGCAACGCCGAGCCGATGCGCCGCATCCTGCGCAGCGAGTGGTCCCGTGCGGCCGGTGATCCGGATGCCGCACCCGCCGACCTCGACGGCGTTCCGCTGGACCTGGCGTTCCCCGCGGGTCTGGACCAGTTCGACGCCCTCACGGCGGCGACGGCTCGCGGCGCGGGCCCTGCCGTGCACGCGCTGCGGGGGATGTGGCTGCTCGATGCGGCGCGCGACGACGACGCACTCGCAGAGCTGACGGCGGCGACGGATGCCGGCATCCACGATCCGGTCGCGTGGCGCAACCTCGCGCTCGCGATCATGCGCACGAACAAGGATGCCGATGCCGCCGACGCCGCGTACGCGCACGCCCTGAGTCTCAGCGCAGATGCGCGCCTCGTGTTCGAACGGGACCTCTTGGCGCGGCTCGCCGGCGTGCCCGCGGGCGAGAGGCTCGCACTCCTGCACGAGCACGCCGGACTGCTCGCGACCCGCGACGACCTCGCCCTCGCCCACGTCACGCTCCTGCTGGACACCGACCGCGTCGACGAGGCCTGGGCCGTGCTCGAGGCCCGCACGTTCCGCCCGTTCGAGGGCGGCGAGGGCCAGGTGATCGCGGCGTACGACCGCGCGGCGTGCGCGCTGGCCCGCCGTCATCTCGCCGCCGGGGACGCCGCGGGTGCCGCGGAGATCCTGCGTGCCGGGCTCACCGCGCCCGCCAACCTCGGTGAGGGCCGGCATCCCGCGGAGCCGCAGGCCGAGCGTCTCGTCCTGCTGGGCGACGCCCTGGCCGCGTCCTTCGATGACGAGGGAGCGCGCGCGGCCTGGGAGCGGGCGCGGGCGGCCACCCCGCTCGCGGTGGCCGATCGACCGGCCGACGCACGCGATCGGTGGATCGGCGTCGCGCACGTGCGCCTCGGCGAGTACGACGCGGCCGACGCCGTGTGGCGGCGGCTCGAGAGCCGCGCCGACGAGCTCGAGCGCGCCAAGGACGACGTCGACTACTTCGCCACGTCGCTGCCCGAACTGCTCGTCTTCGACACCGACACCGCCCGAGCGCGGGCCACGGCGGCGCGCGAGCTGCGCGACGCGGCTGCCGCGGGCCGGGCTATGCACGTGAGGACCGACGCATGACCGAGCGATACCTCGGCTCGGGGACGATCCCCGACGACCACGACGGGCTCACCGGAGCCGTGCCCGGGCACCTCCCGCAGCGGCTGACGATCACGCTGTGGGACTTCTCCTGGTACACCCGTGCGGGCGCCGGAGAGCCCTACGCGGACATCGATGCAGCTGTGGCGGATGCCGCATCCCTCGGCTACAACGCGATCCGCATCTGCGCCGCGCCCCTGCTGTTGTTCGGCGATCTGGGACTCGACGCCCGCATCGACGTCGAGGGCCTCGGCCTCGCCCCCGGCGGCGGATACTACGGTCAGCGCACCCGCTGGTACGACGCCCCCGGAGGGTATTCGATCGACGTGCGCGCGCGGCTGCTCGAGCTCTTCGACGCGGCGCAGCGCCACGGGCTCGTCGTGATCCTCGCGAGCTGGGAGTACCAGCAGTCGCCCTCGTTCGCGGCGTCGCCCGCGTGGTTCGACGCGATCGACGCCGTGCCGCTCGAGGATCGCTACCGGCTGCTCGCCGAGGCGTGGGACCGGATGATCGCCTTCCTCGACGAGCACGGGCATCGCGAGCGCATCGCGCTCGTCGAGCTGCACAACGAGGTCGACTTCTCGATCCTCCCGGCTCTCGCCGACGGGGGCGCCGAGCAGATCGCCTGGCTCGGTGCGCGGCATCCGGATCTGCTCGTCACGGCCAGCTACGGCAAGCCGCCGCATCTCGCGATGCATCGGGTGCCCGAAGGGCTCGGGGCTGCGCAGTTCCACGTGTACAGCTACGGCGTTCTCGACGCGCTGCAGAAGCGGGTCGACATCCGGTCCGAGGGCAGTGCCGAGTTCCCCAACGCGGCGCTGCGCGAGCTGCTGCGCGCCGACGCGCCGACACCCGCGGAGTACGGCCGTGCGGCCGAGTGGAAGTACCGGGCCACCGTCGTCACCGACCAGATGATCTACGGCTACGACTGGGTCGATGCCGACGCATGGGACTCGTGGCTGCTCGACGAGTACGACGCCTACCACGAGGTGATGCGCCGCGAGATCGAGTCCCGGGTCATCGCGATCGCCGAATGGGCGCGGTGGCAGGGCATCCCCGCGCTCGTCGGCGAGGGCTGGGTCGGCTACACACCCCTGCACGGCACGTTCGAGGAGGGGCCGATCGGCCGCGCGCTGGCCGAGCACGGCATCGACACCGCGCTCGAACGCGGAGTGTGGGGCGTCGTGCTGTGCTCGAATGCGGCGCCTCACCACCCGATGTGGCAGCTTCGCGACTGGCAGCGGGCGCAGAACGCCCGCATCCTCGCGTCCTGATCGACGAGCGCCGCAGTCACCTGCGAACGCTGCGTCGCGCGACACCGGCGTTCGCAGGAAAGTGCAGCGGATGCCGCGCCTCCCGGCTCACGCCCGGTGCCGGCCATCAGCCGCCGAGAGCCTCTGTCACCACGGCGCGGGCCTCGGCCTGCACCTCGGCGAGGTGTTCGGGGCCGCGCAGCGACTCCGCGTAGAGCTTGTAGACGTCCTCGGTGCCCGACGGGCGTGCGGCGAACCATGCGTGCTCGGTCTGCACCTTGAGCCCGCCGATCGCCGCGTCGTTGCCCGGCGCGTGCGACAGCTTGGCGGTGATCGTCTCACCGGCGAGTTCGGTCGCCGTGACGGCATCCGGAGCCAGCTTGCCCAGCTGCGCCTTCTGCGCCGGGGTCGCCGGCGCGTCGACGCGCTGGTACGCCGACGAGCCGTACTCGGCCTCGAGCTCGGCATAGCGCTGCGACGGCGTCTTGCCGGTCACCGCGAGCATCTCGGCCGCCAGCAGGCACAGCAGGATGCCGTCCTTGTCGGTGGTCCACACGGTGCCGTCGAAGCGCAGGAACGACGCTCCCGCCGACTCCTCGCCGCCGAACGCGATGGATCCGTCGAGCAGGCCCGGCACGAACCACTTGAACCCGACCGGGACCTCGTACAGCCGGCGACCGAGCGCCGCGACGACCTTGTCGATGATCATGGACGACACGAGGGTCTTGCCCACCGCGGCATCCGTCGGCCAGCCGTCACGGTGCGAGTACAGGTAGTCGATCGCGACGGCGAGGTAGTGGTTCGGGTTCATGAGCCCGGCATCGGGCGTGACGATGCCGTGGCGGTCGGCGTCGGCGTCGTTGCCGGTGAGGATGTCGTAGTCGTGGCGCTTCTCCACGAGGGACGCCATGGCCGACGGCGACGACGGATCCATGCGGATCTTCTCGTCCCAGTCGAGGGTCATGAACCTCCAAGTCGGGTCGACGTCGGGGTTGACGACGGTCAGGTCGAGCCCGAAGACCTCGCCGATGAGCGCCCAGTACTCGACCGAGGCACCCCCCAGCGGATCGGCGCCGATCCGCACGCCGGCGCGCTTGATCGCGTCGACGTCGATGATGTTCGCGAGGTCGCGCACGTACGCGTCCCGGAAGTCGTACGAACCGAGCGAGTCGGCGTCGAGGTCCTTGAACGGGGTGCGCGCCACGCCCGCGAGGCCCGCAGCGATCAGGTCGTTCGCGCGGTCGGCGATCCAGCCGGTGGCGTCGGTGTCGGCGGGTCCGCCGTTCGGCGGGTTGTACTTGAAGCCTCCGTCGCGCGGCGGGTTGTGCGACGGCGTCACGACGATGCCGTCGGCCCGTCCCGCGTCATCCAGCGCCCTGCCCTTGTTGTATGCGAGGATCGCGTGGCTCAGCGCCGGCGTCGGCACCCACGAGTCACGGCTGTCGAGCCGCACGTCGATGCCGTTGGCGACGAGCACCTCGACGGCGCTGCGCTCGGCGGGGAGCGACAGGCCGTGGGTGTCGCGGCCGAGGAAGAGCGGACCTTCGATGCCCTGGCTCTTGCGGTAGTCGACGATCGCCTGGGTCGTGGCGAGGATGTGCGTCTCGTTGAAGCTCGTCGACAGCGACGAGCCGCGATGGCCGCTCGTGCCGAAGGCGACGCGCTGTTCGGGCACCGACGGGTCGGGTACGAGGTCGTAGTAGGCGGCGATCAGTTCATCGACGTCGATGAGATCGGATGCTTCGGCTGGCTGTCCTGCGCGGCTCATGGGTCCAGTCTGCCCCCCAACCGCCCGGCTTGTCGCGGGCTCGTCGGCGGTGCGTGTGCACGATGTCGGCAGAACGCGGCGCCGTATCGCGACGAGACCCGGAAAGTCGGGGGAGCTGCCCGGGGCCGGGGCCCGGATCTCCGACGTCCTGCACGCCGGCTCCGCCACACGTGCGGGGCTAGGCTGTTCCGCGTGACAGTCGAGCCGGGCGACACCGCGATCCGCACCTACAGCTTCCTCGGACCCGCCGGCACGTTCACCGAAGCAGCCCTCGCGCAGGTTCCCGAGGCGCGCGGCCAGCGCTGGCATCCGGTGCGCAATGTCGGCGAGGCGCTCGCCGATGTGGTCGCCGGCCGGTCCGACGCGGCGATGATCGCGATCGAGAACTCCGTCGACGGCGGTGTCTCCACGACGCAGGATGCCCTGGCCACCGTCCCCGGGCTGCGCATCGTGGGCGAGTTCCACGTGCCCGTCGAGTTCGTGCTCGTCGGGCGTCCGGGCATGCGCCTGGCCGACGTGTCGCTCGTGGCGGCGCACCCGGTCGCCTACGCGCAGTGCCTGCTGTGGCTGACGCGCGAGCTCCCCTCGCACGCGCACCTCCCCGCGTCCAGCAACGTCGCCAGTGCCGTCGGCATCGTCGACGGCACGAGCGATGCGGATGCCGCGATCGCGCCCCCCGGCATCCTGGAGCACCACGACCTCGAGCTGCTGGCGGCGAACATCGGCGACAACGCAAACGCCGTGACGCGGTTCGTGCTCGTCAGCCGCACGGTCGCGTCGCCCCCGCCGACCGGCGCCGACAAGACCTCGCTCATGGTCGAGCTTCCCGAAGACCACCCGGGCGCCCTGATGGAGATGCTCGAGCAGTTCGCGACGCGCGGCATCAACTT
Source organism: Planococcus sp. APC 4015 (assembly GCA_030407505.1). Classification (GTDB taxonomy): domain Bacteria; phylum Actinomycetota; class Actinomycetes; order Actinomycetales; family Microbacteriaceae; genus Microbacterium. The sequence continues at coordinate 73,121 of JASDDH010000003.1, forward strand.
GTCGCTGCTGGCCTCGCGCCCCATCGGCGACGAGCTCGGCCGGTATCGGTTCGTCATCGACGCCGACGGCCACATCGAGGACGAGCGCATGGCGGACGCCCTCATGGGCCTGCGCCGCTTCAGCCCGAAGGTGACGTTCCTGGGTTCGTATCCGCGCGCCGACCGGCAGGTCGTGCGGTATCCCGAGCGGTACTCCGACGACGTCTTCGTCGAGGCGCGCGACTGGCTGCGCGGCATCCTGAGCGGCGAACCCGAGTCCTGACCCGGAGTGCGCGCGCCGTCGGTGGCGGGATGCGGAGGACGTGCCCGGCACGCCTCGCCGACCGGCCTCGCGTCGGCCTGTCGGCCGAAGAGTCCGCGGCTGGGAACGCCGGGCCCCGGCGTCAGGCCGCGAGAAGCTCCAGGGTCCGGATGCGGCCGGCCGCGGCATCCATCGACTCGCTGTCGTACGCTCCGGCGATCGGCGAGATCATCACTTCGTCCACGCCGTGGCGCGCCGCGAACTCGGTGAGCTGGGCCTGCACATCCGCGCCGGTGCCGACGAACCACTTCGCCCGCGTCGAGGTCATGATCGACGTCGCCATGCCGTCGAAGTCGGCGGCTCCGGCCGTCGACTGCTCGACCGACTCGAGCGGGGTCAGCGGCTTGTTCGTGCGCAGGCGCGCCATCATGCGCAGCTGGGGGAGCGCGCGCTCCTCGGCCTCTTCGGCCGAGTCGGCGGCGATGACGTTCGCCGTGAGGAACGTGCGGGGCGCGGCCAGCGCGTCGGACGGCTGGAACTGCGACCGGTACAGTCCGAGCGCGCGGTCCAGGCCCTCGCCCGAGAAGTGGTTCGCGAAGACGTAGGGGAGACCGAGCGCGGCGGCGAGCTGCGCGGAGTAGTCGCTCGAGCCGAGCAGCCACACCTCGGGCACCGACGTCGGCGCGGGCGTCGCGTGCACGTCGTACGTGCCGCCCGATGCGAACTGCACGGTGGCGCCTTCGGCCGAGACGAGCGACCGGATGTCACGGACGTGGTCGGGGAACTTGTCGACGTCGCTCGTCGTGCCCGACAGGCGCAGCAGGTGCGAGATCACGGGATCGCTGCCGGGGGCGCGGCCGAGTCCGAGGTCGATGCGCCCGGGGGCGAGGGCCTCGAGGGCGGCGAACTGCTCGGCGACGATGAGCGGCGCGTGGTTGGGCAGCATGACGCCGCCTGATCCGACGCGGATGCGGGTGGTGCGGGCCGCGGCCGCGGCGATGAGCACGGGCGGCGTCGTCGATGCGACCGCCGGCATGTTGTGGTGCTCGGCGAACCAGTAGCGCCGGTACCCGAGGTCGTCGGCGCGCGCGGCGAGCCCGAGCGACGTGGCGACGGCCTGGGCGCTGGTCTGGCCGACCCGCACGGGGACGAGGTCGAGGACGGACAGGGCGGGCATCACGGAAGCAGACATCCCCACGTCCAACCCGCGCGCGGCGCCGGGCATTCCGTGCGGCTCAGGAGCCGATCGCGAGAAGTTCCAGCACGAGTGCCTGCTGCGGGGCGAGCAGCGGCATCGGCAGGCCCGTCTCGGCGAGCAGGCCTCCGGCGAGTCGAGCGCCGCCCGACGCGAGCCAGGGTGGAGGCTGATCCGCGATCGTCACGGGCGCGCCGCCGATGTCGAGGGCACGGACGTCGTAGACCACGTCGGGATCGAGGCCCGGGAACCGCACCGCCGGGGGCAGGGCTCCGGCGGCCGAGCCCACCATGGCGACCGAGAACACGGCGTGGCGCCTGCGCTCGTCGACGACGCCGTGGACGACCTGCGCGGGGTCGGCGGTGTCCGCCCGCACCGTGCGGCCGGAGTGCAGGAGCGCGCGCAGCCTCTTGTGCTGCGACACCCACTCACCCACCTGGGCGCGCTCGGCGGGGGAGGCCCGGGAGAGGTCCCACTCGATCCCCGCGCTTCCGAAGAGCGCGGTGGCGAAGCGGAAGGACGCGTCGGCGTGCCGCGCGGTCGTGTGCGCCCGCGCGTCGCCGACATGGGCTCCCAGGTACTCCGGCGGCAGCAGGATGCCGGCCGAGGCGATGATGCGCTGCCGCTCGAGGGGGTCGTTCGTGTCGCTCGGCCACACCCGCTGCACCCGCGACAGGATGCCGAGGTCCAAGCGCGCGCCGCCCGACGCGCAGGACTCGATCTCGACTCCGGGGTGCGCCGCGCGCAGCCGGTCGATGAGCGCGTAGACCGCCGTCGTCTGGGCGTGCGATCCCGCGATGAGCAGGTCGCGGTTGTGGTCCCACTTCAGGTAGGCGATGTCGTACGAGCTCAGGAGCGCGTCGAGCGCGTGGAAGACGTGATCGGCGGCGGACGGCACCGTGAGGTCGAGCACCCGCTGGAAGCGCCATTCGGGGTCGTCGGCCCGGCCGAGCACCCATTCCGGGTGCGCCCGCGCGGCCTCGGAGTCGACGCTGATCATCTCGGGCTCGACCCAGAGGCCGAACTCCATGCCCGCGTCGCGGACGAGTCGGATGAGGGGCCCGAGGCCGTCGGGCCATGTCGAGGCGTCGACGCTCCAGTCGCCGAGCGCACGTCGGTCGTCGGAGCGGCCGCGGAACCATCCGTCGTCGAGGACGAACCGCTCGACGCCGACGTCGCGGGCAGCCTCCACGAGGGGGACGAGGGCGTCGAGGGACTGGCGGAAGTAGACCGCCTCCCACGTGTTGAGCACGACAGGGCGGGGGATGCCGGGGGCAGCGGTCCACGTGCGCACCCAGGGGTGCACGCGGTCGCTGATGCCGTTGAGACCGTGTGACGAATAGACGGCGACGGTCCACGGCGACGTGTACGACCCGCCCGGAGGCAGGATGACTTCGCCGGGCGCCAGGAGCTCGCCCGCGCCGAGCGTCGAGATTCCGAGGCTGGAGCGCTCGGCCCAGACGTCGGTGTCTCCGCTCCAGGCGGCGTGCACGCCCCAGACCTCGCCGGTCTCCCAGCCGAAGCCCGTGGTGCCCGCCGAGAGGACGAAGGCGCTGTCGTGCCCGCCACGACCGTGGCGGCTCTCGCGGGCGTGGACCCCGTGTTCGAGGATGCGGCGTATCGGGCGGCCCTCGCGGGCCCAGAGGCCCGTGAAGTCGAGCAGTTCGCGTGCGCGCTCGGGGATCGGCAGGACGGGGACGGCCGTGTCGACCCCGAGGTCGTCGTCCCCGAGGTTGGTGACGGTGAGGCGGCTGCGCAGCACGCCCTGCGGGGTGAGCTCGAGATCGAGGCGGACGCCCACGCCTGCGCCGTCGTCGGCGAGCGAGTACGAGACCTCGGTCCCGCCGCGGGGTTCGTGGCTGCGGGCGGTCAGCCGCAGGGCGCGCGCCTGCGCGGCGCTCTGCGACGAGGGCGAACGCCAGACCGACAGGGCGGGACGCCCCGTCCAGCCCTCGCCCACCGTCGGGATCAGCGACACGCGCAGCGGTGAGTCGATCGACGACGGGGGGACGGCGGGCACCGAGGCGGCCGTCAGCTGAGCGAGCGACTGCTCGTCCAACGGTCCGAGATCCCGTCCCCAGTGGAGCAGGACGGGCACCTCCGCGCCGCGGTCATCGAGGATGACGCTGACGCCCGCGGCGCGGAGATGGGTCGTCACGGCGGGATTACTCCGCGACCGGGATGGACTGGGCCTTGAGGGCCTCGATGGTCGACTCCTGGCCACCGGCCAGGGCGTCGGCGAGCGTCTCGCTGCCGGATGCCGCGGCCTTGAAACCGTCCGACACGTCGGCGTAGGTCTGCGTCATGGTCGGTCCCCACACGAAGTCGGGGTTGACCTGGGTCGCAGCCTGGGCGAACACCTCGTAGATGGCCTGTCCGCCGTAGAACTCCACGCCCTCGGCGAGTGCGGGCAGTTCGAGGCCGGCCGTGGTGGCCGGGTAGATCTGCGCGGTCGCGTTGAGCGAGGTGAGGGCTTCGGAATCGGTGTTGAGCCAGAGCGCGAACTTCGCCGCCTCGTAGAGGTGGTCGGTGCCGTTGAACACGGCGACCGACGAGCCGCCCCAGTTTCCGGCCGCCTCTTCGCCGCTCTCCCACTGCGGAGCCAGCGCCACGGACCACTTGCCCGACGTGTCGGGTGCGCCGCTGAGGATGGAGTTGGCGCCCCACACGGCCGAGTTCCACGTCCACACCTCGCTGGAGTTGTAGGCGTTGTTCCACTCGTCGGTCCAGGCCGGGTAGGTCGAGACGAGGTCGTTCTCCAGCAGGTCCTGCCAGTAGTCGGCCACCTTGACCGATTCCGGGCTGGTGAGGTCCACCGTCCAGGACTCGCCGTCGTTGGCGAACCACTCGCCGCCCGCCTGCCAGACGAATCCGGCGAACTGGTTGATGTCGGTCTGCGAGAAGTTGGTGATGTAGCCGCCGAGTTCGCGCACCTTCACCGCAGCCTCGCGGTACTCCTCCCACGTCGTGGGAACCGCGATGCCGTTCTGCTCGAAGAGGTCGGAGCGGTAGAACAGGCCCATGGGGCCCTGATCCTGCGGGATGCCGTAGACCTCGGACTCGGTGCCGAGGGTGACCTGGCCCCACGTCCACGGAAGGAACTGGTCCTCGGCGGCGAGCACCTCTTCGCACGCGGCGAGGTCCTCGAGCCCGTCCTGCACGCGGAAGTTCGGAAGCGCGTCATACTCGATCTGCCCGAGGTCGGGCGCGTTGCCCGCTTCGAGCTGGTTGAAGAAGTTCTGATAGGTGCCGGCGTTGCCGGACGGACCCGTCTGGACTTCGACCTGGATCTCGGGGTTCTCCTCGTTCCAGATGGCGACGGCATCCTCGATGCCGGGGATCCACGAGGTGAACGACAGCGTCACGTCACCCTCGGACGGCGTGCAGTCGCCGCCTCCCGATGCGTCGGTGGAGCCGGATCCGCCGGCGCAGCCGGCGACGGTGAGGGCTGCTGTTGCGAGCAGGGCAGCGGTGACCGCTCGTGTTGTCTTGCGCATGTTCTCTCTTTCTTGGTGGGGGTGGGACCGTCCGTGGTGCGGGCGGGGGTTCACTTGAGCGCGCCGGAGCCGAGCCCGTTGCGCCAGTAGCGCTGCAGGATCAGGAACGTGATGATCAGCGGCACGATCGAGATCAGGGAGCCGATCAGCACGTAGGTGCGCAGCTCCGGGAACTGGTTGATGGTCGAGTTCCAGGCGTAGAGGCCGTAGGTGACCGGGAACAGCTCTTCGCTGCGGAGCATGATCAGCGGCAGGAAGAAGTTGTTCCAGATCGACACGAACTGGAACAGGAACACCGTGACCAGCGCGGGGAACATGAGGCGCACCGAGATCGTGAAGTACGTGCGCACCTCGCCCGCACCGTCCAGACGGCTCGCCTCGAGCAGCTCGTCGGGCACGGACGCCTCGGCGAACACGCGGGTGAGGTACACCCCGAACGGGCTCACGATGCTGGGCAGGAAGACCGCCCAGAAGGTGTTGGTGAGCTCGACCTGGCTGAACAGGAGGAACAGCGGGAGGGCGAGGGCGGTCGCCGGCACGAGGACTCCGCCGAGGACGACGTTGAAGATCGTCTCGCGGCCGCGGAACTGATACTTCGCCAGGGCGTAACCGCACATCCCGGCGAGGATCGTGGCGACGAGCGCGCCGACGCCGGCGTACAGCGCGCTGTTGAGCAGCCACCGCAGGTAGACGCCGTCGCGATAGGTGAAGAGCCCGGTGAGGTTCTCCATGAACTGCGGCTCGGCGAACCACAGCGGGTTCGTCGAGAACAGGTCGCCGCGCGACTTCGTCGAGGCGACCAGGAGCCACCAGATCGGTGTCAGGAAGTACAGCGTGAAGACGGTCATCACGAGGAAGGCGGCGGCTCGGGGCACCACGCCCTCCCGGGGGCCGCGGCCGTTCTGGCTGCGCCGCTTCCCGCCGGTCACGATCGCGCGGGTGTCCAGCGACGACGTGCGCGGGGCATCGGGATTGGTCGCGAGGCTCATGATGCCGCCTTCCGCCGGGTGAGTCTGAGGAACGTGAAGGACAGGATGAACGTCGCGAGGGCGAGCACCACCGACATGGCTGCTGCCAGCGGCACGTTCGGCACCGAGCTGGTCGCATAGATCGTCATGTTCGGCGTGTAGGTGCTCGTGACCGCCGAGCTGAACGCCCGGAAGGTCTGCGGCTCGGCCAGCAGCTGCAGGGTGCCGATGATCGACAGCACGCTGGTGAGCACGAGAGACGGGCGCACGAGCGGGATCTTGATCGACCAGGCCATGCGCAGCTGCCCGGCGCCGTCCAGACGCGCGGCCTCGTAGATGTCGGTCGGGATCGACAGCAGGGTCGAGTAGATGATCAGCATGTTGTAGCCGACGAAGACCCAGGTGACGACGTTCGCGATCGACCAGAGCACGAAATCCGCCGAGAGCAGGTCGACCTGACTCGTCAGCGCCGTGAACGGCGAGAGTCGAGGGGAGTAGAGGAAGCCCCACATGATGGCCGCGATGACGCCGGGCACCGCGTACGGCACGAAGAAGGCGAGCCGGAAGAACCGCTTGCCCTTCAGCAGCGGCGAGTCGAGCAGCAGCGCGAACAGAAGCGCGAGGCCGAGCATCACGGGCACCTGCACGACGCCGAACAGCAGGACGCGGCCGACGGACTGCCAGAACACCTCGTTCTCGAAGACCCGCGCGTACTGCGTGAGGCCGCCGAACACCTCGGTGGCCTGCCCGAAGGTGCCTTCTCGCTCGACGACCTGGAGCGACTTCCAGATCGCGTAGCAGATCGGCACGAGATAGAACAGGATGAACAGCGCCGCGAACGGCCCGACGAAGACGAGCAGCGCACCGACCGGGGCGGTGCGGCTGCGCGGCTTCCGTCTGCGAGCCGCCGACCCTGTCGGCGGGGGTGCGAGCGCCGCGGTGGCGACGGGGGTAGAGCTCATCGTTGAAGCTCCTCTCTGAGGACTCGGACGGCCCCGGCGGGGACGCTCAGACGGTGGGACACGGGCTGGCCTGTGAGGAGCTCGATCCCGTCGCCCGGGACGATCACCTCATCCGCGCCGTGGTTGATGACGAAGCGCCACTCGCGGCCGTCGTCCGATCGCCGGCGGACGATCTCGACGTCGGTTCCCGCGGAGGGTTCGGGCTGGACGCCCGCCCCGGCGACGATCCGTGCCGTGAGGGATGCGAGGTCGCGGGCGCTCAGCGCCGTGCCGAGGTACCAGGCGTCGCCCGAGCGGCCCGGGCCGCGCCGGCGTGTCACGGCGGGCGAGCCTGCGGCGGGACCGTCGGCGAAGGAGTCGATCACGTCGGCATCCGTCACGACGATCCGCTCCGCCCACAGCGAGGCGGCGGCGCCCGAGGTGAGGGCCAGAGGCACGCCCGGCATGACGGGCGCGAATTCGTCGACACGCAGCCCCAGCATCGAGCGCCAGGCACCGGGGTAGCCACCGGGGCGGACCCGGTCGTTCTCGTCGACGATGCCGCTGTAGAACGTGACGAGCGCGTGCGCGCCGTTCTCGACGGCCGCGTCGAGCCGGGCCGCGGCGCGGTCGGTGACGAGGTGCAGCGACGGGACGACGATCAGGCGGTACGCGGTGAGGTCGGCCTCGGGTGAGACCAGGTCGACCGTGACACCGGCCGCGCGCAGGGCGTCGTAGGTCGCGTGGACCTGGTCGAGGTAGGTGACGGCGGTGGACGGCCGGTTCTCGGCATCCGTCGCCCACCAGGCCTCCCAGCTGAAGAGCAGGGCCGTCTCTGCGACCACCCGGCTGCCCTGCACCTCGTCGAGGGCGCTCAGGGCGCGTCCGAGTTCGAGGGCTTCGTCCCAGGCCGCGCCGACGGGACCCGCGTGGGGCACGAGCGCGGAGTGGAACTTCTCCGCTCCCTGCAGGGATGCCCGCCACTGGAAGAAGCACACCGCGTCGGCCCCGCGCGCGACGTGCGACAGCGAGTTGCGCATCATCTCGCCCGGAAGCTTGGCGAGGTTCGTCGGCTGCCAGTTGACGGCACCGGTGGAGTGCTCCATGAGCAGCCAGGGCGCCCCCTGGGCGAGCCCTCGTGTCAGGTCGGCGGCCAGAGCGAGCTCGGACGTGGGGGCGTCCAGGCGGTGGTCCAGGTAGTGGTCGTTGGCGATGATGTCCATGTCCGGCGCCCAGGACCAGTAGTCCAGTGCGCGCACGTGCGCCGTGACCATGAAGTTGGTGGTGACGGGCAGGTCGCTGTGGCGCCTGATCACCGTCTCCTCTGCGCGATAGTGCTCCAGCAGCGCGTCGGAGGAGAAGCGGCGGTAGTCCAGCACCTGCCCGGGGTTGCAGGTCGACAGGGTCGCGCGGGGCGTGAGGATCTCGGCCCAGTCGGTGTAGGTCTGGCTCCAGAAGGTCGTGCCCCAGGCGTTGTTGAGCGCGGCGATCGTTCCGTAGCGGGCGCGCAGCCACTGACGGAAGGCGCTCGTCGAGACCTCGCAGTGGCAGTAGGCGTTGTGGCAGCCCAGTTCGTTCGAGACGTGCCAGATGGCGACTGCGGGATGCCGGCCGTACCGCGCGGCGACGGCTTCGACGACCTCGAGCGCCGCGTCGCGGAAGACCGGCGAGCTCGGGCACCAGGCCTGGCGTCCGCCCGGGTAGCGGCGGGTGCCGTCCTCGGTCACGGGCAGGATCTCGGGATGCCGTGTGGTGAGCCAGGGTGGGGGCGACGACGTGCCCGTGCCGAGGTTGACGCGGATCCCGTTCGCGTGGAGGAGTTCGACGATCTCGTCCAGGTCGCCGAAGTCGAAGCGCCCGTCAGGACCCTGGATGCGCGCCCATCCGAAGATGTTGATCGCGACGAGGTCGACGCCCGCCTCGCGCATCAGCCCGACGTCCTCCCGCCACACATCGGGGGACCACTGCTCGGGGTTGTAGTCGCACCCGAAGGCGATCCCCGCGTGCACGAACCTCGGCCGGTCGGCATCGGGGATCACGCTCACGGCGGAGTCCGGTGCGGTGCGGATGGCGGTCGTGCTCACGACTCTCCTGGGATCGGCGCTGATCTGGGCATGTCCACGGCGTGGACGGGGCTGGAACGATGTGCACGCATTGTGTGCACGTTCACACATTTGCCTCGAGAACGTCTCCGAGGAATTTGTGTGAACGTACACAGAGTGCCACCCGACGCCCTCGGCGTCAAGCGCCGGTCCCGCTACAGTGAAGGCGTGCAGACTCCCCGACCGCGGAAGAAGCGCGCGACCGTTCACGACGTCGCGACGCATTCCGGTGTGTCGCGGGGCACGGTGAGCCGCTACATGAACGGCGAGCGCTACGTCTCGGCCACCGCGCGCGAAGCGATCGAAGCGGCGATCCGCGAGGTCGGCTACGTGCCGAACACGGCGGCGCGCAACCTCGTCATGCAGCGCAGCCAGTCGGTCGGTCTGATCGTCCACGAGCCCGGGTCGCTCTTCGTCGAAGACCCCAACATCGGCGAGATCCTCCTCGGCGCGAACGCGACGCTGTCGGCGGCCGACCATCAGATGGCGGTTCTCGTCGTGGACTCCGACCGCGACACCGACCGCGTCGCGCGCTACCTGTCCGGTGGCTTCGTCGAGGGGGTGGTGATCGTGTCCGCACGATCCCAGGACCCGATCTCGGATGTCATCGATCGTCTCGAACTGCCGGCCGCCTACGTCGGGCATCCACCCGACGCTCCGGAGTCGGCGTCGTTCGTCGTCATCGACAACCGCAGCGCGGCGCACGCGATCACCCGGCGACTGGCCGACACGGGCCGGCGGCGCATCGGGATGATCGCGGCGGCCCTCGACCGCGACTCCGGCGCCGATCGCCTCGCGGGGTTCCGCGAGGCCCTCGGCGACGCATTCGATCCGGATCTGGTCGAGCGGATCCCGCTGTACTCCTACCTGTCGGGACGCGAGGCCGCAGCGACGCTGATCGAGCGGGCCCCCGACCTCGACGGACTGTTCGCGGCATCCGATGCCGTCGCCGCCGGGGCGATGGAGGCACTGCGCGCCGCCGGCCGACGCGTGCCCGAAGACGTCGGGGTCGTCGGCTTCGACGACTCCGCGTGGGCCCGCCGTACCGTGCCCGCCCTGTCGACGGTGAGACAGCCGGCGCGCGAGCTCGGCGCCGCGGCCGCGAAGCTCGTGCTCGACAAGCTCATCGGCGACGCGGCGCCGTCTCAGCTGCAGCTGGACTGCACGGTGGTGTGGCGGGACTCCGCCTGACCACCGTGCAGCGGGCCGCAGGCTCAGTCCGTCCGTGGTCCCGCGGCGACCGGAGTGAACGGCACGCTTCCGGCACTGCAGTACGAGCCGGGGCTGTGCACACCGTGCGCGACGCGCAGCTCGTGCTCGACGTCATCGCCGACGGCGGGCGCGAGGTCGGGCGAGACGTTCCACTCGAAGGCGTCGGCATCCGGGTTGCGGAGCGAGAACTCATCGAGTCCGAGCGCGACCAATCGCAGTCGCTGGTCGATGAACTCCGCGTCCCACGGGCCCTCGTCGAGGATCTGCTCGGCGGCGCGGAACTCGTAGTAGATCGTGCGGCGCAGCCGGTTCGCCAGTGTCGCCTCGGATCCGTGCACGAGCATGACGTCGTGCACGAGCACGTCTCCGGGGTTGAGCTCGGTCTGCACGACGCCGGGGGCGTCCCATCCGTACTCCTCCTGCAGCTGGCACACATCGACCACCTGGCGCTGCGAACCCGGTGCCACGCGGAGTGAGCCCGAGCCCTTCCGGCTCTCGTCGAGGTAGACGTCGACGTTGAAGATCCGGTGCGTGCGGGGGTGCACGGCATCCTGGTGCCAGTCGATGGGGGCTCCGTCACCGGTGTTCTTGAACACCAGCGACTCGTACGTGGGTACGAAGTCCGGGCCGGCGAGGCTCTCCGCGATGCCGAGCATCTCGGGGCTGCCGAGCAGCTCGAGCGAGGCGGACTCGCCCTTGTCGTGCAGGTAGTTGATGCGGAACAGCACGCGCCCGGACGGTCGGTCGGCGAAGTTGTAGTCGCCGTCGGCGGCGGTCTCGTCCTCGAGCGCGTGGCCGTCGGCGATCCAGGTCGTCGCGGCGTCCTGCAGGCGGCGCAGCAGGTCGCCCCGGATCCGGTCACGGAGGATCACGTAGCCGTTCTCGTCGAAGAACGCGATCTCGTCGGGGGTGAGGTGGTACTCCCGGGGTGCGACGCCTCGGGGCGCAGCGGTCGGGGAAGCGGTGGTCAGGGTCATGGTTCCTCCTTGTCGCTGTCGACGTTACGATTGCGATTCTCGTGATTGTTCGCGAAATTCCTTCTCCCATTCCAGGAATCTCACATGTCCTCACCGGCGACTCCTCCGCCCGCCAACACGTTCGGCTTCACCGCCTGGCGCGGCCTGACCGACGTGATGTCGGCCTCTCACGCGCACAACGACATCGAGATCAACTTCAGCGCCGCGCCGCTCACCTACGACTCGGGCGGTCGGTCGGCGGTCCTGCCCGGCGGGGTGCCCAGCGCGTTCTGGGGCGCGACGCCCCACAGACTGATCGACGTCGATGCCCTCGAGCCGCTCGCCTACGTCACGGTCCCCCTCGCGCGCTTCATGACCTGGGGCCTCCCGTCATCCGTCACCGACCGACTGCTGCGGGGCGGCATCCTGCAGGGCCCTGAGGGGCTGGGGGACGTCGATGATCTCGGGGCGGCGTTTGCCCGGTGGGGAGCGGATCTCGGCGGCTCCTCGCGCTCGCCGCTGCGCGAAAGGGCGGCTGAGCTCGAGATCTCGGGACTTCTCGTCCGGATGTCCGAGGGCGGATTCTCCACACCTCGGTCGGGATCGGCGCCGAGTTCACGGGACCTCCGCCGCGCGGCCGAGATGGCGGGCTACCTCGCCACCCACCTCGGCGACGACGTGCGGGTGTCCGATGTCGCCCGCGTGGTGCACCTGCATCCGCATCGCGCCGCGGCGGTCTTCCGCGACGTCTTCGGCGTCGGCGTGAAGGCCTATCTGGGGCAGCACAGGGTCGCCGAGGCTCAGCGGCTGCTGCTCACCACCGACCTCGGATCGGCGGAGGTGGGGGTGAGGGCCGGATTCCAGTCGCCGAGTTCGTATCACGCGGCCTTCGGCGAGGTGACGGGCATGTCGCCGAACCGATGGCGACGCGAGCACCGCGGATGACGGTGCCGGCCCCGCGTCAGCTGCGCGCCGAGTTCTTCACCACGTCGTAAGCCTCGAGGGCGCGCTTGCGGGTCGTGCCGAGGTCGACGATCGGGTCGATCCCGGTATCCGCGCCCCACTCGGTGATGTAGAGACCCCGGGGATCGAACTTCTTCGCCTGCAGCTCGGGATTGAAGATGCGGAAGTACGGAGCGGCGTCCGCTCCCGATCCCGCGACCCACTGCCAGTTGAACGGATTGTTGGCGCCGTCGGCGTCGACGAGGGTGTCCCAGAACCACTCCTCGCCCTGCCGCCAGTCGATCATCAGGTTCTTGATCAGGAACGACGCCGTGATCATGCGCACCCGGTTGTGCATGTAGCCGGTGTGCCAGAGCTGCTTCATGCCGGCATCCACGATCGGGATGCCGGTGCGCCCCTGCTGCCACGCTTCGAGGTGCGAGGGCTTGAGGCGCGGCCAGGGGAACGCGTCGAACTCGGGCCGCAGGTTCTTCGTGGCGAGATCGGGGAACCGGTACAGCGTGTGCCATGCGAACTCGCGCCAGCCGACCTCCGACAGGAACCCGCCCGCGTGGCCGTGGTCGACCGACTCGTGCCACACGGTGAACGGGCTGAGCTCGCCCCAGCGCAGCCGCGGCGACAGCATCGAGGTCGCGCCGGCCGACGGCTCGTCGCGCGCGCGGTCGTACCCGTCGAGGTCGTCCGTGAGGAACCCGTGCAGCCGCGCCCGTGCGGCCGGCTCTCCGGGCTCCCACGTCTCGCGCAGTCCTCCGGCCCAGTCGGGACGCGTCGGCAGCAGATCCCAGTCGTCGAGGTCGTCCGAGGCGGGCGGTGTGCGGGGTGCGTCGATCTCGCGCGGCTCGGGCAGCGGTGCGCGCGGCGAGGGCAGCGAGAGGCACGCGCGCCAGAACGGCGTGAACACCGAGTACGGGGTGCCGCCGCCCGTCTTCACCGTCCACGGTTCGAACAGCAGCGAGCCTGCGAACGAGGCGACCTCGACGCCGTCCTCGCGGAGCGAGGCCTTGAGGCCCGCGTCGATGTCACGCTCCGGAGCGCCGTATCGGCGGTTCCAGAAGACGGCACCGGCGGCGGCATCCGTCACGACGTCGCGGATCACGCGGTCGGCGGGCCCGCGCCGCAGCACCAGCGCACCACCGCGCTCGCGCAGGCGCTCGCCGAGGGACGCGAGCGAGTGGTGCAGCCACCAGCGGGCTGCGCCCCCCAGGGGACGGATGCCGGGGGATTCCTCGTCGAGCACGTAGACGCCGATGATCTTCTCGCCCCGATCGACCGCCGCGCGCAGCGCCGGGTTGTCGGCCAGGCGCAGGTCGTCGCGGAACCACACGATCGAAGGGGAGCTCATGCCCTCCATCCTCGCGCGTCGGGCGCAGGCGGGCATCGGGTTGACAGATGCCGTCAGAGTCCCGAGAGGTCGTGGCCCCTCGGCACGGCGACGGCCAGGGCCGCGGCATCCACCCGCACGCGCACCTCGACCGCCTCGCCGTATTCATCGCCGTCGAGCTGCACCGGATGCGGCGACGCCGCGCCGATCTCGATGCCGCTGCCCCGCGAATACAGCACCGCGTTGTCCTTCGACCGAAACGACAGCACGCGCCGCCCGGCGCGGAACTTCTGCAGCACGCTGTTGTCCCAGGCGACGCGGCGCCACACGAAGATCCAGCCGAGCGCGCCCTTGGGCTGGACGATGACGATGTCGAGCGCCCCGTCGGCCACCGAGGCGTCGGGAACGAGCTCGAGCCCGGCAGGCAGCGAGCCGCAGTTCGCGAACAGCACGCTCTGCACGCGAGCGGTGTGCAGCCGGGCATCGGGCAACTGGTACATCACGCGGAACGGCTTCGCGTTCGCGAGCGACCGCGCGGCGCCGTCGACGTAGGCGACCCAGCCGACGGTCTTCTTGAGCAGGGGGTTCGTGTGCGCGATCATCGCGGCATCCAGCCCGATGCCGCCCATCACGACGAAGGCGTGCTCGTTCCACGAGCCGTCGGGCCGGCGCAGGCGCGCCCAGCCGACATCCATCGCCAGAGTGTCGCCGTCGAAGGCGGCGCGGACCATCGCGTCGTGGTCGGTGAGCGGCAGGCGGAGGTTGCGGGCGAGCAGGTTGCCCGTGCCGCTGGGCACGATGGCGAGCCGCACCCCGCTGCCGGTCATCGCTTCGGACACCGCCCGCACGGTGCCGTCGCCGCCGGCGACGAGTACGGCCTCGACTCCGGCGGCGAGCGCCGCACGGGTCATGTCGTCGCCGAGGTCATCGATCGCCGTCTCGTAGAACAGGGGATCGTCCCACCCGGCTTCGTCCGACAGGCGCGAGACGGTCGCGCGCAGAGTCGGCCCGTCGACCTTGATCGGGTTGTAGACGAGAGCCGCCCGCCGCGACGGGCGTGCGTCGGCGGCACGTTCGTCGTGAGTGGGGGGCATGGGTAAAGAGTAGGACCCGGATGCCGCGGCCCACCTCGCGTGCGAGGATTGCAGGGTGATCGATCCCGCTCTTCTCCGCGACAATCCCGATCTGGTCAGACGTTCGCAGCAGGCCCGCGGCCTGTCGGTCGACACCGTCGACACCGCCCTGGCCGCCGATCGCGACCGCCGCGCGGCGATCACGTCGTTCGAGGAGCTGCGCGCAGCCCAGAACGCCCACGGCAAGCGCGTGGCGCAGGCGCCGAAAGAAGAGAAGGCCGCCCTCGTCGCCGAGGCGAAGCAGCTGAGCGAGAACGTCAAGGCGGCGCAGCACACGGTGACGGTCGCCGAAGCGGCAGCCGATGCGGCGCTCGCGAAGATCGAGAACATCGTCATCGACGGTGTGCCGGCCGGCGGCGAGGAGAACTTCGTCACCCTGCGCACGCACGGCGAGACCCCCACGTTCGATTTCGAGCCGCTGGACCACCTCGCGCTCGGCGAGAAGCTCGGCGCGATCGACATGGAGCGCGGCACCAAGGTGTCGGGCAGCCGCTTCTACTTCCTCACCGGCATCGGTGCCCGGCTCGAGATCGCCCTCATGAGCCTCGCGCTCGACCGGGCGCTGCAGGCCGGGTTCACCCCGCTCATCCCGCCCACGCTCGTGCGGCCCGAGGTCATGCGCGGCACCGGGTTCCTCGGCGAGCACGCCGCCGAGGTCTACCACCTCGAAGAGGACGACCTCTATCTCGTGGGCACGAGCGAGGTTCCGCTCGCGGGCTACCACATGGACGAGATCCTCGACCTGACGGCGGGTGCCAAGCGCTACGCCGGGTGGTCCACGTGCTACCGCCGCGAGGCCGGCTCGTACGGGAAGGACACCCGCGGCATCATCCGCGTGCACCAGTTCAACAAGCTCGAGATGTTCGTGAACATCGTCCCGGAAGACGCCGAGGCCGAGCACATGCGCCTCGTCGCCCTGCAGGAGTCGATACTGCAGGATCTCGGCCTCAGCTACCGCGTGATCGACGTCGCCGCCGGCGACCTCGGATCCAGCGCCGCCCGCAAATACGACGTCGAGGCGTGGGTGCCCACCCAGGGGTCGTACCGCGAGCTCACCTCGACCTCGAACTGCACCACCTACCAGGCCCGTCGCCTCGACATCCGCCATCGTCTGCCCGCCGATCAGGGCGGCAAGACGCAGCACGTCGCGACGCTCAACGGCACCCTGGCGACGACGCGATGGATCGTGGCGATCCTCGAGACCCACCAGCGCGCCGACGGCTCGGTCGCCGTGCCCGAGGTGCTGCGCCCCTACCTCGGGGGCTTGGCCGTCCTGGAGCCGATCGCGTGAGCGAAGCGTCCCTCCCCCCGACCGGAAGCATCGAGGTCGTCCCGTCCGACGACGCCGCCGACCTCGTCGAGCAGGTCGCCGACGACGCCGAGAACCCCGGTGTCGCGAGCGAGCGCCTGCTGATCGCGCTCGACATCGACGGCACGCTGATCCTCGAGGACGAGTCGCTCAGCCCCCGGGTGGTCGAGGCCGTGGAGCACGCGCAGCGCGCGGGCCACGAGGTCATGATCGCCACGGGCCGCAGCTGGGAGGGCACGCACGGCATCCTGCGCATGCTCGGCATGGCACCCGAATACGTCGTGTGCTCCAACGGGGCGGTGGTGTTGCGCCGACTCGACACCGGCGACCTCGAATACGAACGATTCCACGTCGAGACCTTCGACCCGGCTGCGGTGCTGACGCTGCTGCGCGAGCACCTGCCCGATGCGCACTATCTCGTCGAACTGCCCGACGGTCACCGGCTGTACACCGAGCACCTCGACGACTGGAACCTGGCCGCCGCGCAGCGCGTGCCGTTCGAGCAGCTCGCCGCGCAGCCCGTGTGCCGCGTCGTGGTCGTGGCACCCGAGCACGGGGCGGACGATTTCGTCGACCTCGTCGCGCGCATCGGCCTCAACCAGGTGTCGTACGCCGTCGGCTGGACGGCCTGGCTCGACATCGCCCCGCAGGACGTCGACAAGAGCACCGGACTCGAACTCGTGCGCACACGGCTCGGGATCGATGAGCCGCACGTGCTCGTCATCGGCGACGGCCGCAACGACCTCGGCATGTTCGCGTGGGCCCTCGCCAACGGCGGGCGGGCGGTCGCGATGGAGCAGGGTCCGCAAGAAGTCCGGGATGCCGCGGGCGAGACGACCCGCTCGGTGCACGTCGGCGGCGTCGCCGACATCCTCCTCAACCTCTGACCACCCTCCCGGTCGCTTCGCGCCCATCCTCCCCGTCGCTTCGCGCCCACTCCCGCGGTCGCTGAGCTTGTCGAAGCGTCCGGCACGCCTACAGCACTCGCTCAGGCGTCGCTGGAACAATGGGGCAGCAGTGCCGTCGGCTAGACTCGACGCCTGTTCGACGGATGCCCCGGCATCCATCGGGAGGGTTGTCCGAGCGGCCGATGGACCTGGTCTTGAAAACCAGTGGGCAGAGATGTCCCGTGGGTTCGAATCCCACACCCTCCGCGCACGAATGAGGGAACCCCCGCCCCCGAGAGGACCCGAGTGAGCCAGACGACCAAGCCTGCCACGCGCGGCCGTCGCACAGTTGCTCGGCACGGGGCCCTGACGTCCCCGCATCCGGTGTCGATGCTGCTCAAGGTGCTCGGCATCGTCGTCGCCGTGGTGCTCGTCTCGGCTGGGGGAGTGGCGGCCTACGCCCTGACCGATCTGACGACCAGCTACACCGCCGACGCCGTCGAGCTCGAAGGCCAGGCGGCCGTCCCGCCCGACATCGGGGCGATCGAGACGGGCGTCGACATGCTGATCGTCGGCACCGACGAGTGCGAAGAAGAGTATGCGTACCTCTTCGGCCCGCGGTGCACGGGGGCGGATGCCGGTGGCCAGCTCAACGACGTCAACATGCTCGTGCACATCTCGAACAACCCGCGCAGGGTGACCGTCGTGTCGTTCCCGCGCGACCTCATGGTGCCGATCCCCTCCTGCACCGCCGAGGACGGCTCGACCACCGGGGCGATGAGCAAGCAGCAGATCAACTCCGCGTGGTCCTACGGCGGCCTGTCATGCGTCGCGAAGACCGTCTCGCAGCTGAGCGGTCAGAGCATCCCCTTCGCCGCGAAGGTCAGCTTCGGCAACGTCATCAACATCACCGACGCGATCGGCGGCGTCGAGGTGTGCATCGGCAACGGCGGCATCCGCGACCGCAACACCGGCATCGACTGGGAGGCCGGCCCCCGCAACGTGCAGGGCGTCGAGGCGCTGCAGTTCCTGCGCACCCGGTACGGGCTCGAGAACGGCAGCGATCTCGCCCGCATCTCGAACCAGCAGCAGTACATGTCGAGGCTTGCGAACAAGCTCGTGAGCGACGAGGTGCTCTCGGACTTCGGCACGCTGTACAAGCTCGCCTCGACCGCCGTCGACAACGTCACGCCCAGCGAGAGCCTCACCAACCCGCTCACGCTCGTGCAGATCGCGCTCGCCGTGAAAGACGTGCCGTTCGACCAGATCGTGTTCGTCCAGTACCCCGTCAACACCGATCCCGCCGACCCGAACCGCGTCGTGCCGAACCGTGCCGCCGCCGATGAGCTGTGGGCCGCGCTTGCGGCGAACCAGCCGATCCAGGTGACGAACGACCCCAACCGGGGCGGCGGCGTCGTGACGGTCGACCCGCCGGCGGATGCCGCGCCCGCACCCGCCACGACCGAGACGCCCGCCGCCGGTGAGACCCCCGCGCCGACAGAGACCGCGGTCGCGCTCCCGAACTCGATCCCCGGGACCTCGGCTGCGCAGCAGACCTGCACGGCCGGAAACCTGAGGGGCTGATGGTCGACGCGAACCGGCCGGTCGGCCACGAGCCTCTCGCGCGCCACGGGGTGCTGCGGTCGCGGCATCCGCTCATGAGCATGCTCGCGATCCTCGCGGTCGTGCTCGGCGTGGTTGGCGTCAGCAGCGTCGGCATCGGCGCATTCGCCGTGTGGAGCACGGCGAGCGCTGTGGCCGACGGAGCCGTGGACATCGGTCAGGACGGTGACGTCGTGCCCCCGTCGCTCGGCGAGATCGAGGGCGGCGTGAACGTGCTGCTGGCCGGAACCGACTCGTGCGAAGGCGCCAACGCGGCACTGTCGACCGCGTGCGCGTCCGGCGACACCGACGGCGAGCGCAATGACGTCACGATGCTCGTCCACATCTCGGACAACCCGCGGCGCGTGACCGTGGTGTCGTTCCCGCGCGACATGATCGTGCCGATCCCCGCCTGCCCGAACGAGAACGGCGGCGAGGACTACTCGGCGATGAGCGCGCAGATGATCAACGCGTCGTACACGTACGGCGGGCTGGCCTGCACGGTGCGCACCGTCGAGGCGCTCACCGGCGAGGACATCCAGTTCGCGGCATCCATCCGCTGGACGGGTGTCATCAACATGTCGGATGCCATCGGCGGCGTCGACGTCTGCGTCGCGGATGACATCAGCGACTCGCACACCGGCCTCGAGCTGACGGCCGGTCAGCACACCCTCCAGGGCGTCGAGGCCCTGCAGTTCCTGCGCATCCGTCACGGCATCGGCGACGGCTCTGACCTCGGGCGCATCTCGAACCAGCAGCAGTTCATGTCGTCGATGGTGCGCAAGCTGCAGAGCGACGGCGTGCTCGCGAACCCCGGAGTGCTGTTCAATCTCGCGACCACCGCGATCTCGCAGGTCACGCAGGGGCAGCTCGTGCTGAGCCAGTCGCTCGCGAACCCCACGCTCATGGCGCAGATCGCGATGGCGGTGAAGAACGTGCCGTACGAAGACATCGTGTTCGTGCAGTACCCCACCCGCTATGCCAGCGGCGACGGCGCGTCCCGCGTTCTTCCGGTGACCGAGTCCGGCGACATCCTGTTCGATGCGCTTCGTCAGAACGTGCCGCTCAACCTCACCGGCGACGCGAGCTCGGGATACGGCGTCGAGGTCACCGGTGAAGCCGCGCAGCCCACGCCGTCCGCAACTCCGGAGCCGACCGAGTCGGGCGCGACGGCGGCACCCGCCGAGACGACGACGCCCGAAGCGCGGGTCGACCTGCCGTCCGACATCTCGGGGCAGACCGCCGCGCAGGTCACCTGCACGGTCGCCCAGCGGTAGATCACCCGGCGGGATAGCTCGTCACGGTCAGCCACATCGGGTAGAGGTCCGCCTCGGAGCCCGCGCCTGCCGCATCGATGTCGAACGGGCCTCCCGCGGCGATCTTGGCATCGAGATCGGCGGCAGTGATCGAACCCTCCAGCTCGAATGAGTCGTAGACGAACGGGATGCCGTTCGAGCCGAGTGGGCTGGGGGAATCCATGAGGTGGAAGTGCAGGTGCGGCGCATCGGTGTTGCCGGTGTTGCCGAGCAGACCGATGGTCTCGCCCTTCACGAGCTGCTGACCCACTTCGACGTCGAGCGGATTGCCGGTCTGCAGATGCGCATAGAACGCGTAGACCCCGTCGCCGAGATCCTGCACGATGTGGTTGCCGCCGTACTCGTCGAGGGTGAGACCTGAAGGATTGCCTCCCGGGGTCTGCTCGGGCAGGTCGAACCGCATCGACACGATCGGACCGTCGCCGACGGCGACGATGTCGGAGCCGAAGTACGGATAGCTGTCGAGCTCGTCGGCCGGCCCGGTCAGGAAGGAGCCGTTCTCGTCGAGCTGCACGTAGTCGATCGCGTATCGCTCGGGTGCGTGATACTCGCCGTTGATCGGGTTGACCGCGCCGCGGTGGGGCGTGACGGCGCAGCAGCTGTTGCCGTTCAGCCACCCCGCGCCGACGAGGGGCGGGCTGATCGACACCGGTCCCGAGGTGTCCACTTCGGTGGTCGCGAGGCGCTCGGTCATCTCGTCGGTGATGATCGGCAGTGCCCCGGGCTCGAAGGCGAAGCTGACGTCATGGGTCAGCGACGACGGCACGTCGTCCATCGAGTCGACGACCACGTCGAGCCAGACGAGCGCACCCTGACCGGGCCCGATCGTGCGGCCGGGGCTGGTGGTGCCGGCGACGTGCACCCATGGCGTCACGTCGTCGCCGTCGAGACGCTCGAGCGACTGACCGCTGTCGTCGAGCACGTCGATCGACTCGATCGTGGCGGTCTGAGTCGTGACGTTGCTGAGATGCAGCTCGTACGCGATGTGCACTCGGTCGTCGGTGGCGGGAAGCGCCCGGGGGATGCTGATCGTGCTGGCCAGCACCGGGGTGAAATCGTCGACGGGCGTGCCCGCAACCGGAGAGGTGGACGACGGAGAGGGCGACGACACAGCGGCAGCGGTGCAGCCCGCGAGCGAGAGGGTGGCGAGTGTCGCGATGAGAAGCCGCGCAGCGGGTCTGATCATGCGTACAGTATGTCGACGCACGAGGTTCGGTCGCCAGAGGGCCGTTCGGTGCAGCAGCCCCGAGCGGTTATGATTGCCAGGCGCGTTCGTGCGGTGTCGCCGCCGGATGCCTGGAGACGTCGCATAGTTCGGCCTAGTGCACCACCCTGCTAAGGTGGAGTCCCCTCACGGGGACCGAGGGTTCAAATCCCTCCGTCTCCGCCATTGAATCCCTGGTCAGCCGACTTTTGTTCCTGCCCAAACCGCTTCAGTTCGGGAGCGGCGATGTGTGCGTGGAGTGAACTCTGTCTGTGGAGTGCGTTCTGTTTACTGAGCGCGCCCCTCGGCGCACGCAGCCCTGACGCGCGTTGCGGGTGCGATGCTCTGCGGTGTGGTCATGGCGCTCAACGCCATAAGGCTGATCGTCGCGACCCGTGCAGGGTTCGGTCCGGCGGAGCGCCTGATCTACGGCGGTCTCCTCGCGCGGTTCATGCTTGCTCGTTGTCTTCGCGCTCTCGTGAACGTCACCCGTCCACGAGAGCGAGAAGGCGCGCAGCCTCAGCTCTTCGTCGAGCGCTTCCGAGCGAGCACGATGATCGTGACAACCGCGGCGACGATCAGCAGCGCCAGGATCACGATGATCCAGATGGCTTCGGCCGCGAGTCCGCCGTCCGCGGCAGGAGTCGCGCTCGGACTCGGCGTCGGTGTCGGAGCGGCTGTGACGGTGACGGTCGTCGTGCCGAGCACCGTCTCGCCGTCGCTGACGGCGATGGTGAAGGTGCCCGGCTCGGTGGCGGTGAACTCTACGCTCGCGCTGCCGGTCGTGACGGACGCCTGGTCGGCCGACAGGGATCCTCCGGGGGTGCCGTCGAGGCCGAAGTTCGCCGACGCGAGCTGGCCGAGACCGCTTGCGGTGATCGTCGAGGCTGCGCCGACGGTGATCGATGCCGGTGCCGCCTCCACGGTCGCGACAGATCCGCCGCCGGAGCCGCCGGCCGTCACAGTGACGGTCGTGGTGGCGAGCACGTTCTCACCGTCTCCGACCGTGACGGTGAACGTGCCCGTCTCGGTCGAGGTGAAGTCGACGGTCGCCTCGCCGTTCGAGACCGAGGCCTGCGTGGCGGAGAGCGATCCGCCGGGGGTGGCGTCGAGACCGAACTGCGCGGTCTCGAGGCCACCGAGGTCGGTGGCCGTGATCTTCGAGGATTCGCCGACGGTGATCGAGTCCGGGCTGGCGCTCAGCGACGTCCCCGTCTGTGCGGATGCCGCGGCTGCACCGCCGATCGCGAGTGTGATGGCGAGGGCAGCGCCGGCGAGGATACGAGAACGCATGATTCTCCTTGTATGGGGGCGGGAAGTGGGTGGTGAGAAGTCAAGGGACGATCTCAGGATGCCCGCGCTGACCGCGTCGGGCGCTGTCCAAACCGACCAGTTCTAGAGGCAGGTCGGTGGGGAGGGGAGACGTCAGACATCCCGTCCGGTGGGTCCCAGGTCTCCGTCGACGTAACGCTGGATCGTCGGACCTACCGCATCGATGACGGCTGCGTCATCGAGTGTCGCCAGCGGCTCGATCTGCCACACGTAGCGGACGAGGCCCAGGCCGAGCAGTTGCGATGCAATCAGGCTTGATCGGGTGGTGCGTTCGACGTCCGTGCGACCGATCGCGGCCGGCCCCATGAGCTGCCCCGCGATGGTCTGGCGCAGGCGTTCGCGCGTGGGCTCGTGGTGCGCTGCGATCAGCAGGATCGCGCGGAGCACCGGTTCGGAGTCGGGCGACCGCCAGTTCTGCAACGTCGTCGCCACAAGGGCGCGGCCGAGATCTTCCGCGGGTGTCTGCCATGTCTGCCGGACGCGCTCGAGGAACGACGCCGGGAACTCGATGCAGGCGTTCAGGAGCGTCTCCTTGGTCCCGAAGTAGTGATGCACAAGTGCGGCGTCGACACCCGCCGCCCGCGCCACAGCCCGCATGGTCGTGCCGGCGAAGCCCTGAGCGGCGAACTCCGTGCGGGCGGACTCCAGTATGCGAGCCGACAATTCGCCGCGTTCGCCGCGAGGTCCGGGCTTGCTGTCTGTGCGGGCCATCAATGCTCCCCGGGTGACTTGCTGTGAACCATAGTTTCACCGTACAGTGAAACTAGTCTCATCATCTGATGACACTATGACAGGGGAGATCGATGACGGTCCACAGCGCGGGCACCGCAGCCGGCGAACGTAAGCTCAACGGCCCGCAGACGACAGGACGCGCTTACCGCGACCTTTCGGATCCGGTCTTCGCGATGACCGTCGATCAGGATGTGGCCGTCATCGTGCGCGACGGCACGGTGCTCTACGCCGACGTCCACCGACCTGATGCGCCCGGGCGGTATCCGGTGCTCGTCTCCGTGTCGCCGTACCCCCGGCAGATCCAGGACCTCGGAGCGCCCATGGGATTCATCGAGGCGGGCGCGTCCGACTTCTTCGTGCCGCGCGGATACGTCCATGTGATCGCTAATCTGCGCGGCACGGGCGGCTCGGAGGGCACCTTTGCCTTCTTCGACGGTCAGGAGGGTCGCGACGCGCACGACATCGTGGAATGGGCCGCTGTTCAGGACTGGTCGACCGGCGAGGTCGGGATGCTCGGCATCAGCTACTTCGCGATGACGCAGCTCGCGGCTGCCGTGGAGCGACCCCCACACCTGCGCGCGATCATGCCGCTCGCCGTCACGCCCGATTTGTACGACGCAGCCCAGCACCATGGTCTTGCCAGCACCGCGTTCATCACGCCGTTCCTCACCATGGTCGGCGTGACAACCCGCGCCCCCGACTCTCTGTGGCGCAGCAAGCTCGTCGACGCCGTGCGCACCGTCCTCGCCACCCCCGCACTGCATGCGAAGTTCGGACACATGAACGGCGAGGCGAGCATCACGATGCTCCACAACCTCATGCGCCTCCCTCACGCCGAGCATCCGTGGGACGACCTGTGGCGAGAGACGATCGTGGCGCATCCTCTGCGCGACCCCTGGTGGGACGAGCGCAACCGACTCCCCGACCTGGGACTCATCGACATCCCCGTCTACCTCGGATGCGACTGGCAGAACGTTCCCCTCCATCTTCCGGGCACCTTCACCGCCCTCGAAGCGCTGACGGCGTCGCCCGAAGTGCGGGTGGCGATGCTCGGCGACTTCGGGCTCACGTGGCCGTGGGAGAGCCTGCACGTGGAAGCGCTCGCGTGGTTCGACCATTGGCTCAAGGGGCGCGACACCGGGATCCTCGACGGCCCGCGGATCCGGTACATCCTGCCGGAGGCCGACGAGTGGCGTACGAGCGACCAGTGGCCACCGGTCGAGTCGACGCTCCAGCCCTGGACGTTCGCCGCGGACGGGACGCTCGCCCCGGCCTCCGATCCGGACCCGGGGGAGCGTTCTTTCATGGTGCTCGGCGAAGGCGTCGGAGATGATCGCCGCCGGCCATCCGACCCAGCGTCGTCGCTGCAGTGGACGAGCACCCCTCTGGTGGGCGACCTCGATGTCGTGGGCGACATCGAGGTGCGGCTGATCGCCCGCACCACGGCGACCGACACCGCATGGATCGTCACATTGTTCGATGTCGCGCCCGATGAGACCGCCGTCCCCGTCACTGCCGGCTACCTCCGAGCCAGTCTCCGTGAGGTCGACGAATCGGTGTCGCGGGATGGTGCCCCGGTGCTGCCGTGCCGCTCTGCCATCGTGGTGCCCGTCGGCGAAGAGATCGAGTACCGCATCCCGGTGGTGCCCAATGCCCGCAGATTCGCCGCGGGACATCGGGTGCGCGTCGAGGTGCGCAGTGAAGATCAGTCCACCGAGGCGACCCCCATCATGGGCTTTCGCCATGCGACTGTGGGCACGAGCAGCATCAACACGGTCACCGCTCGCTCGCACATCCTGCTTCCGGTCGGCGCCCCGCACGCCTGAGCAACCCCTCGTGGACATGTCGTACTAAAGGCGACCCGTTCGCCCGCATCATCTCGGTGCGCGTCCACTAGGGCGCGCACCGCTCCACCTCGCAGGTGTGAGGCACGAACGCGACGACGTATCGGTTCTTCGAAGACGGCGTCGTCATCGGCGGGGGAACCCTCGACGCGTACGGTGCTCGTTCTCGCTATCGTCCGCTCTCTTCCCCCGACGCGACCGCGTCCGCGGAGCGGAACTGTTCATTGTGCACAGCCATCCACCGGGCGCAGGCGATGAGGCTGACGGTGACATGGAAACGTCTCGAAAGCCCGTGCGCAGCAGCCGGCCCCATCCGACCCGTCGCGGCCCAGTGGCCGCCGCGATCATCGCGACATTCGCGGTTTTCGGTGGCGGGATCGCCGTGGCTGCGACGGTTGCGATCAGCAGTGGATCGACGGATGCCGCGCCCGCCGCATCCGTCATCGCGACCCCGACCCGCACTTCCACGCCGACGCCGGCCCACCTCACGCCGCAGGAGCAGCTACTCGCGTCATCGGACGACCCGAACGCTTGCGCGGTCTCGTTCGAGGGCGACGGCATCGCGGATGCGCCGATGCTTCAGTCGCAGGGCTCGTTGTACACGGGACTGCCGATCCCCGCCCGTGAGGGGGCGGTCTTCGCGGGGTGGTACGCGACGCCGGATGACGCGGCCTCCTTCGGGGTTCCCGGGCGCGTCAACGGTTCCGAAGTGGTCGTCTGCGTCGATCGGCAGGTGACCCTGCACGGGTCGTGGAAGACGTCCGAGCAGAACGCCGCCGAGAACGCAAGGATCCCGATCCTGATGTACCACCAGTTCACGACCAAGCCGGAGGGCGAATCGGGCTGGCTGCGGGGAAACTACGCCTACATCGGAGACTTCGACGCGCACATGAATCACATCGCGACGACGGGGTTCTACCTGCCGACGTGGGACGAGCTGAGCGCCTTCATCGACGGCCGGCTCTTCCTGCCCAACCACTCCGTCATCATCACCGACGACGACGCCGACCAATCCTGGTTCGACCTCGCGGTGCCCGTGGTCGACAAGTACCGGGTGCTGTCGACCTCGTTCATGATCACCGCCTACCGGCAGGATCCTGCTCCGTCGACATACGTGCTGCGCCGCTCGCACACGCATGACATGCATCAGGCGGGCGCGAACGGCGACGGACGCATCGTGAACTGGGCGGTTCCCGAGATCGTCGCCGACATGGAGGCGTCCGCAACGGCACTGGGCGTCAAAGAGGTCATGGCTTACCCGTTCGGCCACCACAACGACACTGCCAAAGAAGGCCTCCGGCAAGCGGGATGGGAGATGGCCCGCACGATCGAACCCGGCTATGTCACGATCGGGACCGACAAACTCGCGCTCCCCGTGCAGCGCATCAACTACGGCATGGGTCTGGACGCACTGATCAACCTCATCGGGTGACGCCACGGCGACAGGGCGATGCCGCCGGATGGCGGTGGCGCTGCGGATGGCACCTACTTGGGACGGGCACGCACCAACCGCAGAGAGATCGCCGACGCCAGCCAGATCATGCCGCGCCCGCCGTGAGCGTGGCCGCAAGTCTCCGTCATCACAGCAATTCACGTCGCGCGAAGCTTGCTGTGCCGGGCCCTTGCGCACGCGCGACGGTGACGCGAGACTCGAGAGTCCAGGCCTGAACCCCGCAGGAAGATTTTCCGTGACGGATGCGCCGAGGGTGTGGGAGCTACCGTGGGAAAGTTCATCTACGACGAAGACATCAAGGTCGACTTCGACGACCGGGTTCTCGCGCACCTGCAGGCCGTCATGGTGGCGAAGCTTCGACGACAGGAGTCCTTTCTTCTTTCCTGGAAGGACAACGCGACCATCGGAGACGGGCGCTCGACAGTCTGGCTGCATCCTCGCGCATCGATCGTCTTCAAGTACTACGGCTCCCGGACGCCGGCACTCAACCGCACCTGGATCGACCAGCTCATGTACAACGCGAACCAGCCGCACGGACTCTATGTCACCCCAGAACCACCAGACGAGCACGCTGCGGTCCACGAGGCCTGAAACGTCCGCGCCCCGTTTCAACGAAGCCCCGCCGTCGCGCTGAGGCCAGGCGCCGGACCAGAGATCGAGCGCGGCAGCGGCCTCCGACCGCGGGCACTCAGTCGATTGACCTCTCGGCGGGAACGAACCTGACGACGCACGTCTGCGGAGTGCTCCTGTGCCACCCCACAGCGACGGCCATCGGACCTATGCTTCGGATCATGGGAGCCATCTATTACGGCGGTACGGAAACGCCGATCTACATCGAGGATCGCGCTCTCGCACATCTGAAGGTGGTCATCGCCACCAAACTGCGTCGCGCCGAGAGTTTCACCGTGTCGTGGAGGCATCCCGAGGATCAGCCGCAGGGGCGCACCACCATCTGGTTACACCCGTCCATCCCGCTCCGTTTCGTCTTCGACGACCCGGAACCTGCACAACTGAGCCGGCAGTGGATTGAAGAGCTGGCCAACTCCGCTGCCACTTCGAACGGGATATTCCTTCTCGCTGAGAACATCGATTCCGAACCGGCGTCGAACACCAGCGACGACTCCGCCGACGTGTCCCTCGGAAAGGTTCAGGTGGACGCCCTCGACGTCGGTGCGCTCACCGTCGACGGCACCCCGGTCTCCCCGGGCGACGACGCGAAGACGCCCGCCACGTAGAGCGCGTAGCGAGCGACCTGGTCACCGAGGACATCGCGGGGTGAATCGTGAGACTCATCGACTCAAGCAGCACACCCTTGCATAGGTCGGCGTCCGGACCGATATCCGGCCCCCCAGTTCTGTGTGGCGCGGGGGATGAGGTATCGAAACGGTCATTTTGCCCGGAGTGAGCTGCACAACGATGCGACGACGCCCGGGAGTCAGCGAACTGCCTCCTGTGATCCGATGCGCCCTTCGATGAACGCCGAGAGGGCTGACGCGACGGCTCTCGCCGCGCCGTGCTGGGCAACGTGATGCCGACGTGGGATCTCCACGAGAGCTCCGTCCGGCGCGGCATCGCGCAACGCTCGGCACCATGCCAGTCCTGCGATCGGATCGCGACCGCCACGGATCACCAGAAGCGGCATCGGCAGCAGAGGCACGCGCTGTTCGATCGGATACGAGAGCATGTGCCGCACCTGCACGAGGTACCACGGGATTCCACAGCGGATGTAGTCGATGAACACGATCGCGTTGGCCAGCGGCGGCTCACGGAGCGTGTCGAGGATCAGGGCGCTCATCTGTGCCGGGAGCGTGCGGTGCGCGTTGTCGGCGACCGGGCCCATGATGGCGAGCCTCGCGACCAGGTCGGGGCGGTGCAGCGCCGCCTCGACCACCCACTGCGCCCCCATCGAATGCCCCAGCAGAATGACGGGACCAGAGTTCAGCGAGGCGATCACCTCGGCGAGGGCCCAGCCCATCGCGGGCACGTCGACATCGTGGCCGGGCTTGGGCAGCCCGCCGAAGCCGGGAAGATCAATGGCGTGAACCGGGCCCGCGGCGCCGAGCGCCTGCTGGAGGCGATCGAGATAACGGTGCGACATGCCGATGCCGTGCACGAGCACGACAGGCGGCCTGGTGCCGACTGCCGCGCTCCCTGACGACAGGACGCGGAAAGCAAGACCGTGAGCTGTCTCGTGACGCGTGGTTCGTGTCCCTGAAGCGCGGATGCTCATGGCGTTGACGACCCGCAGGCTGGCGAGATCCTCTGGAGCCCGACGGACCGGGAGGACTTCGTCGAGGCGGCACCCCAGCACCTCACGTCACGTGGCATGCGCGCTCGTTTCTCTTGCTCCGGTGACCGTACAACGGTCGCGGGTGCCGATTCGTCAGTTTCGGCGCGTGGCTCACCCACACTACGGAAGACGCGAGCCATTTCGACCGTTTGAGCGTCGGGTGTCTCCACGACAACCCGGCGAAGGTGCCGAGCCGTGGCTCTGGGTTCGAGCGGTTCAGACGTCTGTACTCAGCGCGTTCCGTCGAGTCAGTTGATGCGGTGCGTGGAGTGTTCAGAACCAGGCGACGGATCATCGTCGACGGACAGCGTGTGCCAGGTCTCGAAGGTCAGATCCGATGCTCCTTCGACGTCCCCGCTGGAGAGCAGCGTGATGAGCTGCTCGTGTCGTTCGAAGGATGCCTGACCGTCCGCGGCGAAGCAGCTGGGCAGTCATCGCCACCGAGGACAAGGCTTTCGACCAGGCGATGGTGCAGCACATGGCCAGCCGCATCGGCGCCGACATCACCGACGTCCCCGGCAGCCACGCCCTGTTCATCACGCAGGCTGAGATCGTCGCCGACGTGATTGCGACGGCCGCGCACTCCGCGGCCACGGTGGCGGCAGAGATCGGTGTTCGCTGACGCCTCTGGATGAACTGGCACCTGGTTGTCGCCGGGGCGGCCGCCCTGATAGGCATGATCACTCACCCCCTGCTCGCCGATGCCCGACCGGGTACCGGCTGGGACACGGAAGGGATCGAATCGTGAGCGCTCTGATGACCATCGGCGACTTCTCACGAGCGGTTCGGATGACCGCGAAGGCGCTCCGGTTCTACCACCAGAACGGCATTCTCGTTCCGGCGGTCGTGGACCCGTACAACGGCTATCGCATGTACGGCCCGAACCAGATCGCCGACGCCCAGATCGTCCGGACCCTTCGGGATCTGCACGTGCCCATCCACTCGATCAAGGAGGTGCTGACCACCGCCGACGTCGCCGAACGCACGCAGATGCTCGCGCACCACCTCGCGACGATGGAGCAGCAGCTCGCCGACACGCAGCTCGCCGTGCAGAACCTGCGCGACATCCTCACCCCCACACAGGCCCCGGTCGAGATCGTGTACCGGAGCGTGATGGAGACGCGGGCCGTGGCCATCAGCGAGGTCGTCGAGCTGCCGGATCTCGCCGGATGGTTTCGGCAGTCCATATCGAAGCTGCAGCGCATCGCCGCGCAGACCGACCGGGCATCCATCAGCGGTTACGGCGGTGTCTGGCCGAACGAACTGATCTCGGGTGGGCGGGGTCTCGCGACAGTCTTCCTCACCGTTGAGGACGCGTTCGCGGAACGCGCCATCGGCGACGGTGCGGCACTTGTCGAGCTTCCTCCCGTCGAGCTCGCCGTCGCCGTCCACGACGGTCCGGAGGAGACCGTGCCGCACGTGTACGCGGCGCTCGGGGAGCACGTCGCCCGCCACGAGCTCGGCACGGGCGGACCCGTCCGTGAGACGTACATCCGGGGTTTTCGAAGCATCGACCCGCACACCGTCACCGAAGTCGGCTGGCCGATCTTGCGTGTTGTCCACTGAGAGCTGAAACAGGGGTTGACCTTCCCCCAGGGGGAAGCCAGAACCTCGAGTCAAGCAGGAAACAAAGGTCCTCGACCGGTATCGGTCGACAGTCCAAAGCCTCCTGCATGCTCACCGATCGAACTGACGAATCTGGAGAAGATCTCATGGCTGCCACCGACACGTACGACAACTACAACGCCACGACCGTCCCGCAGGTCATCGCCCGGTACATGGTCGCCCAGGGCGACGGGACCGACTCGACGACGATCGCGCAGGCGTTCACTTCCGACGCCCACGTCAACGACGAGGGCATCGACTACAACGGTGAGGAAGGCTTACGCGCCTGGCTCAACAAGACCGCCGGCGAGTTCACCTACACGACGACCCTGACCGGCCAGCGTCAGGACGGACCCGACAAGTGGACGGTCATCGCCCACCTCGAGGGCGACTTCCCCGGCGGCGTCGTCGACCTGCCGTTCCGGTTCACGCTTCGCGGTGACAAGATCTCGAAGCTGATCATCGCGCTCTGAACGCCGGTGCCGCGCGTCGCCGCATCCGATGGTGGCGCCGGTATGTCCTAGCCGGTGCGGCGGTGCACGATCACCGGGTGAGGGGTGTCCCCGCCGGAACGGGTGACGTGCCACGCCGCACCGTGGCCCGCGAGGGTTGCCCGTGCTGCATCCTCGCCGCTCCGGTATCGAAGAGATGTGTGTTCGTCGATCGCGATGCCCGCCTCGATGAGCCCCGCGCTCGCCGCGGCGATGAGCCGTGGCACTGTGCCCCATTGCGCCGCGTGCACATCCACCGAGAACGGGACCAGCCCGAGGCCCTCCACGACGGTGATCTCGTCGAGTTCCTCGCCCGCATCCTCATCACAGATCGCGATGCCGTGGAGCATGTGCCCGCCGATCACCGCGCGCGTGGCGGCGATGGCCGCGCCTGCCGAGAAGCCGAGGTAGGGGGTTCCGGTCGCGACGAGCTCGCGCACGAGCGCGGCGATCTCGACGAAAGCGGAGTGATATGCAGGAGTGAGTCCCCCGCCGACGAAGATGCCGTCGGCGCCGTCGACGGCTGCCGCATCGAAGACTTCGCCCTCGACGATCGCGCACACGGAGACATTGGCCCCGGCGAGGGTCAGCGCTCTGTGGAAGCGTGCGACGCTCTCGTCGTCGTCCTCTTCGAGGACGAGGAGAGCCTGGATGCGCGGGGTGGGAGTCGCCGCGCCGCCACGGATGGCGGCATCCGCCACGAATCGGGTGAGAAGGTCGACGACGGCGGCTTCACCTCTGCCTCCGCCCACGAGGTGTACGAATCCAGGCTGATCTCCACGCATGTGGCGCTCCCTTCCACAGAACTGTCGGCGTCCTCATTCTCCTCACCGCAGCGGCGTGTCGGCAGTCCTCTTTCCCGTCGACCGAGGCGTGCGGTCCCTGGAACACCTATCGCTGGTCGCCGGCTGCGGGAACCTTGGACGCCACGTGCGCAAGCACCGCGTCCAGACCGGCCAGGCCAGGTGCGCTCGAGATCTCCGCGGCGATCGCGCGTGCACGGTGACGGAACGACGAGTCTGTCAGCACCGAACCCACCGCCCGAGCGACGTGTGTCGCAGAAGGATGGTTCGTGCGCAGGTTGACTCCCACGCCCGCCCATCCGACGCGGGCTGAGACCTCCACCTTGTCCTCGGTCTGGCCGGCGACGACCAGAGGAACCCCGTGGCCCAGCGCCTGCTGCACACCGCCGTACCCGCCGTTGGTCACGACGACATCGACCAGGGGGAGCAGTCGATCGTAGGGGAGGTACTCACTGACCCGGACGTTCGCGGGGATCGGGCCCGACAGGTCTGAGAGCGGTCGGCCACCTGTCGAGACGACGACCAGCGTCTCTGATGCGGCCAGTCCCGAGATCGCCGGTTCGATGAGCTGACCGAAATCGTCGTTGGCGACGGTTCCCTGGGTGACGTGCACCACCGGTCGCGTGCCGTCGATGTCGGCCCACCACTCCGGCACGGGTGCGTCGGATGCGGCCGGCGGCAGCGGTCCGACGAAGTGCACGTTAGCCGGCAGGTCAGACCGCGGATACTCGAAACCCGCGACCGTGAACTGGACGATCGCCTCGGCCCCGCTCGCCCAGTCGAAGATGTCGCGTGCGAGTGGAGAGCCGACGACTTGGCGACTCATCGCCCGCGCTTGTGCGTGGACCGATCCGAAGATGAGCCGGTCCGCGACGAACGACAGGACGGTGTTTCGAATTCGTCCGAGGGCCCCACTCATGGGCGTGATGCCGAGTCCGAAGGGTGCGGCATCTCGGCTGCGCACGCCCAGCGGGAAGATTCCGAGCACGACGATGGGCGGACGCTCCGCCCGCGATCGCTCCCGCAGCAGGGCGGCACCGATGAACAGCTGTTCGGTGAGAACAGCATCGACGGCGACCTCCTCCATCGCGCCTCTCAGCGCCTCGTACTGCTCGCGCGCCGGGCGGAGGAAGAGATTGAGTATGTCGAAGCGGAGCGCTGCCGGCCCGCGCAGGTCGGCGCGCGCGGGGAACTGCCCCGTGGCGTCGTCGAGGTTCACGTCGGCCCCCGGTGGCAGCGGGAGGAACTCGGAGCCTGATGCGCGGACTCGGTCGCCGTAGCGTTCGCTGGTGAGGAATCGCACGCGGTGCCCTTGCCCGACGAGATGGCGCGCGACGCCCAGCAACGGGACGACGTGGCCGTGGGCGGGAGTGGAGCAGATGAGGTACGTCGACATGAGAGGCCCCCTCAGCCGACGGGGTGATTCGAGCGGATCAGGTCGGTGGGGTCGTACGCGGCCTTGATGCGACGCAGCCGGTCAAGCGATTGCCCGTACAACTTCTCGGCGTCGCGAGGCTGCTCGACGAAGTTCGCGAACTCCCTCGGTGATCCCCAGCGCTCGACGGCGCCGATCATCCGTCCGGCCGCCGCCGTCACCGCGGCTCGCGCTTCGGGCGTCGGAGTGGTTCCCACCGCGAACACGAGCGCCTCTGCGTCGAGAGCGTCGAGGGCGCCGCCTTCGCCACGGCCCGGGGCCAGCTCGCCGCCGAGGTGGCGCATCTCGATCGAGAGCAGTGGCCCCGCTGCATCATCGGTCGCGCCCTCGACGAACGCCTCGACGCAATCGGCATTCAGTTCCGCGAGAAGAATGACTTCGCCGAACGCGGG
Source organism: Planococcus sp. APC 4015 (assembly GCA_030407505.1). Lineage (GTDB taxonomy): Bacteria > Actinomycetota > Actinomycetes > Actinomycetales > Microbacteriaceae > Microbacterium. The sequence goes on from JASDDH010000003.1 coordinate 106,345, forward strand.
CACCGGGGTCGGCGGATCACCGTGGAGCATCCCGAGCCGGGAGACGGGGGTGACTGCAGCGGTGTCGATCTCGGGCTGCAGCGCCCGCAGAGCGTGCAGCATCTCCTCGGCCACCGACGCTTCTTCCTGGATCGCGAATTCGATCGAGACGAATGAACGGCCTTGCAGGAACGGTGGCAGGTCGGGAATGGTCGGGTACCGCAAGACGCGGCTGAGCGACGTGACGGATGCCGGCACGTCGCGTACCCATTGACGCCATGCGTCCACGACATCGGCCGCTCGGTCGATCGGCCACATCAGCGCCCCGGCGAACACCTCGGTGAGGGGGTACAGCCGGAACTCCATGGCCGAGACGATCGCCGCTGCTCCGCCCCCGCCCCGGAGCGCCCAGAAGAGGTCCGCGTCGTGTTCAGCATCCACACGGCGGATGCCGCCCGCAGCATCCACGACCTCTATCGCCGTCACGCTGTTGGAGGCGAGCCCGTGGGAGCGCGCGAGCCAGCCGATCCCTCCGCCCAGCGTGTAGCCGACGACACCGACGGTCGGTGACGAGCCGGCCAGAGCGGCGAGGCCGTGCTCCGCGGCGGGGGCGACGACGTCAGCCCAGATCGCACCCGCCTCGACCCGCGCACTCATCCCTTCCGCGTCGATCGTGACACCCCGCATCCGATTCGTCCTCAGCAGGATCGTGTCTTCGAGCGGCCCGAGGGGCTGAGCATTGTGGCCCGTCGATTGCGGGGCCACTCGCAGCCCGGCCCGCGCGGCAGCGTGCACGGTCGCGACGATGTCGGCGACGGACTCGGCCTCGACGACGGCGACCGGATGTTGATCCACGGCCAACTGCCACGCCCGGCGGGCATCGTCCCACCGGAGCTGACCGGGCAGGGTCAGATCGCCGTCGAGAAGCGAGGCGAGGTGATCGAGGGGAGTGTGCTGCACAGTGCTCATGGGGTCCTCCGGGCGGGGTCTGTTCGGCGAGGCACGTGGGTTCGCCGGCCTCGTGTCGCGGTGCGACAGACCCATGGTGCCGAGGGGCGGTCACCGGCCGCCATCCCACGCATGTGGCAACTCCCACGCGGAGTCGACTGGTGTCGGAAGACCCCACACATCTGGGGTAGCGCGACCCGATGAGGGTGCAGAACACTGAGACCGTGCAGAACTACGCCGCTTCCGTCGTGACCGAAGAGCTCGACGCGCTGTCGCGCGCAGGGCTCGGCTTCGACGACTTCACCTTCGCGGCGTTCGAGGTCATCCGGCGTGCGGTGCCGTTCGACGCGATGTGCATGGGAACGGTCGATCCCGCCACGAACATGCTGACGAGTTCGCGCAAGGTCGACATGAACGAGATCGGCGACGAGGAGTTCCTCTTCCACGAGTACGCGGTGCAGGATGTCGCCCAGTACAGCGAGTTGGCCACCCGACCCATCGGTGTCAGCATCCTTTCTCACGAGACCGGCGGTGACCAGCGGGCAAGCGCCCGATTCCGCGAGGTGGTCCAGCCCCTGATCGGCGCCGACCACGAACTGCGCGGGGTCACGCGGGTCGGAGGACTGATGTGGGGTGCCTACGCCATGTATCGGGAGGCCGGGAGGTCGGCGTTCAACGCCGCTGAGGCGGACTTCATGCAACGGCTGGAAGGGACGATGGCCACCGGCATCCGATCGAGCATGATCGTCGCGATCGCGCAATCGGCGGACGCGTCGCCCAGCGGACCAGCCGTGCTGATCTTCGACCGCGGTGGTGACCTGCTGCATGCCACGCCGACGGCGCACGACCGCCTCGCAGAACTCGGCGGGAGCATCGACGGGGACCTGCCGGTCGCCGTCTCGACCATCGTCTCAGCCGTGCGCGGAGTGTCGGTTCCGGGTCTGCCGGCTGCCCGCATCGGGGGAGCCCTCGTGCCGGCAATCGGATCGGCCGCTCAGGCAGCTCCGCACATCCGGGCGCGCGGGGCCTCCGGTCGGTGGTTCTCGCTACACGCGGCTCGCTTCGCGGGTCAGCACAGCGAGCACTCGCAGATCGCTGTGACCATCGAGCAGGCGACGCCGCCCCAGGTCCTCCCGCTGATCATGTCGGCCTACGGGCTGACCGACCGCGAAGGCTCGATCGTCCAGGCCATGCTGCGCGGTGAGAGCACCCACGCGATCGCGCAGACCCTCTTCCTTTCGCCCTACACGGTGCAGGACCACTTCAAATCCATCTTCGAGAAGATCGGCGTCTCGAGCCGACGCGAAGTCGCGACGCGGATCTTCTACGGACAGTATCTGGGATCACCCGCCGCGTAGCGACCTGCAGCTGAGCTCGCTCCCATCGGCGCCGTCTGCCGGTTCCTTCTCGGTTCCGCCGGTCCCCGGCGAGATTGCGCCGGCGATCGCCCCGAGCATCCAGCACGCCGTCACGGTATGCCCGCCCTGCGGCGTCATCGCATGTCGTGGCGCGCGTTCATCATCGGGATGATGAACGCGAGTGAGAAGCAGATGATCCCCGCGACGAAGACCACCCCCGGCAGTATCGGAGCACTGAAGGCGGCGCCGACCAGAAGCATCCCGCCGATGAGGAGCACGGCGAAGAGCGCGTACTGCACGGTGATGATCATATCGTCGATCGCTGCCGGCTCAGACGAGCCAGCGGTTGCTCTGCACGACCGGGAGCGCTTTCCACTGCCGTCCGATGCCCCAGGTGTCGCCGGCGGCGAGGACTGCAACGACGATCAGCGCGAGCGCGTAGATGATGTGGTAGTCGACGAGCGGATTGGTCGAGCCGGCATTGGCGGCGAACGGCCACTCGGCGAGATACATGGCCAGCATCAACACGGTGCCGACGACCGCGCTCACGCGCAGCCCGATCCCCAGCATGACGGCGACGCCGATCGCGAGCATCCCGATCATGAAGAGCACGTCGCTCGTCGGGCTGGCGATCGCTGCGAAGACGGGCTTGAGGGGGCCCACGACGGCGTCGCTGTTGAGGAAGCCCTGGCTCGGTGCCCCGCCGTTGATCCATGCGCGGTCGGTCGGCGTCGAGAACCCGAGGCCGAACGTCTTGTCGAGGAATGCCCAGAGGAAGATGAAGCCCGTGGCGAGTCGAAGAACGGCGAGCCAGCGACGCCCGGTCGCGGTCGTCACGACACGGGGCTGATCTGAGTCGAGTGCCGGGGTGGGCGTCACATCGTGGTGTGCGGCCTGAAGGGTGGGCATGGTGATCCTCACTGTCGTGGCCGCGAGACAGGGGTCCGCGGCGGGGTGATGTCACCAGAGTGCGGCGGGGGCGAAGGGGCGGGTAGTGCCAAAGGTCCCGGCCCACGATTGCAAGCAACCCGAGCGCACGACACGGCGTGCTCGTGCGCGGCCCCGGGAGTGGAGCAACGGGACCTTCGGCACTACGACTCCATCGCGACGCGGTCCAGCATCGGGGTAGGAGAAGGCTGCAGGCGAAGACTCTTCCCCTCACGCTCGCCTCTCCCGCACTGGCATTCTGAGCGGAATGGTGACAGGAGATGCGATTGTGACGATCCTCACTCCGTTGGAGGCAGTGTGCTGAAGCGACATCCCGTCGTGTTCCTCACCCTCGCGCTCGGAGTCGCGGGCGGCGTGGTCTGGCTGGCCGGCTATGAAGCCGGAGCGCGCTGGGTGTTCGGCGGGTACTCGCTCGTGATCGCTGCGATCTCCGCTCTGCGGATGGTGCGACTCTTGCGCAGGAAGCAGTTCGGCATCGACATCCTCGCCGTCGTCGCGATCGGTGCGACGGTAGCGGTCGGAGAGGTCGTCGCGAGCATGATCATCGTCTTGATGATGGCCGGCGGCAAGGCGTTGGAGGACTTCGCGGAAGGGCGAGCGCAACGCGAGCTGACCGCGTTGCTGGACCGGGAACCGCAGACAGCTCATCGTCTCGAGCAGGAATCGTCGATGGTCGAGGACATCCCGGCATCGGAGGTCCGCGTCGGGGACCTCGTTCTCGTGAGATCCGGTGAGGTGGTGCCGATCGACGGGCGGCTCACATCGCCCTCCGCTGCGATGGACGAGTCTTCGCTGACGGGTGAGAGCCTTCCTCGCATGCGGGTCGCCGGCGAGACCGTCTTGAGCGGCTCCGTGAACGGCAACACCTCGACGATCATCGAGGCGACGGCGCGCGCAGGACAGCCAGTTCCAGGCGATCGTCGGCCTCGTGCGGCAGGCCTCCGAGAACCGCGCTCCCGTCGTGCGTCTTGCCGACCGCTACGCGCTCCCCTTCACCGCGTTCTCGCTCGCCATCGCCGGGATCGCGTGGGCCGTCTCGGGCGACCCCGTCCGATTCGCCGAAGTCCTGGTCCTCGCCACACTGTGTCCTCTGGTGTTGGCAGCACCTGTCGCGTTCATGGGCGGAATGAGTCGTGCCGCTCGGGCAGGCATCATCGTCAAAGGCGGCAGCGTGCTCGAGCTCCTTTCCCGGGCACGGACGGCGGTGTTCGACAAGACCGGGACGCTCACGGTGGGCGCTCCGCGCATCGTCCGGATAAACGCGGTGCCGCCGACCGACGAGACGACGCTCCTCTCGCTGGTGGCGTCCGCTGAGCAGTTCTCCTCGCACGTCCTGGCGACTGCGATCGTGGCGGCGGCGCGCGAGAAAGGCCTGTCCACGCGTCGCGTCCTCGACTCCAGTGAGATCGCCGCGCAAGGTGTCATCGCGACACTCGCCCATCAGGTCGTATCCGTCGGCACCCTCGGATTCATTCAAGCCACGTCGCCCGAAGCGGCAGCGACCCCGATATCGGGAGGCGAGCTGGCGATCTACGTCGCCGTCGACGGCAGATTCGCCGGAAGCATCGTCGCCACCGACCCCACCCGGGGTGACGCTCGTGCGACAGTCGAAGGACTGCGCAGCCGCGGAGTTCGCCGCGTGGTCATGCTGACCGGCGACGCGCGTGCAACGGCCGATCACGTGGCGCAGTCCGTAGGCATCACGGAGCTGCAGGCGGACTGTCTCCCGATCGACAAGGTCACCGCTGTGCGGGAGATCAGCGACCGCCCCGTTCTCATGGTCGGAGACGGCGTCAATGACTCCCCGGTTCTCGCTTCCGCCGAGGTCGGCATAGCCATGGGTGCACGCGGCGCCACCGCGGCCAGCGAAGCGGCCAGTGCGGTGATCCTCGTCGACGATCTCTCGCTTGTCGTGGATGCCGTGGCCATCGGTCAGACCACGGTGAGGATCGCTCTTCAGAGCATCTGGATCGGAATCGCGCTGAGCGCCGGACTGATGGTCGTCGCGGCGTTCGGGCTGATCCCCGCCACAGCCGGAGCCGCGATACAAGAAGTGGTGGATCTCGCCGCGATTCTCAACGCGTTGCGCGCAGTGCGGGTTCCGCGAGTCGTGAGATCGCGGTGACCACACGGTCCTCTGAGGCGACGCCGGGACCTTCGGCCCTAACCCCGCGCGCTTACAAGAGGAATCGTGGTGAGCAGCCGTAGAAGCTGCGGCGTGCGGAGGGTCGGTTCGTGGTGGAGAGCATCATTGTCGGGTTCGACGGTTCAGACGCGTCGTTCGTCGCGTTGGACTGGGTGGGCGAGCGCGCCGCCCGGGGGAGGGCGCGGGTGGAGATCGTCATGATCGGAGGCACGATCTTCTCCGACACGACCCGGGCGAACCCGTCGATCCACAACGCCGAAAGCCGGCTGCGCAGCCGCGCTCCGGATGCGGAGATCGCATCCCGTCAGTTCCCCGGTCGCTTGCCGGAGTCTCTCCTCGAGCACGCCAGTGCGGCGGATCTGCTCGTCATCGGATCACACCTCCGCCGCTCGATCCGCTCGGCCCTCACCGGTCGGCTGCCTCTGAAGATCTGCATCGCTTCGCCCATCCCTGTCGTCATCGTTCCCGACCAGTGGACAGCTGTCGACGGGCCCGTCGTCGTCGGCCTCGACGAGGACGAATCCTCTGACGCTGCGTTGCAGGTCGCGGCGTCCGAGGCGGCGGCCGTCGCCGACACGCTCGTCGTCGTGCACGCGTGGCAGATGCCCCCTCCGCGCATGGAAGGTGCTGTGGCGCTCCTGGCGTCTCCGATCCAGGAGAAGGCCGTGCAGCGGAGCATCCTGCGCGAGAGCGTTCTGGCTCTGAGTCGCAGTCATCCTGATGTCCAGGTCGAGCAGGTGCTCGTCCAGGAGAGTCCGACGACGGCGCTGTTGGAGCACGCGCGGGATGCCTCGCTCCTCGTTCTGGGCACACACCATCGCAGCCTCTTCGCCGGCGCTCTGCTCGGATCGGTCGGACAGGGTGTTCTCGCGCACGCGAGGATCCCGGTCTGCATCGTTCCCAGCCGAACGGGCACAAAAGCCTGATCACGAAGGGTGCTCGCTAGACTCGACTCGAAGGGAGGCCGCGATGTCGGTTCCTTCGAACCACGCGGCCGCGGTCGCTGCTCTGGCGCAACAGCGCCTCAGAGACCTGCTCGACGCGAACTCCGCGATCGTCGAGCGTCTGGATCTCGAGATCGTCCTCCGCCGAATCGTGGAAGCCGCGATGCGGCTGGTCGGTGCCCGCTACGGCGCGCTCGGCGTCATCGCTCCCGACGGAAGTCTCGAGCGGTTCATCCACGTGGGGCTCGACGCCGCCGCAGCGGATCGCATCGGCCCGCTTCCCACCGGCAAAGGGCTTCTCGGAGCGGTCATCGATGACCGGGCACCCGTGCGCCTCGCCGAACTCGCCGATGATTCCCGATCAGTCGGATTCCCTCCCGGCCACCCCCATATGGGCGCCTTCCTCGGGGTACCCGTTCTCGTCGGCGACGAGGTGTACGGCAACCTCTATCTGACGTCGGGAGAGGCGCGGACGTCTTTCAACGCCGAAGACGAAGAGCTGGTCGTCGCCCTCGCCGCGACGGCGGGAATCGCGATCGAGAACGCCCGCTTGTACGACATCGCGAAGACGCGGGAGATCTGGAGCGTCACCACCGCCGACGTCATGGCGGCGATGCTCGAGGTGACCGGCGAGGACGTTCTCGAAGTGATCGCAGAGCGCGTGGGCACCTTGATCAATGTGGACCTCGTCGTCATCGCGGTCCCGCACGGCCACGACCAGCTTCGAGTGACCACCGTGCGCGGACGCAGCGCTGCGAGCCTCCTCGGCCGGGTGTTCCCCGCGGCCGGCACGCTGGCGGCACGCGCGCTGGCGACACAACGCGCGGCAAGCGTGGTGGGTGAGGCCAGCCAGGCGCCTGTCGACTGGCAGCCGGGGTCCGGGCCTACGGTCGCCATCCCTCTCTTCAGTGGCACGGAGCCTCTCGGCGTCCTCACGATCTCGCGCGTTCTGGGCGCGAAGATCTTCAGCGACACCGATCTCGAGATGGCGTTCGCGTTCGCCGCGCAGGCGAGCGTCGCCATCGAGATCGCACGGGCGAGAGAGGACCGCCGCCGCCTGGACACCTCGCAGGACAGGGCGCGGATCGCCCGCGACCTTCATGATCACGTCATCCAGCGGCTGTTCGGTGCGGGTCTGTCACTCCAGGTCGTCGCGTCCGCCGTGACTGCCGACCCGTCTGCGGCGATCGAGGCGCAAGTGGACGCGATCGACGCGGCGATAAAGGACATCCGCACGATCATCTTCGCGCTGGGCTCGACACAGCGGGGTGGGGTGAAGCGAACGCGAGACCGTCTGCTCGATGTCGTCTCCGAAGTCGCTGGAACCATGTCGTCGACTCCCCGCATCACCTTCACGGGTCCGCTCGACTCACTCGTGCATACGTCGCTCGCTGACGAGCTCGTGGCCGTCGTTCGGGAGTGTCTGGCCAACACCGTGCGACACGCAGACGCCACCTCCGTGGAGGTCGATGTGGGGATCGCTGACGGATCGGTTTCGGTCGTGGTGGGTGACAACGGGCGCGGCATCCCGAAAGGTGCGCAGCTGAGTGGACTGGCGAACCTCACCGAGCGGGCCCTTCTTCACGGCGGCGTGTGCACCATCGTCTCCGATCGCGCGTCAGGAACACGTATCGAGTGGTCCGTGCCCGCCGGGCACGGAGACGCGGGGGCGGCCGAATGATCCGCGTCTTCCTGGTGGACGATCATGAGATCGTCAGACGGGGCATCTCGCAGCTCGTCGATGCCGAGAACGACCTCACCGTCGTCGGTGAGGCGGGAACGGTTCGAGAGGCGACTCGGCGTATCGCGGCAACGCTGCCCGACGTCGCCGTGCTCGATGTGCGGCTGCCCGACGGTGACGGAGTGTTGCTGTGTCGAGACATCCGCTCTGCGCACCCGGGTGTCGCGTGCCTCATTCTCACGGCCTATGACGACGACGACGCGCTCCGGTCAGCAGCTCTCGCCGGAGCCAGTGGGTACGTTCTGAAGGCCGTGCGAAGCGGCGCGCTGATCAGTGCGATCCGACAAGCTGCGGCCGGAAGCACGATTCAGACGCCGGATGCCCTCAGGCTGGCCGCCAGTGGCCTGCGGCCTCCAGCGTCCGAAGCGAGCGAGACGCCGACCCCCGCTCTGTCGATGCGCGAGAGCCAAGTGCTGGACCTCATCGCGAAAGGCATGACGAACCGCGAGATCGGAGCGCACCTCGGTCTCGCCGAGAAGACGGTGAAGAACTACGTGAGCGGTTTGCTCGCCAAGCTCGGCATGGAGCGGCGGACACAAGCCGCCGTGTATGGAGCAGGACGAGCGAAGCCGTCGCACTGAGCCGGGTGGTTCTGAAGCAAGGAACTCGGGGACGGCGCCGACGCGGATTCATCGCGACCCGAGCGGGTCTGCGCGCCTAGCGCGGAGGGAGATGCGGGATCGCCACGGGAGCCTGCTGTCTGAGCGGGTCGGCATGCGTCCACATGGAGGTCTCCTCGTAGCCTCTCGACGGCTCATTCCCGGCAGACGGACGTGTGACGGGGGCGTGCGGTGAGCGCGCAGAGCTCTGAGTGAAGCGGCGACCCGATATCGAGGACGGGGTGACACAGACGTAGTTGAACTTGTCGGTGGGACTGAACGACAGTACGGACTGGACGCCCGACTGCCGGATCTCTTTGTCTATCGCGAGTCTTCGTGCGGCACCCCGAAGAACGACACTCCAGTGGATGCCGTGATCCTCGCCGTCGATCTCGAACGCTGCGTAGGGATGCGCCGCGATCGACATGAGCTTCGAACCGGGCGCGGACCTGATGAAGATCGAGCCGTCGTGCACGGTGTAGTTGAGGGGGAACACATCCGGCATGCCGTCGAGTCCTTCAACTGCCAGGCGCCCGAAGGAGCGCGCTTCGATGAGCGCCCAGCACTGCGCGGTCGACAGGTGCTCGATGGCATCGTGTTCGGGGTGGCTGATCGGAGTCGCCTGAGGCGCGGGGGCGGGGCGGTCTTTCTCATTCGGGGAACTCATGAGGGCTTCTTTCGTCCCTTCCATTGCACTGCGGCGATCGACCAGACGCCAGTGCCGAAGGTCCCGTCTTGTCGCTGCCAAGGACATCTCCGCACCGGGGATCCATTGATTGATGCCGGCTGGGTCTCGGAGCCGGTCTCAGACACCGATGCTCGGGTTGACCCGTGAGGACACCGTGGGACCTTTGGCCCGGGTGTCAGGCCATTCCTGAGCAGAGACTTCTGACACCAGTGAACGGAGCACCGCGACATGAATGCGTTAGTGATCTACGAATCGATGTTCGGCAACACGCGCAGGATCGCCGAGGCCGTGGCCCGAGCGCTCGAATCCGACGGATTGTGGGTGGACCTGGTGCGGGCAGGCGACGCGCCGAATGACCTCGCGATGTTCGCGTTGGTCATCGTGGGATCGCCGACCCATGCCCACACGCTGCCTCTGCCGGCATCGCGCACCCAGGCGGCAGCCTGGGCAGACGATCAGTCCAAGGCGCTTGTACTGGAGGCGGGGGCCGACGGCGAAGGCGTCCGAGAGTGGCTCGAGCGCTGTGAGATTCCCCATCCCACCCCCCACTTCGCGGCTTTCTCGACTCGATCCGACATCCCGCGTCTTTTCGCCGGCGACGCGGCGGTCGGCATCCGACGTCGGCTTCGCAAGCGCGGCGTCGAAGTGACGGCTCTCGCTGACTTCGAAGTCGACGTCGCCAGCCGCCTCGTTCACGGCGAAGAAGCGCGAGCCGCTACGTGGGCGCTCACCCTTGCCCGGTCAGCAACATCGGGGCGCTCGGTGACACCTGTCGTGCCCTGAGATGAGCATCCGCACATACGTCGCGCCTCTGCTGCCCGGGCGGGCGGACTACCGGCAGGTGCCGCACACGTGGCGAGGTGACCTCGTCGCGGGGATCACGGTGGGAATCGTGGCGCTGCCCCTCGCCCTTGCCTTCGGAGTCAGCTCCGGAGTCGGCGCGGAGGTCGGACTGGTGACAGCGATCATCGCGGGAATCGTCGCCGCGGTCTTCGGCGGTTCGAATGTGCAGGTGTCGGGTCCGACCGGTGCCATGGTCGTCGTGCTCGGCCCGATCGTCGCAAGCCAGGGTGCGCAGGTCGTGCCCCTGCTCAGCTTGCTGGCCGGCATCATCGTGCTCATCGCCGGTGTGCTGAAGCTCGGCCGGGTCGTCTCGTACATCCCGTGGCCGGTGATCGAAGGCTTCACGCTCGGCATCGCCGTCATCATCTTCCTGCAGCAGGTGCCCGCAGCCCTCGGGGTCGCGCCTGGCCCCGCGGCGAACACGATCGTCGCGGTGATCCAGGTCGTCCCCTCCCTGGTGTGGCCCGAGAGTGTCTGGGCGGTCGCCGCCACGGTGGCCGTCGCGGCGGTGATGATCTTCCTTCCCCGCCTCAATCGACATCTTCCGGCCTCGCTCATCGCGATCGTCATCGTGACGATCGTCGTCGCCGTGATGAACCTGCCGATCGAGCGGATCGGACAGCTCCCGTCCGCGCTGCCGACGCCTTCGTTGCCCGTCGTCAGCCTGTCCCTCCTGGCGACGCTGGCCGGCCCCGCCCTCACGATCGCCGCCCTCGCGGCGATCGAATCGTTGCTCTCCGCCCGAGTCGCCGCATCGATCTCGGACACCGGACCTTACGACGCCGACCGAGAACTCTTCGGACAGGGCATGGCATCCATCGCATCCGGCCTGTTCGGAGGGATGCCGGCGACGGGCGCGATCGCGCGCACGGCTGTCAACCTCCGTTCAGGAGCCAAGAGCAGGCTGGCCGCAGTCATCCACTCTCTCGTCCTCCTCGCGGTCGTCTACCTGGCCACGGCAGCGGTGTCGCAGATCCCCCTCGCCGCGCTCGCCGGTGTCCTCATGATCACCGCGGTGCGGATGATCTCCCGCTCCACCGTGCGCAGCGTGGTGACCGCGAGTCGTTCGGATGCTGTGATCTTCGTCGGCACCGCCATCGTGACCGTCTCGTTCGACCTCATCATCGCGGTCGGGATCGGAATCGCCGCCGCGGCGTTCTTCGCCCTTCGATCCCTCGCCGCCTCGGGTGGAGTGCACCGAGAGGAAACTCCTCTGCCTCGGCGGCCCGAAGACGAAAGGATCGCCCTGTTCCGACTGGACGGCGCCCTGTTCTTCGGTGCCGCCGACCGGATGATCGACGAGATCAGCCGAATCGCGAACGTCTCGGTCGTCATCCTTCGGCTCAGCCAACTGCAGGTCCTCGACGCCACCGGCGCGCGGGTGATCACCGAGCTGGTCCAATCCCTGGAACGAAGAGGCATCACGGTGCTGATCAAGGGCATCCAGGAACGACACCTGCGCGTGGCGACACGAGTCGGCGTGATCTCATCCCTCCGGCACCAGAACCACCTCTTCATCGACCTCCCGGCTGCCGTCGAACACGCTCGCAGTCACGTCATCAGGCAGACGGCGCGAAACGCCGAAGATGAGGGTGGCTCCGATACCGCGCCCATGCTCTGAAGACATGGAGCGGGGGTGCGACTCTGCTTCGCTTCTCGCCTCCCCGCCGGATCGACTCACCTCGCTGGTGATGCGGCGCGAACGTGACTCCGGCCAGGTCCTTTCCGATCAATCACTTCTGTTCTGCCTTTCGTGGGTGCGGGTGATGTCCAGCCAGTCGAGGACTGCCCGGGCGGTGCGCTCGGGATCTTCCAACTGCGGGAAGTGTCCGATGTCCGACCAGATCTGTCGTTCGTATCGGTCGCTGAAGTACTGCTGCTGACCGTCGGACATCGCGGGCAGGCTGCAGCCGTCGGCGCTGCCGGTGATGAACAGGGTGGGGACGAAGATGCGGGCGCTGCCGACCGAGAATCCTCCTCCCCGGTACATGGCGATCGGGGCGGGCATGCTGCGCTCGATGGTGCTCTTCACCCTGACGCGATGAGTGTGATCGATGCCCCGAGGTGACCAGCGATCCCACAGCCGGTCCAGGGCTGCGTAATCATTGCGGGCGACGAGCTTGTCCGCGAAGTCGCCGAACTGGAAGAAGATGATGTACCTGCTCAGCCAGACCTGGCGGGGGTGGCGCCAGGTGTTCTGGTAGATGGCGGCGGGGTAGGCGCCCGAGAGCAGCACTGCAGTGAGGAACAGTTCCGCGTGCGCGCTCAAGGCGGCGTAGGCGATCTGTGCGCCGTAATCGTGGGCGAGGAGAACGACAGGCTCTCCGGTTCCGACTTCGCGAGCGATGGCAGCGAGGTCCTCTGCCAGCGCGCTGATGGAGAAGTCTCCATTAGTCGGAGACGGTGAGTAGCCGCGCAGATAGACAGAGGTGACGCGATGGCCCCGGGCTGCTAATCGGCCCGCCACGGCGTCGAATGTCGACGCGTCGTCCGGGAAGCCGTGGAGGCAGACGACTCCGGCACGCATCGTCGCCTCCGTGCTGGGTTCGGTGACACGTGCCCCGAATTCCCCCCGCGGAGTCCGGATGGTCGTCATGGTGCCATTCCCTTCTCCGTCTCGGCCGATGGCTCCTCGGCGGGGACCGCGGGTGCAGGAGCATCCGTTTCGATTCCCGGCAGCTGGCCGGCGCTCGGCTGCCGGGCCGGCGCGAGCGCGGCGGCGATGACCGCGCCGACGATGAGGATGCCGGCACCGACCCACAAGGCCGAGCTCAGGCCGAGTGTGAAGGCCTCTCGTGCCGCGTCGGCAATCGACTCGGCTGTCGGTCCGAAGGCTTCCGCCGCGCCGATCGCGGCCCCCGCCCCGGATTCGACGATTTCACGAACGGCTTGTGGGAGGTCGCTGATCGCGGAGGCGACCTGGTCGCGGTATGAGGCGAGGAGAACGCTGGAAAGGATGGCTATGCCGAGGACTCCGCCGACCTCCCGGGTGATGTCGTTGACTGCGCTGGCGATGGAGCGGCGCTCGGAGGGGAGCCCTTCGATGATGAGTTCCGTACCGGGTGTGATTCCCATCCCGAAGCCGATGCCGAACACGAGCAGGCCGGCGCTCACGATCCACAAAGAGGCGCCGTCGCCGAGCGTGATTGCACAGATCACGAAGCCGGCGCCCATCAAGGCGAGGCCCCCAGCCCCCGGCACTCGCTGTCCGAAGCGCTTCGCCAGAGCCACTGATGCTCCGATGCCGGCGCCGACACCCACCGGAATCACCAGCAGAAGAAGTGCGGCGACCAGGGGGGAGAGGCCTTCCACGATCTGAAGGTATTGGGGGAGGAGGACGAACAGCGCCAGCGAGGCGAAGAACTGGATGGAGACGATCAGCGAGCCGGCCGCGAGGCCGCGGTTTCGGAACAGCCGAACGTCCAGTGACGGCTCACGGGACCTCAGCTGGTGGACGATGAATCCGATGAGACCGACCGCGCCGATCCCCAGGGAGGCGATGATGATCGGTTCCATCCAGCCCAATCGGGGGCCTTCGATGATGGCGAAGACGATGCCGGCGAGCGCCGACACGGACCAGACCGCCGCCAGGGGATCAGCGGACAACCGCGGGTTGCTGTTCTGCGCGACCAGGATCGCGGACGGAATGATCAGCGCAAGAGCCACCCCGCCGAACAGAAGCTGGACACTGCCCCACCAGAACAGCTCCAGGAGCAGCCCTGCGACGATGGTTCCCGCAACCGCGCCGGCAGAGCTGACTCCCGACCATGCAGCGATCGCGAAGGTTCGCCGCTCGGGCGGGTACGCGTCGATGAGCGCGGAGAGGGTCACGGGGAAGACCGCGGCTGCCCCGATCCCAGAGACCGCGCGAAGAACGATGAACCAGAACGGATCTGGCGAGAACGCGGAAGCGACCGAGGCCGCCCCGAAGATCACCAGGCCCACAACGAGCACAGTCCGGCGACCGATCCGGTCAGCCGCCAAACCCGCAGTCAACAGGAGCGCCGCGAACGTCAGCGCGTACGCATCGATGATCCACGTCAGCTCCGACTGGTCCGCGCCGAGATCCGCTGCGATATCCGGCAGCGCGATCGCCAGCGCGGAGTTGCCCGCAACGACCAGCGCGAGAGCTGCACACAACGTGATCAGGAGCCCGCGCAATCGGTCAGGCCGCATTCCATCCATGATGATCCCTCCGTAGCCGAATGATTCCGTTGCCTAGTGTTTCGGCAAAGGAGAGATATGTCAACTAGGCTGTGGGCATGAGCGTTGATCCGCTGGATGCAGAGACCGCCGAAGCGGTCGAGAGGTCACGGATGACCGCGAGCGAGGTGAGCTGGTCGTTGCGCTCGGTCAATCGAGCCGCGGCTGAGTTGGACCGAGCTTTCGCTGCCCACTTGTCACTGAGTCCGCTGGAGTACACCGCCATCGACCACATCATGTCGAGCGAGGGAGACCCGATCGGCCCCGTGGAGCTCGCCGCCCGAATCGGGATCAGCCCAGGTTCGGCGACGGAAATGGTCGACCGTCTGGAGCGCTACGGCCACGTCTCTCGAGAAAGAGGAGCCGCCGATCGGCGCCGGGTGCTCGTGACCACCCGGCCAGAAGCCGTCAAGCGAATCCTCGGAGACCTCGCCCCATTGTTCGACGAGCTCGACAACCTCGCAGACACCTTCAGTCCGGACGAGCAACGCACCATCCAGAGCTACCTGAGGCAGGCTGCGCACCTGCTCACCCTTCACTCGTCGTCGATGAAATCAGAAGAGCCCGATCAGGGCGCATCATCCACTCGCTGACGACCGTGTCCACGGCGCGTGAACGCGACTTTCACCCGCAGGGAAGCCCGCCGCTCAGGCGGTCGAAGACAGCGTCTGTCAGACGTTTCCAGCCAGCTGAAGGGACCGTGCCGTGCGGCCCTCGACCCTGCTCTTCAGGGCGCGGTTGAAGGTGGCGTAGCCGCCTTCGTTGTGGTTCCTTGCGAACAGGCCCTCGAACGGACGGGTGAGGGACCCGGAGAATGTCTCCGTGTTGACGACGTTGGTGGTTCCGTCGGCTTTGCGAATGAGGGTGAAGTCGTGCTCGCCGAGGAAGAGTCCTGCAGTGAAGAGCTTCGCCGACCACCGGAGTTCTTCGTGAGGGGTGGCCTGGGTGACTGTCGAGGTGAACCAGAACCCCGGCATCCGCATCTTCAGCTTCGAACCGAGCGCGGGGGATCCCGTGACGCGGGAGAAGTTGCTCCACTCCCCGTAGGCGGGAAAGTCCGACAGGACCTCCCACACCTGCTCCGGGGTGGCGTCGATGTCGATGGTGGTGGCGAAGACGATGCTCATGATTCTCCAGGGGGTCAGTCGTTGTGGTGGTGTGATCGCAACTATGCCGAACCGGTTAGCTATTGTCAATAGCCAAAAGATGGTCAAAGACGTCTACAAAGCTATTGACAATAGCTGGCCTTGCGAGGATGCTTGCCTCATGACGACAAACCGCACCCACGGAAGTGATGGCTCGTGCCCAGGGCAGGGCTGACTCGCGATCGGGTTGCTGAAGAGGCAGCCGTGATGGCCGACGAGGTGGGGCTGAGCAGACTCACCCTCGCCGCTCTCGCCGGGCGACTCGGGATCCGCCAGCCCTCTCTCTACAAGCACATCGAATCGATGGCCGGGCTTCACCGCGACATCGCGGTCCAGGCGAAGAGGGATCTCGGTGAGGTGCTCGCCCGTGCGTGCGCCGGCCGATCCGGGCCGGACGCGATATCGGCCATGTCGCATGCGTACCGGGCGTGGGCGCTGGCACATCCTGGCCGATATGAGGCGTCCAACCTCATGCCCGCCCCTGGCGACATCGAAGACGAGGCTGTGTCCGTCACGGCGATCCAGGTCATCGCCGACGTGCTGACCGCCTATCGCCTGGAGGGAGACGACGCCGTCCACGCTATCCGGGCGTTCCGCGCCACCCTCCACGGGTTCGTGTCGTACGAATCAGTCGGCGCATTCAGATGGAACGCGGACGTCGACGAGAGCTTTGAGCGCCTTGTTCAGGGCTTCATCCACGCCCTCACCCACTCGACCGAGATCACCACCCGCCACGTCAACGAAACGCCATTGGAGAAACATCATGGAGAACACTGACCTCGCCACAACAGCGCGCCAGGACGCCACCACGCTCGTCGCGCAGTGGGTCGATCTGTGGAACGGCGACCTCGACATCGCGGACGACATCATCTCGACCGACAACCGAGTCCACGCCGCGATGTTCGACGGAGGCGACGGCAGCGCCGTCGGCGGCGTCTCGGGGATGAAGGATCTCGTCTCGCAGATGCGATCCCTCATGTCCGACCTCACCTTCTCCGTCGAAGTCGGCCCCATCGTCGACGGCGATCACGTCGTCGTCCGCTGGGTTGCCAATGGCCACTACGGCGGCGGCATCCCCGGCGCCGGTGCACCAGTGGGCACCGAGGTCACCTTCCACGGCACCGACATCCTCCGCGTCGCCGACGGCCGGGTCTCCGAATACTGGCTCAACGCCGACACCCTCGACCTGATGACACAGCTCCAAGTCGGCGCGTGACCGAGCGGACTGTGCATTCCGCACAGTCGCCGAAGCGGCCGAGGTCGGCACAGTGGAGTATCGAACTCTGACCTCCGAAGGACCACGATGCGTCTTCCTCTCGCCGCCCGGGCCCGCCTGGCGCTTCCCGTCATCGCTCTTGTCGCCGTACTCGCGGCCTGCGCGCCCGAGCCGGTGGCAGCGCCGTCGCCGTCTGCGACGCCGCATCCGACGGTCGTGCCGGCAGCGGTCGTCTCGCACGGGCCGGTTCCGACCGTCACGCCGACGGCGGTCCCGTCGCCCGAGCCGACGCTCGACGAGTGTGCTGAGGGCAGCCTGCTGGCGATCTGGGCGCACTACGACGATGACCTGATCTTCGGCCACAGCCGAGTGACCGAGGCTCTCGAGCAGGGGTGGTGCGTCACCGTCGCCTACCTGTCGGCGGGGGATGCAGGTAAGGGGGTCGACTACTCACTCGGACGCGAGAAGGGCATCCGCGACGCCTACGACCGGCTGCGCGGTTATGACGGGCAGTGGTCGGAGCGCACCGACATCCTCAACACGGGGGTGACGGTCGAGGAATGGCGTCCGGCATCCGACCCGCGTCTCCTGCTGCTGTCGTTTCGGCTCGTCGACGGAAACCTGGATGGCAGCGGCTTCGAGAGCATGGGCTACGAAAGCCTCGCCAAACTCGCCGCCGGGCAGATCCCGACCGTCCGAGATGTCGACGGTCCGGAGGAGCTCACGATGGACCAGATCACTCATTCGCTGGTGGAGGTCATCGGCGACGCGAACCCGAGCGCTGTCCTCACCGGGATGCCGGCCGAGGCGGGCGACCTGTCGAGCAGCGACCATTCCGACCATCGCACCGTCGCGTCCTTCGCGAGAGCGTCGTGGACGAGCGCGGGCATCGACCCCGCGCTGGTCGTCTACGCGATCGGCTACCAGACGGCGGACTACGACGTGAACGTGCAGGGCGACGAGCTCGCCCGCAAAGTCGATGTCTTCTCGGCTTACGCCGTCAACGACTCCGTCACGGCGCAGTGCGTGGATCTGAACTCATGCCTCGGTCTGCGGTTCTTCGGACCCCTCCTCCAGCGCGAGTACGCCCAGTACGCCGTCGATGTACCACTCCCGTGATCAGGGCGGTTCGCCCGAGGCCTGGTCACTTCGCACAGTCGGGATCGCCTCGGCGCTCGGCATCCTGATATGACAGGCAGCGCGTCCGTGCTGCCGAAAGGGGAATCATGAACACGGCCACCGCCGCCATCGAACCATCCATCATCGTGCTCTCGATTCTCGGGTCGATCGCCTCGTACGCGTTCTACGGGTTCGCGGTCTCCTCCATCTTCAAGAAGGCCGGGCTCGCGGTTTGGCCGGCGTGGGTGCCGGTCTTCAACGTGTGGCGTCTGCTGCAGCTCGGTGGACAGAAGGGATGGTGGGTGCTGGTCGGGCTGATCCCGATCGTCGGAACCCTGGTCTATCTGGTCTTCTTGATCATGGCGGGCATCAACATCCAGACCGGCTTCGGCAAGCCTGGGGTGTTCTATCTGCTCGCACTGCTCCTGACGCCGGCGTGGTACGGAATCCTGGCGTGGGATGGTTCACGGTGGAATCCCCGGCATGTGCCCGTGGTCCCGGCATCCGGTCTGGCCTCATCGGTGTCCTGATGACTGCCGCCGCGGTACTTCTTCTCGTGGGGACGGGCATCACCCTCGTGAGCCTGATCGTGGTTCATCTGCTGCCCACCGGGTTGAATCCGCTGCGGGATCCGGTCAGCCAGTACGGCATCACCCGGTATCGGGGCTGGTACTGGTCCGCCGCGGCGGGAGCCGCGCTGGCCGGCGTCGGCGGTGCCGTCTTCTTCGCACCCACCTCGTCCACCATCGCGATCGTGACGGTCGTGCTGCTGGTGATGTTCGCCGTGGCCCGTGCACTGATCGGGTTCTTTCCGATGGATGCGCCGGAGCGTGCCGCGACCCGCGCGGGCCGACTGCACAACCTCCTCGCCACGGCCGCCTTCGCGTCTGTCACGGCAGCCGCCTTCACCGGCGCCGGCGCACTCCGCGACGCCGGGTTTGCGGACGCGTCGGTGTGGTCGACGGTCTGCGGCGCGATCATGGCGCTCGGTACCGTCGGGCTGATCCTCGCGACCCGCGCGGGACTGAGAGCGTTCTTCGGTCTGGCAGAGCGCCTGATCTACGTCGGCTTCCTCGCCTGGTTCGTACTCCTCGCAGTGCTTGCGCTGTCCTGAGAAGTCGAAACTCCACCGCGTCGCCTCGAACGGCCATCCGACGGTCGCGTGGTGTGCGAGCGCCTCTCAGCTCGCCCGAGCGAGTCGATCGTCGACCCAGTCGAAGATCCGCTGCGCGGCGAGGCCACGCGCCATCGGCTCGCAATGGCCGTCTGCGCCTTCTTCTGCGGTGAAACGCACGACGGTGGAGACGGAGGCAGTGAGCGCCGCGAGCGCCTCCGACTGCCCCGGCCAGAACTGCTCGTGATCGGGACTCGTGATCATGAGCGGCGTCGTGATTCTCGAGGCGACGTCCCGCAGGTCGTAGGTGCGCACGGCGGTCACCGTGTCGGCGTAGCCCGTGGTTCCATACGGGCGCGCGCGGAAACGCCATGTCTGCGCCGCACCGGGGGAGACCTTCATCCCCAGCGCCATGTCACGGTCGAACGCATCGCGGTGGCCGTCGTCCAGCATCGTGAGGAGCGACTTCGGGACGTGCGACGTCCAGGATGCCGAGACGTCGACGATGCCGGGGTCGGTGACCGCTGCGGCGAAGCGGTGCTCGAAGGCGAGCGCGCGTGCGACCCAATAGCCGCCCTGACTGATTCCGTAGAGCGCGATGCGGGTCGGATCGACCCCCTGCATCCGGCTGACGAAGTCGTACACCGGCGTCAGGACGTTCTCCCAGTCGGGGCGGAACGTGACGTTGCGCTCGTACAGCTGGGAGAGCTGGCCCGGGCCATCGAACACGAGCACGTTGTACCCGCGGCGGAGCGCTGCCGCGATGCAGCTCGCCCACAGCGAGGCGAGCGACCCGTCACTGCCGTTGACCGTGACGAGCGTCTGTCCGCTGCCTCCGTCGGATGCCGCGGGGCGGAAGAAGTACCCCGGCATCGAGCTGAGGGCGTACGGGATGTCGACATGCTCCACGCGGGCGGGCGCTCCGGCGACGAACTGTTCCCATGCGGCGCGCTGCTGCGAGAAGAGCCCGCGCAGGTCGGCTGTGTCGGCGTCGGCTGCGGTGGCGTTGACGGCGACGCCGAAGTAGGTGCTCGCCCGCAGCGCGGCGTACGCGGCGCTCACCCGGTGGCCACGGGAGGCGGCGTCGGCGGCGATCTGCGCCGTACGTTCGGCCAGGTGGCGCCATGCGGCGAGCCACTCGTCGTGGCTGCGGACCGAGGCCGTGGCGGCGAGGACTTCTCCCGGGTCGGCGGCGCCTTCGACGGCGGCTCCGATGACCGTGCGGATCACGAAATCGTGATCCGCGTTCGAGGAGAAACGCGTGGTGTCGGTCATGGTCTCACCCTCTCGGCGGTGGGCGGTGCGGGTGTCGTCCAGCGTGGTCGCACCGCGCGGCGCGGGGACTGTTCGAAGCGACCAGTTCTCTTCCGGCGTCTGCGACCGAGGCCAGTATGCTCTGACCCACGTGGTCGAGGTTTCGAGGAGTCCGATTGTCCTGGCCGGCAGAGATCGAGTCGAAGATCGACGAAGCGATGCGCCGCGTCGACGCGGGCCGACCGACGGTGCTCAATGTGCAGGGACACGGCGGGTTCGGCAAGACGCGCCTCGCGCGCGAGGTGGCACGCCGCTTCGCACCGTCCCAGGTGCTCCGCGCGACCGCGTACGAAGAGACGCAGAGCGATCCCTTCGACCTGCTCGCCCAGCTGGGCGTTCCTCAGGACGACGGCAAGACGAATCCTCTGCGAGCGGCGCAGGCTCTCGGCGCGCTCATCGACGGATTGCAGCCCGGCGGAACGGTCGTCCTCGTCATCGACGACCTGCAGTGGGCCGACGCCGAGTCCCTCGATGCCATCGGCGTGCTCCTGGAGCGCATGGCCGGTGACCGGCTCCTCGTCATCGCCGCGCATCGTCCCGTGGGCCCCCGGCATGAGCGGTGGCGTGCGAACCTCGAGGGCGCTCCTGACGTCGTTCATGTCGTGCTCGACGGTCTCGACGACGATGCCGCGCATCGAATGATCCAGGATGCTGCGCCCGACGCGCCGCGCTCCCTCGCCGTGCGACTGCGCGAGCACACCGGCGGCAGCCCGCTCTTCCTGCGATCACTGCTGCACGAGCACTCGGTGGATCAGCTGCAGGCGCTCGCGCGCGCCGACGACCTGCCCGCGACCACAGAGCTCGCCGCCACCATGGGGGAGCGGATCTCGCAGATGGATGCCGCGGTCGTCGCGACGCTCAGCGCGGTCGCGGTCCTCGGCGATCGTGGAGGCGACCCGTTCACGATCCGCGCGGTCGCGGGTGTGGATGACGTGGATTCGGCGCTGAAGATGCTGAGCGCCGACCGGCTCGTCATCACCGACGGGCACGGGCAGACGGCGAATCACCGCATCTTCCACGGGATCGTGCGAGCAGCTGTGTACGACGTCATCCCGCACACGACTCGCGACCGGATGCACGGGGCAGCCGCGGCGCGGATGGCGGATGCGCGAGACCGACTGCGTCACCGCATCGCCGCAGCACGCCGCACGGACGACGGGTTGGCGGTCGACCTCGATGTGTTCGCGGACGAACTGCACGACCGCGGACGGTTCCGCGAGGCGGCGCTGTTCCGAAGAAGGGCGGCTCGCCTGAGCTCGGACACCGCTGACGCCTCCCGCCGGCGACTCGACGCCGATTTCGAAGCGATCATCGCCCTCGACCTCGAGGAGCTGTCGATCGACCAGGACGCCGTCGCCCTCGACCCCTATGAGAGGACGATCGTCGGCTCGAAGCTGGCTGCCGAACTGCGCTGGGTCGCTGCGGCGAGGATGCTGTCGCACATCAGCGATGACGACCTCGCGGCGCTGACTCCGCTCGCGCAGTACCGCACGCGGGTGCTTCGTGCGCTGTCGTTCGTCGCGTCCGGAGGCTCTCCGCACGACGCTCTGCGGGATCTCGAATCGGCCGGCCGGAGTCCGGTCATCGACCCGGCGCTCCAGGGATACGTGACTTTCGCCGCCGGTCAAGCCGGGTTCCTCACCGTCCCGGTCGATCAGGGCATGCCGGTCGTGGACCGGCTCGCGGCCGACCGGGCGCAGCTCGCCGCGACCCCCGAGGGCGTCTTCGAACTCGCCTGGCGAGGTTCGATCATGTCGTTGTCGGGGCTACCCGTCGAGGCGATCGGCGACCTCACCCTGGTGATCGAACGTTTCGATGAGGGTCTCGTCGACATCGGAGGCGGGACGTTCCACGCGTTGCAGGCGTTCGCGCATTTCCTCAACGGTCAGTGGGCGCGGGCATCCATTCTGCTCGACCTCGCTCGAACGGGCAGGTTGAAGGAGACCGCGGCCATCACGATCTCGATGCTGCCGCTCGAGGGAGTGATCAGCGCCGATGCGGATCGCTGGCGCAATGCGAGGGCGATCGGTCGACGCGCACGCCTGGATGCGCCGCAGCCTGTGGCCGTCCAGTCAGGGGACATCGCCGAGGTCTTCGCCCTGTTCTTCATCGGCGACGAGGCCGAGAAGCGCACCTGGCTCGCCGCGCGCGTCGTCGATTTCGGAGCGCCGCACCTGTGGATCGACATGCAGGTGCCGTACTGCTGGTATCTCGCGCAGGGGTTGGCTGCGGACTGGGCGGGACGTGCCGCAGACGTCCCGCGCTGGGCGTCGATGCTGCGCACGGCGGACGCCCCGCCGTGGGGTGACGACGTCGCCGATTGGCTCGAGGCGCGCGCCGATCGTTCTCCGGCGGGTGCGAAGGCTCTCGCCGAGATCGCTCAGCGGGGCCTGCCGATGCTTCCCACGGTGGATGCGATGCGTCGCGTGGATGCAGCGCAGCGGGCGCCGGCATCCGTCGTCCTGCGCTCCGAAGCGTCGGCCGCTCTTCACAGCATCGGCGCGGACCGGCTCGCTGCTCGGCTGCTCCCCGAGGCGCACGCATCGGAGAGCGGGTCGAGGCCCTGGATGGCGGACCTTTCCGAGCGCGAACGGGAGGTGGCGGCGCTCGTCCTCGAGGGACTGAGCTACGCGCAGATCGCGAAGGAGCTCTTCATCACGCGGTCGACCGTCGCGTTCCACCTGTCCCGCATCTACGCGAAGACCGGTACGACGTCGCGCCACGAGTTCGTCGAGGCGGTGCGTCGCAGTTGAGACGACTGCGACAGGAGTGAAGGGATGAAGGCAATGAACGATCCCCGACAGGACCGACTCGCTTCGCAGGCGAGGCCCTGGTGGAAGTCGGCGGTGGTCTACCAGATCTACCCGCGCAGCTTCGCGGACTCGAATGGCGACGGGGTCGGCGACCTGCGAGGCGTCATCGACCATCTCGATCACATCGCCGATCTCGGCATAGACGTGATCTGGCTGTCGCCGGTGTACCGGTCCCCGCACGATGACAACGGCTACGACATCTCGGACTATCGCGACATCGATCCCATCTTCGGCACGCTCGCTGACATGGACGAACTGATCGACCGGGTCCACTCGCTCGGTATGCGGCTCATCATGGACCTCGTGGTCAACCACACGTCCGACGAGCACGCCTGGTTCATCGAGTCCCGCAGCGATCGGACGAACGACAAAGCCGACTGGTACATCTGGCGCGACGCTGCGGACGGCGCGGTGGGCGGCACGCCCGGCGCGGAACCCAACAACTGGGGATCGTTCTTCTCGGGGTCGGCGTGGGAGTGGGAGCCCGCTCGCGGCCAGTACTACCTGCATCTGTTCTCCCAGAAGCAGCCCGATCTGAACTGGGAGAGCCCTGATCTGCGGGCGGCCGTCTTCGAGATGATGCGGTGGTGGCTCGCCCGCGGCGTCGACGGATTCCGCATGGACGTCATCAACTTCATCTCGAAGGATCCGGCCCTGCCCGATGGTGAGATCACCGCCACCGGGTACGGCGACGGCATGCCCTTCTTCGTCCATGGGCCTCGCGTGCTCGAGTTCCTCGCCGAGATGAAGGCGGAGGTCTTCGGCGACCGCCATCGCGACTACCTCACGGTGGGGGAGATGCCCGGCGTGACCCCCGAGCAGGCCCGCCGCTTCACAGACGACCAGAGCGGGTCCTTGAACATGGTGTTCCAGTTCGAGCACATGGAGCTCGACCAGGGAACGGGCAAGTGGGATGTGCGCCCCGCGCCGCTCACGAGCCTGAAGCAGTCGCTCGGCGGCTGGCAGGACGCGCTGGCCTCAACGGGGTGGAACAGCCTCTACTGGAACAATCACGACCAGCCTCGCGCCGTGAGTCGTTTCGGCGACGACGGCGAGAACTGGCGAGGAGCAGCCACCGCGCTCGCGACGGTGCTGCACCTGCACCGGGGAACGCCGTACGTCTATCAGGGTGAAGAGCTCGGCATGACGAACGTCGCCTTCACCGACATCGCCGACTTCCGCGACATCGAGTCCCTCAACTACTTCTCGGATGCCGTCTCCCGACGGGGACTCCCGGAAGACGGTGTGCTGGGGGTGCTGCGTCACATGGGCCGCGACAACGCACGCACGCCCATGCAGTGGGACGACACCGCCCACGGCGGATTCACCACGGGCGAGCCGTGGATCGGCACGAACCCGAACCACTCATGGCTGAACGCCGAGGCTCAGCGTGACGATCCCGCATCCGTCTTCTCCTTCTACCGCGCGCTCATCGCCCTGCGTCACGACGACCCGATCGTCGTCGACGGAGACTTCACGATGCTCGAGGAGACCAGCGAACAGATCTACGCGTTCCGTCGCAGCCTGTCCGGGGTCGGCAGCCTGACGGTGCTCGCGAACCTCAGTGGCGAGCCGGCGGACCCGGAAACGGACATGACGGATGCCGGGCCTCTCGTCCTCACGAACGTCGATCCGGCGAACCCGGGGATTCTCGGACCGTGGGAGGTTCGCGTCCACCGGTGCTGAAGACCAATCCGGGTGCGTGAACAGGGGGAGCGCCTCAGCCGTGGCGGCGGAGGCGCTCCCTCGAGGTCAGGTCAGTACGCGACGGTGAGTGTGTTCGACACCGAGATGATCGTCACGACCGCGGCATTGATGAACCCGCCGATGTACGGATTGCCCGTCACCCGGTAGATCTTGCGGGAGATGACAGCGGCGACCGCGAGGATCACGATGACCGGGAACAGCCAGATGCTGAAGATGCCACCGAACCCGGGGATGGTCTCGCCCGTGATGAAGAACGTCGTGTACTGCGCGACCACGAGCACGATCGGAGCAAGCGCGTTGGCCAGGGCGAGCACCAGCGTGTTGAGCCATTCCTTCCCGCGGAGCGTGAATCGGTTGAAGCCGTTGATGGCCACGGAGTTCGCGAAGAAGTAGACGAGGAAGAACGGGACGTACAGCAAGGCGATCCACAGCTTGTCCGCCTCGAACGCCTTGACCGCGATGACCCAGAACCGGAAGTCGGTCTTGAAGAAGTAATCGAGCACGAAGACGATGCCGAACGCGGCGGCGACGACGACCGCGCCGAGCCCGATCCCGTGGAAGAACCTCCTCCAGCCGGGCAGGACGCCCGCAGCCCGCAGGTCCACGCTGTTCTTCCTTCCGAACGCGAGGTACGACACGGTCGTGATGATCAGCCCCGCGACTCCGTTGATCGCGGCCCAGGTGGCGATGAAGAAGACGGCGCCCTGGGTGAAGATCGTCGGCGTGACGTTGAAGGCGATGCCCTGCATGACGGGCTGCTGGCTCAGCCAGACGTAGCTCCATCCCGAGAACAGCGCCGAGACCACCAGGCCGCCCCAGAACCAGGCCAGACCCTTGCGGCTCGTGGCCGCGAGCGTCGACGGCGTGGTGATCCGGAGCCCTGCGAACGCACGGGTGCCCAGGAGTGCGCGCGTGAAGGCGACGAGGAAGATGCCGAAGCCGATCAACCCGAATGTCGTGGCGGTCTCCTTGACCTGCCAGACCTGGGTTCCCGCATCGATCGCATTCGGGGCGGGGAACACCCGCTCCCAGAACTCGATCTGGCTGGCCACGGTGGTCTTCGAGATCGTGCCCCACGGGTGCGTCTCGGCCGGGGTGTAGACGATCCGATCGGCGTCGCCCTGGGTGTAGAACTCGCCTTCCGTACGCTCATCGCCCTCGGACGGGTCCACGCCGAAGTTCAGGAACGACTGCGCATTGGGTGTCGTGATGTACTCGCGCGGCGGCGTGAGAGCCACACCCTCCGGGCTGTAGCTGCGGAAGAAGAACTCGTCGTACTGGTCGGCCACCAGACCCACGTCGCGAGTGCCGTAGATGTTCGTGTAGGCGCCCTCGCCGTCGACGTACACGGGGTCGTTGTCGACGAGGAAGACCGCGTCGATGAGCTGCTCGTCGGCCGCGTCGTCCAGAGCGACGGAGAAGTTCGCGGCGCGTGCTCCGTTCGAGTGTCCCGAGACCCCGATCTCGTCCGGGTTCACGTACGGCAGGGCGGCGACGAGTTTCACCACGTCGTACATGCCGGTGCCGCCCAGCTCGAGCTGATCGTTCACGAGCGGCGAGGAGTTGCCGTGGCCGTACATGTCGATCGAGACGACGACATAGCCTCGTCGTGCCAGCTCGACGTAGTTGGCATCCTGCATCTCACGGTTGTTCCACCAGCCGTGCGAGACGACGATGGCGGGCGCCTTCGATTCAGCGGTCACCGAGTCGGGCTTGAACAGCAGCGCACTGATCGTCTGGCCGGACGGGGTCTCCCATCGCATGTCCTTCACGGCGATGGTGCCGGCGCTCGTCTGCACCGCTGACGCGACGATCGCGGACAACAGCATCAGGACGAGCGACAGCGCCAGCCAGAACGGATTCCTTCTCAGGAATGTTGCTTTCATCGATCCCTACTCCTTCGTGTGGGTATCCAGGGGGTGAGCGCGGGTGCGCACGTATTCGACGTCGCCGTCGGTCCGGACTGCGGTGGCTGGGGCCGCTGTCCAGCCGTCGAGAGAACTGTTCTCGGCGGAGGGCGACATCGTCGGTGACATCGCCCCGCATCAGCGGGACGTCGCGTCGGCCTGAGCGTATTACCCCTCAGGTCGTCGCTGACCGTTCGCGCACCAAGACTGCACGAACGTGCAAGTTTCGGGAAGTGAGGCCGATCGGCTGCGTCGATGCACTACTGCGGGGCATCGGGACGCGCCGGTCAGCCTGTTGCGCCAACGTTTTTTCGCTGCCGTCGTGAGCGCGGGGGTGATCAGACGCTCGAGGCCTGCTCGCTTAGGGGACGTCCTGGCAGATCCGACGGACCGGACGGGAGCCTCGCTCTGAACGAACGTGCGACGAGCAGAGGCCGACAGTGGGCACGCTCACGGCGTCACACATCGACAAGATCTGCGGGCCGCACGGGGGTCGCCCGCTTACCGCTCCGGCAGGGTGGGCATGGCCGACGCTCCGGAGTGCGAGATGCCCGAGCAACGGCGCCCCCACGCTCGCATCGTCTCGGTGCGCGTCGACTGAGGCGCCTAGGCGGCGATCTCGGCCCGGGTCAGCATCCCACTGATCGCGTCGGAGTAGTCGTCGATCATCCTCTCGCGCCCGATCCGGCCGCGGGCGGCGAGGGCTGCTGATCGCAGCTGGTCACGGTGGAGGATCGCGGTCTCCCAGGCATCCGCGATCTCGGTCGGGTCATGGGACGTGATGACGCCGAATCCCTCGATCTGGCGCGCGGCATCGCCGACGTCGGTCGTGACCGGTGTCGCACCACAGGCTGCGCCCTCGAGAAGACAGAGAGGGGATGCTTCGCCGAACGCGCTCGTGAGGGCGACGATGTCGGCGATCTGGTAGACGGCGGGCATGTCGTCTCGGATGCCCAGGGTGTGGACGGACCCGGTCTCCATGACGCCCTCCTGGCGTGCGAGGCCGCGGAAGGCCGGGTTGGACCACTCCATCCCCGCTCCGCAGAGGACGTAGTGCGTGTCTGGACGTCTCGTGGCGTGCGCCGCGAGCGACGCCAGGAAGAGTCCGGGGTTCTTCATCGCGTCGAATCGTGCCGCGAACACGACGACCGGCACGGAAGCCGGGATCCCGAGCCGGCGCCGCGTCGAGGCGGCCTCGGACGGTGTCGCCGGTCGGAAGCGTTCCGTATCGATGCCGTTGGGGATGACGTGCGGTTCGAGCGCGCGCACACCGGAATGCGCGTACGCCTCGCTCGTCGAGTGGGCACAGGCGATCGTCGAGGTGACGAGCCCGGTTTCGGTGCCGTGCACCAGCCAACGGAGTGCGGAGCCGGAGTGGAGCGGGTCGGAGCGATGCAGCGTCACGGCGACGGGGATCCGGGGGAGGAGGCCGCGCTCTGCCAGCGCCAGGAGCAGCCCGAGAGGCTGCTCCTTCAGAGACAGGATGACGTCGGCACGGCTGACTTCTTCGTGAGCGATCCGGAGGTCGTCCTCGGTGAACGTTTCCGGCGCCGGCGGTTCGGAGCCCGCGATGCGTCCGAGCGCCCGGACGGCGATTCCTGCGCGCTGGAGGCGGAGATACCTGGCGTCATCGGTCATCGGCTGCAGCGTCGATTCTCGCCTGGCTTCCGGCGCCAGCGAGAGGACCCGATGCTGTTGGAAGCCTCTGGCGTGGAGACCGGCGATGAGGTCGGTGTGCAGGACGCGGGCTCCGCCGGCGAAGAAGCCTTCGTACAGCGAGAGCACTCGGACAGGTCGATTCATCGCGGCGCCTCCCAGATCACGGAACAGGTTCGTGAGACCGGGGAGTTCGCGGACGATGCCACGCAGCCCCTCAGCCCCAAGCGCGGCGCCAGCGCCGATTGAACCCATGGTGCGGTCCGAGAGGCGCGAAGTCGATGAACCCCGGATGTGCACTCGATGAACACGGATCGACCGGTTCACCGTTGCGCCGGGAGGCTTCGCGGGTCGTCAGCCGATCCGGGTGTCGCCGGGAGGGGACACCCGCAGCCATCGGTACCCGAACGGTGCGATCTCGAACTCGACCTTGCCCTTCGGGTCGACCTCGATGCGCTCCGGCCCGTGCAGGTCGACGAGAGTCGTGCCCCCTTCCACCGGGCCGAGATCGGAGCGCAGCCGCACCGGCACGTCGGTGAAGTTGTGCAGAGCGACGATGCGTCCGAGTTCCGAGCGGATTCCGTGCACGAGCACTCCGGTGCCGTCATGCTCGATCTGCTCGAACTGTCCCCAGCCGATCTCGGGTGAGGTGCGGTACCGCGAGATGAGCCGGCGCACGAACTGGAGCAGCGAGTCGTCGTCGTTGCGCTGACGACGGACGTTGACGTGCTCCGGTGCGTAGCCGTCCCCCGTGAGCGGCACCACCATCCGGCGTGGAGGTGCGGTGGAGAAGCCGCCGTTGCGGTCGTCGGTCCACTGCATGGGCGTGCGCACCGACCCGCGTCCGGGAACGTCGGGGTTCTCGCCCATGCCGATCTCCTCGCCGTAGAAGAGCACGGGTGCGCCCGGCAACG
Organism: Planococcus sp. APC 4015; assembly: GCA_030407505.1. Taxonomy (GTDB): domain Bacteria; phylum Actinomycetota; class Actinomycetes; order Actinomycetales; family Microbacteriaceae; genus Microbacterium. Next base: position 135,647 of record JASDDH010000003.1, read on the forward strand.
AGAACATCAGGCTGTAGACCATGCGGATGCGGCGCGGGTCGCCGCTGAGCATCGTGGGAAGGCGGCGGGTGATGCCGCGCCCGTAGACGCGCTGCGCCTCATCGGGCGCGAACGCGGCGAACACCTCTTCGCGCTCGTCGTCGGTGAGCTTGTCGAGCGTGAGTTCATCGTGGTTGCGCACGAAGTTCGCCCAGGTGGCGTCGGGCGGGATCGGCGGACGAGACAGGAGTGCGGTCTCGAGTGGTCCGGGATCGTGGCGGGCGAGCGAGAGGTACAGAGCCTGCATCGCGTTGAAGTCGAACTGCAGATCGAGTTCGCCGCCACGCTGGCCGCCGAAGAAGTCGGTCTGCTGGTCGTACGGCAGGTTGACCTCGCCCAGGAGTGCGGCATCCCCCGATCTGCGCTGCAGGAAGCTCTTGAGATCCCGCAGCAGCTCATGCGGGTCGCCGAGATCGACACCGTCGGGCGGCTCGATGAGGAACGGCACGGCGTCGATCCGAAAACCCGAGATTCCGAGGGCGAGCCAGAAGCCGATCGTCTTGGCGATCTCGTCGCGCACGATCGGATTCGCCATGTTGAGGTCGGGCTGGTGCTTGTAGAAGACGTGCTGGAAGTACTGACCGCTGCGCTCATCGAGTTCCCAGACGCCCGCCTCTTCGCCCGGGAAGACCGTCGGCTGCTGCTTCTTCGGCGGCTCGTCGCGCCAGACGTAGAAGTCCCGATGGGGAGAGGTGACGCTTCGCCGTGCCGACACGAACCACGGATGCTTGTCGGACGTGTGATTGACCACGAGGTCCACGATCACCCGCATGCCCCGGTCGCGCGCCGTGCGCACGACTTCGACGAAGTCGCCGTGGTTGCCCAGGCGCGGATCCACACCGTAGAAGTCGGTGATGTCGTAGCCGTCGTCGCGGTCGGGCGTCGGATAGAAGGGCATGAGCCACAGACACGTCACACCGAGGTCGGCGAGATAGTCGATCCGCCGGCCGAGGCCTGAGAAGTCGCCGATACCGTCGCCGTTGCCGTCCATGAACGTCTCGACGTCGAGGCAGTAGATGACCGCGGTCTTCCACCACACGTCGCTCGTGTCGGTGATCTTCACGACGCTCTCCGCAGCGCCGGCAGCAGCGATCTTTCGGCCCGCCGGAGAAAACCGACCTGGTCGGTGTCGACCCCGTGCAGGTAGACGCGATCGAATCCGATCGCGGCGAGGCCCGCGATCCGGTCGGCGAGGGCTTCGGGGTCATCCGACACCAGCGCGCCGCGCCGCAGGTCCGAGTCGCTCGGGTCGCCCGCGAGCTCGTCGAAGTCCTCGGGCTGCTCGATGTCCCACAGTGAACCTGCGATCGCCGAATGGCGCCACTGGCGGCGCACGACGTCGAGCGCCTGCTCTTCGGTGTCTTCCAGGGCCACGTGCACCTGCAGCACGCACTGGCCCCGCCCGCCGGCGTCGCGATACGCGGCGACGACCTGCTCGAGCACTTCGGGCGGCTGGGCCACGGTCGCGAGCCCGTCGGCCCAGCCGGCGACGAACGCCGCGGTCTCGGCGGTGACCGCCGCGCCGAACAGCGGAGGTGGCACCGCGGGCCTGCTCCACACCCGAGCCCGGTGCACCCGGATCTCGTCGTCTCGGGACACCTCTTCCCCGGCGAGCAGGTCGCGGATCACGTCGACGGATGCCGCGAGCCGAGCATTCCGCTGATCCTTGGGCGGCCACGGGTCGCCCGTCACATGCTCGTTGACAGCCTCGCCGCTGCCGAGCGCCGCCCAGAACCTGCCGGGGAACATCTCCTCGAGCGTCCCGATCGCCTGCGCCGTCATGACCGGGTGATAACGCTGACCGGGCGCCGTCACGACGCCGAGCGAGAACGACGTCGACGCGAGCGCGGCCCCGAGCCAGCTCCACGCGTAACCCGATTCGCCCTGATCGACGCTCCAGGGGGCGAGATGATCCGAGCACATCGCACCGTCGAAACCCGACGACTCGGCTCGGGTCACGGCGGCCAGGAGCGCGCTGGGCGGCAACTGCTCGTGAGAGGCGTGAAAACCGTAGAAGACCATCGCCCAAGTCTCATGACACCCCGCGATGGCGACAAGGGGTTGCAGGTCGCGCGCCGGTGGCGTAGCCCTTATGGCCGAGCGGTCGATGCGCGCGGGATGAGGGTGGGCAGCGCGTGCCGGATCGTGCTGCGGCCGTCAGCCGGCGTCAGCAGCAGCTCGACCGCCGTGGTCGCGATCTGATCGAATGCGGTGTGCACCGATGACAGGGGCACCGGCAGGTGCGCGGCGAGGGGGATGTCGTTGTAGCCGACCACCGACAGATCCACCCCGACAGCGAGTCCGCGCCCCTCGGCCGCTGCCAGTACGCCGATCGCGATGTTGTCGTTCGCCGCGAAGATCGCGGTCGGCCGATCGTCGCGGGACAGAAGCGCCGCGCCGGCGGAGAGTCCGTTGTCGACGCCGTAGCCTCCCGATATCACCCGGTCGTCGGCGATGGAGAGCCCCGCCTCGCGCAGCGCCCGCGTCGCACCCGCGAGGCGGGCGCGGGCGCTGGAGGTGAACCAGGGCCCGGTGACGACCGCGATCTCGCGGTGGCCCAGGTCGATGAGGTGGCGCAGCGCGAGATAGCCGCCGGCCTCGTCGTCGCCGAGCGAGGAAGGGCTGACTCCGTCGGTGCGCAGTGCCAGCACGTGGGGGATCGATCGCTCTCGCAGCGAGGCGGGGAGGGTGTCGTCGAGGCGAGCGGTGGCGAGGATGAGACTGTCCACGCCGCGGTCGAGCAGCGTCTCGGTGGCTCGCCGCTCGTCGTCGGGGTCGTCTCCGCATGTCGCGACGACCGCGAAGTGGCCACGCTGGCGGGCGGCCTGTTCGGTCGCCTCGAACATGAGCGCCATGACGGTGTCCGTGAGTCGCGGGACCAGGACCCCGATCGTTCCGGTCGCGCCCCGCCGCAGGTTCGAGGCGAAGACGTTGCGGCGATAGCCGAGTTCGTCGGCGACGCGACGCACCCGTGCTGCGGCCTCAGATCGGGATGCCGGGATGCGGTCGTCGAGCACGCGGCTGACGGTCGAGATGCTCACCCCGGATGCCTCGGCCACATCGCGCAGCGTGACGACGCGGCGCTCGGTCTCGGCATCCATCGGTGGTCATCCTCTCGTCGGACGCGAGTCTATCCGCGCCCTCCGGGGGGATCCGGATCGGAGGGGTTGACAGATTCTGGTCACATCGAGCATACTTGCAACCGTTCCTGCAAACGTTCCCGCAATCGTTCCCAGATGGCGGGTCTCGATGAAGAGAAAGAAGGATCCGAGATGACTCTCGACCTCCGCGGCCTCAACCCCGCCCCCGTCACCCCGTTCACCACGAATGGCGACATCGACTTCGATGCCATCCAGCGCCTCGGCTCCTGGCTCGCCTCGGTCGACGGCGTCAAGAGCCTCACGGTCCTCGGCCACGCCGGCGAGGGCACGTTCCTCACGGTGGACGAGCAGCTCGCCGTCATCGGCGCCTTCCGCGACGCGGTCGGCGACAGCATCCCGATCATCGCGGGCATCACCGGCGAGGGGAACAAGGTCGCGGCACTCGAAGCGAAGAGGGCAGTGGGTGCCGGCGCCTCGGCCGGACTCGTCTACCCCTCGCACGGGTGGCTGCGATTCGGCTACCAGGACGGCGCGCCGCAGACCCGCTATCAGGAGATCTACGAGACGAGCGGTCTGCCGCTCATCCTGTTCCAGTACCCCGACAACACCAAGGCGTCGTACAACCTCGACACCCAGCTGGAGATCGCCGGCCAGGATGGGGTGTTCGCCACCAAGAACGGCGTCCGCAACATGAAGCGCTGGTACACCGAGATCCCGGCGCTGCGAGCGGCCTACCCCGAGCTCCAGATCCTGTCGTGCCACGACGAGTACCTGCTCCCGACCATGTTCGATGTCGACGGCCTTCTCGTGGGCTACGGCAACATCGCTCCCGAGCTGCTCGTCGAGCTCATCGAGGCGGGCAAGGCGCAGGACTACCCCCGCGCGCGAGCCCTGCACGAGCGTCTGCTGCCCGTGACGAAGAACGTCTACCACCGCGGCTCCCACATGGAGGGCACCGTCGCGCTCAAGTGGGGTCTGGTGCACCGTGGGATCCTCGACCACGCGACCGTGCGCCCGCCGCTGCTGCCGCTGGCCGACGGCGCCGACGTCGAGATCGCTGCGGCGTTCGCCACCGCGGGGCTCGAGAAGGTCACGGTCTCGGCCTGACCGCTTCGGGGCGGCCGGATGCATGCCGGTCGCCCCTCACGGCGTCGAACGCCGACCGGCACCAGTCAATGACGACTTCGCGGCATCCAGCCGCACTCCAACGAAGGAGAAGACCCTTGAGCGAGCGAACCACACATCGTCCCCCCTCGACACCCGGCACCGGACATGGTCGAATCTCCACGGAGACCATGAAGACCATCGTCGGAGCAAGCAAGCGCCGCCGGACCTTCTGGCAGACGCTCGCCCTGATCGGCCCGGCATTCGTGGCGGGCGCCTGGCAGTTCGGACCCGGAAACCTCACCACCGCGGTTCAAGCCGGTGGCGCGTTCCAGTACAGCCTGATCTGGGTCATCGTGGTGTCCACGATCCTGATGATCTTCCTGACCGACATGTGCGTCCGCCTCGGCATCAAGAGCCCGGTGTCCCTCATCTCCTCGATCAAGGATCACCTCGGCGCGCCGGTCGGCCTCATCGCCGGCATCGGCATCTTCCTCATCACGCTGTGCTTCTCGGTCGGCAACGCGGTCGGCTCGGGCCTCGGGCTGTCGATGCTGTTCGGCGGACCGCCCGTCATGTGGACGGTCATCTGCACGGTCGCCGTCGCCACGCTGCTTCTTCTGCGCAACGTCTACCGCGCGATCGAGAAGCTGCTGGTCGGAATCGTCGCGCTCATGGCCATCGCCTTCATCGCGAGCGCCTTCATCGCCAACCCCGATTGGATTCAGGCCGCCTCGGGCCTCATCCCGTCAGCTCCGGACGGCTCCTGGCTGCTCATCGTCGCCCTGGTGGGCACGAACTTCAGCATCAACGCCGCGTTCTACACCTCGTACGGCACCAAGGAGCGCGGTCGCACCGAGGCGGACTACCGCGACGTCACCATGGTCGACACGATTCCCGGGATCATCGCGCCCGGCATCATGACGGCGCTCGTCATCGTCGTGGCCGCCGCCGTGCTCGGCCAGACGGGCGAGGCCGCCGGTACCATCGTCGCGTTGGCGGGCATCTTCGAGCCACTGGCGGGCCCGATCGGCTCGACGGTCTTCGCGCTCGGCTTCTTCGGCGCAGCGTTCTCGTCGATGATCGCCAACGCGACCGCCGGCGGAACGATGCTCTCGGACGGCCTCGGCCGGGGGGCGTCGTCCGGATCGCTCACGGCGAAGGTGGTCTCGGCGAGCATCCTCGCGTTCGGCGTGGTGATCACGCTGATCTTCCAGGCATCACCCGTGCAGCTGATCGTCATCGCGCAGGCGCTGACGGTCTTCATCGCCCCGGTGCTCGCGGCGTTGATCATCATCATGGCCAACCGTCGGTCTCTCATGGGCGACATGCGCAACAAGTGGTGGCAGAACCTGCTGGGCATCGTCGGGCTCGTCGCCGTGCTCGCACTGTCGGTGCGTCTGGCGTTCAGCCTGCTCGGAGGCTGATTCATCCCCGACGAGGATCGCCCAGGCTCTGTGCCTGGGCGATCTTCGTCGTTGCGACGGCGTCGATCAGTAGGTCTGTCATCGCCTGAAGATCACTTGACATGTCTCACTAACGCGAGTTAGTGTCAGTCCCGTTGCAACTAACTCGCGTTAGTGCTCCTACGATTGAGATGAAAGCACCTCCAATGTCGAAGACGACTCCCCGCTCGATCACGATGAAAGACGTCGCGCTCCACGCCGGTGTCTCTCGCACCGCGGTGTCTCTGGTCTTGAACGGGCGCGATTCGGTCGCCCTTGCCGACGAAACCCGCGCGCGGGTGTTGGCGGTCGCAGCAGAACTTGGCTACCGGCCCAACGCGGGGGCGCGGGCTCTCGCGAACCAGCGGAGCGACTGGTACGGGCTCGTCACCGAGATCGTCACGGCGCCGTTCGCGGTCGACATCATCAAGGGCGCCCAGGATCGCGCACTCATCGACGAGAAGTACCTGCTGATCGCATCGACGGACTCCGACCCCGCGGCAGAGACCGCGGCCATCGAGCGTCTTCTCGAGCAGCGGGTCGAGGGGCTGCTGTACGCGGCGACGTGGCACCGCGAGGTCACTCTTCCCGAGATCGCGCGGGAGGTGCCGACGGTGCTGGTGAACTGCTTCGACAGCGAAGGCCGGTTTCCGGCGGTCGTCCCCGACGAGCGTGCGGGCGGGCGCCGCGCAACCGAGCGTCTGCTCTCCGCGGGTCACCGCCGTATCGGCTTCGTGAACCTCGATCCCGACATCCCCGCCGCCGTCGGCCGTCGGATCGGCTTCCACGAGACGCTGCGCGAGGCGGGGATCTCGGCTGATGAGGAGCTCGAGATCTCGGGCCACGCCACCGCCGACGGCGGCTATGCCGCGGCATCCGCTCTTCTCGATCTCGCCGACCCGCCCACCGCGCTCTTCTGCGCGAACGACCGCATGGCCATGGGCGCCTACGACGCGATCAAGGAGCGCGGACTGCGCATCCCCCAAGACATCGCCGTCATCGGATTCGACAATCAGGAGCTCATCGCGGCCTACCTGAGACCTGGACTGACGACGGTTGCACTGCCCTTCGACACGATGGGCGCCATAGGCGTCGAGCTTCTCGCCGCCATCATCACGGGTCAGTCGACCGTCACGAAAACCGTGACGGTCGACTGCCCGCTCCTCGAACGCGCGTCGGTGTGACTGGACATCCCTGCCGGCGCGCAGCCCCTTCGGCTTCAACGAAGAAGAAAGGAACACCCTCATCATGACAGTTCACAGGAAAGCGGTGCTCGTCGCGGCCGCGTTCGCGATGACGACGGCGCTCGCGCTCTCGGGCTGCAGTGCAGGCGGGAACGACTCCGCCGAGTCTCTGGACGGCAGTCAGCTGCTGACGATCCCGAGAGAGGACATGGGAACGTTCGACCGCAACTTCAACCCGTTCTCCAACCCCGACTTCCCCATGACCCAACAGGCGATCTACGAATCGATGCTCGTCTACAACCCTGCAGACGGCTCGACGACGCCGTGGCTCGCGACGGAATGGGAAGTCGCTCCCGACAGCATGGGGATCACCTACCAGCTGCGCGACGGCGTGAAGTGGTCCGACGGCGAGGCATTCACCGCCGATGACGTGGTGCTCTCCTTCGATCTGCAGCGCGAGATCCGCGGCGGCTTCGACTACATCGAGTCCGTCACCGCGGTGGACCCCCTGACCGTGCAGTTTGACTTCAGCCAGCCGTTCTCGCCCGCTCTGCTCGACATCGGGCAGCAGATCATCGCGCCGGCTCATATCTGGAGTGAGGTCGAGGACACCACGAAGTTCGCGAATGAAGAGCCGGTCGGCACCGGCCCGTACACCGAGGTCACGAGCTTCCAGGCGCAGTCGTTCGACCTGGGCAAGAACCCCGAGTACTGGCAGCCCGAGAAGCAGCAGATCGAGGGCATCCGCATGCTGGCATTCGCCGGCAACGACGGCGCGAACCTCGCCGCGGCCAACGGCGACGTCGACTGGGCGCCTCAGTTCATCCCGAACATCGAGGAGGCCTACGTCGCGAAGGACCCGGAGAGCCGGTTCTACTGGTTCCCGCCCACGGGGTCGATGATCAACTGGCAGTTCAACACCACGAAGGCCCCCTTCGACGACCCGGATGTGCGCAAGGCGCTGTCGATGGCGGTCGATCGCGAGCAGGTCGCCGAGATCGGCATGCAGGGGTACACGACCCCCGCCGACTGCACGGGCCTGAGCGGTTCGTACGACACGTGGCGGGACGACGCGGTCGTCGAGTCGTGCACGTGGACGAAGCGTGACCTCGAGACGGCCGGCGAGATGCTGGATGCCGCGGGCATCACTCTCGGCGCGGACGGCACGCGCGTCCTCCCCGACGGCACGCCGTTCGCCTTCGACTTCTCGGTGGGATCGACCTCGAGTGACTGGGTGTCGGTCGGCAACGTGATCTCGCAGAATCTGGCCGAGCTGGGCGTGACGGTCACCGTCGCCGCGAAGGACTGGGGCGACGTCTCAGCCGGGTACGAGAACGGAACGTTCGACTCGGGGATCGTGTGGAGCGCCAACGCGCCGACGCCGTACCAGTTCTACCGCGGCGTGATGAGCACCGAGACGGTGAAACCGGTCGGAGAGCAGACCTTCGACAACTACCACCGCTACGGCAGCCCGGAGGCGGACACGCTTCTGGCGGAGTTCGCCGCGGCACCCGACGAGGCGGCGCAGATCGATGCGGCCGACAAGCTGCAGGCGCTCTTCGCCGAGGAAGCGCCGCTCGCTCCGCTGTTCCCCGGGCCCGAGTGGGGCGCCGCGAGCACCGAGCGCTTCACCGGCTGGCCCACCGAAGAGGACCCCTATGCGACGCTCTCCACGCGCGCGCGCACCACGGTCCTCGTCCTCACCTCCCTCGAGCCAGTCACCGCCGACTGAGAAACCGTCCGTCCTGCTGCGTCGCGTCGGTCGGCGCGGCGCAGCGGGACCGATCTGGAGTCACTCCATGGGCTACATGCTGCGACGCTTCGGGTTCTACCTCGTCGCGTTCTGGGTGTCGATCACCCTCAACTTCTTCCTTCCCCGCTTCATGCCCGGCGACCCGGTGTCGCGCATGGTCGCTCGTCTGCAAGGACAGCTCCGCCCCGATCAGATCGAGGCGCTGCGCAACTCGTTCGGTCTCAGCGACGCCCCCCTGTGGGAGCAGTACGTGCGCTACCTCGGGCAGATCTTCACGGGCGATCTCGGATTCTCCATCTCGCGGTTCCCCACGCCGGTCATCGACGTCATCGGCGGAGTGATCGGATGGACTCTGCTGCTGGGCTTCGTCTCGCTGATCATCGCGGTCGTGCTCGGGAACCTGCTCGGAGTCCTCGCCGCGTGGCGCCGAGGCGGAGTCCTGGACTCCTACATCCCGCCCTTCCTCATCTTCATCGGCTCGTTCCCCTACTTCTGGCTCGCCATGGGGCTCCTGTACGTCTTCGGGGTCACCCTCGGCTGGTTCCCGGTGCGGCACGCGTACGGCGTCGGGATGACGCCCGAGTTCTCGCTGGCCTTCATCGGCGACGTCGCCTACCACCTGGTCCTCCCGGCGACGTCGATCGTCCTGGTCTCGATCGGCGGCTGGATGCTCGGCATGCGGAACACGATGATCGCGACGAACGCCGAGGACTACATCGTCATGGCGGAGGCGAAGGGGCTGCGTCCCAACCGCATCATCACGCAGTACGCGGCGCGCAACGCCCTGCTCCCGTCCGTCACCGCGTTCGGGATGTCGCTGGGCTTCGTCGTCGGCGGTGCGCTGCTGACCGAGGTCGTCTTCGCCTACCCGGGGGTCGGCTACACGCTGCTGTCTGCAGTGCAGAACCTGGACTACCCCCTCATGCAGGGCCTCTTCCTGACGATCACCACGTTCGTGCTGATCGCAAACTTCCTCGTGGACATCGTGTACGTGCGCCTCGACCCGCGCGTGCGCGTGAGCTGAACGGAGCGCGTGATGTCACTCGCACAGAACCCTCAGGCGATGGCCGAACTCGATCTCGGCACCGGGCAGGGCCCGGACGGACGACTTCGCGCCGCGCCACCCGCGCGCAGACGAAACGGCGGAGGACTCATCCGCGGTCTGGTGGGCAACGCCAAATCGGTTGCGGGAATCGTGATCCTCGTCATCTTCCTGCTCATCGCGGTCTTCGCGCCGGTCATCTCGCCGGCCGACCCCAATCTGATCACCGGCATGGGGTCTCAGCCGCCATCGCCCGAGCACTGGCTCGGAACGACGGCGAAGGGGCAGGACGTCCTCGCCCTCAACATCTGGGGATCGCGTTCGTCGCTGTTCGTGGGTTTCGCCGTCGGAACCTTGGCGACGATCGTCGGACTGGTCGTCGGCCTCGCATCGGCGTACCTCGGACGCTGGGTGGACAACGTCCTGTCCCTCGTCACGAACGTGTTCCTGCTGCTGCCGGGGCTTCCGCTCCTCGTCATCCTCGCGGCGTTCCTGCCGCAGGGACTCGGCACCGTCATCCTCGTGCTCGTGATCACCGGGTGGGCAGGATCAGCACGCGTGCTGCGGTCGCAGGCGATGTCCATCCGCGGCAAGGACTTCGTCGGCGCCGCCCAGGTGACGGGCGAGACCGGCATGCGCATCATGTTCCGCGAGATGCTGCCCAACATGGCATCCATCGTCATGAGCACGTTCCTCGCCTGCGTGATCTTCGGCATCGGCGCCCAGGCGGCCCTGGAGTTCTTGGGCCTGGGCGACATCAGCACCGTCAGCTGGGGCACCAACCTCTACTGGGCGAGCAACGACGGCGCACTGCTCACCGGCGCCTGGTGGGCGTTCGTCCCTCCGGGTGTCTGCATCGCCCTCGTCGCCTTCGCGCTCGCCCTGGTCAACTACGGCGTCGACGAGACCACCAACCCGCGTCTGCGCAGGCCCCGCCGGCGCACGACCCCCGACGAGCCCACGCGTGTCGCCACTACGCGCGACACGAGGCGTCCCGTCATCCGACCCGAGGAGAAGGCCCGATGAGCGTTCCCCTGCTCGAGATCGACGACCTCAGCGTCGAGTACGTCACCGAGGCGCGTACCGTGCGCGCGGTCGACCGCGTCAGCTTCTCCATCGCAGAACGCGAGGTGTTCGGGCTGGCGGGCGAATCCGGCTGCGGAAAATCGACGATCGCCAACGCGATCCTTCGCCTGCTGCGCGACCCCGCGGTCATCGCCGGCGGATCGATCCGGTTCGCCGGAACGGATGTGCTCGCGCTGAGCGCTTCCGAACTGCGCGAATTCCGCTGGCGCCAGGTGGCGATGGTGTTCCAGAGCGCCATGAACTCGCTCAACCCCGTGCTCACGATCGGGGCGCAGATCGCCGACATCTTCACGACGCACGAGGGGATGTCGAAGAAGGCCGCCATCAGCCGAGCCGGCGAGCTGCTCGATCTGGTGGGCATCCCGCGAGACCGCCTGCGGTCCTACCCCCACCAGCTGTCGGGTGGGATGCGGCAGCGCGTCGTCATCGCGATGGCGACGGCGCTTCGACCACCTCTGCTGATCATGGACGAGCCCACGACCGCCCTCGACGTGGTCGTGCAGCAGGAGATCATGGCGCAGATCAAGGACCTGCAGCAGGAACTGGGATTCGCGATCCTCTTCATCACCCACGACATATCGCTGATGGTCGAGCTGTCCGACCGCATGGCGATCATGTACGCCGGCCGTTTCGTCGAGACCTCGTCGGCGGGGGAGATCTTCGGCGCACCCCGGCATCCCTACACACGGGCGCTGATGAGCGCATTCCCGCCGATGACCGGTCCGCGCACGCGGCTTCACGGCCTCGGCGAAGGCGTGAGGTTCCGTGACATCCCTGACCTCGAACCAGTGACGCCGACCCACTGGGTGGCACCCAGCACTGACGACACGCTGATCACGGAGGCCATCTCATGACCGACCAGGACACCCCGGTTCTCTCGACCCGGGGACTGCAGAAGACCTTCACCGTCGGAGGGGCCTTCTCGCGTAAGCAGGTCCGGGCTCTCGGCGGAGTCGACCTCGACATCGCGCATGGAGAGATCGTGGCGCTCGTCGGCGAGTCGGGCAGCGGCAAGTCCACGCTCGCGCGCTGCATCGCCCGCCTCGAACAGCCGTCCGCCGGCACGTTCCTCTTCGAAGGCGAAGACATCATCGCCACGTCGAAGCGGCGAGCGACGCGCGAGTACCGCTCGGCGGTGCAGATGATCTTCCAGGACCCCTTCGGTTCACTGAACCCCGTGCACCGGATCGGCCACTTCCTGGAGAGGCCCCTGCGCATCCACGGAGCAGCGTCGGGCCGTGACGCCATCGAGCAGGCCAAGCGACGCCTCATGGCGAAGGTGGGACTGCCCGACGAGATGCTCGACCGCTATCCCCACGAGCTGTCGGGTGGTCAGCGTCAGCGCATCGCCATCGCCCGCGCGCTCGCCGTCAACCCCCGGCTCCTCCTCGCCGACGAGCCGACGTCGATGCTCGACGTCTCGGTGCGTATCGGGGTGCTCAATCTCATGCGCAGCCTGTGCGAGGAGCAGGGGATCTCGATGCTGTACATCACCCATGACCTGGCTTCGGCGCGATACCTCGCCGACCGCATCGTGGTGATGTTCGCCGGGGAGTTCGTCGAGGGCGGAGATGCGATGGAGCTGCTCGCGCGACCCGCCCATCCGTACACGCGTCTGCTCATCTCGGCGGTGCCCGACCCGAAGCGGACCGATCCGTTCGACGCGGTCGAGCGCGCTCAGCTGCGACGCGAGGTTCTGCAGCCGACGCATTGCGCCTACACCGCAGAGGCTGTCGAACCGTGCTCGGCCGAGAAGCCGATGTTCCATCGGCTGAGCGAGAAGCCGCAGCACTGGGTGCGATGCGGTCTCTACGCCCCGCCCGCCGACGCGCCCGGCACCGCACTGGAACAGGCCGCTGACGATCAGGAGAACGACGCCGCATGATGAACGACACCACGACCGCTGTCGAGGCTGCGACGGCCGATCTCGCGGCGCGGGCCGCGCTGGACCCGCACCGGCCTGCCTTCCACTTCGTCTCACCGGCCGGTTGGCTGAACGACCCGAACGGGCTCACGCAGCGGGACGGCTGGTACCACCTCTTCTACCAGTACAACCCGTTCGACGCGGTCCATGACCGCATCCACTGGGGGCATGCGCGCAGCAGGGACCTCCTGCACTGGGAACACCTCCCCATCGCTCTGACCCCCGGCGACGGGCCCGACGCCGACGGCTGCTGGTCCGGCGTGCTCGTCGACGACCACGGCGTGCCGACGCTGGTGTATTCCGGTCGCCGCGACGGGATCGAGCTGCCCTGCGTGGCGACGGGTTCGGCGGATCTGCTCGAATGGACGACGGATGCCGCGAACCCGGTCATCCCGGCACCGCCTGGCGACCTCGACATCGTCGCCTTCCGCGATCACTGCGTGTGGCGGGAACCCGATGACGGGAGCTGGCGTCACATCGTCGGCTCCGGAATCCGCGGAGCGGGCGGCACGGCGCTGCTGTACGAATCGGACGACCTGCGCTCGTGGCGATACGTCGGCCCGTTGCTCGTCGGCGACGTGGACGCCCAGCCGCGCACGGCACCGGACTGGACCGGAACGATGTGGGAGTGCGTCGATCTCTTCAGTGTGGGATCAGGCGCTCTCGCCACGGATGCGCTCGTCTTCTCGGCATGGGATGACGGCGTGACCCACCACCCGCTGTACTGGACGGGCCGCTACCGCGGCGATCGTTTCGAGCCGCGGGCGCTCCACCGACTGGACCTCGGCGGTCGCTTCTTCTATGCGCCTCAGTCGATGCGCGACGAGGCGGGCAGGCGCGTCATGTTCGGCTGGATGCAGGAGGGGCGAACCGATGCGGCGGCTGTCGCCGCCGGATGGTCGGGAGTGATGTCTCTGCCCCGAGTGGTCACCGCCGAAGCCGACGGATCGCTGCACCAGGCTCCCGCTCCCGAGGTCGACGCCCTCCGCGCCGAGCTGCTCTTCGACGGCGAACCGTCGGGCCTGAGCCGGGACGCGATCGAGGGCGACCAGCTCGACCTCGACATCGAGGCGGAGCTCGAGCCCGGAGGATCGCTCGACGTGACGGTGTGCGCCACCCCCGATGGCGAGGAGCGGACCGTCTACCGCCTGCGACGAGTCGGCGATCAGGCTGAGTTCTCGCTCGACCGGACGCGCTCCAGCCTCGATGGAACCACTGATGCGAAACCGCTGTCGGGACGGATCCCCCTCGACGGAGGCGTCGTGCGACTGAGGATCCTGGTGGATCACTCGGCACTCGAGGCCTTCGCGAACGGGGTTCCCCTGGCCGCACGCGTCTATCCCACCCGGGGCGACGCGCAGGGCGTCACCGTCGACTTCGACGGCGCCCGGGCTGCGGTGCGCGCCTGGCGCGTCTCATCCGCTCGCTGACGACTTACCTGCTCGATACCCGCAGTCGCGATCCGAAGAAATGAAGGTGACTCATGCAAGATCCCACCCCTGTCTCGCGCCGCACGCTCTTCGCCGGTGCCGGGGCGGTTGCCCTGGGCGGAACACTCGCTGCCGCTGTCGGCGCGCCCGCCGCCGCTCTGTCGGGCTCCGTCTCGGCCGCACCACCGTCGAAAGGACGCACGCGCATGCGACCCGAGTACCACTTCAGCGTTCCCGACAACTGGAAGAACGACCCCCAGCGTCCCCTCTACCTCGACGGTGAGTACCACTACTACTACCTGTACAACGCCGACTACATCGAAGGTGGCGGCGGGACGTCGTGGCGGCGCGCGACCACGCGTGACCACGTGTCGTTCCGCGACCGCGGCGTCGCCATTCCGAAGTTCAGCAACGCGAACGGCGACTGCTGGTCGGGATGCCTCGTGGTGGATGAGCAGGGCACTGCAGGCTTCGGCAAGGGCGCAATCATCGCCCTCGTGACGCAGGCGCCCGAAGGGCGCCAGGCACAGTACCTCTGGTACTCCACGGACCGGGGAGTGTCCTTCCGTTCGGGCGGAGATGCACCGGTGCTGCCGAACCCGGGGGTGCCCGACTTCCGAGATCCCAAGGTGATCTGGGATGCCGACCGCAAGCGCTGGTTCCTGGCGAACGCCGAAGGCAGGAAGATCGGGTTCTACATTTCTGCCGATCTGCGATCGTGGCGGCGTGTCGGTGAGTTCGAGCGCACCGACCTCGGGGTTCTGGAGTGCCCCGACATCTTCCGCATGACCGCCGACGACGGCACGAGCCACTGGGTGCTCGGCATCAGTGCCAACGGCAAGGCTCGCGGGTTGCCGGCGACCTACGCGTATTGGACCGGTGCGTTCGACGGATCTTCCTTCGTAGCCGATCATGCCGAGCCGGAGTGGCTCGACTACGGGTTCGACTTCTACGGCGCCGTGACCTACCCCCACCACGATGCGGCGGGCGCGGAGGACGCGACACTGCGCCGGGCGATCGGCTGGGCCAATTTCTGGGACTACCCGCACAACACCCCGACGCTCGCAACCGACGGCTACAACGGCGACGACATGATCGTGCGCGACGTGCGGCTCCGGCGGGGGAGCGGCGGGTACTTCCTCGCCTCGACGCCGACGGCGGCACTCGAGCGATACGCGAAGAAGACGCGCCGGCTCGGCGACGTCGAGGTCAGCGGCACACGCGATCTCGACATCCGGTCGTTGGCTTACGATCTGTCGTGCGAGCTCACGTGGGACCCCGCGGCACCGCCCGCCAACGCCGGCCTCGAGGTGTGTCGGGCTCCGGGCGGCGGGCGTCACGTCGCCGTCGGTGCATTCCTGCCCGGACCGTTCGTCTACGTCAACCGGCGCCCCACGATCAATCCGACGGGTGGAGAATCGCAGACGCCGATCGATCCCTCCTCGGGACGATTGAAGATGCGCCTTCTCGTCGACCGCACGAGCGTCGAGCTCTTCGTCGGGGACGGTCGCGTGGTGCATTCCCACCGGGTCTTCCCGCTGGAGGGTGATGACCGCATCCGTCTGTACGCGCACGACGGTCGGGCCACGTTCGGCTCACTCACCATCCGGGAGCTGTCGGTCCCGTAGCCGACGCCCGGAGCAGCCCCTGTCGGTGAACGGTCGGTGCGATCATGGTCGACGGAGCCGAATCCACAGCGATCAGCGCTGTCCGCGATGCTCCGCGAAGAACGGTGAACACGGTGGCCACAGACGAGAGAATGCTCGCCTTCGATTTCTTCGCGCTCGCGGAGCTGCCCACCCCGATCGTCTCCACCGCGCTCGCGGAGCGCTGTGCTGCGCAGTCCTTCGGTCTCATCGTGCGTGCCACGGACCTCGGCAGTCAGCAGGATGCGAACTTCCTCCTTCTCGATGCGGTGGACGCGACACCGGTGGCGGTCATGAAGGTGTCGAACACGGCCTTCCGAAGCGGCGCCGCAGACGAACAGGATCACGCCGCGCAGTGGGTGGCGGATGTCGCCGGCGTACGGACGTCCACGCGCTTGGGTGAGCTCGCCGTCCTGCAGGCGCCGAGCGGTACTCACACCGCCCGACTCCTCCGCTTCCTCGACGGCGGGACTCTGCACGGCAGCGATCACCTGCCGCCGACGGTCATCGCCGACATGGGGCGGATGTCGGGTGAGGTGAGCGCCGCGCTCGCGACGCTGCCGACCGCGCCCGCTGATCGGGTGCTGCAGTGGGACTTGCGGCACGGAGCGCGGGTGGTCGAGTTCCTCGCCGAGCACATCGCCGACCCCGAGCTGCGCGAGCGCGTCGTTCAGGTGACACGCGCCGAGGCGCGGAGGATCCGCCATCTCGAGGCGCTGCTTCCCGTGCAGGTGGTGCACGGAGACCTCACCGACGACAACCTGATGCGCTCCGTCGCTCCCGACGACGATCGACCGCTGGACGGCGTCATCGATTTCGGCGACCTGATGCTCTCGTGGCGCGTCGCGGAACTCGCCACCACGATCTCGTCCGTCCTGCATCACGAAGGCGCGTCGGCCCTGTCCGTCCTGCCCGCGGTCCGATCGTTCCATCGGATCCGTCCGTTGAGCACCGACGAGATCGAGGCGCTGTGGCCGCTTGTGGTCATCCGCGGAGCCGTGCTCGTCGTCAGCGGGCACCAGCAGGTGACCGCCGACGAGTCGAACGACTACGCGCGCGACGGTCTCGCCCGTGAGCAGGTCATCTTCGATCGTGCGACGTCGGTTCCCTCGGCTGTGATGACGGAGATCATCGCCCGCGAACTCGGCGTCGGCAAGCGCGAGCCCGCGCGCGCGATGACCTCTTCCCGCTTGTTCGACACCGATCGGACGGTCGCTCACCTCGATCTCGGAGTCACCAGCCGCACGCTCGACGACGGCGCGTGGATGACTGACGAAAGCGCTCGGCGAGCGGTGTCGGGGGCGGTCGATGGTCTCCTCGCGGGCGGATCGGACGTCGTCATCGCTTCCTTCGGCGCGACGGACGCCACCCGGAGTCGCCCGCTGTCGACGGACGCGGCCGCGACGTGGCGCACCGGAACCGATGTGTGGGTGTCTGCGGCCGTCGGGCTCGTGGCGCCCTGGCCCGGCGAGGTGACCGCCAAGCAGGACACCCTCATCCTGACCGGCGAGGACGCGACGCTTCTCATCACCGCCGACCCGGACACGCCGGTGTCGACGATCGAATCCTCCTCGGTGTCCACCGGAAAGCCGCTGGGGGTCCTGCACCCGGGCCGGCGGTATCGCCTGACGATCACGACCGACCGATTCGAGTCCGAGGTGCCCGACTTCGTGGTGCCGGAGCACTCCGCGGGATGGATGCCGCTCCTGCGCGATCCCGCGGTCGTGTTCGGGATCGGCGACGACCCGTCTCCGCGATCAGGTGGCGGCGGCGACCTCATGGCCCGTCGCGCAGCAGTGCTCGCCGACGTGCAGGAGCACTACTACGCCCGGCCCCCGCGCATCGAGCGGGGATGGAAGCATCATCTGATCGCCGACGACGGCCGCGTGTTCCTCGACATGGTCAACAACGTCACCGTGCTCGGCCACAGCCACCCGCGGGTGGCGCAGGCCGTCGGCGACCAGTGGCGCACCTTCAATTCGAACTCCCGGTTCCACTACGAATCGATCGTGGCGCTCGCCGAGAAGCTGACCGCGCTCCTGCCCGAGAGTCTCGACACCGTCTTCCTGGTCAACTCGGGCTCGGAAGCGGTCGAACTCGCCCTGCGCCTGGCCCGTGCGCACACCGGGCGCGAAGATCTGCTCGCCGTGCGCGAGAGCTACCACGGCTGGACGTATCTCGCCGATGCGGTGTCGACCTCGAGCGCAGACAACCCGCGCGCGCTGGCGACGCGACCGGAATGGGTGCATGTCCTCGACGTGCCGAACGCCTTCCGGGGCCGCTACCGCGGCGACGAGGCGCACCGCTACGCACACGATGCGACCGCCGTCGTGCGCGAGCTCGTCGCGTCGGGCCGGCCGCCTGCGGCGTTCATCTGCGAGCCGGTCTACGGCAGCGCGGGAGGAGTCGTGCTGCCCGAGGGATACCTGCACGCGGTATACGCCGAGGTGCGCCGTGCGGGCGGCCTGGCGATCGCAGACGAGGTGCAGGTCGGCCTCGGACGCCTGGGCAGCTGGTTCTGGGGCTTTCAGCAGCAGGGTGTCGTACCCGACATCGTCACGATCGCCAAGTCCCTCGGCGACGGCCATCCGCTCGGAGCCGTCGTCACGACGAAGGAGATCGCCGCAAGCTTCGCGGCCGAGGGGTACTTCTTCTCCTCGACCGGTGGCAGCCCGGTATCGTGCGCTGTGGGCGTGACAGTGCTGGACGTCATCGCCGAGGAGGACCTCGCCGGCAACGCGCGCCGGGTGGGCGGGTATCTGAAGGATCGTCTGATCGACCTCGCGCGCAGGTATCGACTCGTCGGGGCGGTTCACGGAGAAGGGCTGTACCTCGGCGTGGAGTTCGTGCGCGACCATGCCACGCTCGAGCCGGCCACCGCCGAGACAGCCGAGATCTGCGAACGACTGCGGGAGCGCGGAGTCATCGTCCAGCCCACGGGCAACGACCTGAACGTGCTCAAGATCAAGCCGCCGCTCAGCTTCGACGCGGCCGCTGCGGATTTCTTCGTCGACGCACTGGACCGCGTCCTCCGGGAACGCGGTTCGAGCGAGCCTCACGCGATGGATGCCGGAAGCGCCGTCGCTGCAGAGGTCGGCGTCTCGGGCTCAGCGGAGTAGAGGAAGATCGAGCGGGCGCCAGGCCTAGAGCCGGCCGTCGAGGAACCGCACGCTCAGTTGCCGTCGTTGGGCGGAAGACTCCGTGAGCGCGATCGCGCGGCGCGCAGCATCCGCAGCCTCGTTTCGACGGCCGAGCCGCGCCAGAAGCTCTGCCCTCAAGCCGTGCATCCAGGGATAGTCGTCGAGGCCGGGGATCGCATCGACTTCTCGGAGCGCAACGGTCGGGCCGCGAACCTCGGCGATCGCCGCGGCGCGATTGAGAGCGACGACGGGACTCGGGTCGATCGTGACGAGCACGTCGTACCAGGCCAGGATCGTCGTCCAGTCGGTGGTTCCGTCCGGTGACGGGATGACGTGGCACGCCGCGATCGCCGCGGTCACCGCGAATCGCTCCGGCCGGGTCGAGCTGAGGGTGATCGCCCGGGCGGCGCGGTCGATGCCCTCGGCGATCATGCCGTGATCCCACGCGGCGCGGCGCTGCTCGGAGAGGAGCACGAGATCGCCCTGCTCATCGATCCGCGCGTCCCTGCGTGCGTGGTGCAGGAGCATCGTGGCGAGCAGGCCCTCGAGGGCCGCCTCGCCGGGCATGAGCTCGACCAGCAGCCGACCGAGCCGCAGGGCTTCGTCGGTGAGGCCGCGGCGCTCGTGGGAGTCCGCAGAGCGGGACGCGTGGCCCTCGGTGAAGAGGAGGAACACCGTGGTCGCGACCGTCCGCAGCCGGTCGGGCAGCTCGGAAGGGCCGGGAACTCGATACGGGATGCCGGCATCGGCGATCTTCGCCCGCGCTCTGACCAGCCGCTTGGCCATCGTCGCCTCGCCGACGAGGAGCGAGCGCCCGACCTCGGCCACGCTCAGCCCGCAGAGCGTGCGCAGGGCGAGGGCGACCTGCGCCTCGGGTGCGAGCGCCGGGTGGCAGCACGTGAACACGAGTCGCAGCTGATCATCGCGAATGGTGGAGCTGTCGGGGAGGTCGGGTGAGGTCTGCACGGCCAGCTCCACCGCCTCACGTTCCTTCCTGGGCCGCCGGCTCTCACGCCGGAGAAGGTCGATTGCTCGACGCTTGGCGGCGACGATGAGCCAGGCACGCGGCACGGCCGGC
The DNA here is from genome assembly GCA_030407505.1 of Planococcus sp. APC 4015. Taxonomy (GTDB): domain Bacteria; phylum Actinomycetota; class Actinomycetes; order Actinomycetales; family Microbacteriaceae; genus Microbacterium. The sequence goes on from JASDDH010000003.1 coordinate 155,619, forward strand.
ACTCCTGATGCGGTCCACGCCTCGAGTGCCGCCAGTGAGGCGTCCTGCACGGCGTCCTCGGCGAGCGAGAGGTCGCGGGTCAGGCGCGCGATGGTCGCGAGCACCGTGCGACGCTCCGACCGTATGACGTCGGCGACGACGCCATACGGATCGGGCGGCGCGGTCACGACGTCGCGGACATCGACAGGCTCGGGAGGGGTCGCACCTCGACGGCTCCGTTCCACGCGGCCGGGATCTGTGCGGCGATTCCGATCGCCTCGTCCAGATCGGCGCACTCGATCAGGAAGTAACCGGTCAGTGCCTCCTTGGTCTCGGCGTAGGGGCCGTCTGAGAGGATGACGTCTCCACCCTTGCCGCCTTGCACGCGCACGGTGGTGGCGGTTCCGGTCGGGTAGAGGACGGACCCCCCGCGGATGACGGCGGCGGCCGCCTGCGAGAATGCGCCGTACTCGGCCATCTCGGCGGAATGCTCCGGCGCTGTCCAGTCCACGTCGGGCGTGTAGGTGAGGGCGATGTAGTTCGGCATGGCGACTCCTTGTCGGGCCGACCCCGATGGCCGGTCTCACTGAAGGAACGAACGGGTCGGCGCGGAGAGGACACCTCACCCGGAATCGGCCTGCGGCGCGGCATCCGCTCGATGGACCAGATACTAGATCACCCGAAGGCGGTGATCGGGTGGAAGGTGCGCATCAGTCAAGGCCCGCACCGTTCCGGTGGGCGGGGAGCGTGATGCGCAGTGCGGTTCCCTGGGCGAGGACGGAAGACACCGAGACGTCTCCGTGATGGGCGTGGACGATCTCACGCACGATGGCGAGCCCCAGACCTGTGCCCTGCACCGCCTGATGCTGGGCATTGGCTGCGCGGAAGAAGCGATCGAAGACGTGAGGGACGTCCTCCTCAGGGATTCCCATACCGGTGTCCGTGACGTCGATCACGACGTCGCGCCGTCCGACCGAGGCGACGTCGACCTGCACGCGACCGCAGGCGGGCGTGAACTTCACGGCGTTCTCGATGACGTTCGTCAGAGCCTGTTCGAGTTGGAGCTCGTCGCCTTCGACGGATGCGTCGGTGTCGCCGGTGATCTCGACATCCACGTCTCGCGAGTCGGCGAGGGGACGCAGGGACTCCTCCACTCGGCGCAGCATCCGGTCGAGATCTATCGACACGATGACCGGAACCGCTTCGCCGGACTGGAACCGTGCGAGGAGGAGCATGTTCCGTGCGAGGTCCTGCAGCCGGCGCGCGTTGCGCTCGACCACCCGAAGCCGCGTCTTCGTCTCCTGCGAGAACGCTTCGTCGTCATCCATCACCAGATCGAGGTATCCCAGGATCGAGGTCAACGGGGTGCGCATCTCGTGACTCATCGTGTGGATGAGGTCGCTCTTGGATCGGTCGAGCTCTTGGAGCTGCCGGACGAGGTCCTCCTGACCTCGAAGCAGGCCGGCGAGGGTGGCATGACGCGACATCACCGTCAGAGCGGCGAGCACGATCGTGGCGGCCGCCAGCACCAACGCGACCGTGGGCACGTCGATCTGGGTGGCGACGAGCAGCACGCCGAGCCCCGCGAGAACGCCCAGCGCGGGCACGGGCAGCATCCTGGATGCTGAGACAGCGGGTCGAGACTCCGGTGAGAGCCGGGTCACTCCCTCGACCCAGATGGCGGTGGAGGCGACAGCCGCCGTCCACACGGCGTCAAGCGGAATGCCGGTGGTGTACGCGCCTTCATAGGTGAGGAAGGCGTACGCGATGTCAGCGCCGGTGAACAGAAGGAACCCGATGACGAGGAACTGCCAGCGGGGCCCGATACGCAGGACCGGTGACGCGAAGATGGCCACGACAGCGGTGATCAGCAGAAGGTCGAAGAGCGGGTAGAGGGCGGCGATGGCACCGTTCAGCAGCGAGGCGCCACTTGTCGCGTCGGTGAAGATCGGTCCGAGGATCACGGCGAGCACAGCGGCCGCTCCCAGCGATGCGACGGCACCGTCGAACAGCACCGGCCGCACGGAACTCCGCGATTGGCGCAGTACCAGCACGACGAGAGCGGCCATCGTGAGGGGGTAGTAGAGGAGATACCCGAGATCGGCGAGGGAGGGCGAGGGGAGCTCACCCGACGAGTTCGCCGCGAGGGTGTAGAAGGTGTCGCCCGCGGCGTTGAACGTGATGCCCGCCGCAGCAAGCACGACCTCCGGCATCCCGAACTTCGTTCTCACGGCGACGAGCCAGAACACGCCGACGGCCAGCCACTGGGCGGTGATCGACAGCACTGTCTCGACCAGGGTGGATGCCGGGTCGCCAGGAAGAAGCAGCACGCCGAGATAAACGACGTTCACGAGGACCGTGAGGACGATCAGCACGCGGATCACGGGGTTCAAGCGCTCGTCGCGACTGGCCGATCGCTGAGCAGGCTGCGGCTCGCGTGTCTTCTCCAAGGCTCCACCTCCATCCGCCCGCACCGGCAGTCTCGCTACGCTCACGCGAGCGACGACAGCGAATCCTCCCTCCTGACGCTAGACCCCCGACACGGCGAATTCCAGCGTCCTCACCGCTGAGTGCACATGACCGGTCTCGACTCAGCGGCGGTTCACCACGTCGTTGTTCGAGCGACGGAGAAACATTCAGTCACTAAAGTAAAGCCATGACAATGACTGACCGCGCCGTGGCGATCGGTACCATCCTGGAATCGGTCGTCACCCTCTCACGGGCGCTCTCCAGTCCGCGGACGACTCCGTTCGGCGATGCCGTCCTGACGCGGACTCAGCTGGACATCCTCTTCCTGCTCGCGCACGCCGACGAACCCTTCACCCCGGGGCGTCTTTCGTCGTCGCTCAAGCTCACGCCGGGGGCCATCACGCAGACCATGGATCAGCTGAGGGATCAGCGCCTCGTCGAGCAGTCCGCCTCGCCCCGCGATGGACGCGTCCGGGTGTGGCATCTGACGGATGCTGCGGCGGCTCAGGTCCTCGAGTTCGAGTCCGTCGCGATAGCCCGCACCGCACCCTGGTTCGCCTCCTTCTCGAGCGATGAACTGGATGCCCTCGCGGTTCTCATCAAACGCGTCGAGGTCGCCTGATGTGCGCCGTCTTCGTCACGGGCGCGACGGGCACCGTCGGATCCGCGGTGGTCACGCACCTTCTGCGCCGAGGTGACCGGGTCATAGCGGGCATCCGCGACCCGCGAGACGACGCGCGCGTCGCCCCCGGAGCCGAGGTGCGCGACTTCTCGTTCGATGACACCCCGGATGTCATCGAACACACCCTGGAGGGGGCCGACCGCCTCTTCCTGATGAGACCGCCCGCGATCGCCGACGTCGAAGCGAAGCTCTTTCCCGTGATCGACGCCGCCCGGCGCCGGGGCATGAGCCAGATCGCGTTCCTCTCACTGCAAGGGGTTCAGGCGAACCGGAACACTCCGCACCACGCCGTTGAGAAGTACCTGCGTGACACGGCCAGCCCGTACACGTTCCTCAGGCCCAACTTCTTCATGCAGAATCTGTCGACAACCTACGCGGAGCCGATCCGCGAGCGTGGCGCGATCTTCGTTCCCGCCGGCCGCTCCAGGACGGCGTTCATCGACGCGCGCGATGTCGGCGCAGCCGCTGCGGCCGTCCTGACACAGCCCGGTCACCTCGAGAAGGCCTACACGCTGTCGGGTTCGCAGAGTCTCAGCTACCGCAAGGTCGCCGAGATCATGACAGACGTGCTCGGGCGACCGATCCGCTACGAGCGGCCCGGCGAAGACGCTTACTTGGCAGAGTTGGCCGCCCGAGGTGCGCCCGACGACTACATCGCGGTGCAGAAGATGATCCATCGGGTCGTGAGAATGAATATCTCCGCGTTCCCCAATCGAGCGATCGAGAAGCTGACAGGCCGACCGGCGATCACCATGCGGCAATTCGTCAGCGACTACACGCAGGCCTGGATGCCCGAGTCGACTCACTGACCCCCGTGATGCAATGACTCCACCAACGCGGCTATGCGTCGCGCCCGGGTCGCTGCGGTTCCCGCGGCATCGATCGGCACGAGCATCCGCCGTCGCGACGCGGGCCGAGATCTCTCCCACGCATCGACGAGATCTGCCGCTGACAGCGCGTCGGCGACATCACCCGGTACGGGAACGTGATCCTCATCCACCGGAGCCAGGTGACCGGTCACCGGGTCTCCGATCTCGAGTCGCATCCTCCGGAGCAGTGACGCACCCGCCCACACGAAGGTGCCGGAGAACACCGGCGCGCGCGTCAGAGCCAGGTTCACGTGCACGCCTTCCAGCTTCCCCGCGACCCGTTTCGTCCGAAGTGACCGTGCGGCATCCACGAGAGCGTCGGGCACCTTGATGACGGAGTACCGCGAGCGGCCCCACTCCATCGGCTGGACGACGTCGTCGATGGAGTGGGCGGGACCGAGGATCGGCCACTCGTGGCTCATGACCGGATGCTACTGGAGCCGTGTCCGCGACGGGTGCGTCGGCGCTCGCGGCTACGGGCCGGTCGCCTGATCCTCCGGCTTCAGAGGGTCGCGACGCTCCGGGCGGCTGCAGCGAGCGCAGTCCGCTCGGCGATCGCCGTCGCGACCGACTCGAGTGAGGCGGTGAACTGCTCGAGCTGCTGGTCGTCGAGCTGAGCGGTCGAGGCGCGGATCATCTCGTCGAACTCGGCGTGGATCCGATCCATCGCCGCGTGGGCCCGGGGGGTGAGCTCGAGGAAGAGGCTGCGCCTGTCGTCGGGGTGGTCCGAACGCGACAGCATCTGCAGTTCCACGAGGCGCCGGGTGATGAAGGTGACGGCCCCCGTGGTCACGTGCATGTGCGTGGCGAGCTGCTTCGGCGTGACGCGGAGGTGCTCCCCGATGTAGAAGAGGGCGCGCAGCTCGCTGGCTGACAGGCCTTCCTCCGCTGCGATCCGTTCGCGGTTCCGGTCGAGGGCGCGGGCGAACCTCACCGCAGCCGCCGGAATGCGGTCGAGCCGATACGTTCTGCCCTCATCAACCATGACGCCCCCTTTTCGAAGCGCCAGTTTAGTTGCGAGTTCTGCTTACTTCCTGAACCAGCATCTAAGTAACTTATTCACTTGTATAGTTGCTGTGCTACCGCAGGATCCACCTGCGACCGTTTCCGAAGGAGCCCCCCGTGATCCCCGACCTTCTGACCGCCGCGCAGTTCTCGACGGTCTACAACTCGCTGTCCCTGGTGATCGCCGCGCAGCTGTTCACGGCGATCTTCCTGCTCGTCTCCCTGCCGCGCGTGCTTCCCCGGTACCGACCCGCGCTCACCATCGCCCTGATCGTCTGCGGCATCGCGGCATACCACTACTTCCGCATCTTCGATTCGTTCAACGCCGCGTTCTCCACGGAATCGCTGGGCGGGGTGGGCGACTTCACCACGACGGCGGGCGCGGGGTTCAACGAGGGCTACCGGTACGTCGACTGGCTGCTGACGGTTCCTCTGCTGCTGGTCGAGCTGATCGCGGTGCTCGGTCTCGCCCGCGCCATGCAGAACCGTCTGCTGTACCAGCTGGTGCCCGCTGCGATCGCCATGATCGTGCTCGGCTACCCGGGGGAGATCAGTGAAGATCTGACCGTGCGCACCGTCTTCGGCGTGCTCTCGACCATCCCGTTCCTGTTCATCCTGTGGGTGCTCTTCGTCCAGCTCAGCAAGTCGCTGGCCACACAGCCTGAAGCCGTGCGGGGCACACTCAGCCGGCTCCGCTACCTGCTCGTCCTGAGCTGGGGCGTGTACCCGATCGCCTACCTGCTGCCCGCACTCGATCTCGGCGCGGACGGCTGGGTCTGGAAGCAGGTCGGCTACTCGATCGCCGACATCGTCGCGAAGGCCGTGTACGCGATCATCATCTTCCAGGTCGCCAAGACGAAGTCGTGGATCGAAGATCCGGCGTTCCAGGCGCAGGAGCGCTCGCACGGCGATGAGGTCGTCACCCAGGGCAAGCGCGGGTCGGCCTGACGTCACCTGACGGCGGCGGTGCGCCGTCGGCGGGCCGGGAGTCCGGGGGAGTCAGCCCCAGCTGACTCCACCCGGAACTCGGCCCGAGAAGTTGCGACGACCCCCAACGTCGACGCCTCTTGTTGTGGAGTCCTCCCCAGGACTCCATTTCGCACCGGGACCCCAGATCCGCGGTGCACTTCCGAAGTCTCCCCAGACCTCTTCACCGGGGTCCCCAGAACCCCGATCACCACGAGCGAGCGGCGGATCCCCCAGATCTCCAGCGCGTTCGTTCGTGCTTGATTACGAACGTAGACCCTCCGACCGCCGCCTCGTGGCTGCTTGCGGTAGTCCTGAGGATGTCCTGAGGTACATGCGCCCGCATGCTTTCCAGGCGCGTCCGGGTCGACCTGATCGATGACGCCCGGTGAGATCCTGAGCGCTCAGGACGTAGCGGACGCCCGTGACAATTGCTAGCCGGTCGACGGGATCGCCCGATTCGGGGGAGAGTCCACTCATGGAATCGCAGAGGACATCCCGCGGAGTTGCCGTCGTCACCGGTGGAAGCGCCGGGTTGGGCAGGGCCATCGTCCGTGAGCTGGCCTCACGGGGCTGGGATGTCGGTGTGCTCGCGCGAGGGCACGACGGCCTTGCCGCGACGACGGCCGAAGTGCAGTCGGTGGGGCAGCGAGCGATGTGGCTGTCGGTGGATGTCGCCGACGCCGACGCCGTGGACGTCGCCGCTGACACGGTCGAGGCAGAGCTCGGGCCGATCGATCTGTGGGTGAACAACGCGATGAGCGGCACGATCGCCGAGTTCCTCGACACCTTGTCGGCGGATTTCGACCGTGCCACCGCCGTCACCTACCTCGGTATCGTCAACGGCACCCGCGCCGCGCTGCGAAGGATGGTTCCGCGCAATCGCGGTCACGTGATCCAGATCGGATCGGCGCTGTCGCATCGCGGCATCCCGTTGCAAGCCGCCTATTGCGGGGCCAAGCACGCCGTTCACGGCTTCACGGATGCCGTCGTGTCCGAACTCACGCACAACAGGAGTGCGGTGGCGGTGTCGCTGGTGGACATGCCCGCGCTGAACACGCCCCAGTTCACCTGGGTCAAGTCGAACTTCGCCGCGCATCCTCAGCCCGTCGCGCCGATCTTCCAGCCCGAGGTCGGCGCACGCGCGGTCGCCGATGTGGCAGACACCCCGCGTCGCCGCACCTGGGTGGGTGAGTCGACGGTGGGCACCATTCTGGGTGCTCGGTTCGCCGGCCGCTTTCTGGACTGGTACCTGGCCCGGAACGCCTACGAGGGGCAGCTGGCCGCCGATCGGCAGGACGCCATGGAAGGGCCCAACCTCTATGAGCCGGTGGCCGGCGATCATGGTGCGCACGGCGTTTTCGGTGACATCGCCCGTGGGGGTAGCCTGCAGACCTGGGGGATCCGGCACAGACGAGCACTCACCACGGCGGGTGTCAGCGCAGCCCTCGCGGTGGTCGCCGGCGGGGTGAGCGCGGTCGGACGGATGCGGCGATGAGAGGACAGCACGATGTCACGTAACGCGAGGGAATTCGCCTGCTCGCCCGAAGACGTCTTCCGCGTCCTGGCGGACGGATGGCTCTTCCCGGCGTGGGTGGTCGGGGCTTCCCGGATGCGGGAGGTCGACGAGTCCTGGCCGAACGTCGGCGCGCGCCTGCACCACTCCTTCGGCGTCTGGCCTGTGCTCATCGATGACGAGACCGTCGTCGAAGCCTTCGAGCCTTCTCGACGGCTCGTGATGCGACCCAAGGGATGGCCGATCGGGGAAGCCCGCGTGACCATCGACGTCAAGCCGCGCGGGGCGGGCTGCGTCGTGAGGATCCAGGAGGAGGCCGTCGCCGGCCCGGGTCGCTGGGTGCCGCAGTTCCTGCTCGATCTCGGTCTGCACTGGCGCAACACCGAGACCCTCCACCGCCTCGCATACCTCGCCGAGGGACTCGCCCTAACGCCGGCCGCTCCGACCACGGCGCAGGACGAAGGCGTGGGTTCGGACGATCCCGCCCCCGAACAGGCCGGCCCGTGAAGGACCGCAGCTCCCGACGCAAGCCGGTGGTCGATGCGGTGATCGTCGGTTCCGGCCCCAACGGGCTCGCCGCGGCCGTCACCCTCGCCCGCGCCGGTCTCGCGGTGCGGGTGTACGAGCGCGACGGCGCGCTCGGCGGCGGCGCGGCGACGAGAGAGATCACCCTGCCCGGCTTCCGGAACGACGTGTGCTCGGCCGTTCACCCGATGGCGTTCGTGTCGCGGTTCTTCCGCGAGTTCGGTCTGCGCCACCGCGTGGACTTCGTCACGCCGGACGTGTCGTTCGCCCACCCGCTGGACGGCGGACGTGCGGCGATCGCGTTCCGCGACCTCGCCCGCACCCGAGACGGCATGGGGCGCGACGGGGCGGCGTACGAAAGACTCATGCGACCGCTCGTGGATCGTGTCGACGGGATCGCGGATCTCACGGGATCTTCGCTGCTCCGGATGCCGCGCGACCCGCTCGCCGCGCTGGTGTTCGGCCTGCGCGCGCTGGAGCAGGGGACCGTCGACTGGAACACCCGGTTCGCAGAGGACCTGGCCCCGGCCCTGCTGACCGGCGCGGCGGCGCACTCGATCCTGTCGCAGCCGAGCATCGCCGCGGCCGGCGCCGGACTCATGCTCCAGACGCTCGCCCACGCGCAGGGCTGGCCGATCCCGATCGGCGGCACGCAGTCGATCGTGGATGCCATGGTCAACGACGTCCGCGCCCACGGAGGCGAGTTCGTCACCGATCACGAGGTGTCCTCGCTCGCGGAGCTCCCGGCATCCCGGGCGGTTCTGCTGGACGTCACCCCGCGCGCCTTCATCAGGCTTGCCGGAGAATCCATGCCGTCCGGCTACCGGTCGGCGCTGCAGAGGTTCCGGTACGGCGGCGGCGTGGCGAAGGTCGACTTCGCCCTCAGCGAGCCGGTGCCGTGGGCGGATCCCGACGTCCGCGCCGCCGGCACGGTGCACGTCGGCGGCTCACGAGCCGAGATCGCCGCCGCCGAGAACGCCGTCAACAACGGCGCGATCCCCGATCGGCCCTACGTGCTGGTCGCGCAGCCGTCGACGTTCGACTCGACGCGGGCGCCCGCAGGTCAGCACACGCTGTGGGCCTACACGCACGTGCCGGCGGGGAGCACAGCGGACCGGACCGAGGCGGTGATCAGTCAGATCGAGCGGTTCGCGCCGGGATTCCGCGACACCATCCTCGCGACTGCGCACCGGAACGCCGTCGACCTCGAACGCCACAACCCGAACTACGTCGGCGGAGACATCGCCGCCGGCGCACCCTCGCTCCGCCAGCTGATCGCACGACCCGTTCTGCGGACCGATCCGTGGCGCTCGCCGATCCCGGGGGTCTACCTCGCGTCGTCGTCGGCGTCGCCGGGTCCCGGAGTCCACGGCCTCGTCGGCTGGCACGCCGCCCTGAGCGCGCTCCGGCACGAGTTCGGCACGCGCGCACTTCCCGACCTCTCGCCGCGCTGACCCGCCGAAGTCAGCAGTACCCCGCTCCCTGCGACCTCAGTCCGCACTGCCGTGCGCAGCGCCCCCACTCTCCGGAGACGCACCCGGAGAGCTCGATGGCGGTTTGTCGATCTCCGGGGACGCAGGCGGATCGATTCCGAAGATCCCCTGGAAATCGCTGAACCGGGGTAGCGGCGTGCACGGACGCGGGAGAGGCTGGGAGGCCAGGAGACCCGATCTTCGTCGAAAAGCGACCCGAGGCCGGAGCGGAGCCACCATGAAGGTGCACACAGTCCACGTCGACGGCCAGGAGTTCGCGCTCGACCCGGATCAAGACATCGACGCACTGCAACGCGAGATCCTCGAGGCGGCGCAGGCGGGCGCCGGGTTCGTGAAGTTCGACACGATCGGGCGGGCGACGGTCAGCGTCTTGATCACCTCCCGGGTGGGAGTCCGCTTCGAGGTGATCGAGCGCGATTCCGACCTCGTCGCCGAGTGGGAGGCGAATCCGCCGGGCATCGACAAGGATCCGTCTCTCGACGACATCCTCTGACCCGCGCCTGAGTGACCGCTATCGGTGCGGCCCGGGCTTCCGAGCCGGGCTCACGTAGGAGTCGGCGCTGTCGTCCAGCTCTCCGTCCGTGTCGACGAAGGGCTGGCGCTCGACCGCCTCGCGCGCCTTCGACATCTTGTCGCCATCGGGCTGATCGGAACTGTTCGCGTCTGCACGGGACATTGCGGATCCCCTCTCGTCTCAGACGATCATGCGTCCGCTGGTCCCCATACGGAAGAGATCGACGAGATCCAGGTGAGGTCGGCGACCGCGTCTGCAGGAGGCGCGCGACGCGGTCCCCGGCGCAGAAGAGGCGCCGGGGACGACGTCGGTCAGGACATACGGCCGAAGGTGGCGTCGATGTCGGCCATCTCCATCGCGGCCGTGGCCTCGATCAGGGCGCGCAGCTCGCTGTCGGCTCCGGGAGAGAATTCCTCCAGTCGCTCCGGCGAGATGGTCATCGGCGCACCGATCGGTGCCTGCTCGCCGGCATCCAGTTCGGTGCCGTCGTTCGACGGCGAAGCCCCCTGGAAGATCTTGCCCGCCTCGGACTGCGCGGTGAGATCGAACGAGTAGTTCTTGCTCTGCAGACCGAGGTCGAGCAGCTTCTTGACCTCGGGGAACTGCTCGGCGTTCGTCTTGGGGATCGGCAGCGACGTGCGCCAGTTCACGCCCAGCGTCTCGAGGGCCTTCGCGTAGGCGTTCTCGTGTGCCTGGTCGCGCACGATCAGATACGAGATCGTCGATCGGGCCATCTTGTTCGCCGTCATCTCGTACAGGCGGCACTTCTGCAGGCGCCCGGTGGATTCGAGCATCAGGTTGTACAGCAGGTCCAGCACGAGGTTGCCGGAGTTGTAGACGTAGCTGCCGCTCCACGGGTTGCCCACGGCATCCACGGGAAGAGCGCCCTGTGCGCCGACGAGATAGTGGTGGATGTTGCCGGTGTCCAGCGCGATGTTCAGCGGTGTCGCTCCGCCGGCCCCCGGCTGATCGACCGGGTCGGTCGGCTTGCCGCTGTAGCGCGGGGAACCGTCCAGCAGTCGCGAGATCGTCGTGCCGATGAGCTCGACGTGGCTGATCTCCTCGGTGCCGATGCCCTGGATGAGGTCCTTGTACGGCTTTCCGTCGGGTCCGCGGAAGTTGATGCTCTGGAAGAGGTACTGCATCATCGTCCGCATCTCGCCGAACTGCCCTCCCAGTCCTTCCTGGAGGGCGTTGGCCGCGGCCGGATCCGGCTCGTCCTGGGCGATCTCGTGGATGAACTCCTGCAGGTGGAAATACATGTCGTGCCTCCGATGGGGGTGTGTTCCCCCACAGTCCGCGCATTGCAATGGACCGCCCACACCCTCGACTCCGGGGGGTGGACGGCGTATCATCGCGCGCCGCGAGGTCGGGTAGCCACCCGGGGACTCCACGTCAACCCCCGCGCATCCTCAGCTAGTTCGTTGGATCCTGATCACAGCGCAGTGAGGGGCAGCCATGACGACCGACGCGATACGGCCCGCGGGACGTGATGTGCTGCGTCCGCGCTTCGGTGACTCCGACACCTTCAGGCAACTGCCCACGCGCCGTGCGGTCGCAGAACCGGCCCCATCGGTGTCGCCCCGGTGGACTCTGATCGACCTCGACCGGTACGAAGTCCACCATCGGGGTGCGACCCTCGGCTTCATCGATGTGGTGGGTGCCGTCTTCGTCGTGCTCGCAGGACCGCATCACGCCATCGCCGTCGAGGTCGCGCAGACCCTCGTCTTCGATGACGCCCTGCGCCGCCTGCAGGAGAGTGCGTGAACGCTCATGGTGCCGCCGGCCAGGATCTGAGCTCGTACGCGCCCATCGGCGACGGCCGCACGGTCGCGCTCATCGGGCTGCGGGGGCAGGTCGACTGGCTCCCCATCCCCAACCTCGGCTCGCTGCCCGTCTTCGCGCGCCTGCTCGATGACGACACGGGTGGATGCATCGAGCTCGAGCCGGTGGGCGAGTACACCGTGCGCCGCCGCTACGTCGCCGGGACGAATGTGCTGCGGACGACCTTCACCACGCCCCAGGGCCGGGCCACCGTCACCGATGCCCTGGTGACGGGTGTCGCGGGCCGACTGCCGTGGGCCGAGCTCGCCCGCCGGATCGACGGCGTCTCGGGCACGGTCGAGTTCACGTGGAGAGTGCTGCCGGGCACGTCCCTCGGCACGGCGTCGCCCTGGCTCGACGTCGGTCGCGAAGGTCCCGTCATCCGCTCGGGGAAGACCTCGATCGCGGTGGTGGGAAGCGATCACGGACCTCGCGCACCGAGCCGTGAGCACCAGCCGCAGGTGTCGGGTCGCTTCACGACCGCGACCGGATCGCGTCACGTGATCGTGGTGGCGGCGACGCACGACGAGCCCCTGCACTTCCCCGATCCCGCGATCGTCGACGAAGGCATCGACCGCACCATCTCGGCGTGGCGGGTGTGGTCGCGCGAGTTCTCGTTCGACGGGCGATGGAGCGCGCATGTGCAGCGCAGCGCCCTCACCCTCAAGCAGCTGATCTACGCCCCCACCGGGGCGATCGCCGCCGCGGCCACGACGTCGCTGCCCGAGAACCCCCGCGGGGGCAAGAACTGGGACTACCGCTTCGCGTGGGTGCGCGATCTCGCGTACACCGCTCACGCGCTGGTCAGATTCGGTCTGCGCGAAGAGACGCACGCGGCCATCTCGTGGCTGTTGCGCACGATCCGCCTGCACGGTCCGGAGCTGCACATCTTCTACAGCCTCGACGGGGAGCTGCCGGACGACGTCCGCGAGTACGACGTCGAGGGCTGGCGGGGTATCGGGCCGGTCGTGACCGGCAACCCGGCGCAGGGTCAGCTCCAGCTCGGCGTCTTCGGCGACCTCTTCGCGATCTGTCGCACGTACGTCGATGCCGGCAACGTGCTCGACGTGGCGACAGGGCGCATGCTCGCCGACGTCGCAGACCGCACGTGCGACCTCTGGCGCAACCGGGACGCGGGCATGTGGGAGCTCGAGGATCTGCAGCACTACACGTCGTCGAAGATGGGATGCTGGCAGGCCCTGGGTGACGCGATCCACCTCGCCGAGGTGGGTCAGATCGACGGCAGCCCCGATCGGTGGCGTGCCGAACAGGACCGCATCCGTGAATGGATCTCGGAGAACTGCTGGTCCGACGCGCGCGAGTCGTATGTCATGCACCCGGGCACCGACGACCTCGACACCTCCGTTCTGCTGCACGCACCCAGCGGGTTCGACCGCGGCGAGCGCATGTTGAAGACCATCGACGCGCTGACCGCCGAGCTGGGCTCGGGAAACCAGCTCTACCGCTACACGGGTGTGCACCGGGAGGAGTTCGCCTTCGTCGCGTGCGGCTTCTGGCGGGCGACGGCGCTCGCGTGCGTCGGACGTGGGGATGAGGCCGTCGCCGCGATGGACGACCTCGTCACGCAGGGGAACGACGTCTCGGTCTTCGCCGAGATGATCGACCCCGACACCGGCGATGCCTGGGGCAACGTGCCACAGGCGCTGAGTCACCTGGCGCTCATCACCGCGGCGCTTACGATCGACGAGCTGACCCGACCGAAGCGCTGACGTCGAGCGGAGCTCGTCGCTCAGGGGGCGATGAGCGCCGCGGCCGCGCGAGCTCCGAGCCCGGGGTAGGCGTGGAGGACCATGTCGACCAGCAGATTGATCGGACGCGCCAGCGCATCGGTGACCGGGATCCCGAGATCGAGTTCGTATTCGTCGATGACGGCGCTGATCTGGTCGTCGGTCATGTTCTCGTGGTTGATGGTGACGCCGATGACCCGGGTCTGGGCGAACGACTCGATCAGGGCGATCTCGCTCGCGACGGTCGGCGTCGGCAGAGCGGGGAAGTCATCCAGCGTCCCGCGCCCCGGGGCATGCTGGAGGATCACGCCATCGGGGCGACCACCCCGCAGGATGTACGCGGACGAGAGGTAGGCCGGGTGGCTCAACGCGCCCTGGCCCTCGATGACGATGATGTCGGGATCCTCGCCCTCGAACGCTGCCACGACCTGCGCCTCGACCTCACCCGAGCCGAACTGGGGCACGGTGGCATCCAAGGCGACCGCGTACTTCGCGCCCTGGATCAGTGCGGTCTGACCGGTGCCGATCATGACGGCGCGGATGCCGCGTGCGTTGAGGGCCTCGACGAGAAGGGTGGCGGTGGTGCGCTTTCCGATGGCGCCGTCGGTTCCGAGGACCGCCACACGTGGGCACATCACGTCGAAGATGCGTCCCGTGAACAGCTGCAGATCCTTCCGGTCCTTTCCGCGCCGCACGTCGGTGATCGTGACGCCGGCCAGCAGCGCGGCGGCGCCGAACTCGGCATCCTCGTTCAAGAACTCGTGGAGTCCGTTGACCAGGTCCATGCCGCGCGCGATGCCGTCGAGCATGTCGATGCGCTGCGGGGGCGTGAGCCGCCCGCCCGCAGGCGCCATGCCGAAGATCAGCGTGTCGGGCACGACACCGGCGTGGGCGATCGCGTGCTCGAGGTCCGCCACGATCGGGATGCCCGACGAGACCCCGTCGAGCACGAACCCGGCATCCTGTCCCGCGAGAGTGCTGTCGATGACGCTGACGATGCGGTACTTCTCGGAATGGCGCACGAGACCGTTGGCGGTCTTGCCGTCCTGTCGGCCGAACTTGCCCTCGTAGTAGACGACGGCCGTGGCGGGGATGGACATGCTGTCTCCTCTGAGAATTCAGAGGAGGCGACGAAACCGAGATGTCTTCCCTGACGCCGACGAACTGCCGGCGCTCGAACGCTATCAACAGTTCCTGCGTGCGTCTCAGGGTCGGTCGGAAACCCCCTGTTCTCTATAGCCTTTCGGGCGCGCGCGCACCAGTCCTCGTCGTTGATGGGTGAAGTGCGTAGCGTGGAGGAATGGCGCGCGACGAGCTTCCCCCCGAGGACCTCTACACCGGCCCCATCGACCTGCCGCGCATGGACGCGGACGGCGATGGCGAGGTCGAACCCGAGAAGAACGAGATCAGTTACGACGAACAGCGGTACCCCGCGCGTCCGAGGCGCCTGCGTCCGCGCGATCAGTTCCGTGGCGGCAGCGTGCGCCGCATCACGACCGACCCGCGAACGGCGAACGGCACCAACCCGTCGTACGTCGAGTGGCTCGTGCGGCAGTCCATGCTCAAGGACGCCGATGTGCTGGCACGACAGCTCTCGGGTCAGCCCGCCATGTGGCGCAATCCGTATGCGCGACCGGATGCCCGCCGGGCGATCGCCACGAGCGACGTGTGGTTCACGGCATATCCGATCTCGTTCATCACGCGACCGGGGGAATCCTTCCTGGCGGCCCTCGGCGACGACCAGCTGTGGTCCGCGTTCGAACGCGTCGGCATCTCGGCGATCCACACGGGCCCGGTGAAGCGGGCCGGCGGCATCGCCGGGTGGCTCGAGACTCCCAGCGTCGACGGCCACTTCGACCGCATCAGCACGTCGATCGATCCTGCGTTCGGCACGGAGGACGAGTTCCGCGCCCTGTGTGACGTCGCCGATTCGCACGGCGGCAGCGTCATCGACGACATCGTTCCCGGTCACACCGGCAAGGGCGCCGACTTCCGCCTCGCCGAGATGGGCTTCAAGGACTACCCCGGGATCTACCACATGATCGAGATCCCGCCCGAGGACTGGACCCTGCTGCCCGACGTGCCGGCGGGGGTCGACAGCGTCAACCTCGACCCCGCGACCGAGCACGAGCTCGCCGAGCGCGGCTACATCATCGGCGCGCTGCAGCGCGTCATCTTCTACACGCCGGGCGTCAAGGAGACCAACTGGAGCGCCACGGCCCCGGCGACCGGCCCCGACGGCATCACCCGCCGATGGGTCTACCTGCACTACTTCAAGCAGGGCCAGCCCTCCATCAACTGGCTCGACCCCACCTTCGCCGGCATGAGGCTCGTGATCGGCGACGCCCTGCACTCGCTCGGAGAGCTGGGCACGAGCGCGCTCCGCCTCGACGCGAACGGCTTCCTCGGGGTGGAGAAGAGCGCCGAGGGGATGCCGGCGTGGTCGGAGGGGCACCCGCTGTCTCACGCCGCGAACCACATCATCGCGGGGATGGTGCGCAAGGTCGGCGGCTTCACGTTCCAAGAGCTCAACCTCACGATCGAGGACATCCGCGACACGGGCGCCGTCGGCGCCGACCTCTCGTACGACTTCATCGGGCGACCGGGCTACCACCACGCCCTCGCCACCGGGCAGACCGAGTTCCTGCGGCTGGCGCTCACCACGTCTCTCGAGCTGGGCGTGCAGCCCGTGCAGCTCGTCCACGGGCTGCAGAACCACGACGAGCTCACCTACGAGCTCGTGCACTGGGCGACCAGGCACGGCGACGACCTCTTCCGCTTCCGCGGCCGCGACATCTCGGGCGGCCAGCTCGCTGAAGAGGTGCGCGCCGACCTCACCGAAAGCCTCACCGGCACGGCCGACTTCAACCGCGTGTTCACCCAGAACGGCATCGCCTGCACGACGACCTCGCTGATCGCGGCGGCCCGCGGCGCGGCCCGGCTCGAGGACATCACCGATGCCGACATCCCGGCCATCCGCGATGCGCACCTGCTGCTGTGCGCGTACAACGCGTGGCAGCCGGGGGTGTTCGCCCTGTCGGGCTGGGACCTCACCGGCATGCTCACGGTGCCGTCCGCTCAGGTCGCGGACCTGCTCTCGGCGGGCGACACCCGGTGGATCGAGCGAGGCGCCCACGACCTCCTCGACGTGGATCCTGCGGCGACCCGGTCCGCGGCCGGGATGCCGCGCGGCCGCGCGCTCTACGGCGCGCTGCCCGCGCAGCTGGAGGACCCGTCATCGTTCGCGTCCAGGCTTTCGGGCATCCTCGATCTGCGCCGCGAGTCCGGTATCGCGACGGCGTCGCAGGTCGACATCCCCGAGGTCGCGCACGCCGGGATGCTGGTGCTCGTGCACCGGCTCGACGACGGCGACGCCGCGAGCGACGCGCGCATGCAGGTGACCGTGTTGAACTTCTCGGGCGAGGCGACCGAGGGCACCGTGCGCTCCGAGCAGCTGGTGCCCCAGAGCACGGTGGTGGATGCCGCGACCGGCGAGACGCTGGGACGCGTCGACGACCTGCGCAGCTTCTCGGTCGCGCTGCCCGCCTACGGCGCGCTGTTCCTGATGCTCGAGTCGGAGGAGTTCGACGCCGAGTGAGTCAGGCGAGCGCGGCGTCGATGCCGGCGAGCGGCACCGCGAGCCACGCGGGACGGTTGCGGGCCTCGTAGATCGACTCGTAGACGGCCTTGTCGAGCACGAGAGCGCTCAGCAGCACCGGGTCGAGCTCGACCGCACCGGGCGTGTCGGCATACGCCTCGACGAAGGCCTCTTTGCACGCCGACGCCCAGGCAGCTGCCCCCGGCGCGGCCCCGACCGCGCCCGCGTAGTCGAACGATCGCAGCATCCCGGCGACATCCCGGGGTGCGAGGTCGGGGATCGCGCGCTCCTCCATCGGCCGCAGCGGCTCGCCCTCGAAATCCACGATCCGCCACCCGCCCGTCGGCACGGCGAGCACCTGACCCAGGTGCAGGTCGCCGTGGATGCGCTGCATCCGGGGCCAGGGGCGGTCGAGGGCGGCGCGGTAGAGGGTGTCGATCGCCGACTGGCGGACGGCCACGGCGGGCACCTCGGCCGCGGCGGTCTCCAGCCGACGCCGCCAGGCGGTGGCCGTCGACGCCACGACGGCGGGGCCGGCCTCGGCTGTCTCGAGTGTCTCACCGAGCGCGGCGTGCACGCGTGCGACGGCGATCCCGAGCTCGCGGGACTCCGTGGTGAAGTCGCGTTCCTCGCGCGCGGCCTCGAGCGCGATCGCCCAGCCGTCGCGCACACCGGGCAGGAACTCCTGCGCGAACGCGAGGGTGCCGCGCGCGACGCCGGATCCGCGCCCCACATCGGGCCATTCGGCGTCGATGCTGCCGAAGAATCGCGGCACGAACGGCGACCCCGCCTCGCTCAGCGCACGCTGTACCGTGACGTCGGGGTTCTCGCCGTGATGGAGGGTGCGGAAGAGCTTCAGGATGATGGTGGGCCGGCCGTCCTGCTCGAAGACGATCGAGGTGTTGGACTGCTCGCCCGTGAGCACCCGGGATCCCGTCACACCGCTGACATCCAGGCCCATCTCGGCGAGCATCCCGATGGTGAAGTCGGCATGTCGCGTCGCGTCTACCAGGTAGCCGTCTGGCCCCTCGGCGATGATCTCATCGCCGTCTTCGGGTGTCGCGCGTCGAGCGATCGGCACGTTGTAGAGCGTGGGCAGCGACCCCGCGTCATCCATCAGCAGGTATCGGGTGGCCGCCGAGGCGGGGCGCTCGTCGAGGACGCGGAATCTCGGCTCGTGGCTCTTGCCCGCGTACCAGCGCTGTCGCGCGACCCAGGCGCCGATGTCTCGGAGAAGGTGTTCGTCAGTCATGGTGATGTCCCTCCGCGCGGATCTGCGTCATGACGTCACGATAGGAGAACCGGCGCACCTCGCGCACCGGTCTTGACATCTGCCCCCGGGATGTCGGCGGATTCACGGCCGCGCCGGAGTCAGGGGTTGAGGACGACTTTGACGCAGCCGTCCTCCTTCTTCTGGAAGGTCTCGTAGAGTCCGGGTGCGTCAGCGAGCGGCGCGTGGTGGGTGACGAGGTCCATCACGCCGAACGGGTCGGCCGGGTCCTCCACGAGCGGCAGCAGGTCATCGACCCACCGCTTGACGTTGCACTGGCCCATCCGCAGCGCGATCTGCTTGTCGAACATCGTCTTCATCGGCAGGATGTCGGCATCGCCCGCGTACACGCCGCTGAGCGAGACCGTGCCGCCCCGTCGCACGAGATCGATCGACGCGTAGACGGCGGCCAGACGGTCCATCCCGGCCTTGTCCATCAGGTTCTGCGCGATCGCATCCGGGAGGAGACCGATCGCGTTCTGGGCGAACTTCACACCCGGGTTGCCGTGCGCCTCGAGCCCGACGGCGTCCACGACGCCGTCGGCGCCTCTGCCCTCGGTGAGATCGCGAAGCTCGTCGATGACGGTGTCGGTGAGGTCGTACGTGAGCACGCCGTGACGTTCGGCCATCTCGCGCCGCACCGGCTCGGGATCGATCGCGAGCACGCGATATCCGAGATGGATGCCGACGCGCGCCGCGAACTGACCGACCGGACCGAGACCCATGACGGCGAGCGTGCCGCCTTCGGGAACACCGGCGTACTGCACGCCCTGCCAGGCCGTCGGCAGGATGTCGCTCAGGAACAGGTAGCGGTCGTCGGGGAGCTCGTCACCGACGCGGATGTGGTTGTAGTCCGCCAGCGGCACCCGCAGATACTCGGCCTGTCCGCCCGGCACCTGACCGTAGAGCTTCGTGTAGCCGAAGAGCGCGGCGCCGCTGCCGTAGTCGCGCACCTGGGTGGTCTCGCACTGCGACTGGAGCCCGCGCCGGCACATGAAGCAGTGGCCGCACGAGATGTTGAACGGGATCACGACGCGGTCACCGGGTGCGAGCAGCGTGACATCCGATCCGACCTCGACGACGACGCCCATCGGCTCGTGGCCGAGGATGTCACCCCGGTCGATGAACGGGCCGAAGAGTTCGTACAGGTGCAGGTCGGATCCGCAGATCGCGGTCGACGTGATCTTGACGATCGCGTCGGTCGGGTGCTCGATAACCGGGTCCGGAACCTCGTCGACCGAGACGCTGCGCTTGCCCTGCCAGGTGAGTGCCTTCATGATTCCTCCGCTCGTGTGATGGCTTCTCAGACTCCGCCCTCGTCCACGCGACGGCCAGGGTGTTGACGAACGGCCCGCGAAGACCTACGCGCGCCTCGCGCGACGCGGAGGCAGATGAGGGATCGGTGCGGGGATTTGTCAAGCGCCTCGGCCAGGTGATCCGAGCCCTCGTATCGTGGCGGCATGACGCTCAGAGAGGTGTGGCTCGTCCGGCACGGGGAGAGCATCGCGAACATCGCCGCGACGCAGGCGGAACGCGACGGGGTCGATGTGATCCCCGTCGACATCCGCGACGCGGACGTGCCGCTGTCCAAGACGGGTCGCGATCAGGCGGAGGCTCTCGGACGGTGGATGCGCGAGCACCGCGACGAGGTCGAGGACTTCTACACGTCGCCGTACGTGCGGGCGCGCGAGACGCTCATGATCGCCCTGGATGCGCACGACTCGCCACCCGTCGAGGTGCGGAGCGACGAGAGACTGCGTGACCGCGAGCTCGGCATCCTGGATCTGCTCACCCGCGGGGGAGTGGCCCGTCTGCATCCCGCCGAAGCGGAGCGCCGCAGACGCCTGGGCAAGTTCTACCACCGGCCGCCGGGAGGCGAGTCCTGGGCCGACGTCGGCCTGCGATTGCGGTCGTTCCTCGCCGATGCCGACAAGAGCCCGGGCAGCACAGCGGTCATCGTCGCCCACGACGCCGTCGTGATGCTGCTGGTGTCGTTGCTGCTGCCCCTGGACGAGACCGCTCTGCTCGACTTCGCGGCGACCCGCACCGTCCTCAACGCCTCTGTGACCCATCTCGTACGGTCGGATGACGGGTGGGAGCTGGTCGAGTTCTCGGACGTCTCGCACCTCGAAGTCGAGGGTGCCCCCGTCACCGTGCACCCGGGGAGCCCCGATGTCGAACCCGGATGAGATCGTCACCGAACAGCTGCTGCGATCCTGGGGGCTGCCCGATCCGGGCTCGTCGAAGAAGACCCGGGGCCGTGTCATCGTCGTGGGCGGGTCGCGCCGTACGCCGGGGGCCGTCGTTCTCGCCGCCGAGGCGGCGTTGCGCGTGGGTGCGGGACGGCTGGGCGTCGTCGTGCCGCAGTCGGTCGATGCGCAGCTCGGTGCGGTGATCCCCGAAGCCGCCGTGTTCGCGCTCCCCGAGGACGCATCGCAGGCACTGCCCGACGGCGTCCGCGATGAGATCGGCAACGCCGACGCCGTGCTCGTCGGCCCGGGTTTCGACGACATCGACGAGACCCGATCCACGCTTCTCGCAGTGCTGGAGTGCGGTGTGTCACGCCTGGTGCTGGACGCCTACGCGCTCGGGGTGATCAACGACATCCCGCGGGATCGGATGCCCGACGAGGTCATCGTCAACGCCAACGAGGAGGAGGCCGCGATCCTCCTCGGACGGGCTCTCTCGGACGACCGGCTCGACGATCTGCGCGAGATCGCCGAGCGCGATCGCCTGGTCGTGCAGTGCTACGGCGACATCGTCGAGCCCGGGGGTCGTTCGTGTCGCATCCCCGCGGGCGGCCCCGGTCTCGGAACCTCGGGAAGCGGCGATGTGCTCGCCGGCGCGATCACGGGCTTCGCCGCCCGCGGGCTCGAGGCGCCGCGTGCCGCCGCATGGGGCGCATGGGCTCACGCCACCGCCGGAGACAGCCTGACCGAGCGCACGGGGCTCGGCTTCCTCGCCCGCGATCTCGCCGCGCAGCTCACCGTGGTCGTGAACGACGTGTTCCGCTGACGCTCGGGCGGTGGTACCGCTATGCGGGGCGGCAGTCAAGCCGCTGGGTGACGGCTGCATCGCGGCTTAGCGTGGGCGCACACCCGCTCGATCCGGAGGAGACCGCCCATGACCGCACGATTCGGCTACACGCTCATGACCGAGCAGAGCGGTGCACGTGACCTCGTGCGGTACGCCGTCGCGGCGGAGGAGATCGGGTTCGACTTCGAGGTGTCGAGCGACCACTACTCGCCGTGGCTGACGAGTCAGGGCCACGCGCCGTACGCGTGGTCGGTGCTCGGGGCTGTGGCGCACGCGACATCCGCCGTCGAGCTCATGACCTACGTCACCTGCCCCACCATGCGCTACCACCCCGCTGTCGTGGCGCAGAAGTCGGCGACGCTGCAGGATCTGTCGGAGGGCCGCTTCACCCTGGGCCTCGGGTCCGGCGAGAACCTCAACGAGCACGTCGTGGGCGAAGGGTGGCCGGCGGTGAGCGCCCGCCAGGACATGCTTGTCGAGGCCATCCACATCATCCGCGCGCTGCACACCGGCGAGCTCACGACGTGGGAGGGCGAGTACTTCCGCGTCGACTCGGCTCGCATCTGGGACGCCCCCGAGTCGGGTGTGCCGATCGCGGTGGCGGTGTCGGGTGAGAAGTCCATCGACCTGTTCGCGCCGCTGGCCGACCATGCGATCGCGGTGCAGCCCGATGGCGACGCCATCCAGAAGTGGGATTCCGTCCACGACGGCGCCTCACGCAAGATCGGCCAGATGCCGATCAGCTGGGACCCCGACGAGAAGACCGCGATCGCGCGGGCACACGACCAGTTCCGCTGGTTCGCCGGCGGATGGGCCGTCAACGCCGATCTGCCGACACCGGCGGGCTTCGAGGCCGCGAGCCAGTTCGTGCGGCCGGAAGACGTGGCCGAGGCGATCCCCTGCGGTCCCGACCTCGACAAGATCGTGGCGGGCGTCAAGGAGTACCTCGATGCGGGCTTCACCGACGTCGCGCTCGTCCAGGTGGGGGATGACGGGCAGTCCCGGTTCCTCGACGAGGCCGCGGGGCCGCTGCTGGAGGCCCTGCGCGAACTCTGAGCCTCGGCAGCGCTCGGGATTCACTCAGGATCGGCGCGCCGCGTTCCCCTAGGCTCGCAAGTCCAAGGGGAGTACTCCGACACGGTCGGCTCGTCAATACGGATGCGCGATGCATCCCGGGCCGCCGGTTCCTGATCTCAGGGATGGAGAAGACTTTGGCGCCTTTCCCGTACGCGCCGACTCTGGAGTCTTCTTGGAAATCACGCCGCTCATCTGGCTCATCACGATCGCGGTCACGATCGCGTTCTTCGTCTACGAGTTCTTCGCCCACGTGCGCACGCCGCACGAGCCGAGCATCGGCGAATCCGCCCGGTGGTCGGCCTTCTACATCGGTCTGGCGCTGCTGTTCGGCGTCGGCATCGGGTTCGTCGCCGACTGGCGCTACGGCGGGGAGTACTTCGCCGGCTACCTGACCGAGAAGGCGCTGTCGATCGACAACCTCTTCGTGTTCCTCATCGTCATGACCGGCTTCGCGGTGCCGAAGATCTACCAGCAGAAGGTGCTGATGATCGGCATCGTCATCGCGCTGATCCTGCGAGGCATCTTCATCGCCGTCGGCGCAGCGCTCATCGCCAACTTCTCGTGGATCTTCTACCTCTTCGGCGCCCTCCTGCTGGTGCTCGCGTACCGCCAGGCCTTCAGCGACCACGAGAGCAACCCCGCCAACGGCAAGTTCATGGGCTTCGTTCGCCGCATCCTGCCGGTCAGCGACGAGTACAACGAGGCGAAGCTGACGGTCGTCAAGAACGGCAAGCGCTTCGTCACCCCGATGCTCCTCACGATCGTCGCGATCGGGTTCGTCGACCTCATCTTCGCGGTCGACTCGATCCCCGCCATCTACGGGCTCACAGACGAGGCGTACATCGTCTTCACCGCCAACGCCTTCGCGCTCATGGGTCTGCGCCAGCTCTACTTCCTGATCGGCGGGCTCCTCGAGCGTCTCGTCTACCTCGCGCAGGGCCTGGCGGTCATCCTCGCCTTCATCGGCGTGAAGCTCGTGCTGCACGCCATGCACGTCAACGAACTGCCGTTCATCAACGGCGGCGAGCCGATGCTGTGGGCGCCCGAAATCCCGATCTGGTTCTCGCTGCTGTTCATCGGCGCCACGATCGCCGTCGCGACGGTCGCGAGTCTCATCAAGACCCGGGGCGACCGCGACACCGCGCAACTGGGATCGCCCACCGAATCCGACGTCGACGCCGCCATCAAGAAGGAACTCCCGTGACCCCGACCCGAGACGCCGAGTCGTCCGCCGACCCTGACAGTCCCGACACCCGGCTGACGCCGGGCACCCCCGAGGAGATGTTCGCCCGATGAGCGGCGACCTCGTCTGGAACATCGCCCTCGTCTTCGCGTTCGTCCTCATCGGCGGCGTCTTCGCCGCCACCGAGATGGCACTGGTCACGCTGCGCGAGAGCCAGATCAACGCGATCGCCGCCCGGGGTCGTCGCGGCGCGAAGGTGGCCGCGCTCGCACGCAACCCCAACACGTTCCTGTCGGCGGTGCAGATCGGCGTCACGGTGGCCGGCTTCGCGTCGGCCGCCTATGGCGCGACCTCGATCGCCCCGTCCGTGTCGCCGCTGTTCGTGATGTGGGGCGCGGCCGAGCCGCTCGCCCTCACCCTCGCGACGGTGCTGCTGACCCTGGTGATCGCCTACCTGTCGCTCGTACTGGGCGAACTCGTGCCCAAGAGGCTGGCGATCCAGCGCAACGCGTCATTCGCCTACGCCGTGGCGCCCGCGCTCGACGGCTTCGCCACGGTCATGCGCCCGGTCATCTGGCTGCTCTCCATCTCGACGAACGCCCTGGTGAGACTGCTGGGCGGAGACCCGCACAAGGCGGCCGACCAGCTGAGCGACGAAGAGATCCGCGACATCGTCGCGACGCACGAGGGGCTCCCCGACGACGAGCGGCGCATCCTCGACGACGTGCTGTCGCTGCGCGGCCGTCAGGTCAGCGAGGTCATGCGTCCGCGGCCCGAGGTCATCGCCCTCGACGAGACGTCGAGCATCGCCGACGCGATCGTCCAGGTTCGCGAGCTGCCGTTCTCGCGCTACCCGGTGGCCGACAAGTCCATCGACGACATCACCGGCTTCGTGCACGTGCGCGACCTCTTCGAGGCGGCGGTGACGGATGCCGCTCGGCCGCTCGCCGGCCTCGTGCGCCCGATCTCGTACCTGCCGTCCACGGCCCGGGTGCTGCCGACACTGACGCGCATGCGCGCCGACGGGCACCAGATCGCCGTGGTCGTCGACGAGTACGGCGGCACCGACGGGATCGTCACGCTCGAGGATCTCGTCGAAGAGGTGGTCGGCGAGATCTTCGACGAGTACGACACCGCCGCCGACCCCTCGGTCGCGGGAGGCGAGCTGGACGGCCGCCTCAACCTGCAGGACTTCGAGGAGGCCACCGGCCTCTCGCTGCCCCGAGGCGCCTCCGACACGATCGCCGGATTCATCACCGAGCACCTCGGCCGGCTCGCCGTCGTCGGCGATGCGGTCGAGGTCGAGGGCGCGAGCATCCAGGTCACCGCGATGGACCGTCGACGGGTCGCAGGCGTCCGTGTCATCGCTGTCGGCTCCGACGCGGCCTGAGCGGGCGACACCCGACACGCGAGATTTTCATGGTCAACGGGTCCGTTACCGCGTAGGGTCCTCGGCATGGCAACCGCAGCCGCTCCGAAGTCCGCAACGCCCAGCCCGTTGAAGCGCTCGATCACGGCCAGACAGCTGTACTTCTACGTGGTCGGCGACGTGCTCGGCTCGGGGATCTACGTGCTGGTGGGCCTCGTGGCCGCCGCCGTGGGCGGTGCGTTCTGGATGGCGTTCCTCGTCGGCGTCGCCATCGCGACGATCACGGGACTCGCCTACGCGGAGCTCGTCACGAAGTATCCGCAGGCCGCCGGCGCCTCGCTCTACATCAACAAGGCGTTCCGCAGTCCGGTGCTCACGTTCTTCATCACGATCTGCATGCTGTCGGCCAACATGGCCGCCGTGGGCTCGCTCGCCTCGGGCTTCGTGCGCTACTTCGCGGGCATCATCGGGCTGCCGGCCGACGCCATCTGGGCCTCGACGGCGATCGCCCTGGGCTTCGTCCTCATCATCACGGTCATCAACCTCATCGGCATCACCGAGTCGGTGGTCGCGAACGTCGTCATGACCTTCATCGAGCTCAGCGGCCTCGTCATCGTCATGATCATCGGCGTCATCGCCCTGGTCGAAGGCGTCGGCGACCCGGCGGTGCTCCTGCAGTTCAGCACCGACAGCAGCGGCGGGCCGATCCTCGCCGTGCTCGCCGGCGTCTCGCTGGCGTTCTTCGCGATGACCGGGTTCGAGAACGCAGCGAACGTCGCCGAGGAGACCATCGATCCGTCGCGCGCGTTCCCCCGGGCGCTCATCGGCGGCATGATGACCGCGGGCGTCGTCTACGTGCTCGTGTCGATCGCGGCCGCGCTCGCCGTGCCGATCAGCACGCTGGCCGGCAACACGCTGCTCGAGGTCATCCGCGCCGACCTGTTCTTCATCCCGGCATCCATCATGCTCGTCGTCTTCGGCATCATCGCGATGATCGCGATCAGCAACACCACGCTGGTGACCGTGGTCGCCCAGGCACGCATCCTGTACGGCATGGCGCGCGAGAACGTCGTGCCGGCGGTGTTCGCGAAGGTGCACCCGGTGAGACGCAGTCCGTATGTCGCCCTGATCTTCGGCGCCGTCATCGTCGCCCTGCTGCTCATCGTCGGTGCGGTGATCCGCTCGGGGCAGGCCGGTCTGCCGGCCGATGACCAGCTCGACATCGTCGATCGCCTCGCCACCATCACCGTGGTCTTCCTGCTCTTCATCTACGCGCTCGTGATCATCGCCTGCCTCAAGCTGCGCGGCAAGGACGAGACCGACGAGACCTACCGGGCGAACACGCCGCTCCTGTACGTCGGCATCTTCGGCAACCTCGCCGTGCTCGTCTACACCCTGATCGACGACCCCGACTCGCTGTTCTGGGTGGCCGGTCTGCTCGCCGTCGGTGCGGTGCTCTACGTCGTCAACCGGGTGTTCGGCAAGAAGGCGGACCCGCCTCGTGTCGCCTCGGCCTCCGATCGTTCGAAGAAGGAGCGCTGATCCATGCACGTCATCGTCGCCACCGACGGCTCGCAGGCATCGCTGGCCGGAGCCCGCCAGTTCAAATGGATCGCCGATTCGCGCGAGATCACCGACGTGACCGTCGTCGCCGTCGTCAGTCCCTACGCGGCCGCGCCGTTCGCCAACGAGATCGGTCCGGGTCGCCGCCAGTCGCAGACGTCGCTGAGCTTCTCGGAAGATGCGCAGCTGGCAGCCGACACTGTGGCGGCGGAGTTCGACGGATGGGGACCCCGGATCCACACCCAGGTGCGAAGCGGCTCACCGGCACAGGAGATCATCCGCGCTGCAGAAGACCTCGATGCCGACCTGATCGCGATGGCGGCGGGAGGGCGCGGCCTCAGCCGCACGATCCTGCTCGGCAGCACCGCTTCGCGCGTACAGCACTCGGCGCCGTGTCCGGTGCTCGTCTGCCGCCCGACCTCGGGCAGCGCGCGCGACCACGGCTGACGCGTCAGTCGGCGTCGAAGTGCTCCGCCACGAGCATGATGCCACCCGAGGAGTGCGCCGAATTCGCCAGCTCTTCTAGCCACTCCCTGCTGAGCTCGGGGGGTTCCTCTTCATCGAACGTGAACCGCAACGGGATCGAAGGATGCAGCCACAAGGTCGTGCGCCCGCCCGGAACGTCGTCGGGATGCGCCCACGACACCGTGAAGCTCTCGCCACGGCGCAGCTTGGTGGCGATGACGACTTTCAGATGAGCGAGCGTGCGGTCCTCGATCACGATGGGCGTCGTCGAACCGCCGTAATGAATCATTCCCACGTCGTCAGGGTACCGGCAACCCGCCTCGCGGCTACCAAACGGCGGCGACATACGCAACGGGGTGACCCGCGGAAGGGTGCGGTGACATCCTGAGGATGCGGGAAACACCCCCGGAACGCAGGACGTCCTCCTCCAGCGGATGCCGCGGGCCGGAGCGATCGCATCGCCGAGGAGCGTCATGAAAGACCTGTTGATCAACGGAACGCGGTTCCTGACGACCGACGAGATCGCCGACGCGACGTTGGACTACGCGAGCATGCTCACGCAGTTCCACCTGGTCGACACCATCCGCTTCCCCGCGGTGGTCGAGGGAACGGCATCGCAGACGGCCGTCGCCGTCGGCGTCGGGGCGCACATCGTCGTGATCGACGCGCCCGACGTCATCCCGATCCGCCTGCGCGGCGCGGACGAGGCGGCTGAGATCATCCGGAGTCAGCGCGCGAATCGCGCCGACCCGTGGGCGGGCAGGGGTGTGGCCGCGGGCTAAGCTCTGCACGTGGGCAGGTTCATCTACGACACAATGGCGAATTCGGTCGAACTCGAAGACCGTACCCTGGCGCATCTGCGCATCGTCATCATGAACAAGCTGCGGCGTTCCGAGTCGTTCATGTTCGATGTCGACATGAACGACGGCACCGGCCGCCGCACGTTCTGGATCCACCCGTCGGTCCCGATCCAGCTGCACTTCTTCGGTACGCGGCCGCCGCGCATCAACCGGTTCTGGATCGACGAGCTCATGAAGTCCGCCAGCGGACCGAACGGGCTGACGATCACACCCGAGCCTGTCGAGGACGAATCCGCCGCCGTCGAGGGCTGACGTCACGGCTGCCCGGCGCGCGCGTTGCCGCCGGTCGATCGGCTCTCTATCGTTGAGCGGGGCCCTGCCCGGCACCGGTGAGGAAGAGACATGACCGACAGCATGCACGCCATCTCGGACGACGCCCGCGTCGTCGTCGACGAGGTGCTGGACTACGCCCGCCGTCGCGCGCTGTACGAAGACATCCCGCTCGACAAGCCCCTCACCCCCCGCGACCTGTCGCGCCTGGCGTCCGGGTCGATCTCGGCGCGCGGCATCGGTGCGCGCCGGGCGACCGCCCTGTGGGAGAACGTGCTCGCGCCCGCGTGCGTCACAACCGATCACCCCGCCTACCTGTCGTTCATCCCCTCGGCCCCGACGAAGGCTGCGATCGCATTCGACCTCGTCGTGTCGGCATCCGCCATCTACGGCGGGTCGTGGAAGGAGGGCTCGGGTGCCGTGTTCGCCGAGAACGAGGTGCTGCACTGGCTCGCCGCGGAGTTCGGACTGCCCGCGGGCGCCGGCGGGGTCTTCATGCAGGGCGGCACGATCGGCAACCTGTCGGCGCTCGTGACGGCACGGGATGCCGCGCGTCGCCGCAACCGCGAGCTCGGCCGTCCCGATCCCGCGCGCTGGATCGTCGTGTGCAGCGCCGAGGCGCACTCGTCGATCGCGTCGGCCGCCGCCGTGATGGACGTGGATGTCGTGACCGCCGCGCCCGGTGCCGACGGCCGTCTGAGGGGCGACGCCGTCACGGCCGCGCTCGAGGCGCACGAGGGCGCGGTCTTCGCGGTCGTCGCGACGGGCGGCACCACCAACTTCGGCATCGTCGACGACATCGCCTCGGTCGCAGCCGCCACCAAGGCGAAGGACATCTGGCTGCACGTCGACGGCGCGTACGGCCTCGCCGCGATGCTCGTCGAGCGCATGCGGCCGGCCTTCGCCGGCGTCGAGCTCGCCGACTCGCTCATCGTCGATCCGCACAAGTGGCTGTTCGCGCCGTTCGACGCGTGCGCGCTGATCTACCGCGAGCCCGCCCTGGCGCTCGCCGCGCACACGCAGAAGGCCGAGTACCTCGACACCCTCACCGACACGGCCGACTGGAATCCGTCCGACCTCGGCATCCAGCTCACGCGCCGCGCCCGCGGGCTGCCGCTGTGGTTCTCGCTCGCGACGTACGGCACCGACGAGTACCGGGCGGCGATCGAGTACGGCATCGATCTCGCACGTGCGGCCGCCGACGAGATCGAGGCCCGGCCCGGGCTCTCGCTCGTGCGCGAGCCGCAGCTGTCGGTGGTGGTGTTCCGCCGCGACGGATGGACGCTCGCCGATTACCAGGCGTGGTCCGACAGGCTCCTCGAAGACCAGCAGGGCTTCGTCGTGCCGTCGTCGCATGCTGGCGAGCCCGTGCTGCGGTTCGCGATCATCAGCCCGCTGACGACGATCGACACGCTGACGGGCATCCTCGACACGCTCGGGTGATCGCAGGCGGGCGGTCGCGAGGCGATCGCGTCGTCAGAGACGTGGTGTCCGCGGCGGCTCGGTGCGACGTGCGCCGGTCGCCTCGAATGCGGCGGCGAGGGCGAGCAGCCGGGTGTCGTCGTAGGCGCGGCCCGCGAAGGTGAGACCCACCGGCATCCGGATGTCGGCCATCGTGCCCATCGGGACGGTGACGGTCGGGATGCCCAGGTGCCGGATCGCCAGGTTGCCGTTGGCGACCCAGACGCCGTTGCGCCAGCCGAGATCCGCCGATGCCGGATCCACGTCCATGTCGGCGGGGCCGACGTCGGCGACGGCCGGAAAGACGACCGCGTCGAGGCCGAGATCGTCCATCCACTCCTCGAGGTCGACGCGGCGGGTCTGCTCGAGACCGCGGATGCCGCCTTCGAGCTCGGGCATATCGGCCCACGTCGCGCCCGGATGCGCGCGCACCCAGTCGGGGTAGTCGGCGATGTCGTCGTCGAACCCGGTGTAGCGATCGGGGAGCGCGCCCTCGGGGTGCGGGAAGATCGTCGCCCCGTCGACGTCTGCGAGCGTCGAGAGGTTCGGATCGCCGTTGGCGGCGAGGAAGTCCTCCCACCCCCAGGCCGAGAGGTCCACGATCTCCCGGCGCAGGTACGCGGGGCTCACGAATCCGCGCGTCGCGATGCTCGGGGCGCCCGGGCGGTCGCCCTCGTAGTTCGACACGACGGGGAAGTCGACATCGACCACCGTCGCGCCGGCGGCCTCGAGGTCGCGGCGCGCGGCATCCCACAGCGCGATGACCGACGGCCGGGTCTGGATGCGCCGCCCGGTCGGCCCCCCGATGCCCGCGCCGTCGGGTGCGTCGTCGGCGTTCACGTACATGCGCGGGATGCCGATGCGCGCGCCCGCGAGCGAGCCCGCGGTGTACGCGGACGGCCGCACGGCCGATGCCTTCGGGATCTCGACCCACGACTGGGTGCGCCAGAAGTCGCCGCGGGTGTCGGGGTCATCGGCGACGATCACGTCGAGCACCTCGAACAGGTCGGCCATCGTGCGGGTGTGGGGCACGACGACATCCATCGTCGGCACGAGCGGCCAGTTGCCGCGGGTCGAGATCACCCCGCGCGAGGGCGTGTAGGCGCAGAGTGCGTTGTTCGAGGCGGGACCGCGGCCGCTCGACCACGTCTCTTCGCCGAGTCCGAACGCCGCGAAGCTCGCCGCGGTGGCGGTGCCCGAGCCGTTCGACGACCCCGACCCGAACGGAGCGGTGAGGAATTCCGCGTTGTAGGGGCTCTCGGCGCGTCCGTAGACCCCGCGCTGCATGCCGCCGTTCGCCATCGGCGGCATGTTGGTGAGCCCCAGGCAGATCGCGCCCGACGCGCGCAGGCGTTCGATCGTGAAGGCGTCGCGCTGCGCGACGAGATCCGCGAACGCGGGGCTGCCGGCGGCGGCGGTGAGACCGCGCACGAGGTAGCTGTCCTTCGCCGTGTACGGGATGCCGTCCAGTGGTCCGAGCGCCTCACCACGGGCGCGACGGGCATCGGACGCGGCAGCCTCGGCGATCGCGTCGGGATTGCGTACGACGACGGCGTTGAGCTCGCCGTCGTACGCGTCGATGCGCGCGAGATAGGCCTCGACGAGCTCGACGGCGCTGGTGGCCCCGGACTCGAGCGCCGCGCGCAGGTCGGCGATGGAGGCCTCGACGACGTCGATCACGGCACCGTGGGCTGCTGCTGCGTGATGCAGTGGATGCCGCCGCCGCGCGCGAAGATGTCGCGCGCGTCGACCGTGACCACCCGGCGGCCGGGGTAGGCCCCGGCGAGGATGTCGCGCGCTGCGGCATCCGCCCCCTCTTCGCCGAACCCGCAGGCGATCACGCCGCCGTTGACGACGAGATGGTTGACGTAGCTCCAGTCGACGAAGCCCTCGTGGTCGCGCAGGGTCGCCGGGGCCGGAAGATCGACGATGTCGAACGGGCGGCCCGCGGCATCCGTCTCACGCTCGAGCTGCGCCTTCAGCGCGCGGGTCACCTCGAAATCCGGATGCCCGGGGTCGTTCTGCGCATGCAGGAGCAGACGGCCGGGCGAGGCGATCGTCGCGACGATGTCGACGTGGCCGTTGGTGCCGAAGTCGTCGTAGTCGCGGGTGAGGCCGCGCGGCAGCCAGATCGTCTTGGTCGTGCCGAGCGTGCGGGCGAACTCCGCCTCGACGCGCGCCCGGTCGGCGTAGGGATTGCGGCGCGGGTCGAGCTGGACGGTGTCGGTGGCGAGCACGGTTCCCTCGCCGTCGACGTGGATGCCGCCCCCCTCGTTCACGAGCACGGAGCTGACGAGCTCCGAGCCGGCGAGGTCGCTGACGAACCGGCCGATCTCGGCGGACCGTCGCCATTCTGCCCACTCGGGAGCGCCCCAGCCGTTGAAGATCCAGTCCACCGCCCCCAGCACGCCGGGGCGTTCGTCGTCGACGACGAACGTGGGGCCGAAGTCGCGCATCCAGAACTCGTCGAGCGGCGCCTCGACGATGTCGATGCCGTCGCCCGCGCCGAGCATGCGGCGGGCACGGTCGGTCTCGGTCGGATCGACCACCATCGTCACGGGCTCGAACTCGGCGATCGCGTGGGCGACGGCGGTCCAGGCGGCGTACGCGGCCTCGGCCCCCGCGGGCGAGTCGCCGAGCGTGACCCCCTCACGGGGGAACGCCATCCACGTGCGGTCGTGCGGAGCGGTCTCCGCCGGCATGCGCCAGGCCATCGCAACCATCCTTCTTATTGATCACTTGATCAATTGAGACCCGATCGTACAGACTCGGGGGTATGACGTCAAAGGTCCCGGTCGTACGATCCCGCAGATCGCCCGACGAGCGTCGCGCCGAGATCGCCGACGCCGCCCGGCGGATCGCTCTCACTCGCGGGCCGGCGGCCGTCACGCTGCGCTCGGTCGCCACCGAAGCCGGAGTCGCCCCCGCACTCGTGGCCCATTACACGCCGTCGATGGAGGATGTTGTGGCGACGGCGTTCGCCACGATCGTCGCCGACGAACTGATCGAGATCGAGCAGCTCGTGTCGGCAAGCGGCGATGCACTCCCGCGGATGCAGGCGCTTCTGTCGACCCTCCTGGACGACACGCGCGCCGACGTGACGCTCGTCTGGGTTCAGGCGTGGTCGCTCGGCTCGAACGAAGCGCTGGCCGCCGAGGTGCGCATCAGGATGGACGACTGGGCCGCGTTCATTGAGGCCGAGGTCCGTGCCGGAGTGGCATCGGGGGTCTTCTCGACCCGCGATCCTGCGGCGGTCGCACGCCAGATGCTCGGGATGATCGACGGGCTCAACGCGCACGCGCTCGTGCAGTGGGGGCCCTCCCTGGAGCGTCGCGAACTCATGGGGCTCGCCGTCGAGGCGATGCTGGGGGTGCCGACGGGCGCGCTCCGGGCGTGAGCGTCAGCGCTGAGTCGAGAGCGATGACGAGAGCGCTCCCGCGCGGAGACCGAGCGCCCACTCCGCGACCTCGGCGGCGAATCGACGGCGGGTGGGGTCCCACATCGCCTCCCCGCTGTTCGCGTAGGATCCGGTTCCGTCGACCGCCAGAAGGATGCGGATGCCGGCGGCGACGGCATCCCCGGTGGCGAATTCTCCGGCGGCGACTCCGTCGCGGATGATGTCGACGAGTCGGCTGCGGTCCAGGGCATCCTGCTCCTCCAGCACCGCCACGAGCGACGCGCTGAAGCGGGCGAGGTGGCGCGCGTTCAGCCACAGCTGCGCGAGGTTCATCGAGGCGCCGCTGTCGACGTGGACGAGGAAGCGGCGGAGTCGTTCGATCGGCGCGCCGTCGGTGGGGAAGAAGCGCTCCCGCTCCACGGCGGCCGCGCGCCGGAAGGCCTCGGCGACGAGGTCCTCGGCGACGGGGAAATAGTGGGTGATGAGGCCGGGGCGCACCGAGAGCCGCTCGGCGACCGCCCGCAGTGTCACCCGCTCGAGTCCTTGCGCGAGGGCGATGTCCGCCGCAGCGCCCACGATCTCCTCGCGGCGTTCCTCCGGTCGCTTCCGAGTGCGTGGAGAAGTGGTGATTGACGCCATGCTCCACATGCTATTGAATTAGCGACCAACAAGCCATTGGTCAATTGACCAACAGAACAACCCCGAGGAAGAGGGCGCTCATGTCGGTCATCACGGATGAGAGCGGGACGGATGTCGCCACCCGCCCCGAGACGCGCGGAATCGAGCTCATCGCGGACGCCGAACGCCACGGCCGGGCGAGGGACCTCTTCCTCATC
The DNA here is from genome assembly GCA_030407505.1 of Planococcus sp. APC 4015. Lineage (GTDB taxonomy): Bacteria > Actinomycetota > Actinomycetes > Actinomycetales > Microbacteriaceae > Microbacterium. Next base: position 189,594 of record JASDDH010000003.1, read on the forward strand.
TGGGCGGCGCCGGGCGTCAGCATCCTGAACTTCACGATCGGAGCGACGCTGGTCCTGCTCGGACTCCAGCTCTGGCAGGCGTTCGCGGTCATCCTCGTCGCCGCCCAGCTGTGGGTGTTACCGGGGATCATCGCCGCCAGCGGCCCCGCGGCAGGCACGTCGGGCTCGGTCGTGACCCGCGCGATGTACGGGATCCGGGGCAACAAGGTGTTCGTCGCCGTCGTCGGATGGTTCATCGGCGCCGTGTTCCTCTCGCTCACGTGGCTCGCGTCGTCGTTCATGGGCTCGGTGCTGCTCGCGCAGGCGGGGCTCGAGGACCCCGTGTGGGTGCCGATCGGGGTGACCCTCGTCGTCTCGGTGATCACGGTCGTCGTCGCGGTCTTCGGACACGGGCTCATCCTGCGCGCCTACCCCTTCATGGCCGCCGCCCTCTTCGTCATCTTCCTCGTCGTGGCGGCGTTCATCATGCCCACCGTCGACTGGAGCTACGCGCCGGCGGAGCCGCTCTCGGGCGCGCCGCTGTGGTCGGCGATCACCGTCGGATTCACGATCCTCGCGTCCACGCCGCTGTCGTTCATCAACAGCCCCGACATCGCGCGCTACCTGCCACGCTCGACCAAGCCGTCCCACATCGCGGCGGCGACCGCCCTGGGCGGCGCGGTGCCGTTCGTCGTGTTCACCGCCGTCGGGGCTCTGCTGGCGACGGCCCTGGGGCCCGACGGTCTGGTGGGCAGCATCGACGTCGCACTCTTCACCCTCCTGCCCGCCTGGCTGGGGCCGATCCTGGTGGTGGGCGTCATCATCAACACGATCGCCCTCAACGCGATGACGGCGTACACGTCGAGCATGGCGCTCCAGGCGATCGGACTGCCGCTGCGTCGCATACCCGCGACGATCATCGTCGGCGTGGTCGGCACGGCTCTGACCGTGTACCTCGTGCTCTCTTCCAGCCTGCTGGAGGCGGCGAACCTCATGCTCCAGTTCCTCGTCGTCGTCTCGGGCCCCGCGATGGCTGTCTTCGTGGTCGACGTCCTGATGCGCCGATACGCGTACGACGGGGTCGACCTGTTCGACGACCGCGCCGGCGGACGGTTCTGGTACTGGCGGGGATGGGGCATCCCCGGTCTCACGGCGCTCCTGGCGGGTGGGATCGTCACAGCCCTGTGCCTCGCCACCGATGTGTGGGTGGGTCCCGTCGCCGAGGCGATCGGCTACATCGACCTGTCGGTGCCGGCGGGCATGCTTGTGTCGGCGGGACTGTACGCGCTCCTTCAGCGCACGATGCTCGGAACGGCGGCACGATCATGAGGACCCTGTACGCGCACGGCCGGATCTTCACCGGCGAACCGAGCTCCGAGGACGCGTGGGCCGAAGCGTTCGTCGTCGACGACGACACGATCGTCTGGGTCGGGGCGCGCGACGACGCCCCTGAAGTCGATCGCACGGTCGATCTCGAGGGTCGTCTCGCGCTTCCGGGCTTCACCGATGCGCACACGCATCTGCTCATGATGGGCGCCGCACTCGGACAGGTCGCCCTCACCGGCGCCCGCACACTCGCCGACATCCAGACCCGTCTGCGAGACGCCGTCGCGGCCGAGCCCGAGGCGACGGTGCTCAGGGGACGGGGGTGGCTGTTCGACGCCATCCCGTCGGGCCGGCCCACGCGGGGCATGATCGACGCGGTCGTCACGGCGATCCCGGTATACCTCGACGCGAACGACTACCACTCGTGCTGGGTCAATTCCGCCGCGCTCGCCGAGCTCGGCATCACGCGGGACACGCCCGACCCCCTCGGCGGCCGGATCGGCCGCGACGAGAACGGCGAACCCGACGGGATGCTCTACGAGACGGCGGCGACGCGGTACGCCTGGGCGCATCGCGACGCGGCGACGACGGATGCCGACCGGGACGCCGACGTCGAGCGTGCCCTCGACGCGTACCTCGCGGCGGGCGTGACCGGCGCGGTGGACATGGCGTTCGACGAATACGGGCTGGCGGCCCTGCAGCGCGCGCAGGAGCGACGCCGCGGCGAGCTCCCGATTCGCGTGGCCGCCTACTGGCTCGTCGACAACACCGGCGACGACGACGCGAACCTCGCCCAGGTCGAACGCGCTGCGGCGCTCGCCGCCGAGTCTGCGACGCCCTGGCTGCGGGTCGTCGGCATCAAGCTCGTCCTCGACGGCGTGATCGACGCGTGCACGGCCGCGATGCGGCATCCCTACGCCGACGGAACGAACGCGGATCCGATCTGGTCGGCGGACAGGCTCACCCCGGTCGTCGTCGCCGCCGACGCGAAAGGGCTCCAGATCGCGCAGCATGCGATCGGCGACCTGGCCAGCGCGATGGCGCTGGATGCCCTCGAGCATGCGGTCCTCGTGAACGGCGACCGTGAGCGGCGGCATCGCATCGAACATCTCGAGTACGCGGCCCCGGGTACGGCCGAGCGCATGGCGCGCCTCGGCGTGACGGCGTCGATGCAGCCGGTCCACGCCGATCCGGCGATCTTCGCGAACTGGGCGCAGATGCTCGGCGATGAACGCGTCGAGCGGGCCTTCGCGTGGCCCGAGTACGAATCGGCAGGCGCGCTGCTCGCCTTCTCGACCGATGCCCCCACGGCACCGCACGACGCGCTGGCCAACATGTACGTCGCGACGACGCGGGCATCGGCGCTCGACGTCACGGTGCCGGCGACCCACCCGCAGTTCGCACTGCCATTGGACAGCGCGCTCGGCCACGCGACGAGGGATGCGGCGGCGTCGGTCGGCGACGGCGCGCTGCGGGGCCGGATCGCTCCCGGACTCGCGGCGGACATCGTCGTGCTCGATGCCGACCCGTTCGCCGACGGACCCCTCAGCCTGTTGAGCGCCCGCGTCATTTCGACAGTGGTGGCCGGTCGCACCCGTCGCTCAGCGGTCGGCTGATCCCGTCGGATCAGCTGATCCGCGAGGGTCGCCCGAGCGGCGGCGGTGACGTCCAGCACTCGAGGGCGCTCGCCGTCGCCGGCGTGCGCCCTGCGGCGGGACTCGGCGCGCACGACGGCGACCCGGTGGAAGGCGCCGAGCAGCGGCATCCGTCGGTCCTTCAGCGCGCTCGATCGCCGTCGTCGAGCGGAGCGCAGCGCCGCGTGCCGTCGTCACACACCGACCGGCGGTCGCGGGCTGGGGTACGGTGGATGCGTGCTGACCTGTCGCTGTTGTCGCTGAGAGCCCCGCTCTCCTCTCCGACGACCCGCCAGCCCCCGCGCCCCTTCGCGCGACCCACCGAGGACCACTCTCTTGCGATACGCCCGCAGCGTCGCCGATCTCGTCGGCAACACCCCGCTCGTCCAGCTCACCCGCGTCACGTCCGGCATCGCCGCGACCGTGCTGGCGAAGGTCGAGTACTTCAACCCCGGCAGTTCGGCGAAAGACCGCATCGCCGCCGCCATCATCGACGCCGCCGAGCGCGACGGGCTCCTTCAGCCCGGCGGCACGATCGTCGAGCCGACCAGCGGCAACACCGGCGTCGGGATCGCACTCGTCGCCCTTCAGCGGGGCTACCGCATGGTGTTCGTCGTCCCCGACAAGTTCGCCGGCGAGAAGGTCGCGGTGCTCAAGGCCTACGGCGCCGAGGTCGTCATCACCGACACGAACGTGCCGCCCGACGATCCCCGCTCGTACTACAGCGTCTCGGATCGCCTCGCCCGCGAGATCCCCGGGGCGTTCAAGCCCAACCAGTTCGGCAACCAGAACGGACCCGCCGCCCACTACGGCTCGACGGGCCCCGAGATCTGGGCAGACACCGACGGGCGCGTGACCCACTTCGTCGCCGGCATCGGCACCGGCGGGACGATCACCGGCACCGGACGCTACCTGCGCGAGGTCTCGCACGACGGTGTCCGCGTCGTCGGCGTCGACCCCGAAGGGTCCCTCTACTCGGGTGGCCCGGTGCACGGCTATCTCGTCGAGGGCGTCGGCGAGGACTTCTGGCCCGAGACCTACGACCCTTCGGTCGTGCACGAACTGCAGCGGGTCGGCGATGCCGAGGCGTTCGCGATGACCCGGCGGCTGGCCCGCGAAGAGGGGCTTCTGGTCGGCGGCTCGAGTGGCATGGCGGTGGTGGGGGCGCTGCGCGTCGCGCGCGAGCTGCCCGCCGACGCGGTGGTCGTCGTGCTGCTGCCCGATCACGGCCGCGGCTACCTCAGCAAGATCTTCGACGACGATTGGATGCGGGAACGCGGGTTCGCGGTCTCGGAAACCCCCACGGAAGGACCCCGCGCATGAGCGGTTTCGACACACGCGCGGTGCACGCCGGCCAGGAGTTCGACGAGACCACGGGGGCGGTGATCCCGCCGCTTCATTTCTCGACGACGTATGCGCAGGACGGCATCGGAGGGCTCCGTGGCGGATACGAGTACGGCCGCAGCGGCAACCCGACCCGCACGTCGCTCGAGACGCAGCTCGCCGCGCTCGAGGGGGCAGCTCACGGCATCTCGTTCGCCTCGGGCCTGGCCGCAGAGGACGCGCTGCTGCGCGCGGTGCTGAAGCCGGGCGATGACGTGCTGCTCGGCAACGACGTCTACGGCGGCACCTACCGTCTGCTCACCCGCATCCTCGCGCCGTGGGGCATCGGCGTGCGGATCGTCGAGATGAGCGACCTCGCCGCCGTCGAAGCGGCGCTCGCCGAGAAGCCCGCGCGCATCCTGTGGGTCGAGACCCCGTCGAACCCCATGCTCAAGGTGAGCGACATCGCCGGACTCGCCCGCCTCGGACACGCCGCCGGTGCGCTCGTCGTCGTCGACAACACCTTCGCCTCACCGGCGCTCCAGCAGCCGCTCGCCTTCGGCGCCGACGTCGTCGTGCACTCGACCACGAAGTACCTCGGCGGACACTCCGACGTGGTCGGCGGAGCCGTCGTCCTGAACGACGACGCACTTGCCGAGCAGGTGCGGTTCCTGCAGTTCGCCGCGGGCGCGGTCTCGGGCCCGATGGACGCGTTCCTCACCACACGTGGGATCAAGACCCTCGGCATCCGGATGCAGCGCCACACCGCCAACGCGCAGGTCGTCGCCGACTTCCTCGACACCCACCCGAAGGTCGCGCACGTCTACTACCCGGGTCTCGCGTCGCATCCCGGTCACGAGCTCGCCGCTCGCCAGATGTCGGGCTTCGGGGGCATCGTGTCGGTGTCGTTGACGGATGCGGCAGCGGCACGCCGCCTGGCGGAGTCGACGCAGGTCTTCACCCTCGCCGAGTCGCTCGGCGGCGTCGAGTCGCTCATGAACTACCCCGACGCGATGACCCACGCCTCGGTGCGGGGAACGGAGCTTGCCGTCCCCGACGACCTCGTGCGGCTGTCGGCCGGCATCGAGTCGGCCGACGACCTGGTCGCCGACCTCGATCAGGCGCTCGCGCTGCTCT
>JASDDH010000031.1 GCA_030407505.1 Planococcus sp. APC 4015
TCGTTCTCGGCGGAGTCCGACGGCGCGGCATCGGATCGGGGAGAGTGGACGGTGAACTCGGACACGACGATCGATCCCTCTCCCACGAACGCGCCGACCCGTCCGGTCGGACGGTCGTACAGCCGGGTGCTCAGCACGACGGAGTCGTCGAGGGTGGCCACGCAGAGGTCACCGTCGACGACCACGTCGAGGGTGTGGACTCCCGGCTCGATGCGGGCGGGGCGCTCGAGTTCGACGAAGTGCGGCACGTCGCCCGAGATCTGCCATTGCTCCGATCCCGTGCCGCGGCGCGGCCAGCGGTCGAACACCAGGCGTCCCCTGCCGGGCTCCAGACGCAGGACGTACCCCTCGTCGCCGTCCTCGCTCGCCCGGAGGAGGACGCCGCACTCCGTCGTCCCCGCTGCGACCTCGAGTCGGGCGCGGAGGAGGAATGACGGCGGAGCGACCACGGGGACCAGCGCGTCCGCGTACCCGTCGGGCGCGGACAGGACGGTGCCGCCGGCGAGTCCGGATTCGGGCAGGTCGAAGGTGCCGGTGAACTCCCGCGGGGGGTGGAACCGGAGGGTGCCGTCCGGGCGCTGTTCCGCCTCCAGCACCGCAAGCGTCCCGGCCCATTGCCAGGCGCCGTCGTCGACGGCTCCGTCGCGGGACGCGATCCACCCGAAGAAGAAGCGACGCCCGTCCCGGGCGGCGGACTTGGCGGCGTAGTACGCCCGGCCGTCGAGCGAATCGTTCTCGGGGACTGTCCACGGGCCGTGGAGGCTCCGCGCCATGCGGTACCGGGTCGTGAAGGACTCGCTGAACTCCGAATAGACGAGGTACCACCAGCCGTTCCACTGGAACACCTCGGGGCACTCGTGCGCGACGTAGCGACGCGGGTTCCAGAACGGCGCAGCAGGCGTCCAGGAATGCAGATCGGTGGATGTGCACTGCGCGATCACGCCGCGACGCCGGTCGGACCCATCCGCGTGGCGGGCGGTGATCAGCATCCGCCAGAGCCCGCCTTCGGCATCCCAGAAGACGAAGGGATCGCGCCAGTCGGCGGTCTCGTACCCGGCGGTCGCCCCGAACGTGTCGTCGGGGTGACGCTGCCACGACTGCATGCCGTCGTGACTCGTGGCGTGCATGACCAGCTGGAGCGCAAGTCCGTCGGCACCTCGGCGGTCGGGATTCTGACCTGTGTAGAACGCGTGGTGGACCCCTGCGGAGTCCAGGACGATGCTCCCCGTGTAGATGTTGAAGTCCGCGGCCTCCTGGCCGCCGGATGCGATCGCGGGGCCGGTGTCGGCGAAGCGGACGAGATCATCGCTCAGGAGCCGGTGCCACGGCATCCCCTCCTTGGGAGTGCGGCGGGACTCGTACAGGTAGAAGAGGTGGAAGACCCCGTTCTCCTGCCACGGGATGACATCTCCCACCCACGCTCCCTCGGGACGGTAGAAGCCTCGCTGATCCATGAACACCTCGTCGCTGACGGTCCGTCGCCGGATGATTAACCGGTTATCCAGGAAAGTAGCAGGCCGCTGCGGCGTGGTCAAGCGGTTAACCACCACTGGTCGACTGGTTCGTTGCGTATCGCCGAGACTCGGCCGTACGTCGGCCAGATCGCCGACGCGCACCCTCGTCGATGCTCTGATCGCGAACGGCGACGACGGTCCTGGCCGAGTCGGCGGTTCATCGAGAGCAGTTCGGATCATCGCCGGGGGCGATGCGGCGATGCTGAGCCGACGGCAAGGGCACGCGACGATGCGCCGAGTCGGTCATCTGAAAATGGAAAAACCCCCGACGAATCAGGGGTTCTTCTGGCGGTGACGGTGGGATTTGAACCCACGGTAGGGATTAACCTACACAACATTTCGAGTGTTGCACCTTCGGCCGCTCGGACACGTCACCGTTGAGTAGTTTACGACACGCCACCGGATGCCGCGAATCGAGCAAGACGTCTCAGGCGAGAGCGGGAACCACTTCGCCCAGCAGGTCGGTGATGGCGCTCGGCTCCCGCATCCCGGATGCGAACACGTACGCGACCGAGAAGCCGAGCGCGCGCTGCGCGTCGAGCTGCTCGATGACGGTGGACACCGTGCTGGCGGGGGTGATCGAGATCATCGTGGTCTTCTCGACGGTGTCGTAGTCGCGGCCGACGTCGTCGCAGTGGCGGCGCAGCACGTCGAGCTTGTGCGCGCTGTCGGGTCCGCCGAACAGGTTGCACGCGTCGGCGTACTGGGCGACGAGGCGCAGCGTCTTGCGCTCGCCTCCCCCGCCGATCATGAGATATGGATGCGGGCGCGACAGGCTCTGAGGGGAGTTGAGCGTGCGGCCCAACTGGTAGTGCTCGCCCGCGAAGGGGTCCTCCGAGTCCGACCACATCTGCAGGCAGATGCGGATGGCCTCCTCGAGGCGCTCAAACCGCTCGCGCGTCGACGGGAACCGGAAGCCGAGGCCCGCTGACTCCTCGTCGTTCCACGCCGCCCCGATCCCGAGTCCGGCGCGCCCACCCGACAGCACGTCGAGGGTCGTCACGTCCTTCGCGAGCAGGGCGGGCTCGCGATAGGTCACGCCGGTCACGAGCGTGTGCAGCATCGCCTTCTCGGTGTGCGCGGCGATGAATCCGAGCGTCGTGTAGGCCGAGAGCATGTCGTCCTCGGTGGGCCCGACGCCTCTGATCTGCCAGAAGTGGTCCATGACCGTGATGCGGGCGATCCCCGCCGCCTCGGCGTTGCGCACGTGCGCGGCGAGATCGCGTCCGAGGGTGGCCGGACCGCCGTTCCAGGTGAAGTCTGCGATGTGAAGTCCGAGCTGCACGGCGATCTCCGTTCCGATGGCCGCGGGCGCGGCATCCCGAAAGCAACGCTAGCGAGCGCAGAACGGCCGAGGGCCGCGAAGACCCGCCCGTGCGTCCGCCACCGCGAGTATGTTGAGCGGGTGACCGCGAGCATGACCACCAACCAGCGGCTGGTGCTGACGATCGCCGCCCTCGCGTCGTTCGTGGCGTTCCTCGACGGCACCGTGGCCAACGTCGCTCTGCCGGCCATCAGCGAGGAGCTCGGAGGCGGTCTCACGACGCAGCAGTGGGTCGTCGACGCCTATCTCATCACGCTGGGGGCGCTGATCCTCGTCGCGGGCAAGGTGAGCGACGCCTACGGCCGGCCCCTCGTGCTTCGCATCGGGCTGATCGGTTTCGGTGTGGCATCCGTCGCGATCGCGCTCTCGCCCTCGGCAGAGTTCCTCATCGCGGCGCGGGCGCTCCAGGGTGGGGCGGGCGCCTTCCTCGTGCCCAGCTCACTCGCCCTCATCACCTCGACGTTCGAGGGCGCCGCGCAGAGCCGCGCGATCGGCATCTGGACGGCCATGACCACCACCGCCATGATCGCCGGTCCGGTCATCGGCGGGCTGTTCGTCGACCTGGCGTCGTGGCGGTACGCGTTCCTCATCAACGTCGTCCCGATCGCCGTCGTGCTGTGGCTGATGACACGTGCCCACATGCGCGACGTGAGAGAGCCGGATGCCTCGATCGACTGGCTCGGAGCCGCTCTGTGCACCGTGGGTCTCGGCGCGATGGTGTTCGCGCTCATCGAACAGCCGCGTCTGGGCTGGGCGTCGCCCGCGATCTGGGTGCCGCTCGTCGGCGGCGCGCTGCTCTTCGCGGGCTTCCTGCTTCGCCAGCGCACCGTGCGCAGCCCGATCCTGCCGCTGGACATGTTCCGCGTCCGCAACTTCTGGTCGGGCAACGTGGCGACGGCCTTCATCTACGGCGCCCTCTCGCTCAACGGCTTCGTCGTCGCGGTGTACCTGCAGCAGGGCGCGGGTCTCTCCGCGACGCTGGCCGGCCTCGCGAGCCTGCCGTCCACGATCATCCTGATCCTCTTCAGCTCGCGCATCGGCGCGCTCGCCGGCTCGTGGGGGCCACGGCTCTTCATGACCGTCGGACCGATCCTCATGGGCGTCGGCGCGCTCCTGCTGCTCACCGTCGACGAGGAATTCTCGTACTGGTGGCAGGTGCTGCCGAGCATGCTGCTCACCGGCCTGGGCTTGGCGATCACGGTGTCTCCCCTGACGTCGGCGATCCTCGGCTCGATCGGGCCCGAGCGTTCGGGCATCGCCTCCGCCGTCAACAACGCGGTCTCGCGGGTGGCCGGGCTCCTCGCGATCGCGACCCTGGCCCTCATCATCGGCGGTCAGCTCGATATCGACGGATTCCACCGTGCCGCGATCGTGACCGCTGCCCTGATGGTGGCCGGCGGGCTCATCTCGTTCGCGGGCATCCGCAACCCGACGCGCGAGAAGACCGCGTCCTGACGTTCTGGCACGGTCAGGTCCCGCATCGCGGGGTTCTGGCACGCCACGCCCTCGCCTCGACTCCCGGTCACTGCCAGACTGGCCGCATGGCAGCCATCGAGAACTCGAAAGTCACCATCGTCGGAGCCGGAAGCGTCGGATCGAGTGCTGCGTACGCTGCTCTCATCCGAGGCTCGGCCCGTCACGTCGCCCTCTACGACATCGCGACCGCCAAGGTCGAAGCCGAGGTGCTCGATCTGGCCCACGGCACCCAGTTCACCGGCTCGAGCGACATCATCGGCGGCAGCGACCTGTCGGTGGTCGAGGGTTCGCAGGTCGTCGTGATCACCGCCGGGGCCAAGCAGAACCCCGGCCAGACCCGCATCGAGCTGGCGGGAGTCAACGCCCGCATCATGGCCTCGATGATGCCCGATCTGCTGAGCGTCGCGCCCGACGCCGTCTACGTGCTGGTCACCAACCCCTGCGACGTGCTCACCGTGCTCGCGCAGGAGCAGACGGGCCTTCCCCCTGAGCGCATCTTCGCCTCCGGCACCGTGCTGGACACGTCGCGCCTGCGGTGGAAGCTCGGCAAGCGGGCGGGCGTCTCGACCTCGAGCGTGCACGCGTACATCGTCGGCGAGCACGGCGACACCGAGTTCCCGCTGTGGTCGAAGGCGACCATCGGCAGCGTGCCGATCCTCGACTGGGTGACCCCCGCCGGAGACCGCATGACGACCGACGAGCTCGACCAGATAGCGATCGACGTGCGGGATGCCGCGTACAAGGTGATCCTGGGCAAGGGCGCCACCAACTACGCCATCGGACTGTCGAGCGCACGCATCATCGAGGCGATCCTGAACGACGAGCACGCCGTCATGCCCGTCTCCCCCGTGCTGCAGGACTTCCACGGCGTGAGCGGCGTCGCCCTCTCGGTGCCGTCGATCGTGAGCGCGAAGGGCGCCTCGCCGATCCGCGAGACCCCCTTCGACGCGCGCGAGCTCGAGCTGTTCCACGCGTCCGCCGACGCTCTGCGCGAGGTCGCCGACTCGTTGCGACCCTGACGACTCCGGATGCCGGCGGCCCGGGGGTCGAGCCGCCGCGCCTCGGCGGAATCCCCGGTGTCGGCGACACGCAGCACCCGGCTGTCCCCGTCGAGCACGTCGATGTCGCAACCCCGACATAGCCTGGACGCATGGCGGCCCGACGACCCACGCAGACCGCACCGTACCGGTGCACCGAGTGCGGGTGGACGACGCTCAAATGGGTCGGCCGATGCGGCGAATGCCAGCAGTGGGGCACCGTCGTCGAAGCAGCCGAGCCGACCGGGCTCACCCGATCGGTGACCGCCGTGGCGCCTGGCGCGTCGCGCGCTGCGCAGCCCATCACGCACATCGACACCGCTGACGCTCCTCGTCGCACATCGGGTGTCGGCGAGTTCGACCGCGTCCTCGGCGGCGGCATCGTTCCCGGCGCGGCGATCCTGCTGTCGGGCGAACCGGGGGTCGGCAAGTCGACTCTCCTGCTCGAGGTGGCGGCCCAGTCGGCCAAGGCCGGCAGACGCGTGCTCTACGCGAGTGCCGAAGAGTCGACCGCCCAGGTGCGCCTGCGCGCCGAGCGCACCGGGGCTCTGCACGACGAGCTGTATCTCGCGGCCGAGACAGACCTAGCCACGATCCTCGGCCACGTCGACGAGGTCAAGCCCGAGCTCCTGATCGTCGACTCCGTCCAGACGGTGTCGTCGGCGATGTCCGACGGCATGGCCGGGCATCCGTCGCAGGTTCGCGAAGTGGCCGCCACACTCATCCGCATCGCGAAGGACCGCGGCATCCCGACCATCATCGTGGGCCACGTGACGAAAGACGGCACGATCGCGGGGCCTCGCATCCTCGAGCACCTCGTCGACGTCGTGTGTCACTTCGAAGGCGACCGGCAGACCTCGCTGCGTTTCGTGCGAGCCCTCAAGAACCGCTTCGGGCCGACCGACGAGGTGGGCTGCTTCGACATGACGGGCGCCGGCATCGCCGAGGTTCCCGATCCGAGCGCGCTGTTCCTCGGCCACGGCAAGGCTGAATCAGGTACCTGCGTCGCGATCGCCCTCGAGGGGCGCCGGGCGATGCCCGTCGAGGTGCAGGCCCTGACGATCGCCGCATCCGGACCCAACCCGCGCCGCATCGTCAACGGCGTCGACCACAACCGGGTGGCTATGGTGCTCGCCGTGCTCGAGAAGAAGGCCGGCATCAAGACGTCCGACCAAGACGTCTACGTGTCGACCGTCGGCGGGGTGCGCTTCACCGAGCCCGCCGCCGACCTCGCGATCGCGATCGCCGTCGCGGGCGCCGTGCGCAACGAGGCGACTCCGCGCACACTCGCGGCCGTGGGCGAGCTGAGTCTCGCCGGAGAAGTGCGGCCCGTCACCCAGGCACCCCAGCGCCGCACCGAGGCCGCGCGCCTCGGCTACACCGACGTCATCGACAACCGGTCGGGCACGCTGTCCAGCGCGCTGAACGACGTCCGCGTGCGCGTGCGCTCACGCCCGGGCGAGGGCATCCCCGAATTCTGAGCCCGTGCGCCTACGCGTCGAGCGCGGCGATGATGTCGGCGGGCGTCGCCTGCATCGGGTGCGGGCCGGCGATGTCGAGGAACACGGTCGAGATCGTGTCGCCGTAGGCCTCGAGGAAGGCACGCAGCGCTGTCGGCGACTGCAGCGCCACGGCCGCCGGCAGGGCCTCGGGCTTGTGGACCGCGTCGCTGAACAGCAACAGGGCGATGTCACCGGTGTTCGGGTCTCGGAAGGTCCACACCTCGCCGACGTCGAGCGGGTTGTCGCGGGTGCCGGGCTTCATGAGGGGCACGACCGTGGGCCCGTGGCGCAGCGCGAAGGCGACGGCGGCCATGTCCTGGGTCTGGAGGGCATCCCCCAGCTGCGTGTTGCGGAACTCCAGGGGCGGCTTCTTCTTGCCGCGCTTCTTACCCGATGCCATGCACCAACCCTACGCAGATCTCGCCCGAGCACCCTGCGCGGATTCCTCAGGCGCATCCGACAGACGCCCTCAGCCGAGGAACCCGCGCAGCAGGGCCTCCGAACCGGCGAGATGCTCCAGGATCGCCGCCTCCGCCGCATCCGCTCGCCCCGCGAGGATCGCCGAGACGATGCGCTCGTGCTGCGCGTTGGAGTGCTCGATGTTGCGCGGCAGCAGCGGGAAGGTGTCGAGCCACCCGTTGACCGTCGCGCGATTCTCGGCGACGAGTTCGACCAGCGACGGGATGCCCGCGATCTCGGCGATCGTCAGGTGCAGGAGGGAGTCCAGCCGGCGGTAGTCGGTTTCGGATGCCGCGGCCGCCGCTTCGTGGCGAGCCCAGAGATCTTCGCGGACGGCCGAGTCCAGGGTGCGCGAAGCCGACGCTCTCGCCGCTCCCGCCTCGAGCACGCGGCGAAGGCCCAGGACGTCTTCGAGCTGCGCGGTCTCGACGGTGAGCGGATGCGGGGGCTGCGGCAGCGGATCCGCCACGAAGGTGCCGCCGTAGCGGCCGCGACGGCGCACGAGGAATCCGGCATCCGCCAGCTCGCGCAGCGCCTCGCGCACGGTGTCGCGGCTCACGGCGTAACGCGCGGCGAGGTCGCGCTCGGCGGGGAGCGAGGCGCCGGGCGCCACGACCCCGAGCCGGATCGTCTGCACGAGGCGCGCGACGGTGTCTTCGAGGGCGTTGCCCTCCCGCACCGGCCGGTACACGGCCCGGCGCACCGCCGGCAGCGCCTCGTCGTTCACGTCGTCACTCCTCCCCTGTGCACGATGACGGCGATCCGTCGGCGACCCACCCCGGCACGCCGCGCGCGTGCGGTCGGACGACGCGTCCTGCCGACATCGTGCACACCGGGCGGCTCAGAGGGGTGTCACGTAGGCGTTGGTGATGCCGCCGTCGACGACGAAGGCGGTCGCGGTGATGAACGACGCGTCGTCGGACGCGAGGAACGCCACCGCGGCAGCCATCTCCTCGGGTTCGGCGAAGCGGCCCATCGGCACGTGGACGAGCCGGCGCTGCGCGCGCTCCTGGTCCTTCGCGAAGAGCTCCTGCAGGAGCGGCGTGTTGACGGGGCCGGGGCAGAGGGCGTTGACGCGGATGCCCTGACGCGCGAACTGCACGCCGAGCTCGCGCGTCATCGCGAGTACGCCCCCTTTGGACGCCGTGTACGAGATCTGCGACGTCGCCGACCCGAGCAGCGCGACGAACGAGGCGGTGTTGATGATCGAGCCCCTCCCCGCGGGCACCATGTGGCGCAGCGCTGCCCGCGAGCAGAGGTAGACGCTCTTGAGGTTGACGTCCTGCACGCGGTCCCACGCGGGCAGCTCGGTCGTCTCGATCGAATCGTCGTCGGCGGGCGAGATGCCCGCGTTGTTGAACGCGATGTCGACGCTGCCGAGGTCTGCGGCGACCCCGTCGAAGAGCGCGTCGACGGATGCCTCGTCGGCGACGTTCACGTGGCGGTAGACGCCGCCCACCTCAGCGGCGGCGGCTTCGCCCGTCGTCGGATCGAGGTCGGCGATCACGACGCGCGCGCCCTCGGCGGCGAAGCGGCGGGCCGTGGCGAGGCCGATCCCCGACGCGCCGCCCGTGATGATGGCGACGCGGTCCTTCAGTCGCTGGGTCAAGTCCATGTGCACTCCTGGGATGTCGGCGGGGTCAGTCGTCGGTGGCGAAGAAGACGTTCTTGGTCTCGGTGAAATGCTCGGCGGCATCCGGGCCCAGCTCACGACCGAGGCCCGAGGCCTTCATGCCGCCGAAAGGCGTCCAGTAGCGCACCGACGAGTGCGAGTTCACCGACAGCACGCCGCTCTTGACCGCGCGCGAGACGCGCACCGCCCGACCGAGGTTCTCGGTCCAGATCGAGCCGGCGAGACCGTAGATCGAGTCGTTGGCCAGGCGGATCGCGTCAGCCTCGTCGTCGAACGGCAGCACCGCGACGACGGGCCCGAAGATCTCTTCGCGGGCGATGCGGTCATCGGGACCGGCGAGCACCACCGTCGGCGCGAACCAGAATCCATCTCCGTCGGGCGCCGACCCGCGGAAGGCCACATCGGCCCCCTCGAGGTACGACGCCACGCTGTCGCGGTGGGAGGCCGAGATGAGAGGCCCCATGTCCGTGGATTCGGCTGCCGGGTCGCCCACGCGCCACGCCTTGACCGCCGGCTCCAGCAGCTCGAGGAACCTGTCGTAGACCGACCGCTGCACGAGGATGCGGCTGCGCGCGCAGCAGTCCTGCCCGGCGTTGTCGAAGACGGCGCCCGGCGCGGCCGCAGCCGCCTTCTCGATGTCGGCATCGGCGAAGACGACGTTCGCGCTCTTGCCGCCGAGCTCGAGGGTGACGGGCTTGAGCATGCGCGCGCAGCCGGCGGCGACGTCGACGCCCACCTCCGTCGAGCCGGTGAACACCACCTTGCGGACGTCCGGGTGGGACACGAAACGCTGCCCGACCAGCGAGCCCGAGCCGGTGACGACTTCGAAGAGCCCGTCGGGCAGGCCTGCCTCCAGCGCGAGCTGACCCAGACGGATCGCGGTGAGCGGCGTGAGTTCGGCGGGCTTCAGCACCACCGCGTTGCCCGCGGCGAGAGCCGGGGCGAATCCCCAGGAGGCGATCGTCATCGGAAAGTTCCACGGCACGATGATCCCCACCACGCCGTACGGCTCGTGGAACGTGACGTCGAGCCCGCCCGCGACGGGAATCTGCTGTCCGCTCAGACGCTCCGGCGCCCCGGCGTAGAAGTTGAGCACCTGGGCGACGTGCGAGGCCTCCCACCGGGCGGACCCGATCGGATGCCCGGAGTTCAGCACCTCGAGCTGAGCGAGCTCCTCGACGTGGGCCTCGACGACCCGCGCGAACGCACGCAGTCCGTCGGCGCGTGCGGCCGGCGGCAAGGCCGACCACGAACGCTGTGCGCTGACGGCGCGCGCGATCGCGGCATCCGTCTCATCGAGCGTCGCCCGCCCGATCTCGCGCACCGCCGCACCCGTCGCCGGGTTGATGACCGTGAACAGACCGCTCACCGCCCCCGGCCCCTGAGCCGCTCCCGGTCCCTGAGCTTGTCGAAGGGTCATGCCGGCACTCCGTTCCGCTGTCGTGCATAGACGGATGCCTTCGCCACGAGTCCCGCGAACAGCCGACGGTCGGCGGAGTTCTCCTCAGGGTGCCACTGCACGCCGACGAGATAGCCGTCGCCGGCGGACTCGAACGCCTGAACCAGTCCGTCGTCGGTGCGCGCGCTCACGACGAGCCCGTCGCCGAGCCGGTCGATGCCCTGGTGGTGGTAGCTGTGCACGTCGAACCCGCCCGGTCCGAGGAGGTCGGCGAGCCGGCTCCCCTCGTCGACCTCGACGGTGTTCTCGGCGAACACACCGCCGCCGACCCGGTACCGTTCGGTGCCGAGCGCCTCGGGAAGGTGCTGGTGCAGCGTGCCGCCGCGGGCGACGTTGACGAGCTGCAGTCCGCGACAGATCGCGAGGACGGGCAGCCGCCGCTCCTCGGCGCCGCGGAAGAGCGCGAGTTCCCACTCATCGCGGTCGGGGCGCGCGGGGTCGGTCGTGGGATGCCGCTCGGCGCCGTACAGCTCGGGCTGCACGTCGAGCCCGCCGGTGAGGATCAGCCCGTCGAGCCCGTCGAGCACGGCCGCCGCGGCATCCGTCGATGCGGGCTGCGGCGGCAGCAGCACGGCGATCCCGCCCGACGCGGTCACCGCGTCGAAGTACTGCTGCGGCAGGAAGGCGGCGCGCACATCCCACACGCCCTGCTTGGCCTGTTCGAGATACGTCGTCAGTCCGATGACCGGATGCCGCCGGTGCGAGCCCGCGACGACCTCGCCCCCCGCGGTCGCCGAGCCTGTCGAAGCGTCCTCAGAGCCGCTCAAAGCCGCGCACCCTCTCCCAATCCGTGACGGCGGCGTCGTAGGCCTCGACCTCGATCCGCGCCTGGTGGACGTAGTGGTCGACCATCTCGTCGCCGAAGGCGGCGCGGGCGATCGCCGAGGAGTCGAAGAGTTCCGCCGCGTCGCGCAGCGTGGTCGGCAGATGCTCGACACCCGAGGTGTAGGCGTTGCCGACCAGGGCGTCCGGCATGGGCAGCTCGTGCTCGATGCCGTGCAGCCCACCCGCGATGATCGCCGAGATGCCGAGGTATGGGTTCACATCGCCGCCCGGAACGCGGTTCTCCACCCGCAGCGACTGCCCTCGTCCGATCACGCGCAGCGCGCACGTGCGGTTGTCGATGCCCCACGCGATGCCGGTCGGGGCGAACGAGCCCTTCGCGAAGCGCTTGTACGAGTTGATGTTCGGCGCGAAGAGCAGCGTGAATTCGCGCATGGTCGCGAGGATTCCGGCGATCCAGTGCTGCATGAGCGGACTGAAGCCGTGCTCTTCTTCGCCCGCCATGACCGGGGTGCCGTCGTCGCCGCGGACCGAGAGGTGGATGTGGCAGCTGTTTCCCTCGCGCTCGTTGAACTTGGCCATGAACGTGAGCGACTTGCCGTGGTTCTCGGCGATGGCCTTCGCGCCGTTCTTGTAGATCGCGTGCTGGTCAGCTGTCTCGAGCACCTCCGCGTACCGGAATGCGATCTCCTGCTGACCGAGATTGCACTCGCCCTTGACCCCTTCGGTGTACAGACCCGCAGCATCCATCGACAGGCGGATGTCGCGCAGCAGCGGCTCGAGCCGGCCCGAGGCGAGGAGGTCGTAGTCGACGTTGTAGTCGGTCGAGGGCTTCAGCTGGCGATAGCCCTTGGCCCAGGCATCCCGGTACGTGTCGTCGAAGACGATGAACTCGAGCTCGGTGCCGGAGTAGCCGACGAGGCCGCGTTCGGCGAGGCGGTCGCGCTGTCCCTGCAGGATCGCGCGCGGCGACTGCGCGACGCGGTCGCCGTTCGTCCAGGCGAGATCGGCGATCACGAGCGCAGAACCGGGCAGCCACGGAATCATGCGCAGCGTCGACGGGTCCGACAGCAGCATCATGTCGCCGTAGCCGGTCTCCCAGCTCGACATCGCATACCCGTCGACGGTGTTCATGTCGACGTCGACCGACAGGAGGTAGTTGCAGGCCTCGGCTCCGTGCGGCAGGACCTCCTCCTGGAACAGTCGCGCCGAGACGCGCTTGCCGACGAGCCGGCCCTGCGCATCGGCGAAGGCGACCACCACCGTGTCGACCTCGCGGGCCGCGATGGCGGCGTTGAGCTGTTCGACGCTCAGGTTGCCCGGCATGCTGATCCCTTCTCGGCGCAGACCGACCCGCGTCCGCCCCCACTGTAATCACGAAATCGTCCCCAAAGGTAGACACAACCCACCAATAGGGCCACAATCATCGGCAAAGCTCCCCCACCACGTCTCACCCGAACGCACGGAGGTTCGATGTCTCAGCCGAGCAGTGATTCCGCGAAGGTCGCCGGAGCGACCTATACGCGGGCGGGCCAGGAATACTTCGAGAAGCGGGGGCTCACGCGCTCCGCCGGCATCTGGGGCCTGTGGGGCCTCGCTGTCGCCGCCGTCATCTCGGGCGACTTCTCCGGCTGGAACTTCGGCATCGATTTCGCCGGCTTCGGCGGCATGCTGATCGCCTTCGTGATCCTGGTCGGCATGTACTACGGCATGATCTTCTCGATCGGTGAGATGGCGGCCGCCATGCCGCACACCGGCGGCGCCTATTCGTTCGCGCGGTCGGCCATGGGGCCGTGGGGCGGACTCATCACCGGCGCCGCCGAGACCATCGAGTACGTCGCGACGACGGCCGTCATCGTCTTCTTCAGCGCCTCGTATGCGGATGCCATCACGGCCGAGCTGCTCGGATTCTCGATGCCGATGTGGGTGTGGTGGGTCATCCTCTACGTCGTCTTCATCGCGCTGAACGCCGCGGGCGCGAGCATCTCCTTCAAGTTCGCCATCGTCGTGTCGATCATCTCGATCGGCATCATCCTGGTGTTCTCGGCCATGGCCATCTTCTCGGGCGCGTTCCAGTGGGCGAACCTGTGGGACATCGCCCCCGACCCGGGACAGACCGAGTTCCTCCCGCACGGCGTGCTGCCGATCCTCTTCGCTCTGCCGTTCGCGATGTGGTTCTTCCTCGGCATCGAAGAGCTGCCGCTCGCCGCCGAGGAATCCCACAACCCCGTCCGCGACATCCCGAAGGCGGGCTTCTGGGCACGCGGCACCCTCATCGTCACCGGTCTGCTCGTGCTGTTCCTCAACACCGGGGTCATCGGCGCCGAGGCGACCGGGGTCGCGGCTGAGCCGCTGCTCGACGGCTTCCGAGCCATCGTGGGCGACGGCGTCGCCGCCGTGCTGGCGCTCTTCGCCCTGGTCGGACTGCTGGCATCCCTGCAGGGCATCATGTTCGCCTACGGTCGCAACATGTACTCGCTCTCGCGCGCCGGGTACTACCCGCGGTTCCTCTCGCTCACCGGAAAGCGCAAGACCCCGTGGGTCGCGCTCACCGTGGGCGCGGCGATCGGGTTCATCTCGCTCGTCGTGCTCGACGTGCTGGCGAACATCGACCCCGAGAACTCGGGCGCGATCGCCGGAGCCATCGTGCTCAACATCGCCGTCTGGGGCGCGGTCGTCGCCTACTTCCTCCAGATGGTGTCGTTCATCATCCTGCGCAAGAAGCTGCCGGACGTCGAGCGGCCCTATCGCAGCCCGTGGGGCCTCTTCGGCGCCTACCTCGCTGCGGCGATCGCGGTGCTGATCTTCGTCGGCTTCCTGCTCAACCCGACGTTCCTGCCGGCGATCATCGCCATCGCGATCGTCTACGTGATCATCCTCGCGGGCTTCGCCGTCTTCTTCCGGCACCGCCTCGTCCTGTCGCCCGAAGAGGAGTACGCCATCTCAGGCGGGCAGCATCGCGACCCGCAGGCCGAGGGATACGACGCCATGGAGAAGCAGGTGTTCGGCGACAAGTCGTAGACGCCTCTGGGGGATGCGGGGTCGGCGCCGGGAGGCGCCGGCCCCGCACCTGTGCGCGGCGTGGAAAAAAGTCCGGCCCTCCCGGGTTCGGTCCTGTTCAGGACCGAACCACGAGAGGGCCGACGAAACGCTCACCGTCAAATCTGCGGCGGATGCAATCGCTGGGGGACGAAGCGTTGCTGGGGACAACGTGCGACCGACGCGACGGGAGCTAGGGCTATTCTACGCGCGCACAACGATCTGTCTGTCCCCATTTCGGGGGACAGACACTGTGAGTTGTCTGGGGTATGTAGCGGGTGAACCGCACCGCCGGGCGATCATCGCGCCGGTCAGGATGTGTTCAGTATAGGAGCAGCTGCTTCGACTGCGAGGAGGAAATGCCGCCGATCTCGACGGCGAGGTGGTACGACGCCCCACCGCCGGGAGCCGTTGCCCGATCGGGGGCGTCGCAGCTCCCCACGGCCGAACGCGTGCGATCCCACGTGAGCGGGGCGGCGCTGGTCACGCTCTGGCCGGCCGCGAGCAGCACCAGCATGTCGCTGGGCTCGGTCTGGCAGTCGGTCGAGCGCCACCACACGTCGTCGCCGCTGGTGAGCGTGAAGACCTGCGTCGTCGTGCCGACGTTCATCGTGCAGTCCGCGGTGCCGTTGTTCGTCAGGCGGATCGACAGCTGCGGGTTCTGACCCGAGCCGTACGAGTCCTGATCCGTCAGCCCCTCCACGGTCACGTCGCCTTCCGCGCATGCGGCGGCTGTCGGTGTCGCGATGTTCTGGTCGCCTTCCGCGGGAGGCGCCGTCGCCGACTCGGTCGGCTGCGCTCCAGCGGTCGCATTGGGTACCGGCAGGTCCGTCGCGGCGGCCTGGGTCGCTGCGGGCGTGGACGATGCAGCGTCGGGGCTGGTCGCGCTCCCCCGCCACGGCTGCGCGATCAGCAGCCAGACGACGGCTGCCACCACGATGATGCCGACGAGAAGGACGATGCGCCGACGACGGTACACCGCCGGGGAATGCCGCCTCCGCGGGCTCTGGCCGCTCATGCGTCCAGGGTAAGCACGCCCCGCCATGCACGTCGGCGCGGCGCGCCCGACGTTACTGAGGAAGCACCTTGAGCATGCGCGTGTTGCCCAGCGTGTTGGGCTTCACGTGGGCGAGGTCGAGGAACTCGGCGATGCCCTCGTCGGGGCTGCGGATGAGCTGCGAGTAGACGTCGGGATCGACGACCTGCTCGCCGATCGTCGAGAATCCGCGCCGCTCGAAGAACTCGACCTCGAACGTCAGGCAGAACAGCCGCGAGAGCCCGAGGGTGCGGGCTGCGTCCTCGAGGCGCTCGACGATCGCGCGTCCCACACCCCGGTGCAGCCAGTCGTCGGCGACGATGAGCGTGCGGATCTCACCGAGGTCCTCCCACATGACGTGCAGCGCACCGCACCCCACGAGCCGGCCGGTGTCGTCGACGGCGACGGTGAACTGCTGCAGCGCCTCGTAGAGGACCACGAGATCTTTGCCGAGCAGGATGCGCCGCTGCACGTACGGCTCGAGCATCGCCTGGATGCCGCGCACGTCGGCTGCCGTCGCCGGCCGCACCGTGAAAGAGCTCATCCCCCCAGCCTAGGCGCGCGGTGCGATGAAACGACGAAGAGCGGATGCCGTGGCATCCGCTCTTCGTGTCGTTCGGCTCCTGAGCCTGTCTACGCGTTGGCCGCGAGATCGGGCGTCGCGGTGATCTCGCCGCCCGTGACCACACCGACAGCCACCTTCTCGCCGCGGGGAGCGGTCTCGAAGGCGAACTCGGCACCCTCGACGGTGACCTTCACGTGGTCGCCCGCGTTCAGCTCGCCGTGCAGGATCTTCTCCGACAGGCGGTCCTCGACCTCACGCTGCATCGCGCGGCGCAGCGGGCGCGCACCGAGGGCGGGGTCGAACCCGATCTCGATGAGCTTCTCCTTGGCCGGGGTCGACAGCTCGATCGTCATGTCACGGTCGAGCAGGCGATCGGCCAGACGCTTCGTGAACAGGTCGACGATCTGCACGAGCTCGGACTTCGACAGCTGCGGGAACACGATGATGTCGTCGACGCGGTTCAGGAACTCGGGCTTGAAGTGCCGCTTGAGCTCTTCCTGCACCTTGCCCTTCATGCGGTCGTACGACGTCGCGGTGTCACCCTCGACCACGAACCCGACCGGACCGCCCGCGATGTCGCGCGCACCCAGGTTGGTGGTCATGATGATGACCGTGTTCTTGAAGTCGACCACGCGCCCCTGACCGTCGGTCAGACGACCCTCCTCGAGGATCTGCAGGAGCGAGTTGAAGATGTCGGGGTGGGCCTTCTCGATCTCGTCGAACAGCACGACCGAGAACGGCTTGCGGCGCACCTTCTCGGTGAGCTGGCCGCCCTCTTCGAACCCGACGAAGCCCGGAGGGGCACCGAAGAGGCGCGAGACGGTGTGCTTCTCGCCGAACTCCGACATGTCGAGCGAGATCAACGCGGTCTCGTCGTCGAACAGGAACTCGGCGAGCGCCTTGGCGAGCTCGGTCTTTCCGACGCCCGTGGGCCCGGCGAAGATGAACGAGCCCGAGGGCCGCTTGGGGTCCTTCAGCCCGGCACGCTGACGACGGATCGTCTTGGCGAGCGCCGAGATCGCCTCTTCCTGGCCGATGACCCGCTGGTGCAGGGCCTTCTCCATGAAGACGAGGCGGCTGGACTCCTCTTCGGTGAGCTTGAAGACCGGGATGCCGGTCGCCTGTGCGAGCACCTCGGCGATCAGACCCTCGTCGACGACCGCGTGGGTCGCGACGTCGCCCGACTTCCACTGCTTCTCGAGGCGCAGACGCTCGGCGAGCAGGGACTTCTCCTCGTCGCGCAGCGATGCGGCCTTCTCGAAGTCCTGGTCCTCGGACGCCTGCTCCTTCTGACGGCGCACGTCGGCGATCTTGTCATCGAACTCGCGCAGCTCCGGCGGGCTCGACAGGATCGACAGACGCAGGCGGGCGCCGGCCTCGTCGATCAGGTCGATCGCCTTGTCGGGCAGGAAGCGGTCCGAGATGTAGCGGTCGGCGAGGTTCGCCGCGGCCACGATCGCGCCGTCGGTGATCTGCACCTTGTGGTGCGCCTCGTAGCGGTCGCGCAGCCCCTTGAGGATGTTGATCGCGTGAGGAAGGCTCGGCTCGGCGACCTGGATCGGCTGGAACCGGCGCTCGAGAGCGGCATCCTTCTCGAAGTGCTTGCGGTACTCGTCGAGCGTGGTCGCACCGATCGTCTGCAGCTCGCCTCGTGCGAGGAGCGGCTTCAGGATGGATGCCGCGTCGATCGCGCCTTCGGCGGCTCCGGCACCCACGAGGGTGTGGATCTCGTCGATGAAGACGATGATGTCGCCGCGCGTGCGGATCTCTTTGGTGACCTTCTTCAGGCGCTCCTCGAAGTCACCGCGGTAGCGGGAACCGGCGATGAGCGAGCCGAGGTCGAGCGAGTAGACCTGCTTGTCCTTGAGCGTCTCGGGCACGTCGTTCTTCACGATCGCCTGTGCGAGGCCCTCGACGACGGCGGTCTTGCCGACGCCGGGCTCACCGATCAGCACGGGGTTGTTCTTGGAGCGGCGCGAGAGGATCTGCATGACCCGCTCGATCTCCTTCTCGCGGCCGATCACGGGGTCGAGCTTGTTGTCGCGCGCTGCCTGGGTGAGGTTGCGGCCGAACTGGTCGAGCACCGCCGACCCGCCCTGCGCTCCCTGAGCGCCCTGCTGCTCGCCGGCACCGGTGGCGACGCCCGCGGGCTCCTTGCCCTGGTAGCCGCTGAGCAGCTGGATGACCTGCTGGCGCACCTTGTTGAGGTCTGCGCCGAGCTTGACGAGAACCTGGGCTGCGACGCCCTCGCCCTCGCGGATGAGACCCAGCAGGATGTGCTCGGTGCCGATGTAGTTGTGGCCGAGCTGCAGGGCCTCGCGGAGCGAGAGCTCGAGCACCTTCTTGGCGCGCGGCGTGAACGGGATGTGCCCCGTCGGCTGCTGCTGCCCCTGGCCGATGATGTCCTGCACCTGCTCGCGCACGGCGTCGAGCGAGATGCCGAGGGACTCGAGCGCCTTGGCGGCGACTCCTTCACCCTCGTGAATGAGCCCGAGCAGGATGTGCTCGGTACCGATGTAGTTGTGGTTGAGCATCTTCGCCTCTTCTTGGGCGAGTACAACCACGCGACGGGCGCGATCCGTGAATCTCTCGAACATCATCCATACCTCCGGCCAGACGCTCTGCTGCGTCTACACACGAGGGTAACCAGGCCCGGGGGGTGGCATGCCCGTGTTCGCCGTCGGCATAGCGGGCCCTTGACTCCGGCATCCACATCGGCATATCGTTTTTCGATAACAACGACTATCGATATGGAGGAACCCGTGATCACCTCGACCCCACCGATCTCGCGACGCATGGAGCGCGGCATCCTGATCCTGTTCGTGGCGGCCGCCACGGTGATCGGTCTCGCGCTGCTGCTGCCCCCGGTGCGTCAGCTGGTGCTCATCGCCTCGGGCGAAACGCCCGTGTCACTGCTGACCTCGGCCGAACTCCCCCACGCGGGTGTGTCGGATGCCGGCGCCGCGATCACCTCCGGCACGTTCGAGATGTCACGGGTCGTCGCGACCGGCCTGGGCGACGGCGCGCGATGGCTGATCGCCCTGGGCGTCGCCTTCGGAGCGCTCACGGCCGCGGTCACCGCCGGCGCGGTGGCCTACTTCCTGCTGCTCCTGCTCTGGAAGCGGCCGTTCCACCGCTCGCTCATCGTCGCGACGCAGATCGCCGGCGGAGCACTGTTGATCGGCAGCATCCTGTCGGCCGGACTCGGCGGCCTCGGACGCATGATGGCGGCGAGCGAGCTCAACCCGATCGCCGACGACGTTTTCGTCGTCGGCTTCACCTTCGATCCGAACGTGCTGCTGGCAGGGCTCGCTGTGCTGGCGCTCTCATTCGTCTTCGACCGCGGCACGAAGCTGCAGCGCGACACGACGGGGCTGGTGTGATGACCGCGGCGCCGCAGGACGCGGGGAGGCTCGCATGAGCACCAGCACGTCGGACCTCGCCGGCGCGCTCCTGTCGATCGGGTTGTTCCTCCTCGTCATGGTGGGACTCGTCGCTGTCGGCGGCCTCGTGATCTGGATCGGAAGGCGTCGTGGTCGCGACACCGGCGTCATCGATGCGACCCTCACGATCTCGGGATTCTGGGTGGCCTACTTCGTGATCGCGATGCCGTTCGCGCTCGCCCAGACACTGACCGCGGATTCGGTCTTCCTGTGGGATCTGCCGGTGAGTGTGGCGTGGCCGGGGGATCTGCCCTGCGGCCTGCCCACGACCGAGACCGGCACCTACCTCGAATGCGCGAGCATCGGGCAGACGAACGGGTCGATCGTCGGGCTGCCGCTGGGCACGCGGGCCGTGCTGGCGGGCGGGCAGCTGCTCGGCGGGCTTCTGCTGGTCACGCCCGCGGCGGCGATCGGCATCATCTGCTTCCAGATGCTGCGCGGAGTGCCCTTCGCCCGTGTCACCAGCCGGGCGCTGCTCGCGACCGCGGGGGTCGTGCTCGTCGGCGGGATCGCCACGGATCTGCTGAACGGCATCGGGCGCGGGATGGCCGCCCTCGCGGTGTTCCCATCGTCCGCCGAGGCAGGAGTGACGGGTCCTGTGGCGACCTTCGCCCTGACGGTCCAGTTGTGGCCGTTCGGAGCCGCCCTCGCGCTCGTCGCGCTGGCTGCGGTGTTCCGATACGGCGCGCGGCTGCAGCGAGAAACGGCGGGCCTCGTATGAGCAGGACCGAGCCCGACGACGACGGCCCCAGCGGAGTCCATTGCCGCCTCGACGAGCTCCTGATCGCCCGGGGGATGACACTCACGAAGCTGTCGGAGCTCGTCGGGGTGTCGGTGGTGAACCTGTCGGTCCTCAAGAACGACCGTGCCCGAGCGATCCGCTACTCGACCCTGTCGGCGATCTGTCGCGCGCTCGACTGCGAGATCGGTGACCTGCTCGTGCGCGCCGACGGCTTCTGACCTCGACTCGGACCGGTGCGGCCCATACCCGCGGGCGTCGGCTCGGGCTCGCGCCGTGCGGGCACGCGAGCTCAGCAGTCGCATTCTGCGGGTCGAACGCGATGTCACCCAGGGTTCGTGACTGTCGAGCATCCCGCCGGTCGGCTCAGCAGTCGCGTTGTGCAGGTGTCGTCCTCGGACACCCCCGGAATGGGACTGCGGAACGAGCGGCAGCTACGCGTGGGAGGCGATGACACGTCGAACGCGGGCGACCAGGTGCGCGGGGCGCCCGAACAGGTCGTGCTTGGTCACCCGAACCACAGACCAACCCGCCGCCGCGAGTCGCTCGAAGCGGTCGATGTCCTTCGCCCATTGCCGGCTGTCGGTCAGGTGGTGCTCCCCCTCGTACTCGACCGCGACCTTGACGGCGGGCCACGCTCCGTCGACGACCGCGATCAGCGTTCCCAGCCGATCTCTGACCTCGACGTTCAGAAGCGGTTCCGGAAGTCCCGCCTCGACGAGGGTGAGCCGGAGCCAGGTCTCCGCGCGGGATGCAGATCGAGTGCGGATCTGCCCGAGCGAGCTGCGCAACGCTGCGATCCCCACCCGGCGCCCGCTCCCAGCCAGCTCGGCCAGATCGTCGACGGATGCCAGAGCCGCGGCATCCCGATCGAACATCGGCTCACGCACGATCGCGTCACCGACGGCGACGAGGTCGAAGGGGTGGGCGATCACCGCACCGAGCATCGCCCACGTCGATGCGGGCGACGCGACCAGCACGCCTCGCGTCGGATGCCGAACGACGCGCACCAGCTGCCGCCGCACCTGGTGGCCGCGCACGCCGCGGCCTCGCGGATGCCGCCGCGGCGCGAGAACGCCGACATCGACGTGATCGGCGTGCGCCGGAGTCGTGTCATCGCGGCACAGCAGCAGACCGAGCGGAACGGGAAGGTCCCATAGCAGGGCCGCGGTCACATGGGTGAAGAACTCCGTCGGCCGCATGATGCACGCGTAGCCGTGCGCGCGCTCCAACGCCGCGACGCGGAGCCGAGCGGCGTGGGCTGAGGTGGTCAGCGAGGCGCGGGCGTCCTCGGAAGGCGCACGGACCGCACGCACGCCGTGGAAGGGGCGGTGGAGGTCCAGCGCGCTCAACCGTGACGACGTGACGCCCGCGGCAACGGCATCCGCGACGCTGAAGACCGGACCGAGCTGAGACGGGAGAGGCGCGCGATTCATCGTCCGATCATCGATGCGTGCGTCGTCCACCGCGCTCCCCGCGGGCCGCGTCGTGAAACCGCCAACAGTCCGAAGGCGTGTGGAGGAGCGGGCGCGAACCCGTACACCCGACAGCGGATCTCACCCCGGGTCAGGGGGCGTTGACCCCGAGGACCGGCACGGTCACGGATTCGACGGCGCCGGTCAGGGTGAGTTCGACGCCGTCGACGCCCTGCAGGCCGTCGGCGACCGCGAGCACAGCGTTCGGGGCCATGTCGGCTGTGCAGATCTTGTCGGCCGGGATGCCCGAGAGCGATGCCGTGACGGATGCCTCTCCGGTCACCGATGTCGAGGTGATGTACTCCCTGCACGTCGACGATCCCCACAGCAGCACCACGAACGTGCCGTCGATGTTCGTCCATCCGGCGCTCGGCAGGTAGTCGGTCTCGCCACCGGCGACGGGGCCGGGCACTCCCGTGAGCGAGGTGCCGCCGTCGACGCCGGCCCCTTCGACCACGATCTCGAGGTCCACTGCCGGGTCGACGCCTGCCGGCACCACGGCGAGCGAGACGCGTGGGGCGAAGTCCGCGGTGCACGGTGTCTCGGCATCCGGTTCGGCGAACGTCACCGCCAGGGTGCCGTCGACCTGCACCTCGGCCGTGTCGACCACGGGCACACACGTCGAGGACCCTTCGGTCACGATGCCGATGTGGCGGCCGCCGTCGAGCCACGCCGCATCGATGACCATCGGCACGGTCTCACCGTCGGGAGTCGTCGACGGTGACGCACCGGGAGTGCTCGCCGAGCAGGCGGTGAGCGAGAGTGCGACGAGAGCCGCAGCGCCGATCGTGGCGAGGGAACGCGCGCGCACGATCAGTTCGATCCGACGATCGGGATGCGCGCGCCCGCGAACTCGGCACCTTGGAGGATGGCGAACACGTCGTCGTCCTCGTCGAGATCCATGACCTGGGCGATGACGCCGCGGGGGACCATGTCCATCGTGCAGGCCTGGTCGGCCGGCGGCGTCGCGAAGGTCACGGTGACGTCGGAGCCGGCGGCGACGACGTCTTCGACGACGGGCAGGCAGGTCGATGAGCCCCACGAGAGGATGATGAACTGGCCGTCTTCATCGGTCCAGCCGGCTGTCGGCAGGTAGTCGGTCTCGGCCGCGGGCGCCAGCCCGGCGACGCCGTCGAGATCGGTGTCGCCGTAGTAGCCCTCGCCGGTGACGCGGATCTCGAGGTCCTGGGTCGGGTCCACATCGCCCATGAGCTCGATCGGCGTGACGCGCGGAACCATGTCGCGGGTGCACGCGGCATCCGGATCATCGACCAGGGACACCTCCAGCACCCCGTTCTCGACGGTCTCGATGACCGCCGTCGGGATGCACGTCGATGAGCCGTAGGTGACGAGCCCGACGATGCGGCCGCCGTCGAGCCATGCCGCGTCGACCTCGATCTCGTTGCTCGCACCGGCCGACTCCGACGGTGTCGACGCCGATCCTCCGGCGCCGATCGCGGTCGCGCAGCCGGTGAGGGCTCCGGCGACCAGAAGGGCGATGCCGACCACCGACAGTGCGGTGCGGGCGGAACGAGACATGGCGGGGGCCTTCCGTCGGGGGCGGGATGCCGCGACCCGCGGCATCCGTCGACTTCCATGGTGGCGCACCCGGCCCGGCGATCCCGGGGAAAGCGATAACGCGACGGTCACGAATCCCCGCGAATGTGCTTACTGCAGTGCCGAGGTCAGCCGCGCGAGGTTGTCGAGCACCGTGGAGCGCAGCGGCTGCTCCTTCCACTCGTCGAGGGTGAGCTCGCGGCTCAGGCCGCGGTACTGCTGCTCGACCGCCCGCATCTGATCGATGAACTCCCCGCCGCGCACGAGCATCGAGATCTCGAGGTTGAGACCGAACGAGCGCATGTCCATGTTGCTCGAGCCGATGATCGCGACCTCGTCGTCGATCGTCATGGACTTCGAATGCAGGATGTAGGGACGCTGGTACATGAAGATCCGCACGCCCGCACGCAGCAGCGCTTCGTAGTAGCTGCGCTGGGCGTGGTAGACGAGCGCCTGATCGCCCTCTTCGGACACGAACAGTTCGACGTGGATGCCGCGCTGGCACGCCGTCGTGATGGCGAGCAGCAGAGCCTCATCGGGCACGAAGTACGGGCTCACGATGATGATCTTCGTCTGCGCGGCGTAGAGCAGCCCCGCGAAGAGCTTCAGGTTGTTCTGGAACTCGAACCCCGGACCCGACGGGATGATCTGGGCGTCGAGGTCGCCCGGCCCCGACTTCACGTCGAAGAGGTCGATCTCATCGGTGAGCACCTCGTCGGTCTCGCTGAACCAGTCCGAGAGGAACACCGCGTTGATGGATGCCACGATCGGGCCCTCGATGCGCACCATCAGGTCGACCCAGTGCAGGCCGCGTCTGATGTTCTTGGGCAGGTTGTAGGTCGAGTCGGTGACGTTCTGCGAGCCCATGAACGCCTCGCGGCCGTCGACGACGAGCAGCTTGCGGTGGTTCCGCAGGTCGGGGCGCTGGTACTTGCCCTTGAATGGCAGAACGGGGAGCATCAGATGCCAGTGCGCGCCCATCGCATCGAGGCGCTTGTTGGTCTTCTTGTAGAACGGCTTGCCCCGGTTCGCCCAGTGGTCCATCAGAACCCGCACGACCACGCCCCGCGCCGCAGCCTCTTCGAGCGCGCGGAAGAAGTTGTCGGTCGCGTCGTCGCTCTGCAGGATGTAGAACTCCACGTGCACGTAGCGCTCTGCCTTGCGGATCGCGTCGGCCATGGTGTCGAGACTGGTCTGGTAGTCCGAGATGAGGTGGGCGTCGTTGTCGCCCGCGAGCGGCAGCGCCCCGAGATTGCGGTTGAGCGTGACGAGCGCGGTGAACCATTCGGGGGCGTCCGGGCGCAGCGTTCCGAAGTCGAGGCCGGCGCTGGTGTCGCGGATGTAGCCGTTGATCTGCTCCTGCTTCTTGCGGCGCTTGCGCGGAAGCCGCGGGTTGCCGATGAGCAGGAACAGGAAGACGCCGACGAGCGGGATGAAGTAGATCGCCAGGAGCCAGGCCATCGCCGCTGTGGGGCGCCGATTGCGCGGCACGACGATGATCGCGGTGATGCGCACGACGAGGTCGACGACGAAAACGAGGATGACCCACCACGTCCAGTCGAACGTGATGCTGATCATGACGTCCCCTTTCGCACGCGCACGTGTGTGCCCAGCGTAGTGGGGACCGCGGTCAGGGCTGAGACGCGGCCGTCTCCGCGGGCTCCGCGGAGCGCGGCGGGAGTCCGAGCCGGGCCCGCTCCTGCGCCTCGATGCGCGCGTACTGGCGGCGTTCGTTGCGGTCGGCGCGGATGACGCTGCGCAGCACGAAGAAGAACAGTCCGCTGACCACGATCGTGGGGAGCACGGACCACAGCACAGCGACCCAGAAGTTCTCCATGCCTCCAGGATACGCGTCCCCGGTCGGCTCCTCCCCAGCCCGGGTGTTTCAGGGCGAATGCGAGATCGGGCGACCAGTGGCGCGAAGCCCGTGTGCCCGAGCCTCAGCCTCTCTGCATGACCACCATCGTGAAG
Source organism: Planococcus sp. APC 4015 (assembly GCA_030407505.1). GTDB lineage: Bacteria > Actinomycetota > Actinomycetes > Actinomycetales > Microbacteriaceae > Microbacterium. Next base: position 25,013 of record JASDDH010000031.1, read on the forward strand.
GCCGCCGATGCGGCGCAGTTCTTGTCCCTCATCCCCCGCATGCTGGGGTTCACCCCTCGCCAGAGCCTCGTGCTCATCCCTTTCGACGGCACGCGCTCACTCGGAGCGATGCGGTTCGACCTGCCCGACGATGACGCCGTCGACCGGGTCGCGGCCACCGTCGTGGGCATGGCGTGCCGGGTGACGGATGCGGATGCGATCGCGCTGGTCGTCTACACCGACGATCCCGTGGCCGAACGGCCGCACGCCGCGTTCGCCGCAGCCCTCGAGAGCCGCGCCGACGCGTGCGGACTGCACGTCAACGACGCTCTGTGGGTGACCGCGGGCGGTTGGGGTCGCTACGGCGTCGACACGGCACCGGGGGCGCTGACCGAGCTCGCCCACGTCGGCGGTGACGATCAGACGTCCGGTGCAGAGCTGCCCGCCGTGCGTGACGAAGAGATCGCCGACGTGGCGCGGGCCCTCGACGGGTTCATCAGCGCGGTGCACGTTCTCTGCGGTCCGGATGCCGCGGCGGCAGCACCCGAAGACGACGACCGCGTGGACCCCATGGCGCTCGCCGCGGTCTGCGCCCTCGACGATCTGCCCACGCTCTTCGAGGAGATGCTCGATTGGGATCCCACCGGCCTCGATCCCTACCGCGCGGCGACCATCGCCTGGGTGCTCGCGCGCCCGTCGCTGCGCGACATCGCGCTCGTGCAGTGGTGCGCCGGGATGGATGCCGGAGACGAGGCCCTCGACGCGCAGCTGCGCTGGGAGTCGGGCGAGCCATACCCGCCCCATCTCGCGATGCAGATGTGGGGTGAAGGCGAGCGGCCCGACCCGGAGCGCCTCAACCGCGTCCTCGCGCTGGTCCGTCGAGCCGCGGCGACCGCTCCCGAGCCGATGCGCGCCGGGCCGCTCGCCACCGCCGCGTGGATCTCGTGGGCGCTCGGCCGGTCGACCCACGCCGATCTCTACGCGATGCAGGCGTGCGAAGCTGAGCCCGAGCATGGACTCGCCGAGATCGTGCGCTCGTTCGTCGGGGCGGGCCATCTGCCCGACTGGGCGTTTCGCCGGTGACGGGCCTACTTGACCAGCGGGAAGAGGATCGTCTCGCGGATGCCGAGGCCGGTGATGGCCATCAGCAGCCGGTCGATCCCCATGCCCATGCCGCCGGTGGGCGGCATCCCGTGCTCGAGTGCCCGCAGGAACTCCTCGTCGATGCGCATGGCCTCGACGTCTCCGCGCGCCGCGAGCTGGGCCTGCTCGACGAAGCGCTCGCGCTGGATCACCGGGTCGACGAGCTCGGAATAGCCGGTTGCGAGCTCGAAGCCCCGCACGTACAGGTCCCACTTCTCGACGACGCCGGAGATCGAACGGTGCTCGCGTACGAGCGGGCTCGTGTCGACCGGAAAATCCATCACGAACGTCGGCCGGGTGAGGCCGGGCTTGACGAAGTGCTCCCACAGTTCTTCGACGAGCTTTCCGTGCGTCGCATGGGGCGGCACATCGACGCCCGCGTCGGCGGCGAAGGCGAGCAGGTCGTCGAGACCCGTCTCGGGGGTGACCTGGCGACCGGATGCCTCACTCAGCGACCCGTACATCGACAGGCGGTCCCACTGGCCGCCGAGGTCGTACTCGGTTCCGTCGGCCCACGTCACCGTGGTCGAGCCGGCGACGGCGATCGCCGCGTTCTGGATCAGCTCCTGGGTCAGGTCGGCGATGCCGTTGTAGTCGGAGTACGCCTCGTAGGCCTCGAGCATCGCGAACTCGGGGCTGTGGGTCGAGTCCGCGCCCTCGTTGCGGAAGTTGCGGTTGATCTCGAACACCCGATCGATGCCGCCGACGACGGCGCGCTTGAGGAACAGCTCGGGCGCGATGCGCAGGTAGAGATCGGTGTCGAAGGCGTTCGAGTTGGTGATGAAGGGTCGGGCCGAGGCGCCGCCGTGCTGCGTCTGCAGCATGGGCGTCTCGACCTCGATGAAGTCGCGGCCGGTGAAGGTCGACCGAAGACTCGCGTTCACCTTCGCGCGGGCGATGACGGTGTCGCGCGCCTGGTCTCGGACGATGAGGTCGAGGAAGCGGCTGCGCACCCGGCTCTCCTCGCCGAGCTCGGAGTACATGTTCGGCAGCGGCAGGATCGCCTTCGCGGCGATCGTCCACTCCGACACCATGATCGACAGCTCGCCGCGGCGGCTCGAGATCACCTCGCCCGAGACGAAGACGTGGTCGCCGAGATCGACGAGCTCCTTCCAGCCCTGCAGCGCGTCGTCGCCGACGACGGCGAGCGAGACCATGGCCTGGATGCGGCTGCCGTCGCCCGACTGCAGCGTCGCGAAGCAGAGCTTGCCGGTGTTGCGACTGAAGACGACACGTCCGGCCACCCCCGCCGTGACGCCGGTCTCGGCACCCGCCTCCAGCTCGCCGAAGCGCGAGCGGAGCCCGGGGATCGTGTCGGTCACGGGCACGGCGACCGGGTACGCGCCGCCGGCGGCATCCGTCCGCTCGGCGATCAGCCTCTCGCGCTTGGCCAGGCGCACGGCCTTCTGCTCGAATACTTCGGCAAGCTCAGCCGCGGGATCCGACGGGTCGGCCTCGGGGGACACGGGGGTGTCGGTCATGGAAGTGCTCCTCGCAAAGTCGCCGCCAAGTCTATCGGCGCACCGGTGAGCGACGATGGGGGCCGATCAGTCCTCGAGCAGGTCTTCGGGGACGATCTCGACCCGCGTGCCCGCGTCGGCGAGCGCATCGTCGATCGTCGAGTGCACGAGCGCCGAGAGGTACGAGCCGGGGTTGTCGACGCCGATGCCCGACAGCAGCGTCGTGGCCTGACGCACGATCGAGCCCGAGAACGTCGTCGCCGTCGCGATGGCCTCGGCGTAGGCCGGCCGGTCGGCTTCGGCGACGACGATCGGCTCGCACCCGAGCTCGACGGCGAGCGCCTGGGCGATCGGCAGCACGGGCGCGGGGGCGGTGACGGCCGCGAATCCGCCGGCGAGGCGGCGCAGGTCGATCGAGGTGCCGGTGAAGGCGATCGCGGGGTGCACCGCGAGGGGGATCGCGCCGCGCGCGACGGCGGGGGCGAGCACACCGGTGCCCTCGGCAGGGTCAGTGTGCAGCACGAGCTGCCCCGGCTGCCAGGCTCCGACATCGGCGAGGCCTGCGACGACTCCGGCCAGCTGGTCGTGCGGCACCGCGATCACGACGAGCTCGCTGCGCCGGACGACCTCGAGCGGATCCAGCAGCGGGATCCCGGGCAGCATGCCCGCGATGCGGTCGTCGTCCGAACTGGCCGTAACGCCCACGATCGCGTGACCCGCGCCGGCGAGCGCGAGCGCGAGCACCGGGCCGACGCGCCCCGCGCCGATGACGCCGACGCCGAGGCGGCCGTCCTTGTTCATCGCCGGTCCTCGACCGCGCCGGTCTCGGCCGAAGCCGCGTCCGCCGGGCCGGTCTCGGCCGGAGCGGACTGCACGGGCGCCGCTTCCACCGAGTCCGGCGGGATCGCGGCGTGCTCCACCGGGTCGGCATCTGCCTGCGCAGCCGTCAGGGCATCGCCATCGCCCTCATCGCCCGCCCAGCGGTGGCTGCGGTCCGATGCCGTTGCGGTCGTCACGCCGGCCTCGATCGCCTCGAAGACGGCGAGCGCGGCATCCCGATCGGCGATGCCGAGGCTGCCCGAGACAGAACCCGCGATCGTGTGCGGCTGGATGCCGGCGACGCCCAGACGCCGATCGAGCGGGCCCTGCGAGATCTCGACGCTCTGCAGGCGGGCGAGCGGGAAGATGCCGAGCTTGCGCCAGATCGCCCCACGTCGCACGAAGAGCGCGTCGGGCGTGAGGTCGAAGCCGTTGCGCCGCCATGACAACGGCCTCAGCAGCCGCGCTCGACGAGGGGTGTTCGTGTACGGGTCTCCGCCTGTCGGACCGAGCACGCCGTGCTCGAAGACGAGGGGCCACTGACCATCGGGCATGTCGGGCAGCAGCAGCCTCAGCACGCGCTCGACGTCGTCTCGCGTGCCCACCGGCAGAACCGTCGAGAACTGGTCGGCGCTCGCGTCGGCCATGCTGCGGCCCGAGAGCCGGTTGACGGTGACCGTCCACCAGCCGAAGCCGCGCCACAGGATGGACTGCGAGATCTGCACGGCGTGGATGCGCCCCGGCGGAAGGATCTCGGTGATCGTCGTGAACAGGCCGAAGGTGATGCGCACACCGCTGGGCGTCGGTGCGATCGAATACCGCAGCGATCGAGTGATGCCCCGCACCCAGTACGCGCCGAAGCCGAGCACCGCGGGGATCATGCCGAAGAGGATCCACGGGGTTCCGAGGATCGAGCCGATGATGATCACGGTGATCGCGACGAGCAGGCCGATGGTCGCGCCGCTCAGCAGGTGCGATCCGATCAGGCGGCCCACCGGGATGTGGACGACCGACTCGGGCTCGCCCACCGGCTCCTCCGCGCCCTCGATGATGCCGGTGAGCCCCTGGCCCACGACCGAGGCGGCCGCCGACATCCGGGATCCCGACGGCGTTCCTGCCGCAGCGCGCGCCTCGCCGAGTCGGGCACCCGATGCGAGGCGCAGGATGTCGGCGCGCACCTCTTCGGCGCTCGTTGTCGAGAGGTACTCGAGCTTGACGTTCGAGTCCAGGCCCGCCCCGACGACCTCGAGCTTCGCGAGACCCACGAGTCGCGCGATCATCGGCCGCGTGAGGTTGACCCCCTGCACGCGATCCAGCGGCGCGCGCCGGTGCGTGCGGAACAGCACCCCGCTTCGCACCTCGACGTCGTCGCCCGTGATGCGGAAGGTGTGGAATCGCCACGACACGAAGAAGAGGGCGACGAGCAGCACCACCACACCGAGCACCACGGCGAGTGCGATGAGGATCAGGTTGTTGGCGAGCACCCACTCGACGGGGTCCTCGGAGTACCCGTTGTAGGTGCGCATCGCGGGGAAGAACATCTCGATGAGGCGATCGCGGAAGTTCGCGATCACGATGCCCGCCACCACGACCAGCGTCAGCCCGCCCCGCAGCAGGGGCGTGAGCGGATGCATGCGATGCCATTCGCCGTCGCTGAGCGGCGACCGCACGAGCGCGGTCGCCGGGGCGGATGCCGCGCCCGCGGCATCCGGAATCGAGGCGTCCACCGCCCGTTCGGGCGGCACGGCGGGGGTGCCGGTCACAGGCCGGTCCGGCGGGTCTCAGCGACGTCGATGAGGGTGTCGCGCAGCTTCTCGGCGGCGTCCTGCGTGAGTCCGGGGATCGTCACTCCCGTCGCGGCCGCGGCGGTGACGAGCTTGAGCTGGGCGATCCCGAACCCGCGGTCCAGAGGGCCGTGGGTGATGTCGACGAGCTGCATGCGCCCGTACGGCACGGCCACCACGCGCTGCCACAGGATGCCGCGGCGGAAGACGAGGTCGTCGCGTCGCAGCTGGTACCCGTACGAACGCGCCTGCCGGGGCGTGATCGCGATCGTCCACACGAGCAGCACCGTGATGATGCCGCCCGGGATCCACGCCCACGTCTGCCCGAAGGCGAGCGTCAGCACCAGCATCGCGGCGACGACCATCGCGAGCAGGATGCCGCTCGAGATCAACTGCACCCACACGTATTGGCGTGCCAGCTGGTGCCACGTTCCGTCGCCCAGCGGAAGCCGCGCGCCCCCGCGGGGCTCGCGGATGCGGTCGAACGTGCGGGCGTCGAGCACCGGGTCGGGCCCCGCGGCGGGCGTCGAGCCTTCGGCCGCGCGCCGTTCGGCGCGGGTCATCGGAGCGGTCTGATCCACCGGGGTGGTCCCGTCCACCGACGTCTCGTCCGCCGGCGCGGTCTCGCCCGCCGACGTCGTCTCGCCCGCCGGCGCGGTCTCGTCCACGAGGGCGCTCTCTCCCGCCGGGGCGGCGCCCGCGCCCTCGTCAGTGATGATGGGGCTCGGGTTCGGGGTCGCCTGATCCGGGCTGTTCGTCATCGTCGTCCTTCCGGATGGTGCACAGGTACTCGGCCACGAGACCGCCCGCAATGAGCAGCACTCCGCAGACGACCGTCGCGACGACGGTTCCCAACGAGCCTACCGAGGGCGTCACCGGGCGGGTGAGGAGGAAGAGCGCGAGACCCCCGGCGAACCCCGCGAGCGCTGCTCCCACGATGCTCGACGCCTTGGCGAGCATCGCCACGCGCAGGGCTTGGAAGGGATTGACCGGGGCGGTCGCCCGGCTGCGGGTGGCGCGGCGCACGGGTATCGCCAGCGCCACGACGAGCATCGCGAGCAGCACGAGCAGGATCGGCAGGCTCACCGCGGGGGTGAATGTCGAGCGTCCCGAGCTCGTGAGCAGCTGATCGAGCACGAATCCGATCGCCAGGCCGATGACGGCCGCGCCGATCAGGATGCCGGGACCGGTGCGTCTCACCGGTTCTCCCGCAGGCGGGCGAGCAGCGCGTCGACGCGCCCCTGGCCGGGCAGCACCGCGTCGGCGTCGACTGTGAGCCACGGTTCGAGCACGAACTCGCGCTCGGCGGCGCGCGGGTGCGGCAGCGTGAGCTCGGAATCGTCGCTCTCGACGTCGCCGTAGGCGATGAGGTCGAGGTCGAGGGTGCGGTCACCCCAGCGTTCGCGTCGGTCGCGGCCGTGCTGATTCTCGATCGCCTGCAGGTAGGTCAGCAGCACCGACGGGGCCAGACGGGTCGAGACCACGGCGACCGAGTTGAGGTACGTCGGTGCATCGGCATCCGGACCGTCGGGCTTCAGCGCGACCGATTCGACCGGACCCGACACGCGCACGTCGACGACGAGCGGCAGCCGCGCGATCGCCTCGACGGCTGCTTGGAGGGTCGAGCCGCGGTTGCCGAGGTTGGCGCCGAGCGCGATGACGGCCTCGACGGGGGGCACGGCGGGCGCAGCCGGCAGCGGCGCATCGACGCCCTGGGCCAGACGACGACTCACGCCGCACGCTCCCGGGAGCGGCGGATCGTGACGGTGACGTCGGTGAACGGCACGGGGATCGGTGCGTCGGGCTTGTGCACCGTCACGACGACCTCCTGCACCAGGTCGTAGGTGAGCAGGTCGTCGGCGATGCGCGATGCGAGAGCCTCGATCAGCTTCACCGGATCGCCCGAGACGATCGCGGCGATGCGCTCGGCGGCGTCGCCGTAGTGCACGGTGTCGACGACGTCGTCGGTCTCGCCGGCCCGGGCCGTGTCGACGAGCAGCGTGACATCGACCGTGAAGTACTGCCCGTTCTCCCGTTCCTCGGCGTGCACGCCGTGCCTCCCGAACGCACGGATGCCGGTGATCGTTATCTGGTCCATCGGGTGTTCCCTCTCCACTGCGTCGCGATCCGCAGGGCGTCGCGCGTCGCGGCCACGTCGTGGACCCGCACCGCCCATGCGCCGGCCTGCGCCGCGAGCACGCTCGTGACGGCGGTCGCGAGGTCGCGCCGCTCCTGTGACACGTCGTCGCCCAGCGCCTCAGCGAGGAACCGCTTGCGACTCGTGCCGACGACGACGGGCCTGCCCATGCCCGCGATGCGCTCGAGCCCGCGCAGCACCGCCCAGTTCTGCTCGCCCTTCTTGCCGAAGCCGATCCCCGGATCGACTCTGACGCGGGCGGGCGGGATGCCGGCGGCCGCTGCGGCGGCGACGCGCTGACCGAGCTCGGCGAGCACCTCGACGACGACGTCGTCGTAGCGCGCGCCCGCATACATGTCTTCGGAGTGCCCGCGCCAATGACCGAGCACGATGTCGGCGTCGGTCTCGGCGACCGCGGCGAGCATCTCAGGGTCGGCGAGCCCCCCCGACACGTCGTTCACCACGCGGGCACCCGCCTCGACGGCGGCCCGCGCGGTGGATGCGTTCATCGTGTCGACGCTGACGACGGCTCCGGATGCCGCGAGCGCCGCGATCACGGGAAGCACCCGTTCCTGTTCGACGGCGGGCTCGACCCGCTCCGCACCCGGCCGGGTCGACTCGCCGCCGACGTCGAGCAGATCGGCGCCCTGCGCGCGCAGGAGCAGACCGTGGGCGACGGCGGCATCCGTCGCGAGAAAACGGCCGCCGTCGCTGAACGAATCGGGGGTGACGTTGACGATCCCCATGACCAGTGTCATGCGCCGTCGGCCCCGAGGGCTCTCGGCGAACCGAGCAGCATCATGAGCTCGGCACGAGCGGCGGGCTCGGCGAACTCGCCGCGGGCGGCGATCGTCACCGTCGACGAGTCCGACTGCTGCGAGCCGCGCATCGTGACGCACTCGTGCGTCGCGTCTAGCACCACCAGCACTCCGCGTGTGTCCAGCGAAGAGGCGAGCGTGTCGGCGATCTGCTCGCCGAGGCGCTCCTGCACCTGCGGGCGCGACGCGAGCACGTCCACGACCTTGGGCAGCGCGCCGAGCCCGACGACCTGCTCGCCCGGCAGATACGCGATGTGCGCGTGCCCCCGGAACGGCAGCAGGTGGTGCTCGCAGATCGACCGGAACCGGATGCCGCGCAGCATCACCGCTCCGGACGGGAGCGTCTCGGGGGCCGGTCCACGCGAAACGCTGATCGTATGGGCGAGCGGGGACGCGGCATCCTGCCCCACGCCCGAGAAGAACTCGGCGTAGGCGTCGGCGACTCGGCCGGGCGTCAGCCGAAGGCCCGGACGATCGGGATCCTCCCCGATCGCGTCGAGAAGTTCGCGGACGAGCGCCGCGACGCGCTCACGATCGACGGCCACGCAGCGAGCCTACGCGGTCGCGGGTCGCGCCTGTCCGGACGGGCGGCGGACCGCCGCCTTCTCGGCCGCGGGCCGCTCTGCTTCGACGGATGCCGCGAGGCCGGCCTCGGCGCGACGCTGCGGCACCGCGACGGGAGGACGCTGCGAGACCGGGCGCTGCTCGCTCGACAGCCACTGCGGACGCATCGGGAGCTTCTCGAGGTCCTGGAAGATCTCGGCGAGCTCGAGGTGGTCGAGCGTCTCCTTCTCGAGCAGCTCGAGGGCGAGCTTGTCGAGCACGTCGCGGTTGGCGTTGATGACCTCGTACGCCTCGTTGTGGGCCTGCTCGATGAGCGCGCGCACCTCGGCGTCGACGCGCTCGGCGACGCGTTCGGAGTACTCGCGGCCGTGACCCATGTCGCGGCCCATGAATACCTCACCCGATGACTGACCGAGCTTGATCGGGCCGACATCGGTGGTCATGCCGTACTCGGTGACCATCTTGCGGGCGATGCTCGTCGCCTTCTCGATGTCGTTCGAGGCGCCGGTGGTGGGGTCGTGGAAGATGATCTCCTCGGCGACGCGGCCGCCCATGGCGTAGGCGAGCTGGTCCTGCAGCTCATTGCGGGTCACCGAGTACTTGTCATCGAGTGGCAGCACCATCGTGTAGCCCAGCGCCTTGCCGCGCGGCAGGATCGTGACCTTCGTGACCGGGTCGGTGAAGTTCATCGCCGCGGCCGTGAGCGCATGACCGCCCTCGTGGTACGCGGTGATGAGCTTCTCCTTGTCCTTCATGATGCGCGTGCGGCGCTGCGGACCGGCGATGACGCGATCGATGGCCTCATCGAGCGCGCGGTTGTCGATCAGCTGGGCGTTGGATCGCGCCGTGAGCAGCGCGGCCTCGTTGAGCACGTTCGCGAGGTCGGCGCCGGTGAAGCCGGGCGTCTTGCGGGCGACGACCTCGAGGTCGACGCCGTCGGCGAGGGGCTTGCCGCGGCCGTGCACCTCGAGGATGCGCTGACGACCCTTGAGGTCGGGAGCGTCGACGCCGATCTGACGGTCGAAGCGACCGGGGCGCAGAAGGGCGGGGTCGAGGATGTCGGGGCGGTTCGTCGCCGCGATGACGATGACGTTCACCTTGGGGTCGAAGCCGTCCATCTCGACGAGCATCTGGTTGAGCGTCTGCTCACGCTCGTCGTGACCGCCGCCCATGCCGGCGCCGCGGTGACGGCCGACGGCGTCGATCTCGTCGATGAAGATGATGGCGGGCGAAGTCTCCTTCGCCTGGTTGAACAGGTCTCGCACGCGGCTCGCGCCGACGCCGACGAACATCTCGACGAAGTCCGAACCCGAGATCGAGTAGAACGGCACTCCCGCCTCACCCGCGACGGCGCGGGCGAGCAGCGTCTTGCCCGTTCCGGGAGGGCCGTACAGCAGCACGCCCTTCGGGATGCGGGCGCCGACCGCCTGGAACCGCGTGGGGTCCTTCAGGAAGTCCTTGATCTCCTGCATCTCCTCGATGGCCTCGTCCGAGCCCGCGACGTCCGCGAACGTGACCTGAGGCATCTCCTTGGTGACGAGCTTCGCGCGCGACTTGCCGAACTGCATGACCTTGCTGCCGCCGCCCTGGGCGCTCGACATCAGGAACCAGAACAGCAGCACGAGCAGCAGGATCGGGATCATCAGCGACAGCAGGCCGTCCCAGAACGACGGACGCGGGACGAGGTCGTTGAAGCCGTCTTCGGGGTTCGCGGCGTCGATGGCGGCGACCACCTCGGCACCACGATCGGTGACGTAGTAGAACTGCACCTCGGTCGAGCCCTCGTACGCCTTGGACAGCGTCAGATCGACCCGCTGGTCGGTGTCGGTCGTGACCGCTTCGGACACGGTGCCGCCCTTGAGCAGGTCCAGACCTTCCTGGGTCGAGATCTGCTTCGCGCCACCGAGGCTCGAGATGAGCATGAAGCCCACGATCAGCAGCACGCCGATGAGCACGACGTAGACGAGCGGATTGCGGGTGATCTTCTTGAAGTCCATGGTGTCGGCGAGAGCCGGTCCCTTTCGTCGAGCGAACCGCGGCGAATGGACCTGAGACCCCTCGCGACAGTGGATTCAGGGTATCGCGGGCTCCCTATGGCGAGACTGTGCATTCGCCGACGGCGTACAAGGCACGTACCCGGGCCCTGAGCTCGTCGAAGGGTCAGCTGTAGACGTGCGGGGCGAGGATCGCCACGTCGCGCAGATTGCGGTACTGCTCGGCGTAGTCCAGGCCGTAGCCCACGACGAACTCGTTCGGGATGTCGAACCCGATGTACTTGCAGTCCACGACGACCTTCGCGGCATCCGGTTTGCGGAGGAGTGCGAAGACCTCGATCGACGCGGCACCGCGCGAGGCGAAGTTCTCGAGCAGCCAGCTGAGCGTGAGGCCCGAGTCGATGATGTCCTCGACGATCAGCACGTGCTTGTCGTGGAGGTCGGTGTCGAGGTCTTTGCGGATCTGCACGACGCCGCTCGACTTCGTGCCGGCGCCGTACGACGACACAGCCATCCAGTCCATCGGCGCGCTCACGGGCAGGGCTCGCGCGAAGTCGGCCATCACCATGACCGCGCCCTTCAGCACGCCGACGAGCAGCAGATCCTTGCCCTCGTAGTCCGAGGCGACCTGGGCGGCGATCTCGGCCAGCTTGGCGGTGATCTCCTCCTCGGTGATGAGGATCCGGCTCAGTTCGCTTTCGATCTCCGCGGCGCGCATGTTCCGAGCCTAGCCCCGCGCCTCGATGATCACCCGAGGGCCCTCGCGGCGGGCGCGGCATCCGGGCAGGTCGATCGGGCCCTGCCCCGACCAGTCGGTGACGAGACGCGCGACCTCGAGGGTCTGCGCGCGGGTGAGGCTCTCGTGGAACTCGCTCGCGACCACGTGCCGGATGATCCGGTGCCGCAGCGCGGCCGGATTCGCGGCCAGCGCGGCGACCGAGACGGCGATCCCCGCCTCGGCGTGCTCGACGATGTCCTCGATCGTCTCCTCGATCATGTCGTCGAAGGCCTCGGCGTCTTCGCGCAGCTGCGCGGCAGTACGCGCGAGGGCCTCGGCGATGCCGGGGCCGAGCTCGGCTTCGAGCACGGGCAGCACCGTCGCCCGAACCCGCACCCGCGCGAACGACGCGTCATCGTTGTGGGGGTCGTCCCAGACGGTGAGCCCCTGCGCGGCGCAGGCAGCCCGTGTGGTGACGCGGCGAACGCCGAGCAGCGGTCTGACGAGGGCGATGCCGTCGAGATCGGATGCCGCGGCCATGCCCTGCAGGCTCGTGCCGCCTGACCCGCGGGCGAGGCCCAGCAGCACCGTCTCGGCCTGGTCGTCGAGGGTGTGGCCGACCAGAACCGCAAGGGCGCCGAGATCGGCGGCCGTCTTGCGGAGCGCGTCGTAGCGGGCGGTGCGGGCCGCCGCTTCGGGACCACCCTCGGCACCGACCTCGACGCGGACGACGCGGGCCTCGAGTCCGAGCGCCTCGGCCTGGCGTGACGCGGCGGCGGCGGCATCCGCAGACCCGTCCTGCAGACCGTGGTCGACGGTCACCGCGACCGCGCGCACCCCGAGCTTCGAGGCTTCGAAGGCCGCTGCAGCGGCGAGCGCGAGCGAGTCGGCGCCACCCGAGAGCCCCACGACGACGGTCGCTCCGGACTGCAGAGCGCCGCGAACGGCGAGGCGCACCTCGGCGACGGCGGGGTCGAGTCCGGGGCGGTGGTCGGTCATCCGTCCACGGTAGCCGCGCTACCCCGTGCACGACGTCGGCAATCCGGCGGCAGTCGAGCGCCCTGCGGCGCCGACGAGCCCCGAAAGCGGCGGATTGCCGACGTTGTGCGGGCCGAAGAGGCCTCACGGCTAGGCTGGTCGGCGGCATCCCACCCTCTTCCGAAGGAGCACCACATGGGCGCGTACGACGCCGTCATCGAGATCCCCCGCGGCAGCCAGGTGAAGTACGAGGTCGACCACGGCACCGGCCGCGTGTTCCTCGACCGCATCCTCTTCACGCCGATGGGCTATCCCGCCAACTACGGCTTCTTCGAGAACACCCTCGGCGAAGACGGCGACCCGCTCGACGTGCTGCTGCTGCTCGACCGCGACCTCTACCCCGGCATCATCGCCAAGGTGCGTCCTGTCGCCGTGCTGAAGATGAGCGACGAGGCCGGCGGAGACGACAAGGTCGTCGCCGTGCTCGCCAAGGACCCGCGCTGGGCCCACGTGCAGGACGTCTCCGACCTCGACGAGTGGACCAAGAACGAGATCAACCACTTCTTCGAGCACTACAAGGATCTCGAGCCGAACAAGTGGGTCAAGGTCGACGACTGGGCGAACGCCGCCGAGGCCGAGCGTCTCGTCTCCGAGGCCTTCGAGCGCTTCGAAGAGCACGAGGGCCAGACCAAGACGCAGGGTGAGGGCGAAGCGCCCAACACGCTCTGACCTGCGGTCGCGGGCCCTTCGACAGGCTCAAGGACCGAGGGGCTGAAGACAGGGGCGGATGCTGCGGCATCCGTCCCTTCGTCGTCTCAGCGAGTCGGGATCAGAGCCACACGCCGCGCGCGGCCATGAAGTTCTGAGGGTTGGTGGTTCCGCTGGTCGTGTAGACCTCGAAGTGCAGGTGGCAGCCGCATGAACGGCCGGTCATGCCCTCACGGGCGATGAGCTGCCCGGCCGAGACCCACTGTCCGCGGCTCACGAGGAGCTGCGACGCGTGGGCGTAGCCGGTGGCGATGCCGCTGCCGTGCTCGATGCGCACGTAGTTGCCGTAGCCGCTGTAGACCTGCGCCATCGAGACCTGACCGGCGGATGCCGCGTAGATGCCGGCGCCGCAGCCGGCGGCCATGTCGGTGCCGAGGTGCCACGTGCTCGCGCAGCCCTGCGGTCCGCACTGACCGGTGCGCGGGCCGTAGC
>JASDDH010000032.1 GCA_030407505.1 Planococcus sp. APC 4015
TCGAGACCGCAGCATCTCGCCGAACGACCACGTCGTCGGCGCAGGTGACCTGCGGTCTAGGCGAGACAGCACGAACTCGACGCAGGAGATGACCCAGTGACCGAACAGAGCCTCGCCGGAAAGACCATCCTGATGTCGGGCGGCAGCCGCGGCATCGGCCTCGCGATCGCCCTGCGCGCCGCGCGCGACGGCGCCAATGTCGCGCTGCTCGCGAAGACCGACACCCCGCATCCGAAGCTCGAGGGCACGGTGCACTCGGCGGCCGAGCTGATCCGCGAGGCGGGCGGACAGGCGCTGCCGATCGTGGGCGATGTGCGCAACGACGACGACGTCACCGAAGCCGTGCTGAAGACCCAGGGGGAGTTCGGCGGGATCGACATCGTCGTCAACAACGCCTCGGTCATCGACCTGTCGCGTTCGCTCGACCTGTCGACCAAGAAGTACGACCTCATGCAGGACGTCAACGTGCGCGGCACGTTCATGCTCTCCCGTGCCGCAGCGCCGATCCTGCAGGATGCCGCGAACCCGCACATCCTGTCGCTGTCGCCGCCGCTCAACCTCGACCCGAAGTGGCTGGGCGCCCACACCGGCTACACCCTCGCGAAGTACGGCATGACGATGGCGACGCTCGGCATGGCTGCCGAGTTCGCGCGGCTCGGCATCGCGGCGAACACGCTGTGGCCGCGCACGACGATCGCGACCGCCGCCGTGCAGTTCGCCCTCGGCGGCGACCGCATGATGAAGGTCAGTCGCACGCCCGAGATCTACGCCGACGCCGCCTATGAGGTGATGCTGAAGCCGTCGCGCGAGTACACCGGTCAGACGCTGATCGTCGAGGACGTGCTGACGGATGCCGGCATCACCGACTTCGCCGGCTACGCCGCCACTCCCGGCACCCCCGACGACGAGCTGTTCCCCGACATCTTCCTGTAGGCCGGCGGATGCCTTCGGCGGCCCGCCGCGGGCCGGTGTTCGCCGCTGCCGCAGGCCGGTGTTCGCCGCCCTTCGCCTGCCGGCGGTCGAGGATCGAGGGCCGGCGGCGGGACGCGCGCCGGCGGCGGGTCCGGAGAGCCGCGGAGAGCCGCCGCGGGCGCCCGTCGAACGGGTAGCGTGACGGGATGCCCGCCCTGACCGACGCCCTGCGCGAGCGCCCGCTCGTGCTCGACGGCGGCCTCGGCACCCACCTCGAGGAGCGCGGGAACGACCTGAGCGGACGCCTCTGGTCGGCTCGCCTGCTGCGCGATGATCCGGCTGAGGTGCGCGCCACCCACGCCGCATTCGTGGATGCCGGCGCCGACGTGCTCATCACCGCGTCGTACCAGCTGGGCTTCGGGTGCGGCATCGATGACGACGAGGTCGAGGCGCTGCTGCGCCGCAGCGTCGACGTGGCCCGAGACGCCGGTGGACGCTTCGTGGCGGCATCCGTCGGCCCCTACGGCGCGATGCGCGCCGACGGCAGTGAGTACACCGGCGATTACGACCTCGGGGTCGCCGAGCTGCGCGCGTGGCACCGCCGCCGGCTGCACGTGCTCGCGGATTCGGGCGCGGACGTGCTCGCGATCGAGACGATCGCGAGCGAGGCCGAGGTCGAGGCGCTCTGCGCCGAACTGGATGGCCTCGGCATGCCCGCGTGGATCAGCCTCTCGGCCTCGAGCACGGCGTTCGCCGACGGATCGCTGCGCGACGCGCTCGCCGTGGCGGCATCCGGTTCGGGAGTCATCGCCGTCGGCGTCAACTGCTGCCCGCCCGAAGACGTCGACCGTGCCCTCGCCCAGGCTCCCGCGGGTGTCGACACGGTGGTGTATCCGAACAGCGGCGAGCAGTGGGATGCCGCGACCCGCCGGTGGCGCGGAACGCCCGGCGTGCCGACCGCCGCCGTGCAGGACTGGGTCTCGCGGGGCGCTCGGCTCGTCGGCGGATGCTGCCGGACCACGCCGACGCACATCGCCGCCCTCTCGGCGGCGATACGCGGCTGACGCCGTTTCGCGGGCCTCCTGAGCGGAGTGTCGGCTCGAGACCCAGGCGCGCGCGGCCCGTCGCTGTCGGTGCCGAAGCGACGCACCCGCACCGGCCGGCACCCTCCGTCGTCCCGCCTACTCGGCGTCGATGAGGCCGAGGTGCACGAAGGCGTTCCACACGCCGTCGTCGGCGATGCTCGTCGTGACGTGGTCGGCGAGCGCCTGGAGTTCGGGTTCTGCGTTGCCCATCGCGACCGAGGTGCCGCAGACCTCGAACATCTCGATGTCGTTCCAGCTGTCGCCGATGCCGACGGCGATCGCGGGGTCTTCGCCGAGGTGGGCGAGCACGAGCTCGATCGCCGTGCCCTTGTTCGTCCCCTGCAAGCAGATCTCGCCGTTCGAGCCTCCGGGCAGGGGGATGCTCCCCGGCACGATGTGGAACTCGTCGCCGAGTTCGGCCTGGAGCACGTCCAGCCCGTCGGAGGCCAGGCTCACGAAGACGGCCTTCGCGATGCCGTCGACCGGAGCCTCCGACACGTCGCGGTACGTGCGGGTGGCGAGGCCTGCGAGAGAATCCTCGGCGCGCACGACGCCCTGGGCCTCGTCGGCCTCCTGGATGCGCCGCACATACTCGCGCACGAGCGCCGTCATGCCGGCACTGGCGAAGACCTCGTCATCGGCCTGCAGGAAGTAGTGCATGTCGTGGCGGTCGAGTGTCGAGACGAGCCGGTCGACGGATGCCGTGGGCATGAGGCGCGAGACCACGACCTCGTCGCCCACCACCGCCGTGACGCCGCCGTTGGTCACGGCGCCGTCGACGCCGATCTCGAGCACAGCGGGGTCGAGGTCGCCCGCAGCGCGGCCGGTGCACAGCAGCACCCGGTGCCCGTTCGCGCGAGCCAGGCGGATCGCCTCGACCGCCGAGGCAGCGACCGAGGCGCCGTGCTCGAGGATCGTTCCGTCGACGTCGATGAACACGATGCGGGAGGAAGGGCTCATGGCATCCATTCTCCCCGGCGGCGGCCCCGCGGATGCCGTCAGGACTTGCCTCCGCTGACGAGCAGGAACCCGCCCAGGCCCATCATCATGCCGCCGCCGGTGGCCGTGAGGGTCTCGATGCGCTTCGGGGATCGGGCGAACCACGTGCGAGCCGCCGCGGCCGCAAGCACCCACACCGTGTCGCAGACGACCGCGATCACGGCGAAGACGGCGCCCAGCGTCATCATCTGCAACGGCACGGCACCGGCCTCGAGATCGACGAACTGCGGCAGCACCGCCACGAAGAACGCGATCGTCTTGGGGTTGGTGATGCCCACGATGAAGCCCTGCCACAGCTGACGGCCGTGCGATCGGGGCAGCGCGGCCGGGTCGATCGCAGACGCGGCCGCCTGCTTGCGATGACGGATCGCCTGGATGCCGAGATACACGAGGTAGAGCGCCCCGACGACCTTCAACGCTGTGAACAGGGGCACCGAGCGGGCGATGATCCCCCCGACGCCGAGCGCGACGAGCGCGACGATCGGAAGCAGCGCGAGGGCGACGCCGGCGACGCTGAGCATTCCGCCCGCGCGGCCGAGAGCGAGGGTGCGGCCGACCGAGAAGAGGACGGCCGGGCCGGGGATCGCGATCAGCACGAACGCGGCGAGCGTGAACGCCAGAAGGTTCTCGGGTGGGACCACGCCCGAACTCTAGTACTCGCCCGACCCCGGCTGCGACGGGACCAGGACGATCTCGACGCGGTCATCGCTTCGCCACCAGAATCCCAGCAGTTCGTCGTCCGTCATCCCGGGCGGTCGCTCGTCCTCGGGCAGATCCGAGTACGGCACCGTGAGGAGCATCATGTCGTCCTCGAACATGTCGAACGGCAGGCAGCTGGTGCGCGTCGTCGACTCGGCCTCGAGCACGAGGCAGACGTCGCCCTCATCCGTTCCGGCGATCCACACGCGCTGCCCGAAGTACACCCCCACCGTCTCGATCCAGGTCTCGGCGCCGTTCACGGGCAGGGCGGGGGCGGGGGAGGGCGCCGGCTGCGTGAAGTAGCCGCCGAGCTCGATCGTCGTGATCGTGTCGGTCGCTGCGTCGTCGATGGTCTGACGGATGACCGGCACGTCGTCGGGAGTGGCGAGAGTCTCGGTCGGAACGGCGGACGGCGTGCCGGCGATGGGTCCGGCGCCGGTCAGGCGCGGCACGAAGACCGCGGCGACGACGGCGACCGCGGCGACGGCCGCACCGAGCACGAGCAGACTGCGACGGATGCCGCCGCCCCGCCCTCCCGCCGCCGGACCGGTCCCTGAGCCCACGCCGGTCCCTGAGCCCGAACCGGTCCCTGAGCTTGTCGAAGGGCCGTCGCCGGGGGCGGACGCTTCGACAAGCTCAGCGACCGGGTATCGCTCAGCGACCGGGGATGGCTGAGCGGCCGGGCGGGGCTCGGAGGTCGGGTGGGGCTCAGTTCCCGGGTATGGCTGAGCGGCCGGGTAGCGCTCAGCAACCGGGTATGGCTCAGCGACCGGGTCCGACTCGACGGGCGGTCGCCGCTCGGCACGCGCGGCTGCATCGAGCTCTTCGAGCCGCGCGATGTCGGCGGCATCCGTCAGACCATCGCCGGGGCCGTAGGCGCGCCGGCGCAGCTCGTCGAGGTGCCGCCGGTCGTCGTCGCCCATGGCCTGGAGCCTACGACGCCGAGCGCACACTGGGGTCGTCTCAGACGAGTCCGTGCCGGGCGAACGCGCAGGGCGGTCCCCTACCCTGGATCCATGACCGATTCCACGCCCGTGCGCGCCACGAAGCCTCGTCAGGTGCGACCGGCGACCGAGGGATGGTCGCAGAAGAAGGATGACGAGGGTCGCCCGCTCCTGCAGTTCGCGTCGCCGAAGCGCGGCAAGCCGCCGGTGCACCTCGCCGACCTCACCCCCGAGCAGCGCGTCGACAAGGTCAGGGAGCTCGGGCTCCCCGGCTTCCGCGCCAAGCAGCTCGAGAAGCACTACTTCACCCACTACACGCACGACCCCGCCGACATGACCGACCTTCCGGCCGAGGGCCGCGAAGAGTTCGTCCACGGGATGCTGCCGCCGCTGCTCACCGAAGTGCGACGGCTCGAGACCGACCGCGGCGACACGATCAAGTTCCTCTGGAAGCTCCACGACGGTGCGCTCGTCGAGTCGGTGCTCATGCGCTACCCCGGCCGCATCACGCTGTGCGTGTCGTCGCAGGCGGGATGCGGCATGAACTGCCCGTTCTGCGCGACAGGTCAGGCCGGACTCACCCGGAACATGTCGGCGGCCGAGATCATCGAGCAGATCGTGCGCGCCAATCGACTCATCGCCGACGGCGGGCTGGGCGGCAAGAAGAAGGACGACCATTCCGCCGAACGGGTGTCGAACATCGTCTTCATGGGCATGGGCGAGCCGCTGGCCAACTACGCCCGCGTCATGCAGGCCGTGCGCGTCATGACCGACAAGTCGCACGGCCTCGGCATGAGCGCCCGCGGCATCACCGTCTCGACGGTCGGCCTCGTGCCCGCGATCCTCAAGCTGGCCGAAGAAGACGTCCCGGTCACGTTCGCCCTCTCGCTGCACGCCCCCGACGATCTTCTCCGCGACGAGCTCATCCCCGTGAACTCACGCTGGAAGGTCGACGAGGCCCTCGATGCGGCACGCAACTATTTCGAGAAGACCGGTCGGCGGGTCTCGATCGAGTACGCGCTCATCAAGGACATGAACGACCACGGCTGGCGTGCCGACCTGCTCGCCGACAAGCTCAACGCCCGTGGCCGGGGCTGGGTGCACGTGAATCCGATCCCGCTCAACCCGACGCCGGGCTCGATCTGGACGGCATCCGAGGTCAGCGTTCAGAACGAGTTCGTGCGTCGCCTGAACGACGCCGGCATCCCGACCACCCTCCGCGACACCCGCGGCAAGGAGATCGACGGAGCCTGCGGCCAGCTGGTCGCGACCGAAGACGACGAGGCCGTCGCCGCGGTCACGCCTCTCGAGGCCTGATTCGGACTGTTCCGGGAGTCCCCCCTCGGCGGGGGCGCCCGATCCTGACACAATCGGCCCATGCCGCCGTGGCTTCTCTTCGTCCTCTCCGCCGTCGCCTTCACGATCGTGGCGGGGTGGGTCGCGCGCAAGCTCCTCGATGACCGGGTGGGCTGGATCCGCGCCCTCGTCGTCTCGCTCGTCGTGTTCGTCGGCAGCGTGCCGCTGACCTATTGGACTCTTCAGCAGTCCGAGGTCGTGGACGACGCGGGTCGTCTGACGGTTCCCGGGCCCGTGGGGCTGGCCTTCTTCGCGCTGATCGTCGGCTGGACGTTCGGCGTCGTCGCGATCGTCCTCGTCATCTTCGAGTTCCTTCTGCCCACCGGACGCTTGAGCAATCCGGTCGCGGCGGTCCGGGCGGCCTTCCGGCGTCGCGACCGCGCTCGCCGCTACGCGCAGATCCTCACGATCGCCTCCCGGCACGGACTGGGCTTCTACCAGAGCCACCGTCGGGGTGACGACAACGAGCTGCCCAGCGCCCTCGTCTCGGCGATGAACGATGCGGGCGTCACGTTCGTCAAGCTCGGCCAGGTGCTCAGCTCACGCGAGGACGTGCTGCCGCGGGAGCTGATCGACGCGTTCTCGACGCTGCAGATGGACTCGACGCCGCTGCCCTGGGAGCAGATCGAGGCGGCGATCACCGCCGAGCTGCACCGACCCGTCGATGAGGCGTTCGCCTGGGTCGACCATGAACCGCTGGCGGCGGCATCCGTCGCCCAGGTGCACGCCGCCCGGCTGCACACCGGCGAGGAGGTCGTCATCAAGGTGCAGCGGCCGACGGCGCGCGCCCAGGTGACCACCGACCTCGACATCATCGAGCGACTCGCCGCCGAAGCGGAGGCGCGCACGGAATGGGCCCGTTCGTACGGGGCGGCCGCGCTGGCGAAGGAGTTCGGCCGCGCGCTCACCCAGGAGCTCGACTACCGCGTCGAGATCGCCAACCTCGAGATGCTCCGCAGCGCCATCGAGCGCGCCGACACGTTCCCGCTGGGGGTGCCCGACGTCTACCCCGAGCTGTCCACGCAGCGCATGATCGTGCAGGACCGCGTGGACGGCGTGCCGCTGGGTCGCCTCGCGCCCGACGCCGTGACTCCCGATACTGCGCGCATGTTGGCGGGCGGCATCCTGGATTCGGTGTTCGATCAGATCGCCGTCCGTGGCGTCTTCCACGCCGACCTGCATCCCGGCAACCTGATCCTGACGGCCGACGGCGGAGTCTCGCTGATCGACTTCGGCTCGGTGGGGGTCCTCGAGGCGAGCACCCGGCGACTGCTCGTGCCCCTGCTCGTGGCGATCGCGTGCGACGACGACATCGCCGCGACCGACGCGGTGCTGATGCTGACCGTGCCCGAGGCGGGCGCCGTCGACCAGACCGATCTCCAGCGGGACGTGGGCGGAATCCTGACGCGTCTTCAGAACGGCGGCGCCGGCGAGAACGTCTTCTCGGCGCTGTTGGAGGTGCTGCGGGCGCACCGGCTGGCCCTTCCCCCGTCGCTGCTGCTCGTCTTCCGCACGCTGACGTCCCTCGAGGGCACGCTGCGCCGGCTCTCGCCCGGATTCGATCTGATCGGCGAGGCCCTGCAGCGCGCACCGAAGGTCGCGCGCTCGATGATGTCGCCGCGCAACACGCTCCTCAGCGGACAGGCGCAGCTGGCGCTCGGTGTCGAGAGCCTGCGCCGGATGCCGCGGCGGTGGGACAACGTGAGCCGCTCGCTCGAGGACGGCACCTTCTCGCTGCGCCTGCGCGCGTTCGAGGCGCCGGCCGAGCGGTGGTGGGTCGAGGGGCTGATCGCGCGGGTCACGTCGACCATCATCGGCGTGGGTCTGCTCGCGACGGGCATCGCACTGGCGGTCTCGCCCGACGGGCCGATGATGACCGACGACGTCGCGATCTTCCCGTTCCTGGGCAGCACGGTCGGCCTCGCCGGCATCCTGCTCGTCGTGCGCAGCCTGCGCGAGGGTCTGCGCCGTCGCGACTCCTGACCAGAGCACAGGTCGCGCCCGAGCGGAAGGGGGCCCTCGCGTCCGGTCACCGACGCTAGCGTTGAGGGATGGTTGATTATCGTTACCTCGGCAACAGCGGCTTCAAGATCTCAGAGATCACCCTCGGAAACTGGGTGACCCACGGCTCGCAGGTCGACGACACCGCGGCGATCGCGACGGTGCACGCCGCTCTGGATGCGGGCATCACGACGTTCGACACCGCCGACGTCTACGCCAACACGGCGGCAGAGGTCGTGCTCGGCAAGGCGCTCGCCGGCAAGCGCCGCGAGTCGCTCGAGATCTTCACGAAGGTCTACTTCCCGACAGGTCCCGGCGGCGCGAACGACACCGGCCTCAGCCGCAAGCACATCATGGACTCGATCAACGGCTCGCTGACTCGGCTCGGCACCGACTACGTCGACCTCTACCAGGCGCACCGATTCGACTACGAGACCCCCCTCGAAGAGACGTTCCAGGCCTTCGCCGACGTCGTGCGTCAGGGCAAGGCGCTGTACATCGGCGTCTCGGAGTGGACGGCCGAGCAGCTGCGCGAGGGGCACGCGCTGGCGAAGGGCCTCGGCATCCAGCTCATCTCGAACCAGCCCCAGTACTCGATGCTGTGGCGCGTGATCGAGGGCAAGGTCGTTCCGGCCTCCGAAGAGCTCGGCATCTCGCAGATCGTCTGGTCGCCGATGGCGCAGGGCGTGCTGAGCGGCAAGTATCTGCCGGGTCAGCCCGTTCCCGAGGGTTCGCGCGCGACCGATGAGAAGAGCGGTGCGAACTTCATCAAGGGGTTCCTGCGCGACGAGGTCCTCGAGGCGGTCCAGAAGCTCAAGCCCATCGCCGAGCAGGCCGGCCTCACCATGCCGCAGCTCGCGATCGCGTGGGTGCTGCAGAACCCGAACGTCGCCGCCGCTCTGGTCGGAGCCTCGCGCCCCGAGCAGCTCGCCGACACGGTGAAGGCCTCCGGAGTCACGCTCGACGCCGACACCCTCTCCGCGATCGACACCGCACTCGGGTCGGCCGTCTTCGACGATGCCGAAGACACCTACGGCGTCTCGCCGAAGCACCGCCTGACCTGAGAGCCGAGCTTGTCGAAGCACAGCGCCGGCATCCTTCTGTACCGCCTGCGTCCCGCCCTCGAAGTGCTCATCGCGCACATGGGCGGGCCGTACTGGGCGTCGAAGGATGCCGGCGCGTGGTCGATCCCGAAGGGTGAGTTCGACGACGAGTCGGCGTTGGATGCGGCCAGACGCGAGTTCCGCGAGGAGCTCGGCCTGGACGCCCCCGACGTCGCCTACGCCGAGCTCGGCACGTGGGCGTACTCGTCGGGCAAGCGGGTGACGGTGTTCGTCGCCGACGGCGCGGAGTTCTCGCTCGACGGTCTCGCGTTCGGCGAGTTCGACCTCGAATGGCCCCCGCGGTCGGGGCGGACGCACTCCTTCCCCGAGGTCGATCGGGTCGAGTGGGTGACTCCGGATGCCGCCCGCGAGCGCCTCGTGAAGGGTCAGCGTCCGGCGATCGACGCCCTCGAGGCGCACCTGGCGTCCGCCGGCGCCTGAGTGCCGTGGCGTTCGCGAGGAGATGGTCGCTCGCGAGGAGCTTCGGGCCGGATCGGCCCTCTGGAGTGACCGGATCCTCGCGAACGCGCGCTCAGCGCCCGTTATTCGGCGCGGTCGAGACGTCGATGCGCTCGTGCGAGCCGAGCGACGACCACGCGCTCGCGATGCCCTTCGCCGCGTGCTCGGAGGCGCGCACCGCGCGCTCGTCCGCCCAGGCGTTGAGCACGTGGCCCGAGTGGCCGCGGACGTGTTCGAGCACGACGTCCGGCATCCCCGCCGCACGTCGCGCGTCGCGCGCGACGATCAGCTGTTCGAGCAGGTCGACGTTCTTGGTGGGGGCCCCGGTCGAGGTCTTCCAGCCCCGGCGGCGGTGCCCGTCCATCCACTTCTCGTAGGTGTCGATCGCGTACTTCGAGTCGGCCTGCACGACCAGGTTCTCGACGTCGGTGTGGTCCTCGATCGCCTTGAGCAGCCCCAGGAGCTCGCCGATGTTGTTGGTTCCCGCGACCACCGAGCCGGCGGCCCAATGTCCGTCTTCGCCGACCCAGGCCCAGCCGGTGGGGCCGGGGTTGCCCTTGCAGGCGCCGTCGGTGGCGACGATGTAGCGGTCTGTCACTCGTGCAAGGTTACCGGCCGCGCCTCGCCGGCCTTCGCCTCGAGAGCTACTCGGCTGCCAGCTCGCGCCGGCCCATGAGCACGAGCGCACCCGCCGCCCCGACGATCGCGATGCCGACGAGCCGTGCTCCGCCGTGCAGGTCCATACCGGTGTCGGTCGGCAGCGGGACGGCGGCGAACGGCGATAGCGACACCAGGTCGTCGTCGAGGCCGAAGATCGTTCCGAAGAGGGCGAGGCACGCGCTCGCCAGCACCGCCGACCACCCCGCGACGATCGTCGCGCGGGGCAGCGCGGCGAACACGACGGCCGTGACGGCCGCGAAGACGGATGCAGCAGCGACCTGTCCGGCACCGGTGATGACAGCATCCCGGAACAGGCTCGCATCGCCGCCGGACGCCCACAGGGCCACGCCGGCAGCGGCCACCGCCGCAGCGACGATGATCACGATCCCGACGACGGCGACGAGCAGGAAGGAGCCGAGCCACCGTGACCGATGCACCGCAGCGGCGAGGGTGGGCTCGGCGGTGCCGAGCGACTCCTCGTGACGCGCACGCTGCACGGTCTGCACGCCGAAGCAGGCGGCGAGCACCCCCACCATGACGAAGAACGTGATCAGGATGCCGGTGTCCATCGAGCCCGCGGCAGCCAGACGCTCGAGCATGGCGGTGACCGTGGGGTTGCCGGTCGCGACCTGTTCGACGACCGACCCGAGCGACGTCGCGAGCGCCCCGACGATCGCCGCACCGACGGTCCACGCCAGCAGGGACCCGCCGCTCAGCCTCCAGACGAGTCCGAGCGGCGACGAGAGCATCGGCGAGGCGTCCGCGCGGCCCGGCCGTGCGGGGACGAGTCCCGCGCCCAGGTCCCGACCGGCATGAAGCGCTCCGGCGGCGGCGACCAGCACGGCTGTCGCGCCGAGCGCGATGCAGAGCGGCCACAGGGCGTCCTCGTCGAATGCTCGGGTGTTCTCGGCCCACCCGAACGGAGAGATCCAGGCGAGCGCCGAGCTCGTCATCCGGGTCAGGTCGTCGCTCGGCGTGCCCAGGGCGTTGCCGACCCCGGCGAGCACGAACAGGGCGGTGATCGCGCCGACGGCGATCGACCGCGCGGCCCGCGCGCTGCGCACGACCTGTGCCGAGAGCAGGGCGACGGCGAGGAACACGACGCCCGTCGCGGCTACGGAGGCTCCGGCCGTGGCGCTGCCCATGCCGGGGAGCCCGCTCGCCGCGAGGGCGAGGCCGACGGCGCCGCCGAGAGCCGTGCACGCGATGACGCCGTGGGTCAGCGTCGCCCACAGGGGGAGTGCGCGCCCGGCGCCGGTGGCCGCGACCAGGTCGGCCCGGTCGGTCTCCTCTTCAGCGCGCGTGTGGCGCACGGCCAGGAAGGCGGCCATCAGGGAGGCCAGGAGAGCGAGGAACGGGAGCACGAGGAAGACCAGGAACGCCCCCTCATCTGCGCCGGAGGGGAGTCCGCGGAAGATCAGGATGACGGGATTGGCGAGCGCGAGAGCGAGCAGTGACGACCGCTCCTGCGCCGTCGAGAACGCATCGGCCACACCGGCCGCAGACCCGTAGGCGAGCAGGGCGCCGGCTGCGACCCAGACCGCCAGCTGCACGACGTCGCGGCGGAGACGCTGAAGCAGCAGTGCGCCGAACACGGTCACGCCCGACGTGCGCGACGGGTGCGCGGTCGACGCTCGTCCTCGTCCTCGACGTCGGCTTCGCGCCCGTAATGGCGCAGGAAGAGCTCCTCGAGGGTGGGTGGCTCGATGCGCAGGTCGGTGACGCCCAGCGCGGCGAGTGCGGGGAGAGCAGCCGTGACCCGATCGCTGTCGAGCGAGAACCGTGTGCGCCCGTTCTCGGTGCGCGCGTCGCGCGCGTCGGGGATGGTCGAGAGCGCGACAGGGCCGCCACCCGTGACGAACGACACCTGGGTGCGGGTGAGATGGCGCAGCTCGCCGAGGGTGCCGGCCTCGACGATCCGGCCGGCGCGGATGATGCTGACCCGATCGCACAGCTGCTCGACCTCCGACAGGATGTGGCTCGACAGCAGCACGGTGGCACCGGCATCCCGCGCGCGCATCAGCTCGTCGCGGAACACGAGCTCCATCAGGGGATCGAGCCCGCTCGTCGGCTCGTCGAAGACGTAGAGCTGCGCCGGCACGGAGAACGCGGCGATCAGCGCGGCCTTCTGCCGGTTGCCCTTCGAGTAGGCCCGGCCCTTCTTGCGGGGGTCGAACTGGAACACCGTCTCGAGGCGTCGGCGCTCCCGGCGGTACGCCTCACGCCGGCCCGAGCCGCGCAGACGCGCGAGGAAGTCGATGGCCTCCCCGCCCGACAGGTTGGGCCACAGGCTCACGTCGCCCGGGACGTAGGCGATGCGACGGTGCAGGGCGACGGCATCCCGCCACGGGTCTGCGTCGAAGACGGCGGCGGTGCCGCCGGACGCGCGCGCGAGTCCGAGCAGGATGCGGATGGTCGTGGATTTGCCCGCCCCGTTCGGCCCGAGGAAGCCGTGCACCTGACCTGCGCCGACGGTGAAGTCCAGCTCGTCCAGCGCGAGCGTGCGTCCATACCGCTTGGTCAGACCCCGGGTGCGGATGACGTCATCCATGGGCGTGACTGTACGCCCCACCCGAGGCGTTGTGAAGAGCTGCGCTTTGTATACGCGAGGGCGGCCCGGGAGTCAGATCGGTGGCAGCAAGGCACTCTATGTATACAATGGCCGAAGAAGGGGGCGACGATGCGAGCAAGTGACCGCGCGTACGCGACCCTTCTCGACGAGATCCAGTCCGGAGCCCTCCGGCCCGGCACCGTGCTCGGCGAAGTCGAGCAGGCTGCGCGCCTGGGGGTGAGCCGCACCCCGCTGCGGGAGGCCCTGGGGCGCCTGGCCGCCGACGGGCTCGTCGCCCAGCAGTCCGCGCGCGTCACGGTCGTCACCGACGTCGACGCCGACGACATCCGCGAGCTGTTCGAGATCCGCCGGGCGCTCGAGGAGACCGCGGCGGGCCTCGCCGCCGAGCGCGGCGACGCCGCCGTCTTCGCGAGGCTCGCCGAGGAGTTCGCCCACGCGAGCCTGCGCGCCGACGAGGGCCGCGAGGCGTACTACGCCCTCATCGCGCGCTTCGACCGCGCGATCGACGACGCCGTCGCCAACGACTACCTGACGTCGGCGCTGCGTACGATCCGCACCCACCTGGTGCGGGTGCGCCGGCTCTCGCGTGACAACCCGGCGCGGCTGGCGGCATCCGTCGACGAGCACCGCCTCATCGCCGAGGCGATCGCCGCGGGCGACGCCGAGCTCGCCGCCCACGCCACCCACGTGCACCTGCACCACGCCCTGGCCACCATCCTCGCCGCGACGAGCTCCCTCGCCGCCGACTCCGAGCCGTCCCGCTGAAAGGCAAAGCATGACCGTCATCCATCACCTCCGCGTCCACCGCAGCGACGAGAACCTCGCGCGCGAAGGCCAGCTCGCCTGGCGTATCGCCGAGGTCGCCGCAGATCCGGTGGCCGTCGAGCCCGATGTCGTCGACATGATCATCAACCGCGTCATCGACAACGCCGCGGTCGCCGCGGCATCGATCACGCGGGCTCCCGTCAGCGCCGCCCGTCAGCAGGCGCTCGACCACGCGGTCTCGGTGTCGGGCGTCGGGGCAACGGTCTTCGGCTGCGCACTCGAGCGCCGCACGTCGCCCGAGTGGGCGGCCTGGGCGAACGGTGTCGCGGTGCGCGAGCTCGACTACCACGACACCTTCCTCGCCGCCGACTACTCACACCCGGGCGACAACATCCCGCCGATCCTCGCCGTGGCCCAGCACGTCGGCGCCGACGGTGCCGCGCTCGTGCGCGGCCTGGCGACCGGGTACGAGATCCAGATCGATCTCGTGCGCGCGATCTGCCTCCACAAGCACAAGATCGACCACGTCGCACACCTCGGCCCCTCGGCCGCGGCGGGCATCGGCACGCTCCTCGGTCTCGACGTCGACGTGATCTACCAGGCGGTCGGCCAGGCTCTGCACACGACGACCGCCACGCGTCAGTCCCGCAAGGGCGAGATCTCGACGTGGAAGGCGCACGCCCCCGCGTTCGCCGGAAAGCTGGCCGTCGAGGCGGTCGACCGCGCGATGCGCGGCGAGACGTCGCCGTCGCCCATCTACGAGGGCGAAGACGGCGTCATCGCATGGATGCTCGACGGCAAGGACGCCGCCTACGAGGTGCCGCTGCCCGAGGCGGGCGAGCCGAAGCGTGGCATCCTCGATTCGTACACGAAGGAGCACTCGGCCGAGTATCAGGCGCAGGCGTGGATCGATCTCGCGCGCAAGCTGCACGATGCGGAATCCTTCGACCCTGCGAACGTCGAGTCGATCGTGCTGCACACGTCGCACCACACCCACTACGTGATCGGCTCGGGCGCGAACGACCCGCAGAAGTACGACCCGACGGCCTCACGCGAGACGCTCGACCACTCGATCCCGTACATCTTCGCCGTCGCCCTGCAGGACGGCGGCTGGCACCACGTCGACTCGTACACCCCCGAGCGCGCGGGTCGCGAAGACACGGTCGCGCTGTGGCACAAGGTCACGACAGCCGAGGACGCCGAGTGGACGCGTCGCTATCACTCCGACGACCCGGACGAGAAGGCCTTCGGCGGCCGCGTGGTCATCACCCTCACCGACGGCACCGTGATCGAGGACGAGATCGCCGTCGCCGACGCGCACCCCCTGGGCGCCCGCCCGTTCGCGCGGGAGGACTACATCCGCAAGTTCCGCCTGCTCGCCGGGCCCGTCCTCGACGCGGCCGAGATCGAGCGGTTCCTCGGGCTGGCCGAGCGTCTGCCCGAGCTCACCGCGGCCGAGGTCGCGCAGCTGACGATCGTCGCGAAGCCGGGCGTGCTGGCGTCGGCGCCGGCCCCGAAGGGCCTGTTCTGATGCTGTACTCCACCGTCGCCCCCGCTGAGAAGCGCCGGCTCTTCCGCGAGCGGCTCGCCACCGGCGAGCTGCTGCGGTTCCCGGGCGCGTTCAACCCCCTGAGCGCCCGGCTCATCGCGCAGAAGGGGTTCGAGGGCGTGTACATCTCGGGCGCCGTGCTGAGCGCCGACCTGGGCCTGCCCGACATCGGCCTGACGACCCTCACCGAAGTCGCGGGCCGCGGGCAGCAGATCGCGCGAATGACCGATCTTCCGGCGATCATCGACGCCGACACGGGGTTCGGCGAGCCGATGAACGTCGCCCGCACGATCCAGACGCTCGAAGACGCCGGCCTCGCCGGCATGCACATCGAGGATCAGATAAACCCGAAGCGCTGCGGCCACCTCGACGGCAAGGCGGTCGTCGATCAGGACACCGCCGTCAAGCGCATCCGTGCGGCCGTCGATGCCCGGCGCGATGCGAACTTCCTGATCATGGCGCGCACGGACATCGCCGCCGTCGACGGCCTGCAGGCCGCGGTCGACCGCGCGAAGGCGCTGGTCGACGCCGGTGCCGACGCGATCTTCCCCGAAGCGATGCGCTCGCTCGACGAGTTCGCCGCGGTACGGGATGCTGTGGACGTGCCGATCCTCGCGAACATGACCGAGTTCGGAAAATCCGATCTCTTCTCGGTCGATCAGCTGCGCGACGTGGGCGTGAACATCGTCATCTGGCCGGTCTCGCTGCTGCGGATCGCGATGGGGGCGGCATCCCGCGCACTGGACACACTCACCGACGAGGGCCACCTCACGTCGAAGCTCGGTGAGATGCAGCATCGCGCAGATCTCTACGACCTGGTGGACTACGAGTCGTACAACCACTTCGACGCCAACGTCTTCACCTTCGACATCACCCGCTGACGTTTTCCCGCGCGAGTTGCCACTCGATGCGGGAATCCCGTCCTGATAGCGACCGCTACCGTCAACTCGACGAGAAGAGAGCACCGCATGACCGACATCAAGAAGGGCCTCGCCGGCGTCGTCGTGGATTACACGGCGGTCTCGAAGGTCAATCCCGAGACCAACTCGCTGCTCTACCGCGGCTACCCGGTGCAGGAGCTCGCGGCGACGCAGTCGTTCGAGGCCGTCTCGTACCTGCTCTGGAACGGCGAGCTGCCCACCGACGACGAGCTCGCCCGGCTGCGCGCCGTCGAGCGGGAGTACCGGGCGCTCGCGCCCGAGGTGCGGGCCGTCATCGATCTCGTTCCGCTGGACGCCCATCCGATGGACGAGGTGCGCACCGCGGTCAGCCTCATCGGCGCGATCGACCTCGCCGGTTCGGGGTCGGTGCTCGACGCCAGCGGTTACCCGGAGGAGAACCTGGCGCGCAGCATCCGCCTGTTCGCCGCCCTGCCGGCGATCGTGGCCTACGGCCAGCGTCGCCGTCGCGGACTCGAGCCGGTCGCGCCGCGCGATGACCTCGACTACGCCGCGAACTTCCTGTGGATGACGTTCGGCGAAGAGGCCGATCCCGTAGTCGTCGAGGCCTTCAACCGCTCGATGGTGCTCTACGCCGAGCACTCCTTCAACGCCTCGACCTTCACCGGTCGCGTCATCGCCTCGACACTCAGCGACCTGTACTCGGCCGTCACCGGCGCCATCGGCGCCCTCAAGGGTCCGCTGCACGGCGGCGCGAACGAGGCGGTGCTGCACATCTTCGACGAGATCGGCACGGCAGAGAACGTCGTGCCGTGGCTGGATGCCGCGCTCGCCGAGAAGCGCAAGATCATGGGCTTCGGTCACCGCGTCTACAAGCGCGGCGACTCGCGCGTGCCGACGATGAAGGCCGCGCTCGACACCCTGGTCGAGCACTACGACCGCCCCGACGTGCTCGCGCTCTACGACACCCTCGAGTCGGAGTTCGTCTCCCGCAAGGGCATCTACCCGAACCTCGATTACCCCTCGGGGCCGGCCTACAGCCTCATCGGGTTCGACACGATCACCTTCACACCGCTGTTCGTCGCCGCCCGCGTCACGGGATGGACGGCGCACATCATGGAGCAGCTCGCCAGCAACGCGCTCATCCGCCCGCTGTCGGAGTACAACGGGCCCGACGAGCGTCACATCGAGGGCTACGTCGCCGACGCGGCGATCGAAGAGACCGCCGTGCGCGCGGAGGAAGCCGCCGAATGATGCGGGATGCCGTGATCGTCGATGTCGTCCGCACGCCGTCGGGTCGCGGCAAGCCGGGGGGAGCGCTCAGCGGCATCCATCCCGTCGATCTCGCAGTGGGGGTGCTCACGGCCGTGCTCGAGCGCAACGGCCTCGAATCGGGGCAGATCGACGACGTCATCATGGGATGCGTCAGCCAGGTCGGTGATCAGTCCCTCAACATCGGCCGACAGGCGGTGCTGGCGGCCGGCTTCGACGAGACGGTTCCCGCCACGACCATCGACCGCCAGTGCGGCTCGAGCCAGCAGGCCGCGCATTTCGCCGCACAGGGCGTGATCGCCGGCGCGTACGACATCGTGATCGCCGCGGGCGTCGAGTCGATGAGCCGCGTGCCGCTGGGCTCGTCGGCTGCCGGCGGGTCGACACCCGCGGGCATCGCCGCCCGCTACCCCGACGGGCTGGTCAACCAGGGCGTGTCGGCCGAGCTCATCGCGGCGCGGTGGGGCTTCGGCCGTGACGAGCTCGACGCGTTCGCCGCCGAGTCGCATCGCCGGGCGGCCGAGGCGTGGGAGCACGGCTCCTTCGACTCGCAGGTCGTCTCGGTGGGAGACGTCGTCACCGATGAGACCGTTCGCGCCGGAACGACCGTCGAACGCCTCGCGGGTCTGGCCCCCGCGTTCCGCAGTGACGAGATGGCCGCCCGCTTCCCCGAGATCGGGTGGTCGATCACTCCCGGCAACTCCTCTCCGCTGACGGATGCCGCCTCCGCCGTGCTCATCATGAGCGCCGACCGCGCGGCCGAGCTCGGGCTCACGCCGCGGGCGCGTTTCCACGCGTTCACGGTCGTCGGCGACGACCCGCTGCTGATGCTCACCGGGCCGATCCCCGCGACCCGCCGCATCCTGGAGCGCAGCGGCCTCGGTGTGGACGATCTGGACGCGTACGAGGTCAACGAGGCGTTCGCGTCGGTTCCGCTCGCCTGGCAGCGCGACCTCGACGCCGACCCGGCGAAGCTCAACCCGTGGGGCGGCGCGATCGCGCTGGGACACGCGGTCGGGGCATCCGGAACCAGACTGCTCGGCACCCTGGTCGCGCATCTCGAGGCGACGGGCGGCCGGTACGGACTGCAGACGATGTGCGAGGGCGGCGGACTCGCGAACGCGACGATCGTCGAGCGGCTGTAGGGGTCCACGCCACCGCCCGTTCATCGCCCGGTCATCCGGCCCCGATTCGATGGCACCCTCAACGCCGTCGAACCCGAGGATGAGCATGTCCCCCCTTTCTCCCCGCCGCCGCCTCGTCGCGCTCGCCGCCGTGGCAGTCGCCGCGCTCGCGGTGCCGCTGATCGTCGCGCCCGCCGCCGGCGCCAGCCTCGTGGCCGCGCCCGTCGAGTACTCGGCCGACGACGCCGCGCTCGACCTCACCCCGATCGGCACATACGAGACCGGCGTCTTCGACGAGTCGGCCGCCGAGATCGTGCAGTTCCACGGCGACCGCCTCTACGTCGTCAACGCGCTCGCCGGAGTCGTCGACGTGCTCGACGCCTCGGACCCGAAGAACCCGGTCAAGCTCTTCGAGCTCGCCGCCGACGGCACCGCGAACTCGCTCGCGATCCGCGCGGACGGACTCGGCGTCATCGCGTTCGAGAACCCGGTGAAGACCGATCCCGGTTCGCTCGTCTTCTTCGACGCGGATGCCGCAGCCCCCACGATCCTCGGATCCGTGACCGTCGGCGCGCTGCCCGACAACGTCGTGCTCTCGACGGACGGCAGCACCGCGGTCGTCGCGAACGAGGGTGAGCCCGCCGACGACTTCTCGATCGATCCCGAGGGATCGATCGGCGTCGTCGCCCTGCCGGCGACGAAGACCTCGCCCGCCCAGAGCGCCGTGCGCATCGCCGACTTCGCGGCTTACGAGGTCGGCGGCTCGAAGACCCTCGATCCCGCTGTGCGCGTGTTCGGTCCGAGGCCGCACGGCGACGACAAGCCGGTCTCGCGCAACCTCGAGCCCGAGTACATCGCCGTCGACGGCGGCGTCGCGTACGCCGCGCTGCAGGAGGCCAACGCCGTCGCGGTCGTCGACCTCGCCACCGCGACCGTGACCGACATCTGGCCGCTCGGCTTCAAGGACCACGGCCTCGCGGGCAACGGCATCGACCCGAGCGACCGCGACCCCAACGGCGCTCCGACCTTCGACGTCCGCACCTTCCCGGGCCTTCACGGCGTGTACATGCCCGACGGGCTCAACGCCTATCAGGCCGGCGGGCAGACCTACCTCGTCACGGCGAACGAGGGCGACGCCCGTGAATGGGGCGACTACGTCGAGCCGTCGCGGGTCAAGGATCTCGAAGACGACGGCTACGGGCCGGTCTGTGCCGACAGTCCGCTGGCGGGTTCGCTGGGCGATGCGGACCTCGGCCGCCTGAACGTCACGCGCGAGCTCGGCTTCGACGCGGCGAAGGGCTGCTACGACGAGCTCTACGCGTTCGGCGGCCGGTCGTTCTCGATCTGGACGACAGCCGGCGACCAGGTCTTCGACTCGGGTGATGCCTTCGAGCAGATCACCCACGCCGCCGTCCCCGAGTTCTTCAACGCGAGCCACGTCAACTCAAGCGCCGAGAACCGCAGCGACGACAAGGGCCCCGAGCCCGAGAACATCGCCGTCGGTGCGGGCAACGGCCGCACGTACGCGTTCATCGGCTTCGAGCGCATCGGCGGCATCGCGGTGTTCGACATCTCGGAGCCCGCGGCATCCCGGTTCGTCACCTACGTCAACAACCGCGACTTCTCGGTCTCGATGGAGGACGCGATCGACGACTACGACCCGGCGAACCCCGAGCATCGGGAGACGCTCGCCCAGGCCGGCGACCTCGGACCCGAGGGGCTCGCATTCATCCCGGCCGAGCAGTCGCCGAACGGGCAGCCGCTCGTCGCCGTCGGCAACGAGGTATCGGGCACGACCACCCTGTTCGAGGTCACTGATCTCACCCCCGACACCGTGAAGCCCGTCGCGACTCTGGTCGCCCCGACGACGGCCGGGCCGGCGCAGAAGCTCGACATCCGGGTCGACGCCACCGACGACCGCGGCCTGGACCGCGTCGTCGCGAACATCTACCGGGGCAGCACGCTCGTGAAATCCACGCAGACGGCGGCGAACGGCGCGAAGGCGGCGACGCATGCGGCATCCGTCACGCTGGCGAGCGGGTCGTACACCGTGAAGTACAACGCGTCCGACCTCGCGGGCAACATCGCCCAGACCGGAACGTTCGCCTTCACGGTCGATGTCACGAAGCCGACGGTGACGGTGAAGCCGCTGCCGTACTCGCTGAAGCTCGGATCGAAGTACGTGCTGCTGAGCGTGAAGCTCCACGACGCGCAGAAGATCGACAAGGTCGTGCTCAACGGCACGGTCAAGGACCTGACCGACGGCGTCTGGTCCGACGTGAACTTCATCCATCGGGGTGTGTACGGCGCCGTCAAGGGCGCCAACACCCTCGTCGTCCACGACGTCGCCGGCAACACGCAGACGCTGAGGTTCACGCTGTTCTGAGATCCGGCACGCCGCGGCCCGGCGGGTCCGCTTGCCGCGGGGTGGCGGCATCCGTAGTCTCACCTTCGCCGAGTTGCCGGTAGAGGTCGGAATACCCCGCTCATTCGGACCTCTACGGGCAAGTCGGCGATCGGACCCGGTCTCTCTCAGATCGGCGTCCGGTGACGGGTCCGACTTCCTTCTCCGGATGCCGGCCCTTCCGCTTCCGCGGGGGTGGCGGCATCCGGCGTCTCACGTTCGTCGAGTTGCCGGTGGTGGTCGGAATACCCCGCTCATTCAGACCTCTACGGGCAAATCGGGCGCTGCCTGGGCCTCCCCATGCCTCCGGCGCGCACCGACCGACGAAATACTAGGACGTCCATGTAAAATGGATGCCGTGCCGACGACGGCACACCGGATGCCGGCGCGACGGCCCACGAAGTCTCCGCGCCGCACGTGAAGGAGACGCCGATGTCGACCCCCACCCTCACCCAGAGCCCGCTCAGCGACGACGAGCGCGCGGCGATCCTCGAGGCGGTGCGCGAGTTCGCGCGGACCGAGCTCGAGCCGCACGCCGCGATGTGGGACGAGACCTCGCACTTTCCGATCGACGTCCTCGAACGCGCGGGCGATCTGGGTCTCGGGGGCATCTACGTCGGGGAGCGACTCGGCGGCGCCGGACTCGGCCGCGCCGAGGCGGTCGCGATCTTCGAGGAGCTCGCGCAGGGCGACCCCTCGATGGCGGCTTACATGACGATCCACAACATGGTCGCGTGGATGATCGACGTCTACGGCGACGACGCACAGCGGAGCGAGTGGCTTCCCGGCCTCACCGCGATGCGCCGGCTGGGCAGCTACTGCCTCACCGAGCCGGGCGCGGGATCGGATGCCGCGGCGATCACCACGAGCGCCATCCGCGACGGCGACGAGTACGTGCTCACCGGCGTGAAGCAGTTCATCTCGGGTGCGGGTGCGGCATCCGTCTACATCGTCATGGCCCGCACCGGCGAACCGGGCGCTCGCGGCATCTCGGCGTTCCTCGTCGCCGACGGCGCCCCCGGACTCTCGTTCGGGCCGAACGAGAAGAAGATGGGGTGGAAGGCGCAGCCTACTCGGCAGGTGATCCTCGACGAGGTGCGCGTTCCCGCCGCGAGCATGCTCGGCGCCGAGGGGCAGGGCTTCAAGATAGCGATGTCGGCGCTCAACGGCGGCCGGATCAACATCGCCGCGTGCTCCCTGGGCGGCGCCCAGTGGGCGCTCGACCAGGCGATCCGCTACGTGCACGAGCGCTTCACGTTCGGCGAGCCGCTGGCCGAGAAGCAGAGCGTCGTGTTCACCCTCGCCGACATGGCGACCCAGCTGCGCGCGGCTCGTGCTCTGGTGCGGGATGCCGCCGCCGCCGTCGATGCGCAGGCTGCGGATGCCGCGATGCAGTGCGCGATGGCGAAGAGGTTCGCCACGGATGCCGGCTTCGAGATCGCCAACACCGCGCTGCAGCTGCACGGCGGTTACGGCTATCTGCAGGACTACGGCATCGAGAAGGTCGTGCGCGACCTGCGGGTGCATCAGATCCTCGAGGGGACGAACGAGATCATGCGCGTCATCATCGGTCGCGAACTGCTGGGATCGGGGCGATGACCCTTCGACGGGCTCAGGGACCGGCGGAGGCTCGCGGACCAGCTGGGATCGCGCCGGGCGTGCGGGTGGCGTTCCTGGGGCTCGGGCACATGGGGCTCCCGATGGCGCGAAACCTCGCGGCGGCGGGATACGACGTCGTCGGCTTCGACGTGTTCCCGGCCGCGGTGGACGCCGCGCTGGACGCCGGTCTCACCGTCACCCTCTCGGGGCCGGCGGCGGTCGCCGGCGCCGAGGTCGTGATCACGATGCTGCAGTCGGGGGAGCAGGTCATCGCGGCCTATCGCGGGTCGGCAGACATCATCGGACTCGTCGAGGCGGCATCCCCGGGCACTCTCTTCATCGACTGCTCGACGATCGCCGTCGACGAGGCGCAGGAGGCGCACCGCATCGCCGAGACCGCGAAGCATCGTTCGCTCGACGCCCCCGTGTCCGGGGGTGTCGTCGGCGCCGAAGGTGCCACCCTCGCGTTCATGGTGGGCGGATCCGAAGCCGATTTCGCAGCGGCGCTTCCGGTGCTCGAGGCGATGGGCAAGCGCGTCGTGCACTGCGGCGGCGCGGGCCTCGGTCAGGCGGCGAAGGTCTGCAACAACATGATCCTCGCGGTCTCGCAGATCGCGGTCGCCGAGGCGTTCGTGCTCGGCGAGCGGCTCGGGCTCTCGCACCAGGCCCTCTTCGACGTCGCCTCGAACGCCTCGGGACAGTGCTGGGCGCTGACGACGAACTGCCCGGTGCCGGGCCCCGTGCCGACGAGCCCGGCGAACCGCGACTACCGGCCGGGGTTCGCGGGCGCCCTCATGAACAAGGACCTCGGTCTCGCCGAACAGGCGCTCGATCTCACGGGCGTCGACGCGCGCATGGGCCGGCTGGCGCGCGAGATCTACCGGGAGTTCGCGGACGGCCCCGGCGCAGGGCAGGATTTCTCCGGGATCATCCACACGATCCGCGACGCTCCCGGTCGCTGACGCCGACCCCGGTCCTGACCTCAACCCCGGTCCTGACCTCAATCCTGGTCCCAGACCTGAACCCCGGTCCTGACCTCAACCCCGGTCGCTGAGCTTGTCGAAGCGCCCCGTCTGAAGGAGAACCCATGGCCTACGAGACGATCCTGGTCGAGACGCGCGGACGCGTCGGATGGATCACGCTGAACCGCCCCGAAGCCCTGAACGCCCTCAACGTGCAGACGTGCCGGGATGTCGTGGCCGCGGCATCCGTCTTCGATGCAGACGACGCGATCGGAGCGATCGTGCTGACCGGATCGGAACGCGCGTTCGCCGCCGGCGCCGACATCAAGGAGATGGAGTCCAAGTCGGGGCTCGACATGCTCATGGGCGATCACTTCGGCGGCTGGGCGGACTTCGCTGCCGTGCGCACGCCGGTGATCGCCGCCGTCGCGGGCTACGCGCTGGGGGGCGGATGCGAGCTCGCGATGATGTGCGACATCATCCTGGCCGCCGACACCGCGAAGTTCGGACAGCCCGAGATCACCCTCGGAGTGATCCCGGGCATGGGCGGCTCGCAGCGGCTCGTGCGCGCGATCGGTCCGTACAAGGCGGCCGAGCTG
The DNA here is from genome assembly GCA_030407505.1 of Planococcus sp. APC 4015. Taxonomy (GTDB): domain Bacteria; phylum Actinomycetota; class Actinomycetes; order Actinomycetales; family Microbacteriaceae; genus Microbacterium. The sequence continues at coordinate 23,964 of JASDDH010000032.1, forward strand.
ATCCTGAGCGGTCGCATGATGAAGGCCGACGAGGCGGAGCGCTCCGGACTCGTCTCCCGCGTCGTTCCCGCCGCCGACCTGCTCGACGAGGCGGGTGCCCTCGCCGACACGATCGCGTCCAAATCGCTGCCGTCGCTCTACGCCGCGAAGGCCGTGATGGATGCCGCGCTCGAGGGCTCGCTCGCCGAGGGACTGCGCCTCGAGCGCCATGTCTTCGCGTCGCTGTTCGACACGCGGGACCAGAAGGAGGGCATGGCCGCCTTCCGCGAGAAGCGCGCGCCGGAGTTCGAGGGCCGGTGAGCTGCTCAGCGAGCGGATGGGACTCAGCGACCGGGGTCGGGGTGTCCGCGCTCAGCGACCGGGGTCGGTGAAGTCGCCCGACGCCTCGCGCAGGCGCGCGATGATGCGCACGAGTTCTGCGGTGTCGTCGCCGCCGAGACCCGGGTTCTCGAACACCGACGTGTTGAGCGCCGCCGTCGCGCGTTCGACGATCTCCCGACCGGATGCCGCGAGCACGAGCATCGCCGCCCGCCCGTCCTCGGGGTGCGGCTCGCGGTCGACAAGTCCGTCGCGCACGAGTCGGTCGACGGTGTTCGTGACACTGGTCGGGTGCACCTGCAGCCGCGCGATGGCGCTGGCCATCGGCATCCGCCCCTCTCGGGTGAAGGCCAGCAGGCGCAGCATCTCGTAGCGCGCGAACGACAGCCCGAACGGTTTGAGGGCGGCGTCGATGCGCGCGAGCATGAGCTGTTGAGCGCGGATGATGCTGGTCACCGCCGACATTCCCGCGGCGGCATCGGTCCAGCCGTGGGCGATCCACTGGCGCTTCGCCTCGGCGATGGGATCGACCGGCAGGGGTCCGCGCTTGACCATGGGCACCATCCTCTCCGCCCTCACGGTATCGCGCGAGGTCGTGGCGTCATCGACAGAGGATCTCGGACGTACGGGAGCGATCTTGGCGGTTCGCGCCAAAGATGTCGGGTGATCGTCGTGGGATTGGGCCCGTTGTGGCGCCCGGAATAGACTCGTCCACGGCGTGAGGAGAGTGCCGATGAAGATCGTCGTCCTGGTCAAAGAGGTCCCGGACACCTGGGGTGACCGCAAGCTGAGTCTCGAGACCGGACTCGCCGATCGAGCCGCGTCGGAGCGTGTCCTCGACGAGATCGGAGAGCGTTCCCTCGAGGTCGCGCTGTCGTTCGCCGACAGCAACGCGGGCACGGATGTCGTCGTGCTGTCGATGGCACCCGCCGAGGCGACGGCCACGATCCGCAAGGGCCTCGCGATGGGCGCGGGTTCGGCTGTGCACGTCGTGGACGACGACCTCGTCGGAGCGGATCTCGGGCTCACCGCCGAGGTGCTCGCAGCGGCACTCACGAGGATCGGCTTCGATCTCGTCATCACCGGCAACCAGTCCACCGACGGCTCGGGCGGCGTCATGTCGGCGATGCTCGCCGAACTGCTCGACGTTCCGGCGGCGCTCAATCTCGTGTCGGTCGAGATCGCCGACTCGGGCGTGACCGGGGTCCGCGCGACCGAGGCCGGCACCGTCGAGGTCTCGGCGGGTCTTCCCGCGGTGATCTCGATCACCGAAGCGCTGCCCGACGCCCGCTTCCCCAACTTCAAGGGCATCATGGCGGCCAAGAAGAAGCCGTTCGAGACGCTGTCGCTCGCCGATCTCGGCATCGAGGCCCTCGCCCCCGACGCCTCGCGCTCGATCGTGATCGCGCTCGGAGAGAAGCCCCCGCGCGAAGCAGGCGTCAAGATCGTCGACGAGGGCGACGCCGGCGAGAAGCTCGCCGAATTCCTCATCCAGAACCGGCTCGCGTAGGAGTGGTCGACATGGCATACCCCGCAGATTCCATCCTGGTGCTCCTGGACACGACGCCGTCGGGCGCGCTGGCGAAGTCCTCCGCGGCGCTTCTGGGCGCAGCATCCGTCGTCGGCACGCCGGTGGCGCTCGTGAGCGACGAGAACCTCGTTCCGGATGCCGCGGCCCTGGGCGCCGCGACCGTGCTGGTCGCCCCGGGCGACCGCGTCGACGCGCTGCAGGCGGCGGCCTCGGCCGTGCAGCCCGACGCGATCCTGGTCTCGCATTCGATCGAGGGCCGTGAGGCGGCCGGTCGGTTCGCCGCGCGCACCCGCTCGAGCCTGGCCGTCGACGTCGTCGCGGTTTCCCGCGATGACGAAGGCGTGGTCGCGCACCATTCCGTCTACGGCGGCGCGTACAACGTGCAGGCCGCGGCCACCTTCGGCGCCCCGGTGATCACGGTGCGTCAGGGAGCAGTGGATGCCCGTGCGGACGCCGTCGCCTCGCCGGTCGTCGAGACGGTGACCGTGCAGCCCTCGGGCCGGAAGGCGGCGACCTTCGGTGCCGTGGAGGAAGCCGTCGTCTCGTCGACGCGTCCCGAGCTGCGCGGAGCGGCGAAGGTCGTCTCGGGCGGGCGCGGTCTCGGCTCGGCCGAGAAGTTCGCGCTCGTCGACGAGCTGGCCGACGCGCTCGGCGCCGCCGTCGGCGCCTCGCGCGCCGCCGTCGACGCCGGCTACGTGCCCCAGACGCTGCAGGTCGGTCAGACCGGTGTCTCGGTCGCGCCCCAGCTGTACGTGGCGTTGGGCATCTCGGGTGCCATCCAGCACAAGGCGGGGATGCAGACGGCCAAGACGATCGTCGCGATCAACAAGGACGCCGATGCCCCGATCTTCGACATCGCCGACTTCGGCGTCGTCGGCGACCTCTTCACCGTCGTCCCGCAGCTGATCGCCGCCCTCGAGGCGAAGAAGGCGTAGGCGCTGATGGCGACATTCGCCCGGACCGTTCGTCGCGGCCTGCCGCGGCGTCCCGGTGGGGAGCCCTGGCCGCCCGCGGCCGAGGCGCCCGCTGAGCCCGTCTCGGTAGCTGGGGCGCCCGCTTCGGTTGCTGACGCGCCCGCTTCGGTCGCTGAGCTTGTCGAAGCGTCTGCGGTGACCCCGGCCGCGACCGACGTCGCGGGCCCTTCGACAGGCTCAGGGACCGCGGGTGGCTCGGGGGCCGCGGGTGGTACCGGGTCGCGAATGCGGCGCGGGCTCCCACGGGTCGCCGGCGGCGAGCCGTGGCCACCGGCATCCGTCGTCGCATCGACGGTGACCGCCGCGGCGGCGCCGGTCGCCGAGTCATCGCCTCCCCCCGAGGCGGAAAGCACCGTCGCCGAGGTTCCGCCATCGCCCAGCGCCCCGGTCGCCCCGCTGAACGCCGCTGAGCCGGCCGCCGTGCGCCGCGGGCTCCCTCGAGTCGCGGGCGGCGAGCCGTGGCCGCCCGCGGACTTCACCCCCGCCGCGCCGCCTGAGGCACACGTCGAAACGTCCTCGGCCGACCAGGCGCCTTCCCCCGAACGCGGGCCGACCTCTGCCGAGATCGTGCCGGTCACGGCATCCGTCGTCGATGTCTCGAAGCCGATCCCGTTCACGCGCACCGTGTGGGCGGGTGCCGCCGCGCGATCGCGCCCGACGGAGCTCGCCGAGCCGGCATCTGCGGTCACCGTCGCCGAGAAGATCCGCGCGACGCCGTGGACATGGAAGGCCGCCGGCCTCGTCGGCGGACTGGCGCTGCTGTTCACCGCGCTGGCCGGGGTCTTCCTCGTGCGGGCGGTCCTGAGCACCGAGGTGATGCAGGAGTGGCTCGTCCGCTATCCGGGTGAGTACCACCTGCCCGAGGCCGCGACCCCGGGATTCCCGGCGTGGGTCCAGTGGCAGCACTTCTTCAACACGTTCTTCATGGTGCTGATCATCCGCACGGGTCTCCAGGTGCGCAACGAGAAGCGGCCGTCGGTGTTCTGGACGCCGAAGTGGTCCAAGAACGGTCGCGGCAAGATCAGTCTCGCGCTGTGGTTCCACCAGTCGCTCGATGTGCTCTGGTTCGTGAACGGGCTGCTGTTCATCGTTCTGCTCTTCGCGACGAACCACTGGATGCGCATCGTCCCGACGAGCTGGGAGGTCTTCCCGAACGCGCTGTCGGCTCTTCTGCAGTACATCTCGCTCGACTGGCCGACGGAGAACGGCTGGGTCAACTACAACAGCCTGCAGCAGATCATGTACTTCCTGACGGTGTTCGTCGCCGCGCCCCTCGCTGCGATCACGGGCGTGCGGATGTCGGGCTTCTGGCCGAAGAACGCCACGGCGCTCAACAAGGCCTACCCGGTCGAATGGGCGCGCGCTGTGCACTTCCCGGTGATGCTCTACTTCGTGGCGTTCATCATCGTGCACGTCGCGCTGGTCTTCGCCACCGGGGCCCTGCGGAACCTCAACCACATGTACGGCGGCACCGACGTCGTCAACTGGGTCGGATTCGCGATCTTCACGGGATCGATGGTGCTCATCGTCGCCGGCTGGATCGCCGCACGGCCCCTCGTGCTCGCGCCCATCGCGGCGCTCTCGGGCAAGGTCAGCGGCCGCTAGTTCCGCCCTGGCGTCGTCTCTCTTCCCGCGAGACCGCGCTTGTGCACCGTTTTCGCACGCCCAGCGTTGCGGACGCGCGGTTTCTCAGAAGAAGGGTGGTCAGAGGGTGACGGATGCCGCGCCGGCGGCGAATCCGTCGGCGTAGGCCTCGTCGGCGCCGAGCCGGAACATGTCGCGCTCGGGCGGGCGCACGATCGAGCGGGCGCCGGGCAGATCGAGATCGCCGACCAGATCGCCGCGGCCGCGGACCACCGCCACCGGCAGTCCTGCGGCCTTGCCCTTCACGAGGTCGGCGGCCGACGCGAGCTCGTCGGCGACGCAGGGCATCGTGACGATGAGCGGGCGACCCTCGGCATCCGTCTGCCCGCGCAGATCTTCGAAGACGTGCACCCCTGCCGCGCCGATGGCCGAGTCGGTCTGCCCCTCGCGCCAGGCACGGCCGAGCGTGTCGGTGATCAGCACGCCGACGTCGACGCCGAGACGCGTGCGCAGACCCGAGGCGATGGCGCGCGCCGAGGCGTCGGGATCGACGGGCAGCAGCAGCACCGTGCCCTCGGGGGTGTTCGAGGCGTCGACGCCGGCGGCGGCCGAGACCATGCCCAGATGGTTCTCCACGATGCGGGTCGTGTGTCCCGAGGGTGCGGTGCGAGTGGCGACGACGCGCACCGTCTCGGCGGTGATGGCGTCTTCGCGGTCGTCGGCGGCGATGATGCGGCCCTCGGCCTTGGAGACGATCTTCGACGTCACCACGACGATGTCTCCGTCTGTGACGGTTCCATCGGCCGCGTCGGCGATCAGCGAGACCAGATCGGCGCCGGGCGCGATCTCGGGGATGCCCTCGAGGGCCCAGACCTGCAGCAACGTCGGACTAGCGGACGAACCGCACCTCGGTGAGCGTCTCGCCGAGGAAGGGTTCGGTGTGGGAGGCGCCGTCGAGGGTGAAGCCGTTGCGCGTGTAGAAGCGGTGCGCGCGGGGGTTGTCTTCGGCGACCCAGAGGTAGAGCGACTCGTCGCCCTCGACCACGGCGTCGAACAGGCGCTGGCCGACGCCGGTGCCGTGGAACGCGTCGAGGAGGTAGATGAAGTACAGCTCGCGGAATGCGGGTGCGTCTTTGTCGCGGGCGGGACCGGATCCCGAGAAGCCGACGATCTCACCGTCGGAGAGCGCGGCGAACATCTTGAAGTCGGGGCCCTGGGCGGCCCAGTGGGTCCACAGTTCGGCCAGGCGACGGGGTGAGACGGCCTCGAGGGCGGCCTTGCTGATGAGGTGGTCGTACGTCTCGTGCCAGCAGGTCGCGTGCACGCGTCCGAGTGCCTCGGCGTCGACGTCACGAACCGGTCGGACCACGATGTCTGTCTGGAGTTCGGCTTCCATGGGCAGACTCTACGCTCGCCTCCGGATGACACGAAATCGACTGCGCACTGCTCGAAAAGGCGCCGGATGCCGGTGGATACCGTTGTAGGAAACCACAGCGGGATCGCCCGATCCGTAGTGTCTCGCTACGATCGCACGCGTGAATGTGATCTGGCGCACCCTGTGGACGATCTGGCGAGCACGGCGGCTGCTGCGCCGCGACGGCGCGTTGGACCCGACGACGGTCGGGCGCGTCACCGTGCGCACCCTCCCGACCGACATCGACCTGCTCGGGCACATGAACAACGGCCGCTACGGGTCGCTGTTCGACCTCGGTCGCTTCGACCTGCTGATCCGCACCGGGCTGTGGGATCTGCTCTCGGAACAGCGCTGGTACGCCGTCGTCGCCAGCGAGACGGTCACGTTCCGCAAGTCGCTCGAGCTCTGGCAGGTGTTCACCGTCGAGTCACGTCTCGTCGGGCACGACGACAAGTCGACCTACCTCATGCACCGCGCCGTCGTGGACGGCGAGGTCTACGCCGAGATGATCGTGCGCGCGCGGTTCCTGCGTCGCAGCGGCGGGGTCGTGCCGCTCGAGGAGCTCTTCGCGGCGCTCCACAAACCCGACAGCCTCCCCGAGCTCGCGCCGTGGGTGGCCGAATGGGCGACGGCATCCGCTCTGCCATCGACCAAGAAGCCCGCGCCGAGCATCTGGCGCTGATCGCACGGGCGGGGGATGCCGCGACTCGAGCAGTCGCAGCGACGGATCGGGGCTCATCCACAGCAGGATGGAGACCGTGACCACCGACATCGCCGAAGAGGCCATCGCCCTCGCCCAGCGCTGGGTGCACGAAGCAGCCGAAGCCGAGGTCGACCCCGCGGCGCAGCGACTGGCCGGCGTGCTGAAGGACCCCGACGGACTTCCGTTCACGATCGGATTCGTCGACGGCGTCATGCGACCCGAGAGCCGCGCGGCGGCGGCATCCAATCTTCGTCGCGTCGCGCCGCTCGTGCCCGCCTTCCTGCCCTGGTACCTGCGCTCGGCCGTGCATGTGGGCGGTGCCGTCGCTCCGTACCTTCCGACGCCCGTCGTGCCGATCGCCCAGCGCGCCCTGCGCGAGATGGTCGGGCACCTCGTCGTCGACGCGCGTCCGGCCAAGCTCGGGCCGGCGATCGAGAAGCTGCGCGCCTCGGGCGCCCGACTGAACCTCAACCTGCTCGGCGAGGCGGTGCTCGGCGAGGCTGAGGCCCTGCGGCGGCTCGAGGGCATCCACGAGCTCATCCGGCGTCCGGATGTGGACTACGTCTCGGTCAAGGTCTCGGCCATCGCGAGCCACATCTCGATGTGGGCGTTCGACGAGGTCGTCGACACCGTGGTCGGTCGACTGATGCCGCTGTACCTGAGCGCGCTCGAGGACGGCACGTTCATCAACCTCGACATGGAGGAGTACCGCGACCTCGACCTGACGATCGCGGTCTTCACCCGCATCCTCGAAGACCCGCGGCTGCTCGGACTCGAGGCCGGCATCGTGCTGCAGGCCTACCTGCCCGACGCCCTTCCCGCTCTGCAGCAGCTCACCGCATGGGCGCAGCAGCGCACCGGGGGCGGTGGTGCGCGCATCAAGGTGCGACTCGTCAAGGGCGCGAATCTCGCGATGGAGAGAGTGGATGCCGCGATGCACGGCTGGCCCCTCGCGACCTACGGCTCCAAGCTCGACGCGGACGCGAATTACCTTCGCTGCCTGCAGTTCGCGCTCGATGAGTCGCGGACGGATGCCGTGCGCATCGGCGTCGCCGGCCACAATCTGTTCGACATCGCCTACGCGTGGCTGCTCGCGGGCGAGACGGCGGGAACCGGCGTCGAATTCGAGATGCTCCTCGGCATGGCACAGGGTCAGGTCGAGGCTGTCGCCCGGGAGGTCGGTCACGTGCTGCTCTACGTGCCGGTCGTGCGTCCCGACGAGTTCGACGTCGCGATCAGCTACCTGGTGCGCCGGCTCGAGGAGAACGCGTCGAGCGAGAACTTCCTCTCGGCGGCATTCGACCTCGCCGACGACCCGTCGATGTTCGAGCGCGAGCGTGAGCGATTCGTCGCGTCGCTGGCGCGGGCGGCCGACCCCGCCCTGCCGACGGGCCCGAACCGCCTGCAGGATCGGCACCAGCGTCCCGCCGCCCCATCCCGCCCGATGACCCGCGAGGAGACGGACGGAGAAGACCTCACGCAGGCGGTGCTGGGCATCTCGCGTCCGGCGCCGGCCGATCCGGGCGACACGGTTCCGCTCGCCCCGGACGTCGGCGGACAGCTGTTCGGCGCCGACTCGTACGTCGAGACGGCCGTCTTCGCGCAGCGCGAGTCCGCGGCCACCGCGCTGGGCGCACCGGGGTTCCGCAATGCCGCCGACACCGACCCCTCGCTGCCCGCGAACCGCGCGTGGGCGCGCGGAATCCTGAACCGCATCGATTCGTCCACGGCGGGGGACACCACGATCGCCGCGGCACGCATCGACGACGCCGACCTGCTCGAAACGACCGTCGCGCAGGTGCGATCGGCCGCTGCTGCGTGGGGTGGGCGGCCGGCAGCCGACCGGTCGGCTGTGCTCGTCGCCGCGGCCCGCGCGCTCGAGGAGCGCCGTGCCGAGCTCATCGAGGTCGCAGCGGCCGAGACGGGCAAGGTGTTGGCCGAGGCCGATGTCGAGGTCAGCGAGGCCGTCGACTTCGCGGACTACTACGCCGCGACCGCGCGCGAACTCGATCGGGTGAGCGGCGCGGTGTTCGTGCCCGACCGCCTCACGGTGGTGGCGCCGCCGTGGAACTTCCCGATCGCGATCCCCGCCGGCGGCGTGCTCGCGGCGCTCGCCGCGGGTTCGGGCGTGGTGTTCAAGCCCGCTCCGCAGGCGCGCCGCTGCGCCGCCGTCGTCGCCGAAGCGCTGTGGGCCGCCGGCGTGCCGCGCGACGTGCTCGCCCTCGTCGACATCGACGAAGGCGATCTCGGGAAGCGACTGCTGTCGCACCCGGACGTCGACCGCGTCATCCTGACTGGTGCGTGGGAGACGGCGGCGCTGTTCCGGTCCTGGCGTCCCGATCTGCCGCTGCTGGCCGAGACCAGCGGCAAGAACGCCATGATCGTCATGCCGTCCGCCGACCTCGACCAAGCGGCATCCGATCTCGTGAAGAGCGCGTTCGGTCACGCGGGTCAGAAGTGCTCCGCGGCATCACTCGCGATCCTCGTCGGACCGGTGGGGCGCTCGCGCCGGTTCGCGCGTCAGCTCGTGGACGCGACGCGATCGCTGCGGATCGGGCCGCCCACCGACCCGCGCAGCGAGGTCGGTCCGGTGATCGAGGTGCCGCGCGGCAAGCTCGAGTGGGCGCTCACGACCCTCGACGACGGCGAGAAGTGGCTGGTGAAGCCGGCCCTTCGACAAGCTCAGGGACCGGAGGAGGGCGCTCAGGGACCGGAGGAGGGCGCTCAGGGACCGGAGGGCGCGGAGTACGACGGGCGGCTGTGGAGCCCGGGCATCCGCACCGGGGTGGCCGCCGGGTCGCGCTTCCACCGTGAGGAGTTCTTCGGACCGGTGCTCGGGGTCATGCACGCCCGTTCGCTGACCGAGGCGATCGAGCTGCAGAACGCGGTCGCGTACGGGCTGACGGCCGGGCTGCACACGCAGGACCCCGGGGACCTCGAGCTCTGGCTCGACCGGGTCGAGGCGGGCAACCTCTACGTCAACCGCGGCATCACGGGCGCGATCGTGCAGCGTCAGCCCTTCGGCGGCTGGAAGCGGTCCTCGGTCGGAGCGGGGGCGAAGGCCGGCGGGCCGAACTACCTCGTGGGCCTCGGCTCGTGGCGCGCTTCGTCGGGGGCGACGACCTCGGCGACCCTCCATCTGCGCGGACTCGACTCGCGCATCACGGCGGTCATCGAGGCTGCGCAGCCGACGCTCGGCTACGAGGAGTTCGAGTGGCTGCGACGCGGCGCGCTGTCGGACGCGATCGCCTGGGACCGCGAGTTCGGCCAGGTGCGCGACGTCTCGCGGCTCGGCGTCGAGCGCAACCTGTTCCGCTACCGTCCGGCGCCGGGAGCGACGGTGCGTGCGACGGGCGACGCCACCTGGCAGTCGCTCCTGCGGGTGGTCGTCGCGGGCATCCGGGCGGGGTCTCCGTTCGACGTGTCCACACCGGTCGGTCTGCCGCCCGGTGTGCGTCGCGTGCTGTCCGACGTCGACGTGCAGGTCTGGGTCGAGACCGACGACGAGTGGATCTCTCGCACGGTCGCCTCGGAGGATCCCGTCCGCGTGCGACTGGTCGGTCAGGCGGATTCGGTCGACGCGGTGCGCCGCGCGCTCGCCGGCGCATCGGAGGGCGACCCCGACATCGCGGTGTGGGGCGCCGAGGTCACGACGGCCGGGCGGCTCGAGCTGCTGCCCTTCCTGCGGGAGCAGTCGGTCACGATCACCGCCCACCGATTCGGCAACCCCGACCGGTGGTCCGAGGCTGTGATCTGACCGGATGCCGAGGGCCGCGGCATCCGGATAGATAAAGAACTTATCTTTCTGGACGACGCCCGGATGTCCCACGACGATGGTCTACGGGGGGAAGGACGCCGCCGCCGGGTTCGGGTCTCGCGTGAAGCGTCCATCTCAGGGGACAGCGACCCCGGCCGCCGCGGACATCCGTCAGGCGGCCGGGGGCCGCACTTCGGTGTACAGGGTCGCCGCGTCGTTCGCCGGCACCGTGAAGGCCGTCACGAGGCCGAGGATGCTGATGCCGAACATGGTCCACGAGCCGCGGGGAGCGTCGTCGCCGGTGATCTCGTAGGTCGGGTGATCGAGCCCCTCCGCCGCGCGGATCGCGAAGCCTTCGCCGAGCGCCGCCATCGCCTCGGTGAAGTCGGTGACCGTGAAGGGAGACCGCATGCGCCGGCCGTACCGCGTGAGGAGCGCGGCGTAGAGATCCTCGAACGCCGCGATCGACCCGCGATGCCGCTCGGCGCTCGCATCGCGCAGCTCGGGCCACGCGCCGGCTGCCGTGCGCAGGGCGAGCGCCGTGATGAAGGCGTGGGAGTCGCGCGACTCGGGGTCGAGGTGGAACTTCGAGGTGTAGACGACGTGATCGAGCGCCGCCACGCGGGCGATCTCTTCGAGATCACCCCCGCCCTCGAGCACGGCGCGGATCGCGCCCTGCGCGCTGGCCACCGGAGGAGCGAACCGCAGGCCCACCATCTCGACCGCGAGATCGCGGTGGAAGTCGTCCTGATCCGCCCAGATGCGATATGCCGCTCCGGTCGTGAGGCCGACCGATCGCAGAACCTCCTGAAGGCGCACGTGCTGCACGCCGGCGGTCGCGCCGCGTTCGAGGAGCAGCTGAAGACCGGCTTCGAGAATGAGGGTGCGGGTCTCTTCGGCTGAGCGACGTGCCATGGGGACAGCATCTCAGGTGCACGCGATTTGTTGCATCTTGATCTCGCCGGACACCCGGGGATCCGCGAAACCGATATCGCATCGATATTTGTAAAGAATTCTTGACATGCCGAACGACTCGGTCGTACTCTCGTCATGTCAAACATTCCTTACATCGGAGCGATCATGGCATACGAGGAACGCAACGTCTGGGCAGGACTCATCGGGACGGTCGTCGCGATGTCGGTCTACATCGTCCTCGTGCTCCAGCAGGCGGGCGGCGGGCCCCTGACCGACGTGGAGTGGTGGCCCATCATGCTCTGGACGATCGGCGGCGGCATCGTCGGCACGATCCTGCTGAGCATCGTCTGGGGTGTGATCGACGGCGCCCGGTACCCCGGCGGGGTCGGCAAGAGCGATCAGCGCGATCGCGACATCGCCCACATGAGCGGTCGGGTCGGGCAGTCGTTCACGGTCCTCGCGGGTCTCGGCGTGATCGTGCTGTGCGCGCTCGAGGTCGCGTGGTTCTGGATCGCGAACACCATGTTCTTCGGCTTCGCCCTGTCGTCGCTGATCGGCGGAGTCGCGAGCGTCATCGCCTATCGCCGGGGGCTCGTCTGATGGTGAAGCCGACCAGGGTCACCAACACGATCCGCGCGCTGCGAGAGGCCGGCGGGCTCACCCAGGCAGACCTCGCCGGACGCATCGGCGTCACCCGTCAGACCCTCATCGCGATCGAGCAGGGGCGCTACTCGCCGACGCTCGAGCTCGCCTTCCAGATCTCGCGCGTCTTCGGCGTCTCGCTCGACGACGTCTTCCACTACCCCGAGGAGCAGTCATGAGCACGATGAAGGCCTGGACGCAGCACCGTTACGGCGGTCCCGAGACGGTCACGCTCGGCACGGCGCCGGTGCCGCAGCCGGCGCGGGGCGACGTGCTGGTGGAGGTGCGGTCGACGTCGCTCAACTCGGGCGACGTGCGCCTGATGCGCGGCGAGCCGCTCCTGGTGCGGCTGTTCTTCGGCATCCGCAGGCCGCGCATCACCGGCCGCGGCATGGACGTCGCGGGTGTCGTCGCAGCCGTCGGCCTCGATGTGACGGGCTTCGCCGTCGGCGACGCGGTCGTGGGCGAGCTGCCCGGCGGAGGGCTGGCCGAGTTCGCGGTCGCGCCGGTCGGGCGACTGTCGCGGGTTCCCGAAGGCGTCTCGATGACGGATGCCGCGGCCCTGCCGATCGCCGCGGGCACCGCCTGGCAGGCGCTGGCCGCCGCCGGTGCGCTGCCCGAAGGCGCGCGGGTGTTGATCGTCGGCGCATCCGGAGGCGTCGGCACCTTCGCCGTGCAGCTCGCGGCGGCCCGGGGATGGGACGTCTGGGCGCTGTGCGGGGAGCGCAGTCGCGCGCTCATCGAGGGCCTGGGGGCGTCCCGCACGTTCGACTACCGCAGCGTGGGGCTCGATTCGGCAGAGCTGCCGCGCGGAGCGTTCGATGCGGTGCTCGTGATCGCGGGCGCGGCCCGCCTGCGGGTGCTGCAGAGTCTCGTGCGCGACGGGGGAGCGGTGGTGATGGTCTCGGGTGACGGCGGTCGGGTGCTGGGCCCGGTCGGTCGCATCGCCCGAGCGGCCCTGCTGTCGATCGGGTCGAAGCGCCGCATCCGCTCGCTCGCCGCGTCGCCTCGCACGGAGGTGCTCGACGAGCTGCTCGCACAGGTCGCCGCGGGGAGCCTCGTGCCGCAGATCGAGCGCACCTGGCCCCTGGCATCGGCCGGCGAGGCGCTCGCTCACATCGACGCGGGGCACACGGTGGGCAAGGTCGTCGTCACCGTCCGCTGAGCCGCGCGGGCGCGCCGCGCTCATCGCGAGCGGATCGGCTGTGGCCCTCCCGGAGACGCATGCGTGCTGCACCCGACCGCGAGGGCGGTGCACCGTTTCGTCGGCGCTGATGTTGTCTCTCTGCGCTATGTCACTTGCGGCTCACACTGCCGAATCCCCGACCCCGAGAGTGTGAGCGCGAATTCACATGGTGCACGGGGACAAACTCTGCGGTGGACGGTGGACGGTGGACGGGGATCGACGAGGCCCGACCCGGGCC
>JASDDH010000033.1 GCA_030407505.1 Planococcus sp. APC 4015
CCGGTTTTCGATCGCGTCCGTCGTCCGTGATCGTCCGAACATCGGCCAGGCTGTCTTCATGACACTCCCACCGCCGGGCACCGCGGGTCGCGGCACCGGTGCCGTGATCGTCGCCCAACTGCTGCTGCGCAGTGCGTCTGCGGCCGGTGCCCTCGCGCTCGGGGCGTACTTCGTCGATCTCTCGCGCGACGGTGCTCCGGTCGGCGCACTGCTGCTGGGCGCGCTGTCGGGGTTGAGCTTCCTCGCCGAGCTGATCCTCGCCCCTGTCGCCGGATCGGCGAGCGATCGACGTGGACGTCGTGTGTTCCTCATCGCCGCTCCGCTGCTGGCGGCGGCGGGCATCCTGATCACCCCGGGCGCGTCGCTCGTCGCCGCGGCACCGTCGATCGGTCTCGTCGTGGCGATCGTCGGAACGTCGCGTCTGCTCGACGGCGCGGGCGCCGCGATCTCTGCGCCCGCCACCCTCGGCCTTCTCGCCGACGCGAGCGACGATGACCGCATGCGGCGCGGACGCGTGACGAGCCTCTACGAACTGTCGTCGTCGGGCGGCATCGCGCTCGGCGCGGTCGCGGGTCCGCTGCTGTACGCCGCACTCGGCCTCTGGGCGTTCGTCGCGCTGGCCGGCGTCTACGTCGTCGCATCCCTTCTCGTGCTGCTGTTCGTGCGCCCGTCCGCCGTCGCGGCACCGGTGCAGAAGCGGGCGACGGTGGGCGACCGCATCCGTGTTCTCGCCCAACCGCGACTGCTCGCATTCCTGCCCGCGTGGATCGCCGTCAACGCGATCCTCGGCACGTGGGTGACGTCGCAGATCACCTTCGTGCTCGCCGGCGACCGCCGTGCGCCGGGTCAGCTCTTCCCCGGTGCCTTCGCCGACAACGAAGCCGGGCTGTCGGCGGTGCTCGGCATCTACGTGCTCGTCTTCAGCCTCTGCATCGTGGCGTGGGCGTTCTTCATCGGAAAGCTGCCGACCGTGCCGACGCTCTTCGTCACGGTGTTCGGCGCGGTGATCGCCTCGGTGGGACTGCTGCTGGCCAATCGCGGGGTGACGCTCTGGGTGGCGGTGCCGCTGGTTCTCGTCGGGATGTTCCTGGAAGCCGGCTTCACCCCGGCCGCCCTCACCCACTTGAGCGACATCTCGGCGGACTTCCGCGAGAACCGCGGCCTCATCATGGGCGTGTACTCGGTCGTCGTCGGCGCCGGCTACCTGCTGGGCAACATCCTCGGGGGCGTCTTCGCGGAGTGGCGTCTGTTCGAAGGATTGGCGGTGCTGACGATCCTGCTGGCGGCGGTCGCGCTCGTCTCGATCGCCGTGATGTACGCGATAGAACGACGGATGCCGGCGCGCGCTGCCTGACCGCGCCCGTCGCCGACCGCGTGGAGCCCCGAAGTCAATCCCGTCATCGATGTCCGACGGATCACGGGAGAATGTGCAGATGAGCGACGTCGACGAGCCCCCAGCCGAGCAGGCAGCCCGCGGCCACGGAGTCGAGGGCGAGCTGGCGAAGGATCGCCGCATCGGCACCGAAGACCTGACCCACTGGCCCACCCGCTTCGGGTCGGCGCTCGCGACCTTCGCCAAGAAGGTCGCCGAGAAGCTCGGGCCGTACGCGGCCCTGCTGATCAGCCTGGCGGTCGGACTCGCGATCGCCTTCACGCTGAGCGTGATCGCCGTCGAGGTCTACGACGCCGTCACCGACGAGGACGGGGTCGCGGGCCTCGATCGGCCGCTCCTGGACCTGTCGCTGCAGTTCCGGAGCCCTGTCGCCGACGCCGTGATCACCGGGATCACCGACGTCGCGGGCACGATCGGGATGCCGATCATCGCCGTCTCGGCGATGCTGATCCTCGGCATCCGTCGCCGGTCGTGGACGCCCGTCATCCTGATCACGGTCGCCGCCGCGGGATCGCTGCTGATGACCGTCGCCGGCAAGGACCTGATCGGGCGGGAGCGCCCGCCGCTGGCGGACGCGGTGCCCCCGTTCGAGTACTCGCCGTCGTTCCCGAGCGGGCACACGCTGAACGCCGTCGTCGTCATCGGCATCATCGTGTACCTGATCCTGCTGCGACAGCATTCGCGCCGCACCCGCATCTGGCTGATCGTCGGCGGGACGGTGTTCGCCATCGTGGTCGGGCTGAGCCGGGTGTATCTCGGCCACCACTGGTTCACCGATGTGCTCGCGGGCTGGCTGCTCGGCGCCGCCTGGCTCGCCCTCGTGATCACCGCGCATCGCATCTATCTCACTGCGCGGGCGCACCGGCCGGACGGCGGCGAGCTGGGCAGGAAGCTGTCGAAGCAGGGTCGGAAGTAGCACCCTCCGCCGCGGACACCGCCGGAAATCATCCGCCTCGTATGGGAGGAATCTCATGTCGGGAGACTGGTGAACGGATCCACGCCGCAATAGCGTCGGCGCCGGCGGCGGCGGCCTGGGTCACGACCACGGTCACGACCGCGACGCCGAATAGGCGGCTGAACACCGATCGGGCCCGTCGCGGAGGCGACGGGCCCGATTCGTGCCGCTCGGATGCACCCACGACGCGCCTCTGCTGAGACACCGCGCGGTGTCTCAGCAGAAGTCGCACGCGTCGAGCTCAGGACCCGACGCGTCGAGCACCGATCCGTCCGCCCCCAGCGCGGCCGGATCGGTGCCGGTCAGTGGGTCAGGAGCGGCGGCCCGAGGTGCTGCGGCGGCTGACGGCGATGTAGACGAGCAGCGCGATGATCGCGCCGATAATCGACCCGATGATCCCGGCCGGCTGGAAGAAGCCGTCGGCGGCATCCTGTCCGAAGATCAGGTAGCCGAGGAATCCTCCGACGAACGACCCGACGATGCCCAGGACGATGGTCATGAGGATGCTCATGTGCTGCTTGCCGGGAACCACGGCGCGTGCGATGAATCCGGCGATGAGGCCGATGACGATGATGCTGATGATGAGACCGAGCATGGTGTGCTCCTTTTCTGAACGCCGGCAGGCGTGTCATGTCAGGCACCTTGTGGTGCTCCGGATGCCGCGGTGAAGCGACAACACCTGACTTCATCACCCCTCAGGGTGTAGCGGCACACCCCTGGGGGTGTAATCCTGAAGCATGAGCTCTTCACCGCGACCCATCACGGTCGCCCTCGTCGACGACTACGACGTCGTGCTGAAGGGTCTGGCGCACATGTTCGACGAGTATCGCGACCGGGTGCTGATCGCCGAGATCGACGCCAACAGGGACGTGAGCGACGCGGTGGATGTCGTCCTCTACGACTCGTTCGCCCAGCCCGAGTCGGATCATCCCGAGATCTCGGAGCTCATCAAGAATCCTCGCGCGAGACGCGTCGTGATGTACACGTGGAACTTCCACCCGGAACTCGTCGAATCCGCCCTGGCGCAAGGAGTGCACGGCTATCTGTCGAAGACGCTCACCGCCGCGCAGCTCGTCAGTGCCATCGAAGCCGTCCACGCGGGCGAGCAGGTCATCAGCGAGCAGAGCCGCCGAGCGCCCAGCGCTGCGGGTCTGGATTGGCCGGGTCGCCTCGAGGGGGTGACCGACCGCGAGTCCGAGATCCTCGCCCTGATCACGCAGGGCAAGAGCAACGCCGAGGTCGCCAGCCTCACCTACCTCAGTCCGAACACGGTGAAGTCCTACATCCGTTCGGTGTACCGCAAGATCGGCGCGACCAGTCGCACCCAGGCGGTGCTCTACGGCGTGAACCACGGATTCACCCCCGACCACCACCGCATCGACCACTGGATGGGCGGGCCGTGATCGAGCCGGACGCGCCCCGGCTCGCCGGTCGGCCCGTGCTGTCGCAGCGGTGGAGCGACGCGGTGTTCCTGCATTGGCGCGTCGCCCCGCAGCGCATCGCGCACATGCTTCCGCCCGGTGTGCGCCCCGACACCTTCGACGGCTCGGCGTGGGTCGGTCTCGTGCCGTTCGTCCTGTCGGAGTTCCGGTTCCTCCCGCTTCCGCCCGTGCCGCTGCTGGGCACCTTCGCCGAGATCAACGTGCGCACCTACGGGGTCGACGCCGACGGCCGCCGCGGGGTCGTGTTCCGCACACTCGAGGCCGAGCACCTCGTGCCCGTGCTCACGGCTCGCGGGATCTTCGGGCTGCCGTATCGCTGGGCGCAGATCGGGATGCGGATGGACCGGCCCGCAGGCACGATCGAATATCGGTCGCGCCGCCGACGCCCGGACGGCCGGCCCTCGGGACCCGGCACGCGCATCGCGGTCCACGTCGGGACCGATCCCGTCGACACCCCGCTGTCACGGTTCCTCACTGCGCGGTGGGGTTTCCACGAGCGGCATCTCGGGCGTACGCGGTGGGCGGCGAACGAGCATCCGGCGTGGCCGCTGGTCGATGCCCGGGTCACGCACCTGCGCGACGGTCTGCTGGCCGACCAGGGTTTCGCCGACCTCGCTCAGCGGCCGCCCGACTCGGTGCTGGCGATGCCCCTCGGGCATCCGGGCTTCATCACGCACTTCGGCGCGCCGACCACACTCGGCTAGTCGGCGGCGTCCGCTTTCTCGAGTTGCTCCTTCATCTTCTCGAGGTCGAGCGCGTCGGTGGTGACCTTCTTGTCGCCGTAGTAGACCTCGCGGTCGATCTCGTTGCTCGCGTTCGCGACCAGCATCGACACGAAGGTGTCGCCGTTGACGTTGAGGAACGTGCGGAAGATGCCCGCGAACCAGTCCACCGCGATGAGCAGGCCGACCGCCTCGATCGGCAGACCGAGTGTCGTGGCGAGGAACATCGCCACGACGGGGAAGCCTCCGGGAACGGTGATGGTGCCCATGTTGAGCAGGATCGCCAGCGCCATGCCGAGCACGATCATGCCGAAGTCCAGCGAGATGTCTCCCGACTGGGCGAGGAACATCACCACGATCATGTAGTTCAGGACGGCGCCGTACGATCCCATCGTCAGTCCGACCGAGAGCGTGAAATTGGCCACTCGCTGACTGACCCCGACCTTCTCGACCGCCGACTTGAGCACGGTGGGGAAGGTCACGGCAGAGCTCGTGGTCGTGATGGCTATCATCGTCTGCTCCGAGAGCTTCGCGGGCAGCAGCGCGGGGTTGAGTCCCGTGCGCAGCCAGACGACGAGGACGAACAGCGCGAAGATGATCAGCACGCCCAGCAGCGTGGAGCCGAGGTACTTGAGCGCGCTCGTGACCACCGCGAAGCCGACGGTGCCCGCGAGGTTGGCGAGGAGGCAGAACACGCCGATCGGCGCGATGATCATCACGAACCGGATCATCGTCAGCACGACCTGCTGGATCTGGTCGAAGAAATCGAGCACGAGGGTGTTGCCGGTCTTGGTGATGTAGGCGTTGAGCGCCACGCCGAACAGCAGCGAGAAGATGATGATCGGCACCATGGTGGCCGTCGACATCGCCGAGAAGATGTTGGTCGAGACGAAGTTGAGCACAGTGTCCTGCCAGCCGGTGGCCTCACCCGCCGACTCCTCCAGGGCGGGGTCCACACCCCCCGAGAAGTCGATTCCTGCGCCGGGTCGGATGACCGCGCTGATGACCCACGCCAGCAAGGCTGCGACGATCGAGAAGCCGATCATCCAGGAGAAGGTCCGCAACGCCATCTTGCCCATGCCCGAGCCCGTCATGGCTCCGGTGGCGACGATGACCGACGACATGACCAGCGGCACGATCGCCATCTGGATGAGTCGGATGAAGAGATCGCCGATGAACTTGAGGTTGGCCGCCCACTCCCCGACGACCAAGCCGAAGACGATGCCGATGACCGCCGCGAGGCCGATCTGCAGGGCCGGGTTCCTCAGTGCTCTGTTCATGGGTCCTCCAGGGGTCGGTGCGACCAAGTTAGGAGCAGGAGCGCCCGATCTCGATGCGCGTGCGCGGACCGTAACAAGGTGTTCACGGGCGCGTCGCAGCCGCCGCGCCGCGCGTAGCCTGAACGGATGACCGCTCCGAACGCCCGCACCGCGATGGAGGTCGCCGACTGGCGCCGCCGCGTGTTCGCCCTCTACGCCGCCGTCCGCGATGCCGGCGACCCCGAAGAGGCCCACGAGCTGTGGCGCATCGAACGCGACGATCTCATGGCACGGCATCCGGCGTCGCCGCTTCTGCCCGCCGACCGGCTGATGTTCGACGGACTGTCGGTCGCCCCGTACGACGAGCAGTGGCGGTTCGAGCTGCCGATCCTCGAGGCGGAGCCCGGCGGATTCGACTTCGCGACCGGCACCGACGGCGTCGTGCCGTTCGAGCGCGTCGGCATGGTCGAGATCCCCGATACCGGCACCCTCGACGTGTGGCGATTGACGTCGTACGGCGGCGGGCTCTTCGTTCCGGTGCGGGACGCCCTCGCGGGCCGACCCGACGGCACCTACGGTGGCGGACGCTATCTGCTCGACACGATCAAGGGCGCGGATCTGGGATCGGATGCCGCACGCGGCTCGATCGTGCTCGACTTCAACTTCGCCTACAACCCCTCGTGCGCCTACGACCCGGCGTGGGCGTGCCCCCTCGCGCAGCCCGGCAATGTCCTCACGGTGGCCGTGCCGGTGGGCGAGCTGTACCGGGGTCACTGACACGCGGGCATCCATTCGGCGTCCGGCTCCGAACAGAGCCCGGACCGGAGGATGCCCATGCTCGAATCATCGACCCCTGCCCTCGTCGACCTCGACGGGTACCGGAACATCACCGACCTGCTCACCCGGCGAGCGGCACTCGCGCCCGACCATGTCGCGTTCGAGGTTCCGGTCGACGGTGGCGGGCAGTGGCGTCCGGTCACGACGCGCGAGTTCCTGGCCGAGGTCGAAGCGCTCGCCAAGGGCTTCATGGCCGTCGGCGTCGAAGCGGACGACGCCGTGGCCATCCTGGGTCCGACACGATACGAGTGGGCGGTCGCGGACCTGGCCGCATGGTTCGCCGGAGCGGTCGTGGTGCCGATCTACGACTCTTCGTCGCCGGAGCAGGTGCGCGCGATCGTCGCCGATGCGGACGTGGTCCTGGGCGTCGGCGGCTCGTCCGAGCACGCCGGCATCCTCCGTTCGGCGTTCGCTCTCACCGACACCGGCGCGCACGGCGCGTGGTCGATGGACCCGTCCGACGTCGGATCCATCGCCGATCTGTCGGCACGCGCGCCCGAGGTCGGCGCCGAGGCTCTCGAGCGTCGCCGTGCCCGGGCGGGGCACGAGAGCCCCGCGACGATCGTCTACACGTCGGGCACGACGGGCGAGCCCAAGGGCGCGATCCTCACACATCGCAATTTCCTCGGGCAGGTGCTCAACATCGCCGCCGCGTATCGCGAGATCGTGCACGAGGGCGGCAACACCGTCATCTTCCTTCCGCTGGCCCACGTGCTCGCACGCGGCCTGCAGCTCATCTGCCTCGCCGGCGGCATGCGCATCGCGCACCTGTCCGACCCGTCGACCGTCGTGACGACGCTCAGCACTCTGCGTCCGACCTTCCTCGTCGTCGTCCCACGCGTGCTGCAGAAGATCAGTGCGGCGGCCGGGGCGAAGGCCTCCGCGCGGGGTCTTTCGCGCGTGTGGGATGCCGCCGTGCGGACGGCCCGCGCCTGGGCCGATCGGCAGGAGCGGGTGGATGCCGGCGGCACCGTTCCGCGGAACGTGGGACTCGGCATCCGTCACGCGTTCTTCGACCGACTGTTCTTCGCCAGACTGCGTGGCGTCATGGGCGGACGGGTGGACTACATCCTGTCGGGCGGGGCCTTCCTCGATCCCGAGCTGTCGCTGTTCTTCCGCGGCATGGGCGTGCCGGTGATCGAGGGCTACGGACTGACGGAGACGACGGCGCCGCTCACCGGCAACCTGCCGGGCCGCACACGGTCGGGAACCGTCGGCCTGCCCCTGCCGGGGTCGACCGTGCGCATCAGCGCGGACGGAGAAGTGCTCGCAGGCGGAGTCGGAGTGTTCAGCGGCTATCGCAACCCGGCGCACGACGCCGATGCGTTCGTCGACGGATTCTTCCGCACCGGCGACCTCGGGCACCTCGACGACGCAGGTCGTCTCGTGCTCGGGGGTCGGCTGAAGGACGTCATCGTCACATCGCACGGCAAGACGATCGCGCCCGCCCACTGGGAGAACTCGGTCGAGGCGAGCCCACTCGTCTCGCACGCGGTCGTCGTCGGCGAGTCACGCCCCTACCTGTCAGCGCTGCTGGTGCTCGACGCTCAGGCGTGCGATGCGTGGGCGAAGACACGGGGCGCCGTGCTGGACACCGGCTCGGAACTCGTCGAGATCGACGACGCCCCGCTTCGCGCCGAGCTGCAGTCGATCATCGACCGCGCCAACGCGGTCGTCTCGCGCGCCGAGCAGATCAAGCGGTTCGCGATGGTCTTCGCCGATCCCGATGACCGCACCCTCATCACCCCGACGATGAAGCTCAAGCGGCGGGTGGCGATCGACAAGGCCTCGGATGCCGTCGCCGCCCTCTACCGCTGACTCCCAGCACCCACAGAAGGACACCCCCGTGAAGTCGAATCGCTCGTCGGTCATCACCGTCGTCATCGCCCTCGTGATCGGCGCGCTGGTCGCGATCGCCGGCAGCCAGGGCGGTGCGGCGATCGGCGGCATCCCGCTGTTCGCGCTCGCCGTCATCGGTGCGTTCGCCGTGCAGGTCATCGCGTACATCCCCGCGGCGGCCCTGCGCACCGAGCGCTTCTTCGATCTCACGGGCAGCGTGACGTTCGTCGTGATCTCGGTGTCGCTGGTGCTGCTCGCGCCTCGGCCCGACCTGCGCAGCGCGATCCTCGCCGCCATGGTCGTGCTGTGGGCTCTGCGCCTGGGCGCCTTCCTGTTCGCTCGCGTTCAGCGCACCGGTCAGGACTCGCGGTTCGAGGAGATCAAGAAGGCGCCTGTGCGCTTTCTGCAGGTCTGGATCATCCAGGGCCTGTGGGTGAGCATCACGGCGGCCGCCGCCTGGATCGCGATCAGCGTGGACCCCGCCCAACAGCGACCGATCGAGTGGATCGGAATCGTCGGCATCGTGGTCTGGGCGGCGGGCCTCGTGTTCGAGATCGTCGCGGACGTGCAGAAGTCGGCGTTCCGCGCCGATCCGGCGAACAAGGACTCCTTCATCCGCACCGGGCTGTGGTCGCGCTCGCGGCATCCCAACTACTTCGGCGAGATCGTGCTGTGGATCGGCGTCGCCCTGGTCGCCGCCCCCGTGCTCCAGGGCTGGCAATGGGTCGCGCTGCTCTCGCCGCTGTTCGTGATCCTCCTCCTCACCCGTGTCAGCGGCATCCCCCTGCTCGAGGCGAAGGCCGACAAGACGTGGGGCGGGCGCGAGGACTACGCCGCGTACAAGAAGCGCACGCCGGCGCTCATTCCGCGACTGCGGTCCCCTCGCTGACGTTCGGACGCCGATCGGTCAGGATCGGAGAAGCGCCGGGCGGTCGCTCGGCGTAGCGTGACTTCGACGCCCTGCAGATCGAGGAGGACCATGGCCGACACCGGACTGACCAAGGAAGAGCGCGACGCCGTCAAGGAGCGCGCGAAAGAACTGCGTGCGCAGGAGAAGGCGGGGAGGAACCGCGAAGCGGGACTGAAGTCGGTGCTCGAGGCGATCGAGAAGCTGGACGCGGCAGACCAGGAACTCGCGCACGGACTGCACAAGGTCGTGAGCGAGGTCGCTCCCGATCTCGTTCCGAAGACGTACTACGGCATGCCGGGCTACGCGGACGCAGACGGCAAGATGGTCGTCTTCCTGCAGCCCGCGTCGAAGTTCAAGACGCGCTACTCGACGATCGGCTTCGAGGGGTCGGCGAACCTCGACGACGGTGACAGCTGGCCCGTGGCCTTCGCGGTGCTCACGTGGTCGCCCGCCGTCGAGAAGCAGTTCACCGCGCTCGTGAGGGCCGCGGTGGCCTGACCGCATCGTCACCCCGGCGGCGCGGCATCCGTTCATCGAGACGGATGTCGCGCCGTCGTCGTCTCAGTATTCAGTGTTGCTATCTACCGGTAGTCAGTGTTACTTTGTACCGGTAGTCAACGACACTGATTAGCGAGGCGCAGATGGGCAAGCAGACCACCGAGATGCTCAAGGGGACCCTCGAGGGCATCGTGCTCGCGATCCTCGCGGGGCGTCCGGCGTATGGCTACGAGATCACCGCGTGGCTGCGCGAGCAGGGCTTCGCCGACATCGCCGAGGGCACGGTGTACGCGCTCCTGGTACGAGTCGAGCAGCGCGGTCTCGTCGACGTCGAGAAGGTGGCCTCCGAGAAGGGCCCGCCGCGCAAGGTCTACACCCTCAACGCGCAGGGACAGGACTACCTCGAAGAGTTCTGGAGGACGTGGAGCTTCCTCTCGGACCGTCTGGAACAGCTCCGCCAAGGAGGAAAGTGACCATGGTCGCGAAGTGGATCGAAGTCCTCACGGGCTCACTCGAAGAGAAGAAGCAGTACAAGCAGAGCGTCGCGCGCATGGATGCGCTTCCCGAGCCGTATCGCGCGACGGCCAAGGCCTACCAGCGGTACTTCATGTACTACGGAGGGGTCGTCGACGGTGCGACGCTGATCACGATGTGGGGCGACTTCGCCGATCTGTGGGAGCGTGCCGCCGCCGACGGGACGCCGGTGCGCGCCGTGGTCGGAGACGACCCGGTCGAATTCGGCGAGACGTTCGTGCAGGCCTACTCGGGTCGGCAGTGGATCGACAAGGAGCGCGCCCGCCTGACCCAGGCGGTCGACGACGCGGAGCGCGGCTCATGAGCACGGCGACCGCGATCCGCGCGACGGGACTGCGCAAGTCGTTCGGCGACGTCGAGGTGCTGCGGGGTGTCGACTTCGACGTCGAACGGGGCACGGTCTTCGCCCTGCTCGGATCGAACGGCGCGGGCAAGACTACGGTCATCCGCATCCTGTCGACCCTCCTGAGAGCGGATGCCGGCACGGCCTCCGTCGACGGACTCGATGTCGCCGCCGACGCACCGGGCGTGCGCGAGGCGATCAGCCTCACGGGGCAGTTCGCCGCGGTCGACGAGATCCTCACGGGTCGCGAGAACCTGGTGCTGGTCGCGAAGCTGCGTCACCTCGCGGACCCCGGCACGATCGCCGACGAGCTGCTGTCGCGCTTCGCGCTGACGGATGCCGGCGCCCGCCGCACCGGCACCTACTCCGGCGGCATGCGCCGCCGTCTGGACATCGCCATGAGTCTCATCGGCGACCCGCCGGTGATCTTCCTCGACGAGCCGACCACCGGCCTCGACCCCGAGGCGCGCCTCGAGGTCTGGCGCACGGTGAAGGCGCTCGCCGGCCGCGGCACCACGGTGCTGCTCACGACGCAGTACCTCGAAGAGGCGGAGCATCTGGCCGACCGCATCGCGATCCTCCACGGCGGAAGCATCATCGCCGACGGCACGCTCGCCGAACTCACGGCGCTCCTGCCTCCGGCGAAGGTCGAGTACGTCCAGAAGCAGCCGACGCTCGAAGAGGTCTTCCTCGCGATCATCGGATCACCGAGGGAGGAAGCGGCATGACCACCCGCATCGTCGGCGACACCGCCGTGCTCACCGGCCGCTCGCTCCGCCACATCCTGCGCAGTCCCGACACGATCATCACGACCGTGGTCACGCCGATCGCCCTCATGCTGCTGTTCGTCTACGTTCTCGGCGGCGCGATCGACACCGGCACAGCGTCGTACATCGACTACATGCTCCCCGGCATCCTGCTCATCACGATCGCGTCGGGCATCGCCTACACGGCCTACCGGCTTTTCGGTGATCTGCAGAGCGGCATCTTCGAGAGATTCCAGTCGATGCCGATCGCCCGGTCGAGCGTGCTGTGGGCGCACGTGCTGACATCGCTCGCGGCGAACCTGCTCTCGTTGGTGGTGGTCGTGGGCGTCTCGCTCGTCTTGGGCTTCCGCTCCGGCGCGGGTGTGCTCGCGTGGCTCGCGGTCGCCGGCATCCTGATCCTCTTCACCCTCGCGCTGACGTGGGTCGCCGTCATCGCGGGGCTCTCGGCCAAGACGATCGACGGCGCGACCGCTTTCTCGTACCCGCTGATCTTCCTGCCGTTCATCAGCTCGGCCTTCGTCCCCACCGAATCGATGCCCGGGCCGGTGCGCTGGTTCGCCGAGCATCAGCCGGTGACCTCGATCGTCGACTCGATCCGCGCGCTGCTCGGCCGGCAGCCCGTCGGCGCCGAGCTGTGGACTGCGCTGGCGTGGTGCGTCGGCATCCTGATCGTCGGCTACGTGATCGCGAACGTGATCTACCGGCGCAGGATCAGGTAGCCGACATGCGCTGAGTGCCGATGACCGTGAGCAGCTGGAGGCGCTCATGGTCGTCGGTGCCGGGCGTCGCGGTGAACACGAGCAGGGTCTGACCCTGCTCGGGATCGACGAGCACCTGGCATTGCACCTGCATGACCCCGACCTCGGGATGCTGCACGCGCTTCTCGCGCTCGTGCGAGGTGCGCACCTCGTGGGCCTCCCAGGCCTCGGCGAACTCCGGGCTGTGGGCGAGCAGGTCGTCGACGATCGCGGCGGCACGCGAGCCCGGCCCGTGCGTGGCCAGCACCGAGCGGATGTCGGCGGTGAACTGCCGCGTGTGGGTCGGGTGATCCTCGGCCGGGTACACGTCGCGTGCCTCGGGCAGCATGAACCACCGGTAGCCCACGCTGCGCATGGGCCCACGGAACCGGGTCTCGTCGCCGAACAGCGCTCGCGCGGCCGGGGTCTGCGCGAGGGTCTCGCCGAGCGCGGTCATCACCTGCGCGGGTGTGTCGGCGAGGCGGTCGAGGATGCGCATGAGCCCCGGCGACACGTGGTCGCTGCGCAGCGCGCGCGCCGGCGCGGTGTGACCGGCGAGTCGGAAGAGGTGGTCGCGCTCATCGATCGTGAGCCGGAGGCCGCGGGCGATCGCGGCCAGCATCTGCTCGGACGGCTGCGGTCCGCGCTGCTGCTCGAGACGGCTGTAGTAGTCGACTGACATGTCGCACAGCGCCGCGACCTCTTCGCGCCGGAGGCCCGACGTGCGGCGCCGCGAGCCGCGACCGAGGCCGACGTCTTCGGGCTGCAGCGCTTCGCGCCGTCGGCGGAGGAAGTCCGCGAGCTGGAGTCTGTCCATCATCCGAGTGTGAGTTCGACGATCACGGGACGCAAGGGATCAGACCGCGAAGGTGCGGTCGACGAGCTGCTCCGAGAGGTCCCACATGCGACGGGCGTCGGCTTCGCTCTCGAGCCGGGAGTACATCTTCTGCTCGGCGGGCGCGCCGCCGAGGTGCTGGAAGCCCTTCGGTCCGTAGAGCGCGCCGCCCACGGCATCCGGATTCGTCGCCGCGTACACCGCGCTGAGCGCGGCCGACGCGGGGGTGCCGACGATGAGCCCGAGGCGCGAAAGCCGCCGGATGACCTTCACCGACGTCGTGTCGTCCGGCCTGCCCATGCCCGGCTGAGCGGCCAGCAGGTTGGTGGGCGTGATGCCGGGGTGCGACAGGTTGCTCGCGATGCCCCACCCTTCGCGGGCGCTGCGGCGGTCCAGCTCGAGCCCGAACAGGCCGAAGGCGATCTTCGACGAGCTGTAGGACCTCATCGCGTCGTAGCCCTCGCGCCAGTTGATGTCGTCCCAGTGCACGGCGTTCGCGTCGGCCGCGATGCTGATCTGACTCGTGACCCGCGCCCTGCCGGCGATCAGCAGGGGCAGGAGCGCCGCCGTGAGGGCGACGTGGCCGAGATGGTTCGTGCCCAGCTGCAGCTCGAACCCGTCGACGGTCTCCTGCCGGGTCGGCGGGCTCATGACGCCGGCGTTGTTGATGAGGATGTGCAGCGGATGCCCGTCGCGCAGCATCCCGTCGGCGAACGCGCTCACCGACGCGAGCGACGACAGATTTAGGGCGCGCACGTCGATGCGGGCCTCGGGGGTGCGCGAGCGGATGCGGTCGGCGGCAGCGTGCCCCTTCTTCTCGTTGCGCACCGGCAGGACGATCTCGGCGCCGGCTCGTGCGAGGCGGGCGGCGATCTCGACGCCGATGCCGTCGCTCGCGCCGGTCACGAGGGCGCGCTTCGAGCTCAGGTCGGGGACGGGGATGTCGATGGTCTTCGGCATGGGGTTCCTCCAGGATCCGGTGGTGTTCCTCCATGCTGAGGCCGACCGAGCCGGCGATTCAGGGCCCGCCTACCCAGGGATCGGCGCTCCCTGGCTGCGCCTCAGCGCAGTTCGATCGTTCGGTCGTCCGACGTGAGACCGCCCACCTCGACCTGTCGGCCGAGGTAGCGCACATGGGTGTGCAGACGCGAGCCCTCGCCCTGCTCGATCTCGAGGTCGTGGCCGAGCTGGGCGCTCAGGCGCACCGCGGCCGAGCCGGTGGCCTCGTCCTCGCGCACGCCGAGGTCGGGCGCGAACATGCGCGCGCGCACCCGGCGGCCGGGCTCGTCGAGCCACGCCCACACGTAATGCAGTCCGTCGCTGTAGGCGTCGGGATCGACCGCATCGACCTCGGCAGGCGAATCGAGCTGTGTCACCTCGAACTCCGGCGCCCACTCCGGCAGCGCGGTGACGAAGTCGATCTCGCCGTCGGCCCGCACCCGCACGCTGCCCGCCGGCACCGAGATCGACGTCACGGCATCGCCGCTGCGGCGCAGCCACGCCGCGAGTCCCACCGTCGGGTGACCGGCGAACGGCAGCTCGAGTCGTGGCGTGAAGATGCGGGCCCGTGCCGAACCGCTCTCGACCGCGTCGATGAAGATCGTCTCGCTGAAGCCCAGATCCGCCGCGATCTGCTGCTCGTGCCGACGCGTCGACGGCGACGCCCAGATGATGCCCAGGGGGTTGCCGTGCTCGCCGTCGTCATCGACGAAGACGCGGACGACGTTCACGAGAAGACTCATCCGCCGATTCTGACATCACGACCGGATGCCCGCGAGAACCGCGCCCAGGAGCCCGGCAACCCGACGCCGTAGGCTGTCGGAGAGCCCGCCTCCCCGGCGGACAAGGAGTTGACTGTGCCATCCACCGCTGCCGAACCGATCGTGACGATCCTCTCGGGCACGTCCGCCGAGGTGCGTTTCGGCGCCGACGTCGATGAGATCGCCGCCTCGGACAGCCGTGCGCTGAACAACCGCATCATCGAGAGCATCCGTCTGCGGGCCGCCGCCGTCGGCGAGCCGATCACCGCGACGATCATCGAGGGGTCGTCCCAGTACCTGCTCGTCGTGAACCCCGACGGCACGTTCACCGAACCCAACGTCGGAGCGGCCACGCGCACCCCGCCCGCCTCCGCTCCCGAGCCGGGCCCCCTCACCGCGGCCGGCGCCGTGCAGCAGCAGGCGGCCCCCACGGGCCCCCGCAAGCCGACGGTCAACGACCTCCTCGCGTCGCGCTCGCAGCCGCCCCTCGACCGCGCCACCATCGGCTGGCAGGGTGCCATCCGGCGCCTCACCGGCGGTCGGATCGCACCGAGACCCGGGCGACGCGAGCGGTCGCGTCTCGAACGCGAGCGCGCGGTCCAGACCCGCCTCGACGGCTCGCGGACGATCGTCATCCTCAATCCGAAGGGTGGCGCGCACAAGACCACCAGCACGCTGATGCTGGCCGCGACGCTCGGCGCCCTGCGCGGCGGCTCGACCCTGGCGTGGGACAACAACGAGACCCGCGGCACGCTGGGCTGGCGGGCGCAGAGCACCCCCCATCACCGCACCGCCGTCGACCTGCTCGCCAATCTCGACCAGTTCGCCGACATGAGCCGCTCGAGCCTCGCGCAGCTCGACACGTACGTGCGCACGCAGGTCGACGCGCGCTTCGACGTGCTGGCCTCGGACGAAGACGCCGCCGCCTCGTCGACGATCGACGCCGACGCCTTCAACCGGCTGCACACGATGCTCTCGCGGTACTACCGCCTGATCGTGGTCGACACCGGCAACAACATGCGGGCGTCGAACTGGGTCGCCGCGGTCGCTGCCGCCGACCAGCTCGTCATCGTGTCGACGATCCGCGAAGACACCGCCGCGAGCGCGGCGTGGCTGCTCGACGGCCTGCGCGAGAAGGGCTTCGGCAAGAAGATCGACGACGCCGTCACCGTACTCACGTCGCCGTCGGCCAAGGCCGAGCGGCGCCTGCGGGCGCGTCTCGAGTCCCACTTCAGCCAGGTGACGTCGACCGTGCTGCACGTCCCGCACGACCCCGCACTCGTCGACGGGGGTCCGGTCGACTTCGACGCGCTGTCACCCGAGACACGCGACGCCTGGCTCACGGTCGCCGCGACGCTGGTCAAGCGCCTCTGACCGCATCCGGGGCGTCACCCTAGTCATTGCGGCCGGTCTGCACCAGGCACTTTCTGGCGCTCGATCGCGCTGGTAATTTCGGCGCACGAGCCCACGCATGCGCCACACCCCGGAGAGCGGGGGTTCGTCTGCATCCCAGTGCACATAGACGGAGAACCCGTCCCGCGACTCCGGGTGGGTGGGTGATCCCTGAGGAGAACCCATGCGATCCCGCACGCCACTCGCCCTCGCCGCCGCGGTCTGTCTGACCGTTCCGCTGCTGGCATCGACCACCTACGCGGCCTCGGCCGCAGCACCCCCACCCCCACTCGCAGACCTTGTCACCGAGCCGGCGGTGTACGCGCACCTGCAGCAGTTCCAGGAGATCGCCGACGCCAACGGCGGCAACCGCGCCCTGAACACCGCGGGCTACGAAGCCAGCGCGGTCTACATCGAAGAGCGGTTGCAGGCTGCCGGATACACCACTGAACGGCAGGATTTCGGCGTCACCGGCGCCGTCGAGGACTCGACGCTCGCCGTGGCCGGAGTCACCGGGGACTTCACCCCCGCCGCATTCACGAGCTCGCCGTACACGACTGCCCCCGGGATCACCGCCGATCTCGTCGAGCCGGTCGACGCGCTGAAGCAGGGCTGCGACGCCGCCGCGTGGACCGGCGTGGATCTCACGGGCGACATCGCCTTCGTCTCGCGTGGGACGTGCCCCTTCGGCACGAAGGTGCTCACCGCCGCGGCCGCGGGCGCGAGTGCCGTGCTCATCTACAACAACGTCAACGGCCCGGTCGGCAACGGCACGCTCGGCGACCCGAACACCGCGTACGTGCCGGCCGCGAGCATCCCGCTCGAGCAGGCCCAGTCGATCCTGGCCGCGCTCGCCGCCGGCACCGTCTCGGCACAGTTGCATGTGAGCAAGTCCGACGCCCCGACGTTCAACATCATCGCCGAGACGCCCGGGGGCCGCGACGACAACGTCGTGATGCTCGGCGCCCACCTCGACGGCGTCGAGGACGGACCCGGCATCAACGACAACGCGAGCGGCTCGGCCGCGCTCCTCGAGACGGCTGTTCAGTTGGCCGAGGCCGCACCGGTCAACAACAAGGTGCGCTTCGCGTGGTGGGGTGCCGAAGAAGTCGGTCTCGTCGGCTCGACGTTCTACGTCGACGATCTCGTGGCTAACGACCCCGACGGACTCGATCAGATCGCCACCTACCTGAACTTCGACATGGTCGCCTCCCCGAACTACATCATCGGTGTCTACGACGCGAACGAGTCGACCTACCCGGCGCCCGTCGAGGTGCCCGAGGGGTCCGTGCAGACCGAGGCCGTCTTCACCGACTACTTCGACTCGATCGGGCAGGCCTGGGTCGACACCGAGTTCTCCGGTCGCTCGGACTACCAGGCGTTCATCGCAAACGGCGTGCCGGCCTCGGGGCTGTTCACCGGTGCCGACGACGTGAAGACGGATGCCGAGGTGGCACTGTTCGGCGGAACGGCGGGCATCATCCACGACCCGAACTACCACACACCGGCAGATGACATCACGAACGTCAACCGTGAGGCGCTCGGCATCATGAGCAAGGCGATCGCACACGCGACCGCGTCGCTTGCCGATGACACCTACGCGGTCAACGGCGTCGCGACGCCGGGCGCCCGGCCCGTCGTGACGATCACGTCACCCGCGGTCGGCGCCACGGTGAATGGATCGCTCACGGCGAGCGGAACCGCGACGGACGACTACGCACTCGCAGACGACACCGTCACCGTGCACCTGCGGGCGCTCAAGCAGAACGGCAAGTGCGACGGGTTCCAGGCGTCGCAGACCGTTCCGATCGTCGACGGCGCGTGGACGGCGACGTGGGCCGCGGGAGCGGTCAGCGACGGCAGATACTGCATCACGGCGCTCACGAAGGACAACGCCGGACAGGAGAACGCCGGAGGCGGAACCCACCTGAAGTCGATCACGCTGACCGACGGGCTGCCCAAGATGACGAACCTGTCGGTCAAGGCGCAGTGCTCGGCCAACGGCGTCGCGTCGGTCGCCGTCTATGCCGTCAACGGCGAGCAGCGTCCGGTCGACGTGCGCCTGTCGACGAGCTTCGCCGACAAGAAGTTCACCTCGGTGGCTCCGGGCAAGGCGTCGTATGCGTTCCTGCAGACAGGCAAGAAGAAGGTCAAAGCCGGCACGGCGACGGTCGCGGCCTATTACTGGGCCGACGGCAAGGGTTACCACGAGGTCTACTCGCTGCCGTACGCGGCGGTGAACTGCCGCCGCTGAGGCAGCACAGAAGCGCCCGGGTCCCCTCGCGGGGTCCGGGCGCTTCTGCAGTCACGCTAGAGCCGCACCCCGGCTTCCCAGACCGCCCACGTGAGCTCCATGCCGGGGCGATAGGCGAAGTGAGAGACCGACGGCGCGTCGATGACGTGCAGGTCGGCGCGATACCCGGGCGCCAGGGTCCCGATGTGGTCGCGGCGCAACGCCCGCGCTCCACCGGCGGTGGCGGCCCAGATCGCCTCTTCGACCGTCAGGCGCATCTGCAGCACGGCCGTCGCGACGCAGAACGCCATCGATGTGGTGTTCGACGTGCCGGGGTTGCCGTTGCTCGCCAAGGCGATCGTCGCCCCCGCGTCGATCAGCGCGCGCGCCGGCGGGAACGGCTCCCGGGTGCTGAGGTCGCACGCGGGCAGCAGAGTGGCGACGGTCTCGGAGCGCGCGAGACCGTGGATGTCGTCGTCCGACAGATGGTTGCAGTGGTCGACGGATGCCGCGCCCAGTTCGACCGCGAGGGCGACGCCGCCGCTGTGTCCGAGCTGGTTGCCGTGCACCCGCAGGCCGAGGCCGGCCGCGCGACCGGCCTCGAGCACGGCGCGCGACTGGGCGGGGTCGAACGCCCCGCGCTCGCAGAAGACGTCGATCCACCGCACGTACGGGCGCACGGCCTCGAGCATCGGTCCGGCGACGGTCTGGACGTACGCGTCGGCCGCGACGCCGGGGGGCACGACGTGCGCACCGAGGAAGGTGACGTCGGGTGTGACCTCGGCGGCCAGGCGAGCGAGCCGTGACTCCTGATGGACGCCCAGTCCGTAGCCGGTCTTGATCTCCATCCACGTGGTGCCCTGCGCGCGTGCCGCGGCTCTGCGTGCGGCGAGCCCCGCACGCAGCTCGGTGTCGGTCGCCTCGGTCGTCGCGCGCACCGTCGTGCGGATGCCTCCCGCCTCGTAGGCGTGGCCGGCCATGCGGTGCTCGAACTCGTCCGACCGGTCGCCGGCGAAGATCAGGTGCGTGTGCGAATCGACCCAGCCGGGCAGCAGTGCCCGTCCGCCGAGATCGCTGCGATCGTCGGCCGCGGGTGCGTCGGCGGCGCGTCCGACCCACGCGATGCTGTCTCCGTCGAGCACCACGGCGGCGTCGGCGATGCGACCGAGCAGCCCGCCGCGGTCGGGGTCGTTCGTCGTGAGCTCCGAGATGCCGGTCAGCAGGTGGGTGTTCATCGCGCCTCCCCGAAGAGGGTGTCGATCGAGGCGCCCGACCGGTCGGCGACGCCGCGCGGGTCGTGCGTGATGACGCGTCCGCCGACGACGACGCGGGTGACATCCGATGCGGTCGCGACCAGCGGAAGCTGCGGGAGCTCGCTTCCGGACGTGCGGATCGACGAGGCGTCGAGCTCGACGAGGTCGAGCGGGCCGCCGACCCTCGCCGGGGGCGGGAGGCCGAGCGAGGCGTACCCGGCGTCCGAGCCGATGCGCCACAGCGCGGCCGGCGCGATTCGCCCTCGCTGCAGCGACCGCAGGCGCTCGCCGGCTTCGAGCCCACGCAGCTCGAGCAGCGGATCCACGACCGCGTTCTGATCCGAGCCGATCGCGAGCCTCGCTCCGGCGTCCGCCAGCGCGACGGCCGGGCCGATGCCGTCGCCGAGATCGGCTTCGGTCGTCGGGCAGAACACCGCGGTGACCTCGGCGTCGCCCAGCATCCGCACGTCGTCGTCGCTCAGATGAGTGGCGTGCACGACCGACAGCCTGCGCGACAGCACGCCCTCGGCGGCGAGCAGGGCGGTCGGCGTGAGCCCGTAGGCCGTCACGCAGTCGGCGTTCTCGGCGGGCTGCTCCGACAGGTGGATGTGGAGGGGCACGGATGCCGGCAGCCCCCGCGCGACGGCACCGAGCGCGTCGCGCGGCACGGCCCGAACCGAGTGCAGCGCGGCCCCGAGCGTCACGAGCGGCGATCGGTCGGCCAGCGCGTCGCGCAGGGAGTGCCAGCGGGCGAGGAAGGCCCCGGCATCCGCATCGCCGAATCGGCGCTGCTCGGCAAGGAGCGCTGTGCCGATGCCGCCCGTGAGGTAGCACGCGTCCAGCAGCACGAGACGGATGCCGGCGGCCTCGGCGGCGTCGGCCAGGGCGAGTTCCATCGCGTGGTGCGGGTAGGCGGTGCCGTCGGGGGTGTGGTGCACGTAGTGGAACTCGCCGACGCTCGTCCACCCCGACAGCACCATCTCGCTGAAGACGGCGGTGGCGAGGTCGCGGTAGAGGTCGGGGGTGAGCCGGCCCGCGGCGCGATACATGAGCTCGCGCCACGTCCAGAACGACCCCGAATCGTGCGTGCGGCCGCGCAGGGCGCGGTGGAAGGCGTGCGAATGCGCGTTCGCGAACCCGGGGGCGGCGACCTCGAGCCCGAGGGCGTCGGGCGGGCGCGTGTCGGTCGACGTCTCGCCGATGACCGTGCCGTCGTCGTCGGTTTCGAACAGGATGCCGCGCTCGACCACGCCGCCGCGCACGAGGTGATCCACCCAGACCTTCACGCGAGATCCTCGATCGTGCGCACCAGCGCCGCCACACCGGCATCGACCGCCGCGTCGTCGGCACCCTCGTCCGGCGCGTGCGAGACGCCTGACGGGTTGCGCACGAACAGCATCGCCGTCGGAACGTGGGCCGCCAGCACGCCGGCATCGTGACCGGCGCCCGTCGGCAGTACCGGCACTCCGCCGAGGGTGGCCGCGATGCGGTCGCGCAGCTGCGGGTCGAAGCGCACCTCGCCGCTGTAGGACTCCTCGACGACCGACGACTCGCAGCCCTCCTCGCGCGCGGCTTCGGCGACCGCCTGGGCGACCTCGGCCACGATGTCACGGGTGTCGCGCTCGGTGTCGGCGCGCACGTCGAGCCACGCCGACACCCGCGACGCGATGACGTTCGTGCCCCCGGGCACCGGCTCGAGCCGGCCGATCGTGGCGCGCGATCCGGTTCTGCGGGCCGCCGCACGACGGGTCGCCAGCACAGCGGATGCCGCCGGCAGCATCGGATCACGACGGTCGCCGAGCGCGGTCGTGCCGGCGTGGTCGCCCTTTCCACGCACGTCGATGCGCCAGCGCCCGTGCTCGAGGATCGACGCGCCGACGGCGACGGGGGCGTCGAGGTCGACGAGACCCTTGCCCTGCTCGACGTGCAGTTCGACGAAGAGCCCGATCCGCGCGAGGGCCTCGCGGTCGCCGCCGACGTCGGTCAGACCCGCGGCCGCGGCGACGTCGCCGAAGCTGCGGCCCGCGGCATCCGTCAGTCCGGCCGCCCGCTCGGCCGGGATCGCCCCCGACAGAAGCCGCGAGCCGAGGCAGGCGATGCCGAAGCGCGAGCCCTCCTCTTCGGCGAAGACGACGACGGCGAACGGCCGGGTCGGTGTGAAGCCCCGTGCCTGCAGCTCCTCGACCGCGGCGAGCGCGCTCGCGACGCCGAGGGGTCCGTCGTGTGCGCCACCGCCGGGCACCGAGTCGAGGTGGCTGCCCGTGACGAAGGCGTCGGGTCCGGGTTCGCCCCACCACGCCCACAGGTTGCCGTTGCGATCGGGAGCGACATCGAGGCCGAGGCGCTGCGTGCGCTCGATGAACCACTCCCGCAGGGTGCGCTCGGCGTCGTCGAAGACGTGACGCGAGTAGCCCCCTCGGCGCAGGTCGCGCCCGACGTCGTCGATCTCGCGCAGCAGCGCCAGCGCGCCGGTCACGGGCCCTCCTGCATCGGCACGCGCAGTCCGCGCTCGCGGGCGATCTCGGCGGCGTGCTCGTAGCCGGCGTCGACGTGACGCATCACACCCGTGCCGGGGTCGTTGGCGAGCACGCGCTCGAGCTTCTGGGCGGCCAGCGGCGTGCCGTCGGCGACGGTGACCTGGCCCGAATGGATCGAGCGTCCGATGCCGACTCCGCCGCCGTGGTGCAGCGAGACCCATGTCGCGCCCGAGGCCGTGTTCAGCAGGGCGTTCAACAGCGGCCAGTCGGCGATCGCGTCCGAGCCGTCCTTCATGGCCTCGGTCTCGCGATAGGGCGAGGCGACCGAACCGGAATCGAGGTGATCGCGGCCGATCACGATCGGGGCCGAGAGCTCGCCCGACGCCACCATCTCGTTGAACTTCAGCCCCGCGAGGTGGCGCTCCTGGTAACCGAGCCAGCAGATACGGGCGGGGAGGCCCTCGAAGTGCACCTTCTCGGACGCCTGCGTGATCCACCGCGCGAGCGCGGTGTCGTGCGGGAAGAGCTCGAGGATCGCCCGGTCGGTCGCCGCGATGTCGGCCGGGTCGCCCGACAGCGCCGCCCAGCGGAACGGGCCGCGACCCTCTTCGAACTGCGGGCGGATGTAGGCCGGAACGAAGCCCGGGAACTCGAAGGCCCGCTCGAAGCCGCCGAGCTTCGCTTCGGCGCGGATCGAGTTGCCGTAGTCGAAGACGGCGGCGCCGGCATCCTGGAAGCCGACCATCGCCTCGACCTGCCGGGCCATGCTGCGCCGGGACTTCTCGGTGAAGCCCTCGGCATCGGCGGTGGCAGCCGCCTTCCACTCGTCGACGGGGATGCCCTCGGGAAGGTAGGCGAGCGGGTCGTGGGCGCTGGTCTGGTCGGTGACGATGTCGATCGCGACCCCGCGCTCTAGCAGCTCGGGGAAGACCGTCGCGGCGTTGCCGACGATGCCGACCGACAGCGCCTCGCCCGCGTCCTTGGCCGCCAGCGCGCGTTCGACCGCGTGGTCGAGGTCGGTCGAGTACTCGTCGAGGTAGCCGTGCTCGACGCGGCGCGCCAGGCGGGATTCGTCGACGTCGACGACGAGGACGGCACCGCCGTTCATCGTGACCGCGAGAGGCTGGGCGCCGCCCATGCCACCCGCACCGCCGGTCAGGGTGAGGGTGCCGGCGAGGCTGTCGCGCCCGAGCGAGCGCGCCACGGCGGCGAAGGTCTCGTACGTGCCCTGCAGGATGCCCTGCGTGCCGATGTAGATCCACGAACCGGCCGTCATCTGGCCGTACATCGTCAGCCCGAGCGCCTCGAGCCGGCGGAACTCCGGCCACGTGGCCCAGTCGCCGACGAGGTTCGAGTTGGCGATGAGCACACGGGGCGCCCACTCGTGGGTGCGGAAGACCCCGACGGGCTTGCCCGACTGCACGAGCAGCGTCTCGTCGTCCTCGAGTGTCGTCAGGGTGCGCACGATCGCGTCGTAGGCCTCCCACGAGCGCGCCGCCTTGCCGGTGCCGCCGTAGACGACGAGGTCTTCGGGGTGCTCGGCGACCTCGGGGTCGAGGTTGTTCATGAGCATGCGCATCGCCGCCTCGGTCTGCCAGCTCTTGGCGACCAGGGTGTTGCCGCGGGCGGCTCGGATCTGACGGGACATCTGCGTTCCTTCGGTGACGGGTGATTCAGGGGGTCAGGCCGGCAGACAGCCGGTCGGCTGCCGCGGCCAGCAGAGCGCCGTGGGCGAGCGCCGCGGATTCGGGCATCCGGTAACTGGGGACGAGGAGGCTGAGGGCGGCGACGATGCGCCCGGCGGCGCTGATCGGCGCGGCGATCGCGGTGACGTCGCGCTCGATGCCGCGCTCGACGACGACGAAGCCCGCGTCGGGGGTCGCCCCGGTCAGAGCTGCGCCGGCGGCGGATCCGTCGAGGGCGACCGTGCGGCCGACCCAGTTGGCATGGCGCACCGAATGCGACCCTTCGACGATGCCGATGTACAGCGCCGTGTCGGCGTGCCCCGGCACGCTCAGGTAGACCGATTCCCCGGTCTCGCGCTCGAGGGCGACCATCTCGTCGTGGCAGAGGTCGATGAGCGATTCGTGACCGAGGGCCTGCGCGCCGAGCTGGACCAGTCGCGGCCCGGCACGGTAGCCGTCGTCGTCCTTGCGCACGAAGCCCGATGCCTCGAGGGTGCGCAGGAGCCGGAGCGCGGTCGACGGAGCCAGCTCGACGGCGCGCGACGCGTCGGCGAGCGTGGTGCTGCCTGCCTCGCAGACGTTGGCGAGCAGGGCGAGCGCTCTTTCGACCGTGCGTGTGGACTGCTCGCTCACTGCTCTCCTTGTGTGCCATTCAATAAAATACACGTGCCACCAGACGGAATCAAGCATTGCGCCTGGAGTAGATCGTGCCCGGTAGCGTGAGGGTGTGGCCCTTTCCTCTCGCACCGCCCCGCGCACGCCCAAGCCGACGATCGAGCTGGAGGTCGTCTCGACGACGCGGCTCAGCCCGCACCTCGTGCGCGTGCGTCTCGGCGGCGACGGCTTCGCGCGGTTCCAGGACCGCGTCGACACCGACAAGTACGCCAAGCTCAAGTTCACGACCCCCGAGGGCGACCCGGTCACCCGCACGTACACGATCCGCCGGGTCGACGCCGATGCGCAGGTGCTCGAGATCGACTTCGTCGTGCACGGCGACGAAGGTCTCGCCGGACCGTGGGCGGCATCGGTGCGGCCGGGCGCCGCGCTGACCATCCTGGGGCCGGGGGGCGGGTACGCCCCGAACCCGGATGCCGACTGGTACCTGTTCGTCGGAGACCTCTCCGCGGTACCGGCGATCGCGTCGGCACTCGAATCCCTCGCGACGGATGCCGTGGGCCTGGCGATCATCGAGGTCGAATCGGCCGACGCGGTGCTCGAGCTCACGGCGCCGGCCGGGGTCGGCGTGCAGTGGATCGTGGACCCCGACCACGAGGTCGACCGCCTCGCGAACGCCGTGCGTGCCGCGACGTGGCGCGACGGGCACGTCGACGTCTTCGCCCACGGCGAGCGCGAATCGATGAAGGCGCTGCGCCCCGCCCTGTTCGAGGAGCGGGGACTCGAGCGCTCGCAGGTGTCGCTTTCGGGCTACTGGGCGCGGGGACGCACCGAAGACCGGTTCCAGGCCGAGAAGCGCGAGCCCGTCGGGCAGTTCTTCCCCGAGGCCTGAGCGGGGCGGACTCCTCTCCCCGGGCGCCGCGCAGGCGGGCGCGCCTACACTGGAGGCATCCGTTCGCACTCTCGCGACACCGCCTCCGCAGGAACCCTCGTGACTTCAGCTCCTTCCTCCCGCGCCTTCGACGTGCGGCACGTGCAGCTCGCCCGCGCCGCCTTCGCGGCGATCGCGGCCGTCATGATCACGTTCTCGCCCGACCACTCGGCGATCGTCGGGCTGTCGGTGTTCAGCGGCTTCGCGATCGCGACGGGTCTCGTGCACCTGCTGGCCGCGTGGCTCGTGTACCCGGCCGGACTCCGCTGGCCGTCGCTTCTACTGGGGATCGTCTCGCTCGTGGCGGGCATGGCGGGCGGGGTCACGCCGGTGCGCACCGTCGCCGGGTTCTTCGTCGTCGTCATCGTCTGGGCCGGGATCAGCGGGATCATCGAAGGCGTCGCAGGTGTCCGCGCGCTGCGCGGCGACCGCTCCGCCGTCGTGTCGAGCGGCGTCGCCCCGTGGACCGACGGCACGCCGGCATCCGTCATGCCGCGCAGCGATGCGCGCGACGCGGCCGTCATCGGCGGGCTCGGGGTCGTGCTCGCGGTCGCGCTGCTGTTCATCCAGCCGGGCTACGCACTCGCCTACGCCGTCGAAGACGTGCAGGAGACCCTCACCGGCATCATCATCGCGGTGGGCGTTTTCGGCGGCTACGCCGCGATCGTCGCCGTCTACCTCGGCATCGCGGGCTTCTCGCCTCGCACGCCGGTCGCGTCCGCCGAGCAGGCCGTCGCCGAAACGAAGGACCACGCGTGACCGACCGTCCCACCCGCCGCGACCTCATGAAGCCCGTGCAGCTGCTCGGGCTCGCCTTCGGCTCCGCCCTGTTCGCCGGAATCGTCACCCTCGTGACGATGGGGTTCTTCCAGCAGCGGTTCGAGGGCCAGTCCGAGCGGGCGCTCGTCGTCGCGGCGATCGTCGCGGGCATCACGTTCATCGTCGTGCTCGTGGGCCTCGCGCTGCTCATCCTCGCCGTCGACCCCGCTCAGGTGACCAAGGTCGTCGACCGGCCGGTGCTCATCGAGAGCGACGAGAAGAACGCGGCGCCGGATGCCGGGGATCCCGGTTCCGGTGCTTCGGGTTCCGACGGTCCGGGCCCCGACGCGAAGCCCTAGTACCCGGGGCTCGCGCTCCCGACATCGGTGGATGACCGCGCATACGCCGCCCGCGGGCGAGCGCGCCACATCCCTGCGACCGCGCCGGCAGTTTTCGGGGTGCGGCCGCAGCAAACTGCCGCGCTCGAGAGCGTCAGCCCAGTTCGTCGACCAGCGTCGACGCGAGCCCGGTGTACGTGCCGGGCGTCAGCGCGACGAGGCGCTGCTTGGCGGCGTCGCCGATGTCGAGACCCTGCACGAACTCGGCGAGCTCCACGGCCCCCACGCGGCGACCGCGGGTGAGGTCCT
The DNA here is from genome assembly GCA_030407505.1 of Planococcus sp. APC 4015. Lineage (GTDB taxonomy): Bacteria > Actinomycetota > Actinomycetes > Actinomycetales > Microbacteriaceae > Microbacterium. The sequence goes on from JASDDH010000033.1 coordinate 26,824, forward strand.
TCAGCAGGGCGTAGGGGTCGGTGATCTGCGAACGGCCGGCCGCGATCTCGGCGCGCACGACCGTCTGGATGGCTTCGGCGAGCACCTCCCAGTTCGCGTCGAGATCGGCATCCAGAACCGCCTGCGCGAGCGAGATCTCACCGAGCCCGCGCTGCAGGTTGTCCAGCGCGAGCAGCGAATGGCCGAACGCGACCCCGATGTTGCGCTGCGTGGTCGAGTCGGTGAGGTCGCGCTGCATGCGTGAGGTCACGAGCGTCTGCGAGAGGGTCGTCAGCAGACCGCCCGCGATCTCGAGATTCGCCTCCGCGTTCTCGAAGCGGATCGGGTTGATCTTGTGCGGCATCGTCGACGAGCCGGTCGCGCCCGCGACGGGGATCTGCGAGAAGAAGCCGAGCGAGATGTACGTCCAGACATCGGTCGCGAGGTTGTGCAGGATGCCGCCGGCATGCCGCACGCGGTCGTACAGCTCGACCTGCCAGTCGTGCGACTCGATCTGGGTCGTCAGCACATTGAAGCCCAGACCGAGTCCCTCGATGAACGAGCGCGACAACTCCACCCAGTCGACCGAGGGCTCGGCGGCCAGATGCGCCGACCAGGTGCCCGTCGCTCCCGAGAACTTCGCGAGATAGTCGCCGCTCTCGATCTGAGACGCCACGCGCTCGAGGCGCCACGCGAAGACGGCGATCTCCTTGCCCATCGTCGAGGGCGTGGCCGGCTGTCCGTGCGTGCGGCTCAGCATCGCGGCATCCCGATGCGCGACCGCGATCTCGCGGAGTGCCGAGATCACGAGCCGCAGCTTCGGCAGCCACACGCTCTCGACGGCGCGCTTCACGGTGAGGGCGTACGAGGTGGAGTTGATGTCCTCGCTCGTCGCGGCGAAATGGGTGAGCTCGGCGATGCCGTCGAGTCCGAGGGTCGAGAGGCGGTCGCGCACGAGGTACTCGACGGCCTTCACGTCGTGACGGGTGACGGCCTCCTTCTCGGCGAGCCAGTCGATCTCGGCCTGGCCGAACTCGAGGTACAGCGCCCGCAGACGCGCCTTTTCGTCAGCCGACAGCGGCGCCGTGCCGAAGAGCGAACGGTCGGTGAGCGCGATCAGCCATTCGACCTCGACCTCGACGCGGGCACGGTTGAGACCGGCCTCCGAAAGGTAGTCGGCGAGGCCCGCGACAGCGGCGCGATACCGGCCGTCGAGGGGGCTGAGGGGCTGAGGGGGCAAAGAGGTCACGGGGCTCCCGTCGGCGGATCCCGGCGTCAGAGCGCCGGACGGATCGCGGGTTCGAGCTGCCGGAAGAGCGCCCGGCTGGCACCCTCGATCATAGCGAGCACGTCGTCGAACATTCCCGGCCCGGCATAGTACGGATCGGGTACGTCCATCGTCGAGGGCGACGGATCGAACGACATGAGCAAGGCGATCTTGTCGGCATCGCCGTCGTTGCGGGCCCAGCCCCGCAGGATCCGCTCGTGTGTGCGGTCCAGCGCGACGATCAGGTCGCTGCGCGCGAAGTCCTCCTGCGTGAACTGCCGCGCCCGGTGGTGCCCGCCGTCGTAGCCGCGGCGCGAGAGGGCTTCGATCGTGCGGTGGTCGGCGCGCTCGCCGAGGTGCCAGTCGCCCGTGCCCGCGCTGGCCGTCGCGACGCGGGGACCCAGGCCCGCGGCATCCGCGAAGGATCGCAGCACCACCTCGGCCATCGGCGAGCGGCAGATGTTCCCGGTGCACACGAAGACGACGCGGAAAGGATCACCGTCGGTCGCCGTCATGGGTTCCATCATGGCCCGCGGAGCCCGGCGCTTTCCAGCGTCGATTTCGTCGACGGATGCCGGGGGCTCCGTCTCACATCGTTAACCGGAACGTCTCCGCAAGGTCTTCCCCGTGTCGGCCCCCTCGCCTAGCGTGGAAGGCCTGGGGAGGCCGCGAGGCCTCCCTTGCCGCGTCCTGCTGGAGGTTTTCGTGCGTCGTTCCCCGCTCCGATCGTCCGCCCTCGTCGCCGTCACGGCGATCGCCGCCGCCCTGCTCGCCGCAGCGCCGGCGGCCGCGGCTCCGCCGCCCGACCTGTTGATCAGCGAGGTCGTCGAGGGTTCGAGCAACAACAAGGCGGTCGAGGTCTACAACGGCACAGGAGCCGCGGTCGACCTCGGCGCCTACTCGCTCGCGTACTACTCCAACGGCGCGACGACGGCGAACGTGACGATTCCCCTCGTCGGCACGGTCGCCTCGGGCGACGTGCACGTGGTCGCACAGGCCAGCGCCGGCGCGGCGATCCAAGCGGTCGCCGACCAGACCAACGGGTCGGGCTGGTTCAACGGCGACGACGCGATCGCCCTCCTGAAGTCGGGAGCCGCGATCGACACCTTCGGTCAGATCGGCTTCGACCCCGGCACCGAGTGGGGAACCGGACTCGCCTCGACCGCCGACAACACGCTGCGCCGCAACGCCGATGTGTGCGAGGGCGACGCGAACGGCGCCGACGCCTTCGACCCGGCCACCTCGTGGACCGGCTTCGCCGTCGACACGTTCGACGGACTCGGAGCCCACACCGCCGACTGCGGCGACGTCGAGCCGCCTGCGGCATCCGTCGTCATCAACGAGTTCTCGGCGTCGACCGTCGGCACCGACGTCGAATACATCGAGCTGCTCGCGACCGGCGTCACCGACCTCTCCGGCTACGCGGTTCTCGGCGTCGAGGGTGACGCGCTCGTGGCCCCGGCCGTATCGCCGACGGGTGTCGTCGACAACGTGATCACCTTCCCGGCTCCGGATGCCGATGGTCGCTCCACGGCGACCCTGACGGCGAACACCCTTGAGAACGGAACCCTCAGCTTCCTGCTCGTCACGGGCACCATCCCCGCCGCGGGAACCGACATCGATGCGAACGACGACGGTGCGATCGACGAGGGTCTCGGCGTCGAGGTCGTCGACGCGGTCGCCGTGAACGACGGCACCACCGGCGACCTCACGTACGGCGGAGTCGCGCTCGGAGTCTCCTACGACGGACTGTCCTTCGCCCCGGGCGGCGCTTCGCGCATCGCCGACGGCACCGACACCGACGCCGTCGCCGACTGGGTGCGGAACGACTTCGATCTCGCGGGCATCCCGGGGTCGACGGGCACCCTCGTCGCCGGAGAGGCCGCCAACACCCCCGGCGCTGCGAACTCGCTCACCGTCGCCCCGACCGGCCCCGGTGCCGGCGAGGCGGGCTGCGACCTCGAGGTCGTGACGATCGGCTCGATCCAGGGCTCGGGCGCTGCGACTCCTGTGCCCGGAACGACCGTGCGGGTCGAAGGCGTCGTCGTCGGCGACTTCCAGACCGGCGGCTTCCAGGGCTACTACGTTCAGGATGCCGGGGACGCCGATGCCGCGACATCCGATGCGATCTTCGTCTACGCGCCCAACGGGGCCGAGGTGAGCGTCGGAGACGCCGTCAGCGTCGCGGGCGTGGTGAACGAGGCGTTCGGAATGACCCAGATCGCGACGCCCGACGTCGAGGTGTGCGCGACCGGCGCCGAGCTCCCCGCCGCGACCCCGCTCACGCTTCCGTCGACGGACGAGCAGCGCGAGGCCCTCGAGGGGATGCGGGTCAGCCTGCCGCAGCAGCTGTCGATCGGCGAGACGTTCGACTTCGCCCGCTATGGCACGATCTCGCTGACGGTCGGTCGGCAGTACCAGCCCACCGGGCTGTACGACGCCGGATCGCCCGAGGCCGTCGCCCTCGCGGCGAAGAACCTCGCCGAGTCGATCACGGTCGACGACGGACGCAGCAGCCAGAACCCCGACCCGGCGATCCACCCGAACGGGCAGACGTTCACACTCGACAATACGTTCCGCAGCGGCGATCTGCTGACGAACACGACGGGTGTGCTCGACTACCGCTTCGACACGTGGGCTATCCAGCCGACGCAGCCCGCCGAGTTCGCGGTCGGCAACCCGCGCACCGAGGCTCCCGACGTCGCCGGCGAGCTGACGGTGGCGAGCTTCAACGTGCTCAACTACTTCACGACCCTCACCGGACCCGATGCGCGCGGCGCCAACGACGCCGTCGAGTTCGAGCGCCAGGAGGCCAAGATCGTCACGGCGCTCGCCGAGATCGACGCCGACGTCTTCGGGCTCATCGAGATCGAGAACAACGGCACGGCGCTCGCGACCCTCACGGCCGCGCTCAACGAGCGCCTCGGTGCCGAGGTCTACGACTACGTCGAGACGGGCCCGATCGGCACCGACGTCATCACGACGGCGCTCATGTACAAGACGGCATCCGTCACCCCGGTCGGTGCGTTCCAGCTCATGGATCAGTCCAAGGACGCCCGCTGGCTCGACGACTTCAACCGTCCGGGGCTCACGCAGGCCTTCACGGATGCCGCGGGCGCCAGCTTCACGGTCGTCGTGAACCACCTGAAGTCAAAGGGCTCCGACTGCAACGCCGTCGGCGATCCGACCGACCCGAACGGTCAGGGCAACTGCAACGGCGTGCGCACCCAGGCCGCCGCCGCGCTGGCCGACTGGCTCGCGACCGATCCGACCGGGTACGGCGCCGGACGCGAACTCGTTCTCGGCGACCTGAACTCGTACAGCCAGGAAGACCCGATGCAGGAGCTCTACGCGGCCGGCTACGCCGACGTCGTCGGGCCGGAGTCGTACACGTACGTGTTCGACGGCCAGCTCGGCTCGCTCGACCACGCGCTCGCCGGTCCCGCGATCGCCGGTGAGGTCACGGGCGCGGCGGTGTGGAACGTCAACTCCGACGAGTCGAACCTCATCGACTACGACATGTCGTTCAAGCAGCCCGCACAGGATGCCCTCTACGCACCCGACGCGTTCCGCTCGAGCGACCACGACCCGGTCGTCGTCGGACTCGACCTGACGGCGCCCGACACGACGGCACCGGTGATCACGGCGACGCCGTCGCAGCGGTGGATCATCCTGCCGCTGGGCGACATGCGCCGGATCGACATCAAGGTCAACGCCACCGACGAGAGCGGTGACGTGACGGTGGCGCTGACGTCGGCCACGGCCGCGGGGTCCAAGCGGGCCGCGATCACGACGCTGAGCGACACGTCGTTCCGGGTGCGTGCGGCCAACAACGCCGTCTACACCTTCACCTACACGGCGACGGATGCCGCGGGCAACACCTCGACCGCGACCACCAAGGTCTACGTCGGAACCGCGATCCTGTTCCGCTGATCCGCGTGACGACGCCCCGGGGCCCTCGACCTCCGGGGCATCGTCGCTGCGCCGGTGTGTTCGGGGTTGGGGCCGCCCGTCGGCGCCCCGGGTCGGTGACCCGACCCCCGGGTCGCTGAACTCCCCCCGGTCGCTGAGCCCCCCGGGTCGCTGAGCTTGTCGAAGCGTCCTCCCCAGCTCGGCTCATCCGGCATCCGCTCACAGATCGCGAGAACGGATGCCGCGCGCCGCCGCGCCGCGCGCACGATGGCCGCATGACGTCCGCGACCCTCTGCTCCCCGCAAGCCACTCCCGAGCTCGACATCGTGGTCAGCGAACTCGCGCGCGTCTCCGACCTGCTGCTCGCCTTCGCCGGTGAGGCCCGCACCCTCGCCGCCGGCACCGACTGGCAGGCCCGCGCCGCCCAGGCGTTCCACGACCGCGCGTCGCGCTGGGCGGGCGACGTCTCGAACCTCTCCTACCTCGCCGAGACGGCGCGGATGTCGGTGGCCTCGGCCCGCGATTCAGCCCGCACGCGCTACGAGTGGGCCTGCTCGTGAGCGGCGAACTCGAGATCCGCAGCGGTGGCGCGATCGTCGTCGACACCGACACCCTGCGTTCGACGGCGGCGCGCTTCATCGCCGCACATGTCGAGCTCGAGATCATCTCGTCGAGACTCCGATCCGCGCAGAGCATCCTCTTCGCCGAGAGCGACTCCGCGTGGAAGGCGACCAGTGCGACATCCGTCCTGTCGACACGGCTCGCGACCGTGATGCAGGATGCCGAGACCATCGCCCACCAGTTGAGGCAGGCCGCGGCGGTCTACGAGCTCGTCGAACTCGATGCGCAGCACGCGATCGCCGTCGCCGCGGGCGATGCGGGTGAGATCGCTCGGATCGACGCTCGACGCTCACACCTCGAGGGCGAGTTCGCGGGCATCGGCGTCGAGGCGGCGATTCTGCGGTTCGAGCGCGCGATCATGTGGCCGTCCGAGCTCGTTCGCATCGCGACCGAAACGGGGTCCGAGCTCGGAGGTCTGCGAAGCGACCCGGCGTCTGTGATCGGTGGCGTCATCGGCGGTCTCTCGACGATCGGTGCGGCGGCCGTCATCGGGGGCACCCGCTGGGGCCTGATCTCGCCCGGTGATCGCCTCGCTCCCCGCACCGACGGCGTGACGCTGCACCCGATCGGCGCCCGTACCGCCACGACGGCGCCGGCAGGTCTCGCCGCCGCGACGGCGCGCATCCCGACGGGCGGTGACGCCCGGGTGCGGGTGGAGCGGTACTCGATGGGCGACGGGTCGAAGCAGTTCGTCGTCTACGTCGCCGGCACCGAGATGTCGGTGGGCACCCCCGAGGCGTGGGATGTCGGATCGTTCGTCGACCTCGCCGCGGGGCGCGAGTCGGCGTCGTACCAGGCGACGACGGCGGCGCTCGAGGCGGCGGGTGCGCAGCCCGGTGACGTGGTGCACGCCGTCGGGCATTCGCAGGGTGCGATGATCACGTCGCACCTCGCCGTCGAGGGCGGCTACGACACGAGAACGCTCGTGTCCGTGGGTTCGCCCGTCGAGGCCGACGTCGGACCGACGACGCTGAGCGTCAGCATCCGGCACACCGACGATCCCGTCGCGATGGCGGCGGGCGGCGGTCACATGGCGCCCGTGGGCGCCCCCGGCAGTCTCATCGTCGAACAGGCGCCTGAAGGCACCCGCCCCGACCCGCATGCGCTGTCGGGCTACTCCGCGACCGCCGGTCAGGTCGATGCGTCGAGCGACCCGCGCCTCGGGGCTCTGCGTTCGACGTTCGACGAGCTCGGTACGGCCACATCGGTCGACGCCTTCGAGTACGGCGCCTCGCGCACCGACTCGATCAGCTCCGCTCCTTCTTCTCCTGCGGCCGGAGGAGGATCCCGAAGACCCAGTTGATGAGCGAGATGATGAGCGCCGCGACGACGCCCCACCAGAAGTCCTCGACGCGCAGGCCCCAGTTCCAGAACGACGTGATCCACGCCGTGAGCCAGAGGAGGAACGCATTGATGATCAGCCCGATGAGGCCCAGCGTGAGGATGTAGAGGGGGAACGCCAGCACCTTGATGACGGTGCCGATGATCGTGTTGACCAGGGCGAAGATCGCCGCCACGAGCAGCAGCGTCAGCACCAGCTGCAGGGTCTCACCGGGCGCGAAAGGTATCACGGAGACCTGGAGCACCGTGATGAGGGTGACGACCCAGATGGCGAAGGCATTGACGACGACGCGGATGAGGAAGCGCATGCGGGCAGTCTCCCACGGGTGCCCCGGCGACGTCACCCGGCGAAGATGCGCAAGCCGCCACCTCAGTCGTCGCGTGGAACCTGATGCCGCTCGATCGGTGCCGTCGGTGTCGCGATCTCGACGGCATCTTCCGCCGCACCCACGATGAGGTCGAACGCGTCACCGGCATCCATCGCTCGTAGACTCGGCACGTGACCGATCCCGCCGACTTCCCCGTTCGCGTCCGCCCCGAGATCGCCTCGCTCCCGCCGTACAAGCAGGGGAAGCAGGCGGGCATGGACGCCTACAAGCTGTCGAGCAACGAGAACCCGTTCGATCCGCTCCCCGGAGTGATCGAGGCGGTCCAGGCCGCCACGTCGCTCAACAGGTACCCGGATGCCTCGGCCGCGCGCCTGCGCGCCCGTCTGGCCGAACGCTTCGGCGTGACCTCGGACGGCGTGCACATCGGTGCCGGCAGCGTCTCGATCCTGGCCCAGCTCGTTCAGGCCACCGCCGGTCCCGGCGACGAGATCGTCTACGCCTGGCGCTCGTTCGAGGCGTACCCGTGGCTCGCCGTCGTCGCCGGCGCGACCGCGGTGCATGTGCCCTTGACTCCGGATGCCCGACACGACCTGACCGCGATGGCCGCCGCGATCACCGACCGCACGCGCGCGATCATCGTCTGCACCCCGAACAACCCGACGGGCCCGATCGTGACCCAGGCCGAGTTCGACGACTTCGTCGCCCAGGTGCCGAGCGACGTGCTCGTGATCCTCGACGAGGCGTACAACGAGTTCGTCACCGATCCGGCGGCGGTGAGTGGCGTCCAGGTGCTGGATGACGGCCACCCCAACGTCGTCGTGCTCCGCACGTTCTCCAAGGCCTACGGCCTCGCCGGGCTGCGCATCGGGTACGCCGTCGGCCACACGCGCATCCTCGACGCGGCGCGTACCACGAGCATCCCCCTCTCGGTCACGTTGCAGGCCGAAGAGGCGGCGCTCGCGAGCCTGGATGCCGAAGACGAACTGCTCGAGCGTGTTCGGGCGATCGCCGCCCGGCGCGACGCGCTCGCTGACGCGCTGCGCGAGGCCGGCTGGGCCGTGCCGCAGGCGCAGGGCAACTTCGTGTGGCTGCCCGCCGGCGACGACACGATGGCCTTCGCCGAGGCCTTCGATGCGGCCGGACTCATCGTGCGCCCGTTCGCGGGCGACGGCATCCGGATCTCGGTCGGCGAACACGAGTCTGTCGACAAGGTCCTACGGATCGCGGCATCCGTTGTGAAGGACCTCCCAGAGGGCCACGCAGGCCGCCGGATAGCGTAGGACGGTGACCACGTTCGAAGAATTCGTGTCCGAGCCCGGGCTCGCTGAAGAGCCGGGCGTCGTGCGCGTGCTCGCCGCCGACGGATCCTTCGCCCCGAGTCCGGCTGCCGAGCCGTATCTGTCGCTCATCGACGCGCTGACCGACGCGCAGCTCGAAGAGTTCTACCGAGACATGGCGGTCATCCGGGCTTTCGACCGCCAGGCGACCAATCTGCAGCGCCAAGGCCAGCTCGCCCTGTGGCCGCCGAGCTTCGGTCAGGAGGCCGCCCAGGTGGGTTCTGCCCGTGCCGCGCGAAGCCAGGACCACATCTTCCCGTCCTACCGCGAGCACGTCGTGACGAAGATCCGCGGCGTCGACCCCGTCGACATCCTGCGGCTCATGCGCGGACTCACCCACGGTGGCTGGAATCCGACGGACCCCAAGAACGGCAACACCCGTCCGTACACGCTGGTGCTGGGCGCGCAGACGCTCCACGCCACGGGCTACGGCATGGGACTCGTCTTCGACAAGCGCTGCGGCACCGGCGACCCCGAGCGCGACGAGGCGGTCATCGTCTACTACGGCGACGGAGCATCGAGCCAGGGCGACGTGCACGAGGCGATGGTCTTCGCCGCGAGCTACCGCACCCCCGAGGTCTTCTTCCTGCAGAACAACCAGTGGGCGATCTCGGTGCCGGTGTCGACCCAGTCGCCGGTGCCGCTCGCGCGCCGAGCTCAGGGCTACGGCATGCCGAGCATCCAGATCGACGGCAACGACGTGCTCGCCAGCTACGCCGTCACCCGCGTGGCTCTCGACGAAGCCCGTTCGGGACTCGGCCCACGGGCCGTCGAGGCACTGACCTATCGCATGGGTGCGCACACGACGAGCGACGACCCGACCAAGTACCGCACCTCCACCCAGGAGCAGTTCTGGGGTGCGCGCGACCCGATCGAGCGGATGCGCGCGTTCCTGCAGGGGCGCGGTGCGTCCGACGCCTTCTTCGCCGACGTGGACGACGAGGCCGCGGCGACCGCCGATGACGTGCGCGTGCGCACGACGGCGCTCGGCGGCATCCCGACCGATCTCATGTTCGATCACGTGTACAGCGAACCGCACCCGCTCATCGACGAGCAGCGCGCCTGGCTCGCCGCCTACGAGGCATCGTTCGAAGGAGACCCCTCATGAG
>JASDDH010000034.1 GCA_030407505.1 Planococcus sp. APC 4015
CCGCCCCCGCGCCGGTCGACTCCCCGGCGTCCGCGCCGTCGGCCGCTTCGGTGGCGTCCGCCTGGTCGAACTGACCCGCGCCCGGCACGAAAGGGCGACGCCTCCCCCTCGGCGTCGCCCTTTCGTGTGCCCGCTCCGCTTCCGCCGCGCCGCGGACCCGGCCAAGATGGGAGTCAGCGGCTTCCGCCGCGCAGAGAGGTGGCCATGCAATCCGTGCTGCTCGACACCCCCGCTGGGATCTCGGCCCGCCTCGGCTGGGACCCGAAGATGCCCGAGCACGACCGCAAACGGACCCTCGCGCGCGAACTGCTCGCGGCGCGCCTGGGCGTCGAGGAGAAGGTGATCCGGCTCGAGCGGGAATCGCCGGGCAAGTTCGGGTTCCACACCCAGCTCATCGCCGAGGTGCACGGCGAGGTGGTGCCCATCTCGATCCGAAACGCGAACTTCCGCGCGGCGACGGTCGTGGCGCTCGCCGATCCGGCGGTGCCGATCGGCCTCGACCTGCGCGACGCGCACCCCGACGACGTCGAGCTGCGCACGATGCAGCGACACTCGCACCTGTTCGACGAGACCGACCTTCCGACGTTGCTCGCCCACTGGACGCGCGTCCAGGCGGTTCGGGATGCCGATGGTCGCGGCACGCGCGTCGCCGCCGAGAACGTGCGCCTGGACTCCCCGCTCACCAGGGGGTGGGTCCCCGACCGCAGCGTGCGCTACCAGCTCGCCGATCTGTCGCGCGACAGCTGGATCATCACGCTCGCCTACGGCGCCCTGCCCGCCTGACCTCAGGCGCGCGCGGACTCCGGCAGCGACGCCTCGAGCTCGGCGAGCCAGGCCGTCGCGTTGCCGTCCGACGGCGCGCGCCAGTCGCCGCGGGGCGAGAGCGAGCCCGCAGGCGACACCTTCGGACCGTTCGGGATCGCCGACCGCTTGAACTGCGCGAACGCGAAGTAGCGCTGCAGGAACACCCGCAGCCACTTCGAGACGGTCGGCAGGTCGTAGGCGAAGCGGTCGGCCTCCGGGAAGCCGGGAGGCCAGGCGCCGGCATCCGGATCACCCCAGGCGCGAGCGGCGAGGAAGGCGATCTTGGACGGCCGGAAACCGAACCGCAGCACGTGGTAGAGCGCGAAGTCGTGCAGCGCGTACGGCCCGATGCGGTCCTGCGTCGACTGCATCCTGCCGTCCTGCCCGGCGGGCACGAGCTCGGGCGAGATCTCGGTGTCGAGCACCGACTGCAGCAGGGTCTTCGCCTGCTCGCTGAGCTCGGTCGACGAGTCCGAGATCACCCAGCGGATGATGTGCTGGATGAGCGTCTTCGGCACGCCGGTGTTCACCGCGTAATGACTCATCTGGTCGCCGACGCCGTACGTCGCCCAGCCGAGTGCGAGCTCGGACAGATCGGACGTCCCGATGACGATCCCGCCGTTCTGGTTCGCGAGGCGGAAGAGGAAGTCGGTGCGGATGCCGGCCTGGACGTTCTCGAACGTGACGTCGTACACGGGCTCGCCGCCGGCGAACGGGTGCCGGATGCCCTGCAGGATCTCGGTCGCCGCGGGTCGGATGTCGATCGTCTCGATCGAGGCTCCGACGGACTCCGCGAGCGCGATCGCATTCGACTTCGTGTGGTCGCTCGTGGCGAATCCCGGCATCGTGTAGGCCAGGATGTCGCTGCGCGGACGCCCCATGCGGTCCATCGCGCGAGCGACGACGAGCAGGGCGTGCGTCGAGTCCAGACCGCCCGAGACGCCGATCACGGGCTTCGGTGACCCGATCGCCTGCAGCCTCTGCACGAGCCCCGACACCTGGATGTTGAACGCCTCGTAGCAGTCCAGCGCGAGGCGAGCGGGATCGTCGGGCACGAAGGGGAACCGGTCGAGGGTGCGGCGCAGCCCGATGTCGCCCGCCGGCGGGGCCAGCTCGAAGTGCACCGTGCGGAAGTGCGGCTGATGCGTGCGGCGGTTGTCGTCGAACGTGCCCTGACGCAGGCGGTCCTGGCGCAGCCGGTCGAGGTCGACGTCGGCGACGGAATGCCGCGCGCCGTCGGGGAAGCGCTCGGTCTCGGCGAGCAGCATCCCTCCTTCGTAGATCATCGTCTGGCCGTCCCACGACACATCGTTGGTCGACTCGCCCATGCCGGCGGCGGCATATGCGTACGCCGCCAGGCAGCGCAGCGACTGCGACTTCACGAGATCCGTGCGGTCCTCGGCGCGCGCGATCGTGATGGGGCTGCCGCTGAGGTTGAGCAGGACGGTGGCACCGGCCAGAGCAGCCTCGGAGGACGGCGGGATCGGCACCCACACGTCCTCGCAGATCTCCGCGTGCACCACGAGCCCCGGCACGTCGAGCGACTCGAACAGCAGGTCGGGGCCGAACGGCGCCTCGAGCCCACCCACGCGGATGTCCTCGCCGCGCTGGTCGTCGCCCGGTGCGTACCAGCGGCGCTCGTAGAACTCGCGGTAGGTCGGCAGGTAGGACTTCGGCGCGACACCGAGCAGCTCGCCCCGATGCACCACGACCGCGCAGTTGTAGATCCGGTTGCGGTGGCGCAGCGGCGCTCCGACCACGAGTACGGGGAACAGATCGACGGATGCCTCGACGAGGCGCTCGACGGCGGCTTCGACGGCATCCAGAACGGCGTCCTGCATCACGAGGTCTTCGAGGGAGTAGCCCGTCAGGCACAGCTCCGGGAACACCGCCACGGCGACCGACTCGTCGCTGCACACCTGCGCACTCTCGAGGACCGCCGCGAGGTTGGCCGCGGGATCGGCGATGACGACGGGCACCGTGCAGGCGGCGACACGGGCGAATCCGTGCCGGTACGCGCTCTCGAACGGGAGGCTCATGCCCCCAGTCTGGCAGGGGCCGCCGCCCGGCGTCCCGTCACCGGCCGAACGTCGCTGTCGGCGGCCGCGGCTAGGGTCGTCGAGGAAGGCGGTGGCATGCGTTACATCCCAGGTGAGGGCGACGGCGAGGGGCGAGTCGTCTGGAGCGCGAGCGACCTCAAAGCGGCCGCGGAGTGCGAGTTCGCGTGGATGCGGGCGATCGACGCGAAGCTCGGCCGGCTGACGGCGGTCGACGAGCCCGAAGACGAGACACTCAAGCGCGCCGGCCGGCTCGGCATCCAGCACGAGCAGCGGGTGCTCGCCGACTACATCGAGCAGTTCGGCGAGGCGTCGGTCGCGGTGATCCCCGAGACCCGATCGAGCGACGCCGCGGGGCTCGCCGCCGCGGTCGCCCAGACGAACGTCGCGCTCGCCTCCGACGCCGACGTCATCTACCAGGCCGCTTTCGCCACCGATGAGTTCGTGGGGTTCGCCGACTTCCTCGTGCGCGACCCTTCGACAGGCTCAGGGACCGCGGGGGCGGGCTCAGGGACCGCGGGCACGGCGGGTCGCTGGGTCGTGCAGGACACCAAGCTCGCCCGTCACGCTCGGGTCACGGCGCTCATGCAGCTCGCCGCCTACGTCGACCAGCTCGATCGCCTCGGCGTCGCGCGCGCCGACCACGTCGAACTGCTGCTCGGCGACGGCTCGACGAGCGTCCACGAGGTCGATGACCTGCTTCCCGTGTTCCGTCTGCGTCGCGAGCGGCTCGCGGCGCTCATCGCCGATCGCCGTCTCGACCTCGGCGCGCTGGGCGCGCCGATCGCCTGGGGCGATGACCGCGGCGATCTCGCCGTGATCGCCTGCGGCCGCTGCGCGACCTGCGACGCCGAGGTCTCGGCATCCCGCGATCTCCTGCTCGTCGCCGGCATCCGTCCCGTTCAACGTCAGCGGCTGCGCACGGAGGGCGTCACGACGATCGACGAGCTCTCCGCCGCAGAGGCGGCGCCCGCGCGCATGAACGCCGATGTTTTCCGGATGCTGCGCACGCAGGCCAGGCTGCAGCTCGAGAGCCCCGCCGGCGGTGTGCTCGCTCCCGCCGAAGGATCAACGGCCGTGCCGACCTTCGAGGTCGTGCAGCCGCAGGCTCTCGGCGCGCTGCCACGGCCCGACCGGGGCGATCTGTTCTTCGACTTCGAGGGTGACCCGCTGTACACCGAAGACGACGCGCCCGGCTCGGCGGGCGCGGGGGCGAAGCAGTGGGGGATCGACTACCTGTTCGGCTGGGTCGACGACCACGAGCGCTACACGCCGCTGTGGGCGCACTCGTTCGACGAAGAGAAGCGCGCGCTCGAGACATTCCTCGACATCGTCGCCCTGCGCCGGCAGCAGTACCCCGACATGCACATCTATCACTACGCCCCGTACGAGCCGACGCATCTTCTCGCGATGGCGGCGCGCTACGGCGTCCGTGAGGCCGATGTGGATCGTCTGCTGCGCGATGCGGTCTTCGTCGATCTGTATCCGATCGTGCGCCGCGCGCTGCGCGTCGGGTCGCGCTCGTACTCGATCAAGAAGCTCGAACCGCTGTACATGGGCGCCGACGTGCGCACCAGCGACGTGCAGAAGGGCGACGACTCGATCGTCCGGTACGTCGAGGCGCGTGCCCTCGAGACCGATGATCCCGATGCCGCTCGCGAGATCCTCGCCGATCTCGCCGATTACAACCGCTACGACTGCGTCTCGACCCGGCGCCTGCGCGACTGGCTCGTCGACCGCGCCCGCGAGGCGGGGCTCAAGCCCACTCCCAACCCCGAGCCCGACGAGTACTCCTACGAGCCCTCGCACCGCGCGTTGACGCTGTCGCGCCTCTCGGCCGACCTCCCCGACGAGTCGGCGCCGGCGCTGGCGCTGGCGCTGCGACTCGGCTCGGCGGCGATCGACTATTACCCCCGCGAGGTGAAGTCTTTCTGGGCGACGCATTTCCTCCGCCTGCGGGAGCCGCTTTCGCTGTGGGACGAGACGCGCGACGTCGTCGTCGTCGATCCCGCCGTGTCGCGCGTGATCGACGATTGGCACTTCCTCGAGAGCGGACGCGGGGGCGAGCGCCGCACGGTCGAGATCCGCGGCGAGCTCGCGCCGGGGACGCGGCTGAGCGTCGGCACCAGCCCCTTCGCGCTCTACGAACTGCCTGCCCCCTATCCCTTCGACGCCCAGCCCCGCTGGATCCACTCGGCTCGCGGGGTCAAGGTCGTCGAGGTGCTCGACGACGGCGTCGTGATCGAAGAGACCGCCGTCGACGGGGTCACGTGGTCCGAGCTCCCGATCGCCCTGACGCCCGCATCGCCGCCGCCCGCCGGCAACCAGCAGGCGGCGATCGAGGCATGGGCGGATGCCGTCATCGCCGCCGCTCCCGACCTCCCCGAAGATCCTGCTACCGACCTCCTCGCGCGCCGTGCACCGCGCACCCTTCGACAGGCTCAGGGACCGGATGGTGAGGCTCAGGGACCGGATGGTGGGCTGCCCACGTCGACCGGCGACGACGTCGACGCGATCGTGCGCGCCGTCCTCGCCCTCGACCGCAGCTACCTCGCCGTCCAGGGGCCTCCGGGAACGGGCAAGACCTACGTCGGCTCGCACGTGATCGCGCGGCTCGTGCGCGACCACCGCTTCAAGATCGGCGTGGTGGCGCAGTCGCACGCGGTGGTCGAGCACATGCTCGACCGCATCATCGCGGCGGGCGTGCCGCCGCAGAAGGTCGCCAAAGCGCCCAAGTCCACGACGACGGATGCCGCGCCTCCGAGCTTCACCGTGATCCCGAAGAACGGCGTGCCCGCCTTCGCCGCCGAGCAGCCCGACGGCTTCGTCGTCGGGGGCACCGCATGGGACTTCGCCCATGAGGGACGCATCCCGCGTCGGAGTCTCGATCTGCTGGTCATCGACGAAGCCGGCCAGTTCTCGCTCGCCTCGACGATCGCGGTGTCGCTCGCCTCGACCCGGCTCCTGCTGCTCGGCGACCCCCAGCAGCTCCCGCAGGTCAGCCAGGGCACGCACCCCGAGCCCGTCGACACGTCGGCGCTCGGCTGGGTCATGGACGGCTCCGACGTCATCCCGCCCGAGTTCGGATACTTCCTCGCCCGCACGCGGCGCATGCGTCCCGAAGTCGCGGCACCGGTCTCGGTGCTGTCGTACCGGGGCGAGCTCGCGGCGCATCCGTCCACCGCCCGACGCACGCTCGCGCACATCGATCCCGGGGTGCAGCCGGTCGAGGTGCGGCACCGCGGCAACGCCACGCAGTCGCCCGAAGAAGCAGACGTCGTCGTCGAGATCGTTCGCGACCTCGTCGGGCGCGAATGGCGCGACATCCGGTTCGACGACGACGACGGGGCGACGGACTGCGAACCTCGTCCGCTCGACCAGCGCGATCTGATCGTGGTCACGCCCTACAACGCGCAGCAGGTGACCGTCGAAGAGGCGCTGCAGGCCGCCGGGTTCGGCGACGTCCGAGTCGGCACCGTCGACAAGTTCCAAGGGCAGGAGGCCGCGGTCGCGATCGTGTCGCTCGCTGCGTCCTCGGGGCGAGAAGCGCCCCGAGGACTCGAGTTCCTGCTGCTGCGCAACCGACTCAACGTGGCGATCTCACGCGCCATGCACACCGCCTATCTCGTGCACTCGCCCGAACTGCTCGACGATCTGCCGCGCACCGCAGAAGGAGTCGCTCGCCTCAGCGCGTTCGCCCGCCTGGTCGGCCGCGCCTGACCGGGCGGCCGCGCCTGACCGGGCGGCCGCGCCTGACCGGGCGCCCGGGCATGAACGGTCGGGCCCGCACAGCGGGACCGACCCGCGGGCCGCGTCCGAAGGCCGACCCTGAGCCGTGCGCTGGGCGCCGCGTAGACTCGCCAGACGTTCCGACCGACGGAGGTATCACGTGGCCGATGACGCACCCCGACAGTTCGAGATCGACCTGCCACCCGAGCAGATCGCCGGCTCGTATGCCGACTTCGCGAACGTCTGGCACACGCCGACGGTGTTCGTGATGGACTTCCTGACCCTCGCGCAGCCGCCGCACGACGAGGTCGACGCTGAGACCGGCGACCGCCGCACCGTCGTACCGGCGCGTGTCGTCGGGCGCATCCGGATCCCGCCCGAGCAGGTGTTCGAGCTCGCCAAAGCGCTCACGCAGCAGCTCGAGTTCTGGGAGCAGGAGACCGGTCGCCGCTCGGCCGGCGACCCCATCGTGGGCGACTGACACCCGGCATCCCGTATCAGGGCGCTTCCCTCGTGCTCTGACAGGGGGAGAAGGAGTGCCGCATGTCTCCGAGCCACACCCCCGCCGCCGCCACGACGGCCGTCGACGCGTCGCCCGCACGCAGGCGTGGCATCGCGTTCTGGATAGCCCGCTACCTGCCCGCCGAGATCGCCGGCACGGCCGCCATGATCGTCGCGGGACTGGCCGTCGCCGTGTGGACCGACAACCCCGCGCTCATCGCGGGGGCCGCCCTCGTGGGCGAGATCATCGGGTTCTACCTCGTGCTGGGCTTGGTCGTCGCCCGGGAGCAGTCGCGTCTCGGCGTGCACGGCCGCCTCCTCCTCGCGAGCACGTTCGTGCTCCTCGTCGCCGAGTTCGGCGCCGCCGAGCTGCTCGACACGTTCCTCATCCGTC
Source organism: Planococcus sp. APC 4015 (assembly GCA_030407505.1). Classification (GTDB taxonomy): domain Bacteria; phylum Actinomycetota; class Actinomycetes; order Actinomycetales; family Microbacteriaceae; genus Microbacterium. The sequence continues at coordinate 7,486 of JASDDH010000034.1, forward strand.
CGGTCGCGCTCGTGGTCGGCGTGCTCGTCCTGGCCGAGCCGGTGTGGGGGCTGCTCGCGGGCAAGGTGATCGCCGACATCGTCTTCTACGCTCTCGCCGCCGGTGCCTTCACGATCACCGACAGAGCCGGCCTCCGTCGCCGTGCGTCGCGGGAGCGTGCGTCATGAGCCCCGGGCGCGAAGCGCTGCGCGACCTGCGACGTCGGGAGTGCGCGGCGCTGATGGCGACAGATGCCGCGCGTGCGGCCCTCGCTCTGCACGGCGCACCGGTACTGCTGCTCGACACCGCTCGCGTGCGACGGCAGTACCGTCGTCTGCGTTCCGCCCTGCCGTTCGTGCGGTTCCATTACGCCGTGAAGGCGCTCGACCACGACGCGGTCATCGCGACGCTCGCCGACGACGGCTGCGGGTTCGACGTGGCCACGGGTGAGGAACTGGCCCTGCTCGAGCGCCACGGCGTCGACCCGGGGCGCGTCATCCACACGCATCCGATCAAGAAGGCCGCCGAGATCGCAGACGCGATCGGACGCGGCATCCGCACGTTCGTCATCGACAACGAGACCGAGCTCGCCAAGTTCACCGGCGTCGGATCCGACGTCTCGCTGCTCGTGAGGCTCGCGTATCGCAGTCCGCACGCCAAGAGCGACCTGTCGAGCAAGTTCGGCGTCGGGGCGTTCGAGGCGGAGCGTCTCGTGACGTCGGCGTTGGCGCGCGGCATCCGTGTCGCCGGCTTCAGCTTCCATGTCGGAAGCCAGCTCGACGATCCCGACCGCTTCGTGCGGGCGATCGACGAGACCGTCGCCCTGATGGGCGACCTCGAGCGGCGGCTGCGCACGCGCTTCACCGTGCTCGACATCGGCGGAGGATTCCCCGTCGCCTACGACGAGCCCGTGGCGTCGATCGATGACATCGCCGCGCGCATCCGCCCCGTGCTCGCACCGCTCGTCGGTCGGCTCGACATCATCGCCGAACCCGGGCGCGTGCTCGTGGCCGAGGCCATGACGCTGGTCACGAGCGTCGTCGGCGTCGCAGAGCGCGCGGACGGGCGCTGGTACTACCTCGACGACGGCGTCTACGGCGCGTATTCGAACGTCGTCGCCGAAGACGTGCATCCCCTCGTCTTCGCTGAACGAGAGCTGCGCTCGGACGTGGCCGGGCATCGCTGGGCGACCCTCGCCGGACCCACGTGCGATTCGGCCGACGTCGTCGCGAACGAAGTGCTGCTGCCCGAGCTGGCTGTCGGAGACCTGCTCGTGAGCCCGGCGATGGGCGCGTACACCGCGGTGACCGCGACCCGGTTCAACGGCCGCGCCCCGACGCCGATCGCCGTCGTGGGGTTCGCGGCACAGTCACCCGCCGAGCGCGCTGCGCTCGCGTCCGCCGTCTGACCGGCTGGGCGCCCGCCACCCGCGCGGACGAGTCTCAGACGGTGCCGTACAGGCGGTCGCCCGCATCGCCGAGACCGGGCACGATGTACCCCTTCTCGTTGAGCCTCTCGTCGAGGGCGCCGAGCACGAGGGTCACGTCGCGGCCCTCGACCTGCTTCTCGATCGCCGCGACTCCCTCGGGGGCGCCGAGGATGCAGATCGCCGTCACGTCCTGCGCACCGCGCGCGAACAGGAAGTCGATCGCCGCACCGAGCGAGCCGCCGGTGGCGAGCATGGGGTCGAGCACGAAGCACTGGCGGTCGCTGAGGTCGTCGGGCAGGCGCTCGGCGTAGGTCGTCGGCTCGAGGGTCTCCTCGTTGCGCGCCATGCCCAGGAATCCGACTTCGGCTGTCGGGAGCAGCTTGACCATGCCCTCGAGCATGCCGAGCCCGGCGCGCAGGATCGGCACCACGAGCGGCCGCGGTTCGCCGATCTTGACACCCATGGTCGTGGTGACTGGCGTCTGGATCTCGAGCGGCTCGACGCGCACACTGCGGGTCGCCTCATAGGCGAGCAGCGTCACGAGCTCTTCGGTCAGCTGGCGGAAGACCGGCGACGACGTGCGTTCGTCGCGCAGGACCGTCAGCTTATGGGTGATGAGCGGGTGATCCGCGACGTGCAGGCGCATACGCCCAGGTTAGTCGCGTCGTAGTCTCGTCGTGTGATGACCGACCCCGCCGATCTGGCCGCGATGGAGCGCGCTCTCACGCTCGCGGTCGAGGCGGGTGAGCACGGCGACGTTCCGGTCGGGGCGGTGGTGACGGATGCCGCTGGCGCGGTGATCGGCGAAGGACGCAACCTGCGCGAGGTCACGCACGACCCCACCGCGCACGCCGAGGTCGTCGCGCTTCGCGGGGCGGCGGCCTCCGTGGGATCGTGGAACCTCGAGGGCTGCACGCTCGTGGTCACCCTCGAGCCGTGCGTCATGTGCGCGGGAGCCGTGCTGCAGTCGCGGGTGTCACGGCTCGTGTTCGGCGCCTGGGACGACAAAGCCGGAGCCGTCGGCTCGGTCTACGACGTGGTGCGCGACCGCCGCCTGCCCCACCGCGCCGAGGTCGTCGCCGGGGTGCGCGAGGATGCGGCATCCGCTCTTCTGCGTGCCTTCTTCGACGCCCGGCGCTGACTCCGCCCCGGGGCGACAGCCTCAGCGGGGGAGGATCGGCAGCACCGACCCGAGGAACTCGACGTGCTCGACGTCGCGCAGATCCATGAGCTGGAAGTGGATGCGGTCGGCCCCGAGCGCGCGCAGGCGCTCGACCTTCGACGCGATCTCGTCCGCCCCGCCGACGATGTCGACGCCGCCCCGCACATCGGCCAGAGCCCGCCCCGCGTTCGCCGCGCGGCGCTCGAGGTCGGCCGTGGTCGCGCCGGCATAAGTGGGGAGCGCGACCGACAGCTTCATCGTCGACGGGTCGCGGCCGATGCGTTCGCAAGCCGCCCGGACCCCGTCGAACGCCGCCGCGATGCCCTCTTCCGAGCGGAACCCGATGTTGAACTCGGTCGCGTAGCGGGCCGCGAGCTCGGGTGTGCGGCGGGCGCCGCCACCGCCGATGATCACCGGCATCCGCTCCTGCACCGGTTTGGGCAGTGCGGGTGCGTCTTCGAGCGTGTAATGCTCGCCGGCGAACGAGAACGTCTCGCCGATCGGCGTCCCCCACAGGCCGGTGACGATCTCGAGCTGCTCCTCGAACGGACCGAAGCGCTTCGTCGGGAACGGGATGCCCAGAGCGCGGTGCTCGGCTTCGAACCAGCCCGTGCCGAGCCCGAACTCGACGCGCCCGTTCGACATCGCGTCGACCTGCGCGACCTGGATCGCGAGGACGGCCGGATGCCGATGCGTCGCCGACGAGACGAGGGTGCCGAGCCGGATGCTCGTGGTCTCCCGGGCGAGCCCGGCGAGTGTCGTCCACGCGTCGGTCGGACCAGGGAGCGCGTCGCCCGCGCTCATGCGCATGTAGTGGTCGGAGCGGAAGAACGCGTCGAACCCCACCCGCTCGGCGGTCCGTGCGAACACGAGCTGGTCGTCGTACGTGAAGCCCTGCTGGGGCTCGGTGAAGATCGTGTACTCCATCCGGCCAGTTTCGCAGAGCGACGGTACGGGTACGGATGACGGACGCCGGCGACCCGGCATCCGTCGTCGTGCCGGGGTGCGGAGATCGTGCACGGCGCGTCGACCTCGTTCTCCGCATCCCGATACGGATGCGGGGATGCGCGTGACTCAGTCGGCCGAGCGGATGACGAACTCCGCCGTCGGCGGCGACGGGTCGGTGCCCGGTCGGTAGATGTCGGGTTCGAGGTACACGACGCGGGCAGCCGGCACAGCCAGTCGGATGCGCGTTTCGACGACGTCGATGTCGTGGGCGACCTCGGCGAGCGACTTGTCGGTGGGCAATGCGATCTTGGCCGCGACGAGGATCTCGTCGGGGCCGAGGTAGAGGGTCTTGAGGTGGATGAGCTTCTCGACCTCGGAGCCCGACTCGATGGCATCCACGATGCGGTCGTGATCGGCGTCGTTCGCCCCCTCGCCCACGAGCAGGCTCTTCGTCTCCACGCCGAGCACGACGGCGACGAGGATCAGGAGCGTGCCGATCATCAGCGTGCCGATCGCGTCGAAGATCGGGTTGCCGGTGATCGCCGAGAGCCCGACGCCGAGCAGGGCGAAGAACAGTCCGGTGAGGGCGGCGACGTCTTCGAGCAGCACGACCGGAAGCTCAGGCGCCTTGGCGCGTCGGACGAACGACACCCACGACTGACCCTTCTCGCGGATGTGGTTGCTCTCCTGGACGGCGGTGCGCAGCGAGAACGATTCGAGCACGATCGCGATGCCGAGCACGACCAGCGGAATCCAGACGTTCTCGAGTTCGTGCGGGTGGGTGAGCTTGTCGACGCCCTCGTAGATCGAGAAGAGCCCGCCGACCGAGAAGAGGATGATCGCCACGACGAACGCGTAGACGTAGCGTTCTCGACCGTGGCCGAACGGATGCTCCTTGTCGGCGGCTTTGCGTGCGCGCCGGCCGCCCAGCAGCAGGAGCAGCTGGTTTCCCGAGTCGGCGACCGAGTGGATCGCCTCGGCGAGCATCGACGCCGAGCCCGAGAAGAACCACGCCACGAACTTCGCCACCGCGATGCCCATGTTGGCCAGGAATGCCGCGACGATCGCCCTGTTGCCACCCGATGCGCTCATGGCGAAAGCCTAGACCCGCCCGGGTCGGCGCTTCAGTCCGCGGAGCGGAGGATGATGGCCTCGGTCGGCGGTGCGGGGTCCTGGCGTGCGCCGACGTACCCGATGCGGGTCAGGAGCGCCCGACGGAACTCGGCGGGGCGCTCGAGATGCGGCGAGTGGCCGACGCCTTCGAGGGTGATCTCGACGACGTCGCCGCCGGCCGCGGCGTAGGCAGCCAGCACATCTCGTGTCTGCGACACCATCTCCTGCGCGGGTGCGACGTCCGCACCGGGCCATCCCGGGATGACCCCGAGCTGACCCAGGTGGTTCAGGTCATAGAACGACGTGTCCGACACGATCGGGTCCGCGGTGCCGTGGATCCACAGCACCGGCGGCTTCACGTCGAGGTCGACGATGCCCGACGTGTCGAAATTGCCCGGCACCATCGTGTTGAGCACGCCGACCGTGCCGGCGCCGAAGCCGGGCCAGTGGGCACTCTTCGTCGAGTCACCGGGGTAGTTGCCCGTGGCGGTCGAGGTCGTCAGCATGGACTCGACCCAGACGTCCTCGTTGTCGGTCGTGTAGCCGGCCGCGACGTAACCGGAGCGGAAGACGCTCCGCGGCGAGGTCGGCGCCTCATCGGTCGCGTCGCGCGCGGTGAGCCGCTCGACGAAGTCGGGGTTCGCGCCCCCGCCGCCGGTGCCCGCGTCGTCGTCGGTCAGCCGCGACCCGTCGCGTCGCGTGCCGCCGAAGCCGTACGGCGACACCGGCGCCTGCAGCGTGAGGCTGAGCGCCGGATGATCGAGCGCGTACTGCATCACCACTCCGCCACCCATCGACCATCCGACGAAATGAGCGGTGGGGATGCCGAGTGCGGTGAGGGTGGCGTGCACGTCGTCGCTGAAGTCGCGTACTCCGCGCGTCGCGTCGACGGGCGTGTGCTCGCTGCCGCCGAAGCCGCGCAGGTCGATCGCGATGACGCGCAGATCGCTCGGCAGGTCCTGCATGATCTCCTGCCAGAACAGCGACGACGACACGTTGCCGTGGATCAGCACGACCGTCTGCTCCGGCGGGGTCGCCGCGTCGTCGGCCTCCCGCTCGAGGATGTTCACGCTGACGTCCGGCGTGTCGATGAGTCGCGACGTGATGCCGTCGAAGAGGGGCATTCGGGTCCTCCGGGTGCTGCCGCGAGAGCGTTGACGCCCCCGTCGCCTCGACTATATCCCCGTCACGTGACGCCCATGGTGTGGAAAGGCTGCAGGAAGCCAGGCGTCGGGGCCACCACTCCAGACCCCCTGGACACTCGTGTCACACACCATCCGACGACCGTTCCCGGTCGGGGCCTCCGTAGGATGGCGCCATGGCTCACCACGACGCGCCGCTGCCTCCCATCGCGATCCTCGGCGCCGGCTCGATGGGCGGTGCGATCCTCCACGGACTCGCCGCCTCCGGCCTCGCGACCTCCGGTCTGACGGTGACGAACCGCACCCGCGCCAAGGCGGAAGACCTCGCGGGTCTGGCCGGGGTGACGAGCATCGCCCTCGAAGAGACGCCGTCGGGCAACACGGATGCCGCGGCCGCCGCCGACGTCGTGCTGGTAGGCGTGAAGCCGGCCATGGTGCCCGACCTGCTGCGCGAGATCGCTCCTGCCCTCCGGCCGGGGACCATCGTGGTCAGCCTTGCGGCCGGCGTCACGGTGGCGACGTTCGAGGGGATCCTCGGCACCGGTATCCGGGTGCTGCGCTCGATGCCCAACACCCCCGCCGTCGTCGGCAAGGCCGTCACCGGCATCGCCGTCGGGACCACCGCGACCGCCGAGGACGTCGCCGTCGTTCGACGCCTGTTCGAGACGTGCGGGGTCGTGGTCGAGGTACCCGAGTCGCAGATCGATCCGCTGTCCACGATCTCGGGGTCGGGGCCGGCCTACTTCTTCCTCGTCGTCGAGGAGTTCACGAAGGCCGCTGTCGCGCAGGGCTTCGACCAGGCGCAGGCGCGCCTCATGGCCGAGCAGACCTTCATCGGCGCCGCAGCCCTGCTCGCGGCATCCGGTGAGGAACCCTCCGAGCTGCGCAGGCGGGTGACGAGTCCGAAGGGCACGACCGAGCGCGCGATCGCCGTTCTGCAGGCCGCGCGCCTGGACGTCGTGTTCGAGAGCGCGACGGATGCCGCCCTCGCGCGGGCGAAGGAGCTCGCCGCGGGCTGATCAGCGGTCGGCGGATTCGGGTGCGGGCGAGATCCTGCGCGCCGACTTGTGCCGCGGCCTTCCTGGCGTAGAGACTTCGATCGTGCTCCCACGCGATGCCACGAGCGCCCGGCTTCGCCGCAGTCTTCGTCCCCAGCCCGCACAGGCGGTGGTCGTCGGATTCGCGGGGGCGATCCTCGCGGGTACGACGCTGCTGGCGCTGCCCATCTCGTGGGCCGACGGCAAGCAGACGAACTTCTACGACGCTCTGTTCACGGCGACCTCGGCGGTGTGCGTGACGGGGCTCACATCGGTCGACACCGCGACGCAGTGGAGCCCGTTCGGCCTCGTCGTGATCATGCTGCTCATCCAGCTCGGCGGTCTGGGCATCATGGTGTTCGCGACGCTCATCGGCCTCGTGCTGGTGCGCCGCCTGAGCGTGCGGTCACGGCTCAATGCAGCGGCGGAATCCCATGCGGTGACCGCGGACGATGCCCGCGCAGCGCTTCGCGCGATCCTGCTCACGTCGCTCGCCATCGAAGGCGTCACGTTCGCGTTCCTGTTCCCGCGGTTCGCGCTGGGCTACGGATACGACGTGGGCAAAGCCGCGTGGCACGCCCTTTTCCACTCCGTGTCCTCGTTCAACAACGCGGGGTTCGCCCTGTACAGCGACAACCTCATCGGGTTCGCCGCCGATCCGTTCATCTGCCTGCCGATCTGCGCATCGATCATTCTGGGCGGACTCGGGTTCCCCGTCCTCATGCAGTTGCGCAAAGAGCTCCGCAAGCCCCTGCGGTGGAACATGAACACGCGGATCGTGCTCTGGGCCTCGGTTCTGCTGCTCGTGCTCGGCACGGTCTACATCACTGCGATCGAGTGGTCCAATCCCGCGACGCTCGGAGCTCATGACCCGGCAACCCGCATCCTGATCGGGTTCTTCCATTCCGTGCAGACGCGTACGGCGGGATTCAACTCCGTCGACATCGGCCAGATGTACGACGAGACCTGGGTCGGCATGGACGTGCTCATGTTCATCGGCGGAGGGCCGGCGGGCACCGCGGGCGGCATCAAGGTCACCACGTTCGCCGTGCTCTTCTTCATCCTCGTGACGGAACTCCGCGGCGACGGGGCTGTCAACGTCTTCGGGAAGCGGCTGTCGCGCGCGGTGCACCGTCAGGCGATCGCGGTGGTGCTCATGGCGATAGCCGCCGTGATGGCTGCCACGATCGCCCTCATGCTCGTCACCGGGTTGACCTTCGACCGGGTCTTCTTCGAAGCGGTGTCGGCCTTCGGCACGGTGGGGCTGTCCACCGGCATCACCTACGACCTGCCGCCCGCGGCAGAGATGATCCTCGTGGTGCTCATGTTCCTCGGGCGCATCGGTCCGTTGACGCTCGGTTCGGCGCTCGCGTTGCGCGAGCGGCGCATCCTGTACGAGTACCCCAAAGAAAGGCCCGCCATTGGCTAGATTCACCCTGTTCGGCGACGACTCCCGCCGCATCGCCGAGGCGGACTCGGTGGCCGTCATCGGGCTCGGCCGCTTCGGAGCATCCCTGGCCGAGGAGCTGATGGCGTCAGGCACCGAGGTGCTCGGAATCGACAGCCACGAAGACACCGTGCAGTCGTTCAACGGGATGCTCACGCAGGTGGTGCGCGCCGATGCCACCAAAGAAGAGGTGCTCCGCCAACTCGCGATCGACAAGTTCGACCGCGTCGTGGTCGCGATCGGCGACGACGTGCAGGCGTCGATCCTCACAGCGGCACTGCTCCTTCAGCTCAAGGTGCCGGTGATCTGGGCGAAAGCCGTCAGCGAGCAGCACGGTCGAATCCTCGAGCAGCTGGGGGTGCATCACGTGATCTTCCCCGAGAAGGACATGGGCCGCCGAGTGGCGCATCTCGTGCGGGGGGCGGCGATGGACTATCTCGAGATCGACCAGGGCTACGCGCTGGCGAAGGTGACCACTCCCACGATCATCCGGGGGGTCCCGTTGGGCTCTACCTCGATCCGTCAGGACCACGGCATCACCGTGACCGCCTACAAGCCCGGTGATGCCGTGTGGCAGAACGCCGACAACCAGACCGTGCTCGCCGAAGGCGACAAGATCCTGATCGTGGGCCCGACTGCCCGGGTGGAGGCGTTCGCGCAGCTCCGGTGAGGATCAGCGGTCGAGCGCGGCGAACCGTTCGATGTCGACGTTCGTGCCCGACACGATGATGAGGTCGTGGTTGGTCACGATCGTGTTGGCCTCGGCATAGCGGAACGGCTTGCCGGGGCTCTTCACGCCGACCACCGTCACGTTGTACTTCGTGCGCACGCCGGATTCGTTGAGCCCCACGCCGCGGATGAACTTGGGCGGGTACATCTTGGCGAGCACGAAGTCATCGTCGAAGCGGATGAAGTCCAGCATGCGACCGCTGACGAGGTGCGCGACGCGCTCGCCCGCCTCGCGTTCGGGGTAGATGACGTGGTTCGCTCCGACGCGGGCGAGGATCTTGCCGTGCGACTGCGACACCGCCTTCGCCCAGATCTGCGGCACCTTGAGATCCACGAGGTTCGCGGTGATGAGAACGGATGCCTCGATCGACGATCCGACCGCGACGACGGCGACCTGGAAGTCCTGCGCGCCGATCTGCTTCAGGGCGTCGATGTTCTTCGCGTCGGCCTGGACCGTGTGGGTGACCCGCTCGGACCACTTCTGCACGAGATCCTGACTGGCGTCGATCGCGAGCACTTCGCGCTCGAGCCTGTCGAGCTCGCCGGCGCAGGCGGCTCCGAACCGGCCGAGGCCGATCACGAGAACCGGTGCATCACTCCTGATCCGCTCACCCAACGATCGGCCTTTCCACCGGCAGCGAATACAGCTGCGAACGCGACGACGCGGCTACCGCCGCGGCGAGAGTCACTGTACCAACGCGACCCATGATGATCGTCACGGCCATGACGTACACCGCGGGGTCGGGCAGTTCTGCGGTGAGTCCGGTCGACAGACCGACGGTGCCGAACGCCGAGATCACGTCGAAGAGCACGTCGCCGAGGTCGGCCTTCGTGATCTGCGTGATGATGATCGTCGACAACGCGACGATGGTCGATCCCCACGCCACGACCGAGAGGGCGACCCGCAGCACGTCGCTCGGGATGCGGCGCCCGAAGACCTGGTTGGATGCCCGCCCCTTCGCCTCGGACCACACGGCCAGGGCGATGACGGCGAGCGTCGTGACCTTGATGCCGCCGGCCGTGGATGCCGAACCGCCGCCGACGAACATCAGCATGCATGCGACCAGGAGGCTGGACTGGTTGAGTTCGCCGATGTCGAGGATGGCGAAGCCGCCCGACCTGGTCATTGCAGACAGGAAGAACGCTTGGAACGTGGTGTCCCAGGCGTTCTCGGTTCCGAGGGTGAGCAGGTTGTCGTACTCGAGGATCAGGAAGATGGCGCCGCCGCCGAAGAACAGGGCGACGGTCGTGATGATCGTGAGCTTCGTGTGCAGCGACCACCGGCGCACGTGCCACAGGTGCCGGCGCAGCGTGTAGATGACGGGGAAGCCGATCGATCCGAGGAACACGCCCGCCATCAGCGCGGTGAGGAAGAAATAGTCGTGGGCGAAGGGCTCGAGGCCTTCGGCGTTGGGGGTGAAGCCGGTGTTGGTGAACGCCATCGCGGCGAAGTACACCGCCTCCCACAGGGCTGTGTACCAGGGCACGCCCGCCAGGAGCAGGCCCGGGAACAGCATCACGGCCACGATCGCCTCGATGACGAGCGTCGACAGGGCGACAGTGGCGAGCAGGCTGCCGATCTGTCCGAGCTGCACCGTCTGGCCCTCGTTGACCGGTCCGCCGTGCGCGCGGAGGGGATTGGAATCGCCCGCTGCGATGAGCTTGGCCCGGAGGCCCAGGCGGCGCGAGATGACCAGGCCGAGGATCGATGCCAGTGTGAGCACACCCAGCGCGCCGATCTGCACGCCCAGGAACACCAGGACGTGGCCGAACGGCGACCAGTGCGTCGCCATGTCGAGGGTCGCGAGACCCGTGACGCAGATCGTGGAGACCGCCGTGAAGAACGCGTCGGCGAACGGCGTGACGCGGCCGTTCGCGGCGGCGATGGGCAACGAGAAGAGTGCGGTGAAGACCAGGATCAGCGACAGGAAGATGAGGATCGCGAACCTGGCGGGAGAGCGCTGGGTCAGGTCGCGGAAGAACTCCATGACCTCATGGCCGATGACACGGAGGCGCGAACTGGTCGAGGTGCGCCTCGCATCCGCCATCCGTGTCCTTCCTGTCACCGTCCCACGGTAGGCCCTCATGGTACTCCGCCCGCGTCAAGGGCTAACCTGAGCACATGGCGGACATCTTCGACGTGATCGCAGACGGTACACGTCGCGAAATCCTGCGGCTCCTCCTCGACCGCTCCGCCGATGGCGAGCGCGGCACGAGTGTCTCCCAGATCGTCCACGAGCTCGGTGTGAGCCAGCCCACGGTCTCGAAACACCTCAAGGTGCTGCGTGAATCGCACCTCGTCTCGGTGCGCGAAGAAGGACAGCACCGCTACTACAGCCTCTCGGCGGCACCGCTGGACGAGGTCGACGACTGGCTGATGCCATTCCTCGGCGATGACGACTTCTCGTTCGCGAACGGCTCGATCCTGCCCGACTCCGCGGCGCACGCGGCCGAGGTCGTGGGCCGCGCCGCGGCATCCGCCAAGCACGCCGTCACCAACGCGTTCAAGCGTCTGCCCGGTCGCTAGGCCCCGCACCCACGTCGCGGAGCCTACGCGCGCACGTCGCGGAGCCGCGGCCCCGGTCGCTGAGCCTTCGAAGCGCACTTCCGTAACAGCGGCAACACCGGCCACTCGGGTTTACACGCGTGTTCCCGTGCCCCTAGAGTGTGCTCTGTACTGGGGGAGATGAGGGGAACGGCTATGGCGGAGCTGCCTGACATGCGATTTCTGACGGTCGCGGAGGTCGCAGAGCTCATGCGCGTCTCCAAGATGACCGTCTACCGACTCGTGCACGCGGGCGAGCTGCCCGCCGTGCGGTTCGGGCGAAGCTACCGAGTGCCCGAGTCGGCCGTCACGGCCGCTCTGCAACGGCCCGTGGCCGACGTCGGCTAGACTGATCCGAGGCATTTTTTCATCTGCCCGATCCCGGCCGCAGGCGACCCTGCGTCCAGACCCCGATCTAGTGAGGTTTTCCGTGGGTTCAGTCATCAAGAAGCGCCGCAAGCGCATGGCGAAGAAGAAGCACCGCAAGCTGCTTCGCAAGACTCGCCACCAGCGCCGCAACAAGAAGTAAGCGGCATCCGCACAAGCGCCTCCTGGCCGGTTCCTGAGCCTGTCGAAGGGGGCGCTTCGTGTCCCAATCGACGATCCACCGCACAGGAGGCCGACGTGCAGAGCATCGATGTCCGCCAGTTGAAGGCGGGCTCCGGCCGGCCGCTCATCGACGTCCGTGAAGAGTGGGAGTACGCCGAGGGCCATGTGCCCGGTGCCGTCAACCTCCCGATGTCGACGATCGGCGACCACCTCGACGAACTCCCCGGTGAGCCGTTCGACGTGATCTGCAAGGTCGGCGGCCGATCGGCCCGCGTCGTCGAAGCGCTCGCCGCGCGCGGTCACGAAGCGGTCAACGTCGACGGCGGAACCGAGGAATGGATCGCCGCGGGCTTCCCGATCGAGCGATGACGACCCTCACCCTCATCGGCAAGGCCGATTGCCACCTGTGCGATGTGGCGCGCGAGGTGGTCGAGGCCGTGCTCGCAGACCTCCCCGATGACATCGCCGACGGCGTCGAGGTCGACGAGCGCTCGATCCTGGAGGACCCGGCGCTCTACGAGGTCTGGTGGGAGAAGGTGCCGGTCGTGCTCATCGACGGCCACCTGCTCGGCCATTGGCGCATCGCACCCGATCGTCTGCGCGCCGCGCTCATCGCCGCCGGCTGACCCCGCCCGGGTGCGGCGTGCACCTTGCGCCGGTTCGGGGCGTCGATCGTGCGCGCCGCGCCGCCGGCTGCCGCCCACGATTCGCGCCCCGAACCTGCAGGCCCCGAACCAACGCGGCGCCCCCAACCTGCCGAGCGGTCAGGATGCCGCGGCGGGCCGCACCGTGACCGCCTCGGGCGCGATCGACACGCGCACCCGGTCGTCGTACTCGACGCGCTGCGACGCCGAGTGCTGCACCTGCACGAGCGACCCGTCGGCGGTGCGCACGAGCGTGCGACGGATGCTGCCCAGGAACGTGCTCTCGTGCACGGTGCCGTCGATCCCCGGCTCGGAGTCGCCGGCGAATCGCAGGTTCTCGGGGCGCAGGAACACCTCCACCGGGCCGTCGGCGACCGGTGTGCGCACGGCGAGCTGCTGACCCCACACCGTGGCCGTACCGCGCTCCACGGTTCCGGGGACGATGCTCGACACCCCGACGAAGGCGGCGACACCCGGCGTGGCGGGACGCAGGTAGAGGTCTTCGGGTGTGCCGATCTGCTCGATGCGGCCGGCATCCATCACCGCGATGCGGTCCGAGACCGCCAGGGCCTCTTCCTGATCGTGGGTGACGAACACGGTCGTGATGCCCAGCCGCAGCTGGATACGGCGGATCTCGTCGCGCAGCTGCACCCGCACCTTGGCGTCCAGTGCCGAGAGCGGCTCGTCCAGCAGCAGCACCCGCGGCTCGGTCACGAGCGCGCGGGCGAGCGCGACGCGCTGCTGCTGGCCGCCGGAGAGCTGATGCGGAAAGCGGTCGGCGAGATGCCCGAGCCCGACCAGCTCGAGAGCGTCGGCGGCGCGGCGGGCGGCATCCTTCTCCCGCACACCACGGCGACGCAACCCGAAGCCGGTGTTGTCCAGCACGCGCAGGTGCGGGAACAGCGAGTACGACTGGAACACCATGCCGATGTCGCGCTTGTTCGTGGGCACGCGCGACACATCGAGATCGCCGAGCAGGACGGTGCCTGCCGTGGCCTGCTCGAGCCCGGCGAGCACGCGCAGCGCGGTGGTCTTGCCGCATCCCGATGGTCCGAGAAGAGAGATGAACTCGCCGGGGGCGATGTCGAGGTCGATGCCGTGCAGCACGCGGGTCGAGCCGTAGTCCTTCACCACGTCGCGGAACTCGACGCGCGTGCCGTCTGTCGCATCGGCGAGCAGCACGTTGTCGGACGTGCGCGGAAGGGCGCGGAGGTGGGAGTCGGCGGTTGTCATGGACGGACCTTTCCATCGCGCGAACGCGCCGCGCGACCGATGAGCAGGAGCAGGAGGAAGACGAACAGCAGCGACAGCAGCGTGAAGATCGCCGACGCGTACGGGTCGATCTTGTTCGCGACCACGAGGGCCGTCTGGAGCACCTGGCGGTTGAGCAGTGACGCGATGGTGAACTCGCCGAGGACGACGGCGACCGAGATGAGGGATGCCGCGAGCAGCCCCTGGCGCAGGTTCGGAACGAGAGCGCGCAGCACGACGGCGACCCAGCCGGCGCCGAGCGAGCGGGCCGCCTCGGCGAGGGTCTTGAGGTCGACGGCGTCGATCGACGCCTTGATCGACCGGTACGCGAAGGGAAGCACGGTGATCCCGTAGGCGAAGGCGAGCGTCCACGCTCCGGTGCCGAGCGTGCGGCCGATCTGCAGATAGATCGGGGCGAGGCCCACGACGAGCACGATCGCGGGGATCGAGATCGGCAGCAGCACGGCGAATTCGAATACCCGGCCGAGCCGCGGGAACCGCAGCTCGATCAGGATCATCGTCGGCAGGAGCAGGAGCAGCACGATCGACACGGTCACGGCGGCGAGGACGAGCGAGTTGCCCAGACCCGTCCAGATCGGCGTCAGCACCTGCGTGTTGGTCGGGTCGAAGACCCGGATCCAGTTCGCGAGCGAGTAGCCGTCGCCGTCGCGCAGCGTGAACAGCAGCGTCGACAGCAGAGGGATCGCGAAGAGGATGCCGACGACGAGTCCGATGATCCAGCGCGTCGCGCGGGAGGGGGCGATGCCCCTCACGATTGCCACCGCGCAGCGCGGTTCTGGATGAGCGAATACAGCCACATCACGACGCCGACGATCGCGATCATCCCGAGCGCGAGCGCGCCGGCGAGGTTCTCGCGGCCCAGCACGGTCTCGCTGGTGAGCGCCGCGCGGATCTGCAGCGGCACGATCTGCGAGCCCTGGCTCGCCAGCGCTGCGGCGGTCGCGTACGACGAGAACGCGTTGGCGAACAGCAGCAGGAAGCTCGCCAGGAACGACGGGGCGAGCACCGGCATCCCGATGCGCAGCCAGAAGCTCGCGCGCGTGCCGCCGAGCGTCAGGTTCGCCTCGGCCCACTGCGGCTTCAGCGCCGACAGTGCCGGCAGGAACGTGATCACCATGAGAGGCACCTGGAAGTAGATGTACGGCAGGATCAGCCCGGGCAGCGAGTAGAGCCACGAGCCGGGCTGGATGTCGATCGCGAACGTGTCGCGCAGGAACACCGTCACCACGCCCTGCACGCCGATCGTCGCGATGAACATGAAGGCGAGCATGACGCCGCCGAACTGGGCGAGCACGCCGGTGGCGGCGTCGAGCATGCTGCGGATCACGCCGGTGGGCGGAAGTCCCAGCGCCGCGTAGCAGACGAGCGCTCCGAGCACGGCGCCCACGGCGGCCGTGAGCAGTGAGAGCCAGGTCGTGTTCCAGAAGGTCTGCAGGATGACGGGATCGCCGAGCGCCGACACGTTCGACCAGGTGAAGGCGCCGTCCGAGTCGAAGAAGCCGGTGCTGATCGCCAGGATCGTCGGCAGAGCGAGGAAGAGCAGCACGTAGGCGGCGAACGGGGTGAGCCCGAGCCATGCCCAGCTCGTGCGGCGTGCGGCCACGGGCGCGCCCGACCGGGCCGGAGCGAGCTGCTCCGACCCGGCCGGGACGAGGGTGGTGATGGTCACTGAACGGCCGCAGCCCATTTCTCGCCGAGCAGGGTGCCGGCGGCCGTGGACTGCTCCTCGGTGGGCACGACTGTCTCCTCTGGCGCTTCGGGAAGCGCGGAGGCGAGCTCCTCGTCGATCGTCCCGGCCTCGATCATGGCGTCCATGCGGGCGGGGCGTGCGCCACCCTTGAGCCACAGGTTCTGCACCTCGTCGCTGTAGAGGAACTCCTGCCACAGGCGCGCGGCCGCGGGGTTGGGGGCGTCGATGTTGATCGCCTGGTTGTAGTACCCGGCGTATCCGACGCCGTCGAAGATCTTGACCTTCCAGTCCTCGTTCTCCGACGCATGCGCGGCGTTGAGGTAGTCCCAGTCGAAGACCACAGGGGTCTCGCCCGATGTGACGGTTCCGGTCGTGACATCCACCTTCAGCAGGTTGCCCGCCTTCTGGAGCTCCGAGAAGAAGTCGATGCCGGGCTGGAAGTCGTCCAGCGTGCCGTCGTTCTGGACGGTGGCGAGGCCGACGGCGGCGAACGCCGCACCGGCCTGCGTCGGGTCGCCGTTGATGGCGACGGCGCCCGCGTAGTCGGCGCCGAGGAGGTCCGAGATCTCGGACGGCTCGTCGAACATCGACGAGTCGTACCCGACCGACATGTATCCGCCGTAGTCGCCGACGAAGAGGCCGGTGGGCTCCTTGAGGGCGCCGGGGATGTCGTCCCACGTGGCGACCTGATACGGCGCGAACTGGTCGGTGCTCTGCAGGGCGACCGTGAGTCCGAGGTCGAAGACGTCGGGGGCGGTGTCCAGGCCCGCGTTGGTCTCCGCGGCCTGGATCTCCTCGGCGCTCGAGATGTCGGGCGACTGCTCGTTGACCGTGATCTCGGGGTAGGTCTCGGTGAACAGGTCGATGATCTCGCCGTAGTTCGCCCAGTCGCGGGGGAGGGCGATCACATTGAGCTGGCCTTCGGCGATCGCGGCGGCCTCGAGGTCTTCGAGCGTGCCGAAGTCGGCCAGGCTCGTGGCGCTTGCGGCGTCGACGCCGTCGGCTGCGTCGGCGGCCGGGGCGGCATCCGACGCGCAGCCGGCGAGGGTGAGGGCGCCGATCGTGACGATCGCGAGGCCGAGACCTGCTCGGCGTGTGGTGATGGGGGACATGCGGTTCCTCTCGGGTGATTCCGGGCACGACTGTTGCGCTCGGGATGCGGGGACGTGAGGAACCTAGGGGTGCGGGGTTACCGGTGTCGGCGCCGCAGGTGAACGCCCGGTGTGCCGTCCATGGACGGTTCGCGCCCCGAAGCCTGCGGGCGGTGCGTGAAGGTCGTGGGCTCAGCCGGCGAGGCGGGCGCGGAACGCGGCGAGCTCCGAGTCGGTGAGGCCGCCCGACTGCAGGTACGCGGCCGCGCCGCCCTGCCCGTCGACCCACGCGAGCGCCGATTCGATGGCGGATGCCGGACTGCCGCCCATGATCTCGGCGAGTTCCGGCGTGACGGCGACGCCGAAGCGCTCGACCATTGCCGTCATGGCGTCGAGCCACTGGCCGCTCAGGTGCTGCTCGGTGGCGACGTAGTCGGCGACGATCGCCTCGCGGGTCACGCCCGCGGCATCCAGCAGCAGAGCCGCGCATACGCCCGTGCGATCCTTGCCCGCCGTGCAGTGGATGAGCACTGCCGGCTCGTCGCCGGGTTGCGCGACGAGCCGCGCGACCTCGGCGAACGGCGCCGCGCCGTGCTCGAGCATCTGCACGTACATGTCGGCGAGGGTCGGCAGGTTCGCCATGGCCTTGTCGGCCGCGCGCCCGAAGGCCGTGTGGTCGCCGAGCGCGCGCGCTTCGAGCGCCTCCTTCACGATGTGCGACATCGCGCCCTCGAGGAGCGGCAGGTGCACGTCGCGGATGCGGCGGGCCCGCGGCATCCGGTCGGGGGAGACATCTCGCTCGGTCGGCGTGCGGAAATCGACGATCACGCCGATGTCGGATGCCGCGAGCTCCGCGTCACCGGCGGGGGTGAGGGCGTGCAGGGCGTCCGAGCGGTAGAGCACGCCGTACGCGGTCGGCTCGCCGCTCGTCGTCGGCAGCCCGCCGAGGTCGCGGAAGTTGAACGTGCCCTCGAGCTCGGTGATGACCGTCACCGAGCCAGGCTATCCGCGTCGGCCTTACGGTGCGAGGCGCGTCGGGCCGCGGAAGAGGTAGGTGACCTCGCGGATCGACGACTCGCCCAGCATCAGCATCAGCACGCGGGCCAGGCCCATGCCGAACCCGCCGTGCGGGGGAGCGCCGAAGCGGAAGAAGTCCAGGTAGAAATCGAGGTGCTCGGGGTCGAGCCCCTTCTCCTTCGCCTGCTCGATCAGCACGTCGACACGGTGCTCGCGCTGCGCGCCGGTCGTGATCTCGACGCCGTTGAAGAGCAGGTCGTAGCTCTTGGTGAGCCCGGTCTCCTCGTCGCGCATGTGGTAGAACGCCCGGATGCCGGGGTGGTAGTCGGTGATGAACACGAACTGGTGACCGTAGGTCTCGGCGACGTGCGCCGCGATCTGGCGCTCGCCCTCGGGGTCGAGGTCGCCGTCGGTGCGGGGCACCTCGTAGCCACGGGACTTCACGATCTCGAGCGCCTCGGCCAGCGGGATGCGCGGGAAGGGAACCGCCGGCACCTGCACCTCGACGCCGAACAGCTCCTGCACCTCGGCGCCGTGCTTGTCGGCGACGGCCTGGAACGCGAACTGCAGGAGCTCCTCCTGCATGCGGGCGACGTCTTCGTGCGAGTCGATCCAGCTGATCTCGGCGTCGATCGAGGTGAACTCCGTCGCGTGACGTGACGTGAATGACGGGTCGGCGCGGAAGGCCGGGGCGATCTCGAAGATCTTGCCGAAGCCGGCGACCTGGGCCATCTGCTTGAAGAACTGCGGCGACTGCGCGAGGTAGGCGGTCTTGTCTTCGAAGTAGGGCACCTCGAACAGCTCGGCGTTGGACTCCGACGGCGAGGCCATGAGCTTGGGCGAGTGCACCTCGATGTAGTCGCGCTCGATCCAGTACGTGCGCAGCGCGTGCTCGAACGTCGTCTGCACGCGGAAGATCAGATTGTTGCGGCGCTGACGCAGGTCCAGGAAGCGCCAGTCCATGCGCTTGTCGGGGCTGCTGTCGGCGGCGATCGGGGTCTCGGGGTTCGCCGCGGCGGCGATCGCCAGGGAGCCGACCTTGATCTCGACTCCGCCGAGCTTGACGCGCTCGTCGTGCTTGAGCTCGCCCTGCACCGTGAGGAACGTGCCGGTGGCGAGGCCCGAGATGGTCTCGGTCAGGGCGAGCGCCCCGGCGTCCTGCGGCTCTTCGGTCCCTGAGACCGTCGAAGGGTCCACGGGCCGGGTCGCGGGGTTCACCAGCTGCACGGCGCCGGTCTCATCGCGGAGGATGACGAACTGCACCTTCTTCTGGTCGCGGACGGTCTCGACCCATCCGGACACCGAGACGGGTCCGCCTTCGCGGGCATGGAGCTGGGAGACGAGGGTGCGTTCGGTCACGAGGGTCCAGTCTACGCGGGGCGGGATGCCGCGCCCCCGCCGCATCCGGAGGCGCCACCCAGGTTCTCGTAACATTCGCCGCGTAGCGTCGAGGTGTCGCATCCGCGGCATCCGATCACCGCCTCACGACTCGCTCAGGAGCCGCACCGATGACCGCTACCGCATCAGACGGATCCTGGCTGAGCGCGCTCGCCGACTGGACCGTCTCCCTCATGGACGTCATCGGCCCTGTCGGCGCCGGCATCGCGATCGCCCTCGAGAACCTCTTCCCGCCGCTCCCGAGCGAGATCATCCTGCCGATGGCGGGGCTCGCGGCCAACCGCGGCAGCTTCACCCTCTTCGAAGCGCTGTTCTGGACCACCACCGGCTCGATCGTCGGAGCCTTCGTGCTCTACGGCATCGGCGCGTGGCTGGGCGTCGTGCGACTGCGCGCGATCGCGTCGAAGGTGCCGCTCCTGCACCCCGAAGACATCGACCGCACCGTGGCGTGGTTCCACAGGCACGGAGGCAAGGCGGTGTTCTTCGGGCGGATGCTGCCGATCTTCCGCAGCCTCATCTCGATCCCCGCCGGGATCACGCGCATGCCGCTCTGGCGGTTCGGACTCCTCACCGGCGCCGGCAGCCTCATCTGGAACTCGATCTTCGTCGGAGCGGGCTTCTTCCTCGGCGAGGCGTGGCCGCTCGTCGAGCGGTACGCCGAGATCCTGCAGTACATCGTGATCGCCGCTGCCGCGATCGGCGTCGCCTGGTTCCTCTACGTGCGCATCCGCGCGCTGCTCGAAAGCCGCGACGCGGGGCGGATGCCCGAGCCCGAGCTCGACTGACGCTCAGGCGCCCCACAGAACAGGCCACCGTAGACTGGGCGGGTGCCCGCCGATCGCCTTCATCTCGTGCGCCACGGAGAGGTCCACAACCCTCGCCGCGTGCTGTACGGCAGGCTTCCCGGATTCGGGCTGAGCGTCGACGGACGCCGCATGGCGCGCCAGGCCGCGGAGCACATCCAGCGCCTCGACCGCCCGGTCAACGCCCTCGTGTGCTCGCCGCTGCAGCGCACCCGGGAGTCCGCCGAGCCGTTCACCGAGATCTTCGGCCTCGAGCCCGTCATCGACGATCGTGTGATCGAGCCGACGAATGTCTTCGAGGGCCGGCGCATGGCCCGGGCGCTGTTCAACCCGTGGAACTGGCGGCACCTGCGCAAGCCCGCGCTGCCCAGCTGGGGCGAGCCGTACCTCGACGTCGTGGGCCGCATGAACGCGGCGATGACCCAGGCATGGGATGCCGTCGACGGCGGCGATGCCGTCATCGTCTCGCATCAGCTGCCGATCTGGATCACGCATCTCGCGGTCGCGGGTCTTCCGTTGCGGCACGACCCGCGCGAGCGTCGCTGCGCGCTGTCGAGCGTCACCTCGTTCGAGATGGTGGACGGCAAATGGACCGAAGTGGCGTACGCCGAACCGGCGACCACCTCGGGCGCCGTCGATGTGGGGGCGGTATGACGCTTGGACGAGCTCAGCGACCGCGTGCGGCTCAGCGACCGCGGGCCCGGCGCGCGGCATCCGCTCTGCTCGCTCTCGGCCTGGTCGCGGGACTCGCCGCGTGCACGAACGACCCGCTCGCCGATGCCTATCGCGAAGGTGACGAGAAGGGCTACATCGCCGGCGACGGCCGCGTGGTCGAGATCGCCGAGAGCGACCGCACCGAGCCGGTGGAGTTCGAGGGCGTGCTCGACATCGGCGGCACAGTCACGAGCGACGAGCTGCGCGGAGACGTCGTGGTCGTCAACTTCTGGTACGCCGCCTGCGCGCCGTGCAGGGTCGAGGCGCCCGTGCTCGAAGAGGTCAACGAGGAGTTCGCGGGCGACGGCGTCCGGTTCCTCGGCGTGAACCTCTACGACGGCGCTGACGCGGCTCGGGCCTTCGCAGACACCTACGGCGTGACGTATCCGAGCGCCCTCGCCATCGAGGACGGCTCGATCAAGCTCGCCTTCGCCGGGCAGACGCCGCTCAGCGCCGTGCCGTCGACCCTCGTGCTCGACAAGCAGGGACGCGTCGCGGCCCGCATCATCGGCCAGCTCGAGTCGGCCTCGATCCTGTCGACCCTCGTCAGCGACTCCGTGGACGCACCGTGAACCTCTCGGGCCTCGTCGCCGACGGCTCGCTGCTCGTCGCGATCCCGATCGCGGTGCTCGCGGGTCTCGTGTCGTTCCTGTCGCCGTGCGTGCTGCCGCTCGTGCCGGGCTACCTCGGCTTCATCGGCGGCGCCGTCGCCCCGCGCACCCCCCGGCAACAGCGGCCCGCGACGGGCACGCGGCCCGCGCGCGGCATGCGGCCCGCGCCGGGCATCCCGGCCCTGC
>JASDDH010000035.1 GCA_030407505.1 Planococcus sp. APC 4015
GTGTGCAGCGCCTCCGGCTCGGCTCGCGGCCCGGCAAGCTCTTCGCTCAGGCGGCGGGAGCGAGACCGCGCCGGAGGCGCTGCACACCGCGCGTCGCGGCGCGCAGCGGCATCCCGATCACCAGGGCGAAAGCACCCGAGACCGAGCGGTCCATCGGGCCGAGCACCACCTTGCGATCCCACGCGTCGCGCAGGCGTCCCCCGGTGCGTCGGCGCTCAGAACGGGGCGAGAGCATCCCCGCCCGGCGCCGCGTCACGAGGGCGTCCAGATGCTCGGCCCAGTCGTCGTCGGCGCGATCGTGCAGGTAGTTGTCGCGTACCCACGACGGTTCGGGATGCCGGAACCGCCGCGCGATCACGTCGCCTGCCGAGCCGAGCAGGCCGCTCTCCTCGAACACCGGGTTGATGAGCTCGTCCGAGACGCCGAACGTGTCCAGGGCGATGACGGGGATGCCGCGGGCGATCGCCTCGATCGCGGCGGTCGAGCTGATCGTGACGAGGCCGTCGGCGCGGTCGAGGGCGAGCGACATGGGCTGCGTCGATGTGACGAGGTTCGCCGGCCGATCGCCGATCTCGGCCAGCAGCTGCGGGTAGGGGTCGGACTCGGCATGCGTCTGATGCTCGCCGTGCTCTCCCCGCAGCTTCAGCACCACCCGATGCTCGGGGCTCGCCCGCGCCGCGGCGATCAGCAGCCGCGCCACGGTGAGACGGTCCGCGCGCTCGGACGGCACCTTCGCCTGCGCGGCGAACACGAGGTCGCCTCTGGACTGCGCATCGGCCACGCGCTCCGCCCGGCGGGCGAAAGGCAGCGTCGCGAGGGCGAGGTGCGGGTGCAGGCCGTCGAGCGCCGCGACCCGCGCGAAGTCCCGAACCTCGCGGTGCGAGTGGACGACGAAGAGGTCGGCCCGCTCACGGAATCGCAGCGCCTTGCGGGTGGCCGGAATCGAGATGCCCGGAAGCCCCGAGACGATCACCGCCTGCGGCGCCACGCGGACGACGCTGCGCGCCAGGACGCGCACGAGCGGTCCGCGCGCGGCGAGCAGCACGGCATCGGGCGGATGCTGTTGGAGCACCGCCTCGAACTCGCCGAACGACACGCGGCGCACGGCCGGCGCGTCGAATCCGCTCCCGGCGACGGCCGATTCGAGCTGCGACGCGCTCACCGACAGAGGGGTGTCGAGGACGAGCAGCGAGACGTCCCACCCGTCAGGGGCCGCGCCCAGCAGCGCCGCCCCCCACTTCACGTACGAGTCGGTGTCGGCCACACCGACGACGCGCGTCACGCCGTGATGCGGCGCAGCTTCGCCATCGCCGCCTGCTCGCCCGGGTAGACGCGCTTCACACCGTCGCCGAGCGCCTCTTCGATGATCCGGATGTCGCGCACGAGGTGCGAGAGTCCGGTGGGCTCGAGCGACGCCGCATGGTCCGAGCCCCACATCGTGCGGTCCAGCGTGATGTGGCGTTCCACCGCGACCGCCCCGAGGGCGACGGCGGCCAGCGACACCTGCAGGCCCCGCTCATGGCCCGAGTAGCCGACGGCGACGCCGGGGTACCGGTCGCGGAGCGCGGGGATCATCCGCAGGTTCGCCTCGGACGCCTCCATCGGATACGTCGAGGTCGCGTGCATCAGCACGAGACGATCGGTGCCCAGCACGTCGATGGCCGCATCGATCTGCGCGATCGTCGACATGCCCGTCGAGAGGATGATCGGCTTGCCGGTGTCGCGGAGCGCTTCGAGCAGGCCGCGGTCGGTCAGGCACGCCGAGGCGACCTTGTGGGCGGCGACGCCGAGGTCTTCGAGGAACGCGACACTCGGCTCGTCCCACGGCGAGGCGAACCACTCGAGGCCGCGCAGCAGCGCGTGATCGGACACCTCGATGTACTGGTCGCGGTCGAACTCGACCCGGCGCCGGTAGTCGAGGTAGCTCATCGTGCCCCACGGCGTCTCGCGCGGGATGTCGCGCATGTGCTCGGGGGTCGAGATCTCGGGGGTGCGCTTCTGGAACTTCACCGCGTCGGCACCGGCGTCGGCCGCGACGTCGATCAGACGCTTCGCGAGCTCGACGTCGCCGTTGTGGTTCAGGCCGATCTCGGCGATGACGTAGGTGGGGCGTCCGCCCCCGATGACGCGGGAACCGATCGTGACGGTCATGGTGTCTCCTGTTTCTGGGGAAGGGCGGGTGATCCGGATGCCGCGCGGCCGCGCAGCACGAGTTCGGCGAGCTCGCGCACGGCGCCCTCGCCCCCGGCGCTGCCGAGCACGGTGCGCGCGGCGGCGAGCACGAGGGGGTGTGCATCGCGCACCGCGACCGGCCAGCCGACGAGTTCGAGGCACGCGAGGTCGTTGACGTCGTTGCCGAGATAGGCGATGCGCGCGAGCGGGACGCCGACGGCATCCGCCCACGCGCGCAGCGCCGCCGCCTTGTCGTCGATGCCCTGGCGGACGTCGACGCGCAGCTTGGACGCCCTCGCGCTGACGACGGGATTCGTCTCGGTGGACAGGATCAGCTGCGGGACACCGGCACGGCGCAGCAGCGCGACTCCCATCCCGTCGGAGCGACTCACCCGCACGCTCTCCTCGCCGTTCTGCGACACATGCGCCAGATCGTCGGTGTGCACCCCGTCGAAGTCGGTGACGACGGCATCCACGTCGATCTGCGCCGAGGCGTCCAGGAGCGGCGCCAGCGCCTGTGCGACCTCGAGCTCGGCGAGCGTGTCGATCTCGATCGCCGTGCGCTCGGGCACCAGGGCGATGCCGATGCTGCCGTAGAACCGGTGGCCGACCGCGCGGAACGCCTTCGCCCGCATCACGTAGAACGCGCCGGTCTCGAGGTAGTGCGGTTCGCGGTCCTGCCGCCGCGGGCGCACGCCGACGTCGTGGTTGACGCCGTCGGCCGAGCCGCCGCGACCCCTGCTCCAGAGGAAGCCGTAGGTCTCGACGGCGGAGAACACCGTGTCGCGGCGACGGGTGCGCACCGTGCAGACCGCCTCGGCGAGCGCCGTCGGATCGATGAACGGCGACGTCGCCTGCAGGAACGCGACGATGCCGACGTCGACGCCGCGTCTTTCGAGCTCCTCGAGGGCGTGCAGAAGCGCGCTCTCGCTCGAGGCGGTGTCGCCGGCGAGGTCTGCCGGGCGATCGACGACGTCGGCGCCCCACTCTCGGGCGACGCCGGCGATCTCGGCATCGTCGGTCGAGACGACGACGCGGTCGATCTCGGAGCAGCCCTGGGCGGCCAGGATCGCCCGCGCCACGAGCGGCACGCCGCCCACGCGACGCAGATTCTTGCGCTCCACGCCTTTCGATCCGCCGCGCGCGGGGATCACGGCGACGACCGACGCGGTCACGAGGTCACCCCGATCTCGCGGGACGCCGCGGCCCGCCGCATCCGCAGTCCTGTTCCCGCCAGGACGAGCGGGAGGGTCGTGGTCGTGCTCGAGGGCAGGGTGAACACCTCGAGGCGCGACGGCGCCCCCGCGAGGACGAGCTCTACCGGGAGCTGCGTGTGCACGACGCGCACGCCCGGGATCCCGGCGACGGCGTCGATCTGTCCCTCGGTCTCACGGCGGTGGGGCAGGTAGGTCACGGGGGCGGATGCCGCGATCGCCCGCACCCAGTCGACGAAGTGGGGGAGCGGCATCCGGCCGTCGACCGGCCGCGCGCTGCCGAGCACGATGCGGGATCCGAGTTCGGGGGTCGCCGGGGCGGTCGCCCGCGTCCACGCGAAGGAGTGCCGCTCGATCGTGAATCCGTGATCGGCGAGGGCGGCACGGCGCCGGTCTCCGAAGTCGAACGCCGAGAAGAACGCCGCGCGGCCGTCGTGCGCCCGTCGCATGACCTTCTCGTGTGCGAGCGGGGCGACGAGGGTCGTGAGTCCGCGTTCTGCGACACCGGGCCGGGCGTAGGGTCGCGCGCCGAGCAGGGCGTCGGCGAAGGGCAGAGCGTGCGCGCCGTCGTCGAGGAAGGTGATGCGGTGCGGCCGCAGCACGGATGCCGCGAGGCGGAACTGACCCGAGAAGCCGTCTCCGACGAGCCAGTGACCGTGCTGCGACAGGAGCTTCCACGGAATGCCGAGGTACGGCGACAGCTCGCCGAACCGCGCTCCGCGCGCGACCAGCTCGTCGGCCGTCTCCGACATCTGCGCCGTCAGCCGGCCCGCGACGGGCAGCCTGCCGCCGTGCGACGCCGCCCACTCGGCGGCGCCGAGCAGCTGGAGCGGGGACTCCACCCATGCGATGTGTGATTCGCGATCCACGTGACCTCCCGTGATCCTTCCCACGGTGAATCGCGCGTGTGGCGGGCCGTGGCACGCAGGGCGTCGCGCAGGCGGCCAGTCGGTGAACGCCGGGGGTCACGGCTTCGCGGGGGTGCTCATGCGAGAATGGATGCCGGCGTGCCCGTGTCGTCGGCCGCGGATGCTGAGCTCGTCTCCGCACCGCAGAGCCCCGCCGAGCCCCTGGACAGCGTCCGCCGCCCCTCACAAGGAGTGACATGTCTACGCCCAGCCGCATCGCCCAGCGTCGCAGCTACCTCATGTGCCGGCCCGAGCACTTCACGGTCAGCTATTCGATCAATCCGTGGATGGAGCCGGCGAAGCCGACGGACACCGCGCTCGCCGTGCGCCAGTGGCAGGACCTCCACGACGCGTACATCGCGCTGGGACACGACGTGCAGCTGATCGACCCGATCGACGGCCTTCCGGACATGGTCTACACGGCCAACGGCGGGTTCGTCATCGGCGGGGTCGCGTACGGCGCGAAGTTCCGCTTCGCCGAACGCGTGCCCGAAGGCCCCGCGTTCATGGAGTGGTTCGGCGCCCACGGCTTCGATGTGGCCGCGCCCGTCGAGGTCAACGAGGGCGAAGGCGACTTCCTGCTCGTGGGCGACACGATCCTCGCCGGGACGGGCTTCCGCTCGACCGGCGACAGCCACCGCGAGCTGCGCGAGGTGTTCGGCAAGGAGGTCGTCTCGCTCACTCTCGTCGACCCGCGGTTCTACCACCTCGACACGGCGATCGCCGTGCTCGATCCGGTGCAGGGTCCCGGTGGCGTCGACCGCGCCAACATCGCCTACCTGCCGCACGCGTTCGACGACGAGTCGCAGCGCATCCTCGCCGAGCGGTACCCCGACGCGATCCTCGTGTCGGATGCCGACGGCGCGGTCTTCGGCCTGAACTCCTCGAGCGACGGCTACAACATCATCATCTCGCCGCGGGCGAAGGGCTTCGAGAAGCAGCTGCGCGACCGCGGCTACAACCCGATCCTCGTCGACCTCAGCGAACTCCTGCTCGGCGGCGGCGGCATCAAATGCTGCACGCTCGAGCTGCGTCGCTGACCGGAAGGCCCACCCCATGACCTCGCAGGCACACGTGATCGACGCCGCAAGCGCGGCGATGATCGAGTCGGAGTCGCAGCACCTCGCCCACAACTACCACCCGCTGCCCGTGGTGATCTCGCGCGGTGAAGGCGCGTGGGTGACCGACGTCGAGGGCAAGCGCTACCTCGACCTGCTGTCGGCCTATTCGGCGCTGAACTTCGGCCACGGGCATCCGGCGATCCTCGCGGCCGCCCGCGAGCAGCTCGACCGCCTGACGCTCACCAGCCGGGCCTACCACAACGACCGGCTCGGCCCCTTCGCCGCAGCGCTCGCGGCGCTGGCCGGCAAAGACATGGTGCTGCCGATGAACACCGGCGCCGAAGCGGTCGAGACCGGCATCAAGGTCGCTCGCGCCTGGGGTTACCGGGTGAAGGGCATCGAGACGGATGCCGCGACGATCATCGTCGCCGACGGCAACTTCCACGGCCGCACGACGACGATCGTCGGCTTCAGCGACGACCCGACGGCGCGCGACGGCTTCGGTCCGTTCGCCCCCGGCTTCGTGCACGTGCCGTTCGGGGATGCCGCGGCGATCGAAGCGGCCATGACGCCGCACACGGCGGCGGTGCTCATCGAGCCCATCCAGGGCGAGGCGGGCGTGGTGATCCCGCCCGAGGGCTACCTGCGCGCGGTGCGCGAGATCTGCACGCGCAACGACGTGCTGTTCATCGCCGACGAGATCCAGTCCGGCCTCGGCCGCGTCGGAACCACCTTCGCGTGCGACCGTGAGGGCGTCGTGCCCGACATGTACCTCCTCGGCAAGGCGCTGGGCGGCGGCATCCTGCCCCTGTCGGCCGTCGTGGCGGACCGCGACGTGCTCGGGGTGATCGGCCCCGGCGAGCACGGCTCGACCTTCGGGGGCAACCCGCTCGCGGCGGCGATCGGGCTGCGCGTGGTCGAGATGCTGCGCGGCGGAGAGTTCCAGACCCGGGGCCTCGCCCTCGGCGAGCACCTCGAGGTGAAGCTGCAGGAGCTCGTCGGGCACGGCGTGACGGCTGTGCGCGTCGCGGGACTCTGGGCCGGGATCGACATCGATCCCGCGTTCGGCACCGGCCGCGAGATCGCCGAGCGCCTGCTCGCGCGCGGCGTGCTCGCGAAGGACACCCACGGCCAGACCCTGCGCATCGCGCCGCCGCTGGTCGTGCGTGCGACCGAGCTGGACTGGGCCGTCGAGCAGCTCAAGCTGGTGCTCGCCGGGCGCTGACCGCGCGGTCTACGCCTCGAAGACCTGCACGAAGCGTTCGTGCCACCCGGTCGCCCCGTCGGGGGCGACGGTCGTGCGCTCCTCGGTCTGCGTCTCGCCGTCGGTCGAGGTCGCGCGGCTGCGGATCACGTGGTCGCCGGTCGTCGCCGTCCACGGCAGGCTCCACTGCACCCACGTGTCGTCCGAGATCGCGGTGGCGAGCTCCGCCTGCTGCCACGGTCCCTCGTCGATCTGGACCTCGACGCCCGACACGCCCACGTGCTGCTGCCACGCGACGCCGGCGATCACGGTGTCGCCCGCCCGCAGTCCCTGCTGGTGACGAGGCACGTCGATGCGCGACTGCAGCTTGACCGGACCCCGCTCGGACCACCCGCGGTCGCTCCAGTACGCGCGCGCCTGGTCGAAGCGGGTGACCTCGAGCGAGACCACCCACTTCGTGGCCGACACGTAGCCGTACAGTCCCGGCACGACCATGCGCACCGGGAAGCCGTGGGGGAGCGGCAGCGGCTCGCCGTTCATGCCGACCGCGAGGATCGCGTTGCGGTCGTCGGTGAGCGCCTCGATCGGGGTGGATGCCGTGAAGCCGTCCTGCGACGTCGACAGCACCATGTCGGCGCCGGCGGTCGGATTCGCGCGGGCGAGCAGCTCGCGGATCGGATAGCCGAGCCACAGCGCGTTGCCGATCAAGTCTCCGCCGACGGTGTTCGACACGCACGCGAGCGTCGTGACGCTCTCTTCGAGGGGGAGGGCCAGCAGCTCGTCCCACGACAGCGTGACCTCGTTCTCGACCATGCCGAAGATGCGCAGCGACCAGTCGGCGGGGTCGATCTCGGGCACGATGAGCGCCGTGTCGATGCGGTAGAACGACTCGTTCGGCGTGATGACGGGCGCCAGTCCCGCGATGCCGAGCTCGGCTCCCGCCGGGATCGCCGGCGCCGTGACGGCAGCCGCGGGCAGCCGCAGGGCGCGGCGTACCGCGTCGACCGCGGCCGTTCCTGCGGTGCGGATGCCGCCGGCCGCCGCCGCGGCGATGCCCACGACCACGGCGCCGGCCGACCAGAGCAGGAACGCGCGACGGTTCGGCGCGGTCGGCTCGGCCTCTTCGGGTGCGGCGGGGCGCAGCATCCGGATCAGCATGCGAAGCGTGAAGACGCCCACCGCACCGGCGACGACGCCGGGGAGCCAGGACGGCGCCGACGCCTCGGGGCGGGTCATCGCGACGATCGCGCCGGCCGCGCCGAAGACGGCGATCACGATGCTTCCCCACGGAGGTCGGCGCGATTCGAGCCAGCCGGCCAGGGCCGCCAGGGCGACGACGACGATCACGATGCCGACGATGAGGGCGATCTTGTCGGCGGTGCCGAACAGGGCGATGGCGGTGTCCTTCGCCCACTTCGGCGCGGCGTCGATGAGCGCACCGCCGACCGTCGCGAACGGGCTCGACGCGGGGGCGACCATGCGCGCCACGAGTTCGGAGAGCCCGGCGCCGAGCGCGACGGATGCGACTCCGGCGAGTCCGGCGAGGGGCACCGGGATGCCGCGGGACGCGGGGGTTTCGGCCATGGCGCAAGCGTACGTGCGCGCGAGGCCGCCGAGGCTGGGAGAGCGCCCCGCGAATGGCGCGGGACACGATGGCTGCGGGAAACACTCCCGCAACATGCCCCGGAGTAGTGTCGACCCATGGGTGACCTCTTCGACGGCTACGGCTCCACGTTGGCGCCGCGCAAGACTGCGTCGGGCATCCCCGCGTTCGACGAGATGTTCGGCGCCCCGGCACATGCCGGAGCCGCCGCCGAGTCGCGGGAGGCGTATCGGGAGCTGTATCAGGCCCTCGCCAAGATGACGCAGGAAGAGCTGCGCGGGCGCACCGATTCGCTCGCGAGCTCGTACCTCGCGCAGGGTGTGACGTTCGATTTCGCGGGCGAGGAGAGACCGTTCCCGCTCGACGCGGTGCCGCGCGTCATCGCCTACGACGAGTGGTCGCGCGTCGAGGCCGGTGTGAAGCAGCGCGTGCGCGCGCTCGAGGCCTTCCTCGAGGACGCCTACAACCACCAGCACTGCGTGCGCGACGAGGTGCTGCCCGCGGGGCTCATCGCATCGTCGCAGTACTTCTACCGCCAGGCCGCGGGCATCCACTCCGCCAACGGTGTGCGCATCCATGTGTCGGGCATCGACCTGATCCGCGACGAGCACGGCGAGATGCGCGTGCTCGAAGACAACGTGCGTGTGCCCTCGGGTGTCAGCTACGTCATCTCGAACCGCCGCGTGATGGCCCAGACCCTCCCCGAGCTGTTCGTCTCGATGCGCGTGCGCCCCGTCGGCGACTACCCGAACAAGCTGCTCGCCGCCCTTCGCGCCTCGGCGCCGGCGGGCATCGAAGACCCGAACGTCGTCGTGCTGACCCCGGGCGTCTACAACTCGGCCTATTTCGAGCACACGCTGCTCGCGCGCCTGATGGGCGTCGAGCTCGTCGAGGGCCGCGATCTGCTGTGCATCGGCGGCAAGGTCTTCATGCGCACGACGCGCGGACCCAAGCGCGTCGACGTCATCTACCGCCGGGTCGACGACGACTTCATCGACCCGCTGCAGTTCCGCGCCGACTCGATGCTCGGAGCCCCGGGCCTCATGCTCGCCGCGCGGCTCGGCAACGTGACCATCGCCAACGCGGTCGGCAACGGCGTCGCCGACGACAAGCTGCTCTACACCTACGTGCCCGACCTCATCAGGTACTACCTGTCGGAGGAGCCGATCCTCAAGAACGTCGACACGTGGCGGCTCGAAGACCCGGGAGCCCTCGAAGAGGTTCTCGACCGCCTTCCCGAACTGGTGGTGAAGCCCGTCGACGGGTCGGGCGGCAAGGGGCTCGTCGTGGGCCCGGATGCCACGCCCGCCGAACTCGAACGCCTGCGAAAGCGCCTGATCAAGGACCCCCGCGGCTGGATCGCTCAGCCGGTGGTCATGCTGTCGACCATCCCGACGCTCGTCGAAGACGGGATGCGGCCGCGTCACGCCGACCTGCGTCCGTTCGCGGTCAACGACGGCGACGACATCTGGGTGCTCCCCGGCGGGCTGACGCGCGTCGCGCTGCCCGAGGGCGAGCTCGTCGTCAACTCGAGCCAGGGCGGCGGCTCGAAGGACACCTGGATCGTCGGCGGATCCGCCCCCGGTCACGTCGAGTACGGCCAGGGTGACGGCCTCGCCGGCCTCGTGGCTGATCAGGCGGCCACGACCCAGGCGATACCGATCATCTACGACGGCCAGCCCCCGCCCGCGCACTCGCCCCGCGACCCCGGCCGTGGTGACCGCGCCGAGCAGGAGCAGCAACAGCAGCAGGGCCGCGACGTGCCGGCATCCGCAGAGCCTGAGGCGGTGAGCCTCCAGCGGGTCGCCGAAACCGCGGGGAGTACCCACGCTGTCGGCCGCCAGGTGGAGGCTCACGGGCAGGCGGGCGCGCCGTGCTGAGTCGCATCGCCGAGTCGCTGTTCTGGATCGGGCGCTACATCGAGCGCAGCGACGGCACGGCCCGCATCCTCGATGTGCACCTGCAGCTGCTGCTCGAAGACCCGTGGATCGACGAGGACACCGCGTGCCGGTCGCTGCTGAGCGTGATGGGGTCGGCTCCCGCCGAAGAGGGCGACGCCGTGCGCCGTGAAGACGTGCTCGCCCGTCTCGCCGTCGACCGCGCGAACCCGTCGAGCATCGCCTATGCCCTGACGGCGGCGCGCGAGAACGCCCGCCGCGCGCGGGAGATCGTCTCGACCGAGCTGTGGGAGACCCTCAACACCACGAACGCCCGCATGCCGCGGCGCATCAACAACGAGAAGGTGCACGAGTTCTTCCAGTGGGTGCGCGAGCGATCCGCCCTCGCCGTCGGAGTCGTCGACTCGTCGACGAGCCGGGATGAAGCGTGGCAGTTCTTCACGCTGGGGCGCAGCATCGAGCGCGCCGACATGACAGCGCGCATGCTCGCCACGCGGTCGCTGACCGAGGTGTCAGGTCCGTCGTGGACGACGATCCTGCGCTCGTGCGGTGCGTACGAGGCTTATCTGCGCACCTATCGCGGGATGCCGAGCGCGCGCAACGCGGCGGAGTTCCTGCTGCTGGACCGGCTGTTCCCCCGCTCGATCGTCTACTCGGTGCAGCAGGCCGAGGACTGCATGAGCGCCATCGATCCGCGGGCCGACCGCGTCGGTCACTCCAACACCGTGCTGCGCGCCCTCGGCCGCATCCGGAACGATCTCGAGTACAGCCCGATCAGTGAGATCCTGCACGAGCTGCCCGAGCACATGGACGGCGTGCAGAAGGTCACCCGCGAGGCATCCGAAGCCATTCGTCAGAGGTTCTTCCCGACGCAGGCCGAGCCGAGCTGGATCGGGGAGATCTCGTGATGGTTCGATCGGTCGAAACACATCGGGCGGGGTCTCGTCCCCGCCAGCAGGGACGACAGCGATGAAGAGACTGAGAATCGAGCACTCGACCGGGTATTCGTACCAGGGCGACGTGACCGCGTCCTACAACGAGGCGCGCATGCTGCCCAATTCGACCGACAGCCAGTTCGTGCTGAGCTCGTCGCTCGACATCGAGCCGTCGACGAGCGTCAACCAGTACGTCGACTACTTCGGCACGCGCGTCGCGGCGTTCGACGTGCTGTCGGCGCACGACGACCTGAGGATCACCGCCCGCTCGCTGGTCGAGGTGCGCCCCCGGCCCCTCGAGCATGTCGACATCTCGTGGGAGGCCCTGGAACGCGAAGCACTGCGGTCGATCGAGACCGTCGAGCAGCTCACCCAGACGGGTCGCACGAAGCCGCACGCCGAGGTGGTCCAGCTCGCCAAGGCGATCGCGGCGAAGCACGACCAGCCCGGCCCTGCCGCCCACGAGATCTCGGAGGCGATCGGCGATGCCGTGAAGTACGTCTTCGGGGTGACCGGCGTGCAGACGACGGCCCAGGATGCCTGGGAAGCACGCGAAGGCGTGTGCCAGGACATCGCGCACATCACCCTCGGCGCGCTGCGCTCCGTGGGCATCCCCGCGCGATACGTCTCGGGGTACCTGCATCCGCGCCCCTCGGCCGAGGTCGGCGAAGCGGTGCCCGGCGAATCGCACTCGTGGGTGGAGTGGTTCGCCGGCGAATGGCAGGGCTTCGACCCGACCAACAACATCGAGATCGGCGACCGCCACGTGCTCGTCGGCCGCGGGCGCGACTACGGCGACGTGCCCCCGCTGCGCGGCGTCTACGCCGGCCCGTTCAAGTCGGCGCTGCACGTCAAGGTCACGATCACGCGAGAGGCGTAGCGCGCGGGAGGGGTGTGCGCGTGGTCGGTCCGCCCGGGGTCCCAGCCGCCGCGCGTGCGGGCGCCGGCTGCGGCAGCCCCGACCGTGGTCTGTGCCGTGCGGCATCCTGAGCGGCCATCTGCTGCGCTCGGCTGCACGAACTTCGGTCAACCGCACGAACTTCGGACTCATTCGCGTATCTGACTCCGAACTTCGCGCGGTTGACCGAAGTTCGCGAGGGGGGTGAGGTCGGAATGTGCGGCTGGCGGGCCTGGATGTGGTGGACCGCCGAGCACCCGAAGGGCCTGCCTAGAGATAGCTGGCCCGCAGCGCGCCCGCACTGCCACCGAAAGGGGGCGGCCCAACCTGGCCCGCGCGGGGATCCATCCGATGCGGGCACCGCACCGAATCAGATCATGACGATCGGTGCGCGCTGGCGCATGATGGATGCGCACGCGATGAAGGGGTGGCTGACATGGGACTGACCCGTACGCTGACTGATTTCGAACTGGCCACGCGCCCCATCCACCCCGAGACACGGGCCGCGCTCGACCGCCGCTGGGCAGACCTCCCGCCGCACGCGCAGACCGACAACCAGCTGCTCGGCCGCTGCGCCGTGGGCTGCGAGGGCACGCACGGGGTGTTCCCCAAGTGCAACCTCACGTGCTCGCCCTGCTACCACTCGGCCGACGCGAACAAGGTGCGCATCGACGGCGACCACACCGTCGACAACGTGACCCGCCAGATGGCGTACCTGCGCCGGATGCGGGGGCCCCGCGCCCACGCGCAGCTGATCGGCGGCGAGGTCAGCCTGCTTCCGGCGGCAGACCACGCCGCTGCACTGCTGGCCATGCGTGCCGCGGGCCGCGAGCCCATGTCGATGACCCACGGCGACTTCGACGACGATTACCTGCGGGATGTCGTGCTCGACGAGAACGGCAGGCCGCGGTTCCGCAAGGTGTCGTTCGCCGCGCACTTCGACTCGCTGATGCGCGGCCGCCGCGGAGCGGTCCGCCCGCGGAGCGAGGCCGAGCTCAACCCGTTCCGCGAGCAGTTCGCGCAGATGTTCGTCGACCTCAAGCGCGATCACGGTGTGAGCAGCTACCTCGCCCACAACATGACTGTCACGCCGTCCAACGTCGACGAGGTCGAGCAGGTGACCCGCGACGTGCTCGACATGCCGTTCGACATGATGTCGTTCCAGCCGGCCGCCTTCATCGGAGACGACCGCCGCTGGCGCGAGGACTTCGGCGAGGTCACGATCGACAAGGTCTGGGAGCGCATCGAGAAGGGCGTCGGTCAGAAGCTGCCGTGGCAGGCCACGCAGTTCGGCGACCCGCGTTGCAACCGCTCCACGGTCGGCGTGCGGGTGGGCGGCGTGTTCGCCCCCCTCCTCGACCCCGAAGACCCGCGGGACATCGCCGCGCGCGATCGCTTCCTCGCCCACCACGGCGGCATGATCTTCGGAGACGTGCCCACGGGCATCCTGATCGTGAAGGTCCTTCGGGCGCTCGCGGCGCATCCCGGCGACGTGCCACCGCTGTTCCGCCTCATGGGACGCGTCGTGCGCCGCGCCGGCGGCCTGCGCAAGATGGTCGCCGCGGCACGCCGAAAGAAGGTCTCGTTCAAGACGTTCGTGGTGCACAACTTCATGGACTCCGAGCAGGTGAAACCCGCCTGGGAGATGATGGAGAAGGGCATCGTCGCGGACGACCCCGTGCTGAAGGAGACCCAGGAGCGCCTGGGCTCGTGCATGTACGCGATGTCGCATCCGGATGACGGTCGCCTCGTGCCCGCATGCGTGCAGCACGGCGTGCTCGACGCGGTCGAGAACGAAGAGCTCCGGCGCATCCTGCCGCTCGTCGGTGCCGGAGTGCAGGGCGCGGTGACGCCGACGGTGGTGACGCGTCCGTCGGGGCTCACCCCCGTGCGCGGAACCGGTCGCGTCGAGGCCTGACCGGCGTCACGCCCCCGCAATCGGCGTCGGGCCACTGCGCGGGAGACCGTAGGCGGTCACCCCGCGACGACGTGCGCGGAGTCGACGGGGATCCGCATCCGGACACGGTCGCCGATGCCCGGAGCGCGCACCGATGCGATGTCGAGGTGCAGTTCGACATCGCCGACGAGGACCGCGAGCTCTGCCCGCGCCCCCGACACGCGCAGCGACGCGACGATCCCCGACACCGTGACGTCGTCGGCATCCGCTTCGAAGACGTCGCGTTCGCCGAGCAGCACGATGTCCTCCTGCCGGATGAGCAGGATGCCGGTGCCAGACTGCGGGGCGCCGGGCACCCTGACCGATCCCAGTGCGCTGCGATGGATGCCGCCGCTCATCGTTCCCGCGATGCGGTTGCGCCCGCCCATGAGCGCAGCCACGCGCGCGGTGGCCGGGGCGCGGTAGGCCTCGGCGACCGTTCCCTCGTGCAGCACCCGGCCGTGCTCGAGGACGGCGATGCGGTCCGCGACCCGCGACGCCTCGTCACGGTCATGGGTGACGAGCACGATCGTCGGGCCGACCGACAGCCGCACCTGCTCGATGAGGTCGTGCATGTCGGTGCGCAGCGACGGGTCGAGGGCACTGAAGGGCTCGTCGAGCAGCAGCACGGCAGGTTCGGCGGCGAGGGCTCGGGCGATCGCGACGCGCTGCTCCTGACCGCCCGACAGCTCGCCCACCCGGCGCGACCCGAAGCCGCGGAGCTGCACCATGTCGAGATGCTCGGCGGCGCGCGCGCGGGCGACCGAGCGGGACTCGCCCGCCGCACGCGCGGCGAAGGCGACGTTGTCGAGCACCGAGAGGTGCGGGAACAGCATCGACTTCTGGAACACCATGCCCACCCCGCGGCGCTCCGCCGGTACGCGCACGACGTCGTCGCCGCCGATGAGCACACGGCCGGTGTCAGGCAGCTCGAGGCCGGCGATGAGGCGCAGGAGCGTCGTCTTGCCCGATCCACTGGGCCCGAGCACCGCCGTGCACGCGCCGCGCGGCACCGACAGGGTGACGTCGGCGACGGCCGACGAAGGGGAGCCGGGGAAGCGCTTGGTCACGCTGTCCAGGACGAGATCCGTGCTCATGCGAGGATGCGCTCCGATTCGGGTGCGGCGACCGGGGCGCTGCCCGATCGGGGTCGGCGGCGACCGAACGACAGTGCCGCCAGCAGCAGGACGATCGGCGGGATGATCGCGGCGAGCGACATCACCGCGACGGCGGAGTCGTTGCCGACCGCCGACGCCGCGCTCGCGACCACGAGCGGCAGCGTCACGATCTCGCCGCCGCCGACGATCACCGTGACGACGTAGTCGCTCCACGCGACGAGGAAGGCCAGGAACGCGGCCCGGGCGAGAGCGGGTGCGATCAGGGGCAGCTGCACGCGCAGGAACACCTGCACCGCGTCGGCGCCGAGGAGTCGGGCGCCGTCTTCGTAGCCCCGGTCGTACGCGTTGTAGGCCGTCCGCATGACGAACGTCGTGTACGGCAGGGCGAGCACGACGAGCACGAGCACGACGCCCGGGGCGGGTGGGATGTATGCCCGCAGCAGCACGACGTTCACGCCGAGCACGGCCACGACGGGCGGGAGCGCGATCGGCGAGAGAAGGACGGCACCGACGAGCCGGGGCGCGGGGACGCTGCCGAACGTCAGCGCGCGGGCGGCGAGAGCACCCAGCGGTGTGGCGATGACGGCCACGCACAGCGCCAGCAGCAGCGACGAGACGGCCCCCGGCACTGCGCCGAACGCCGCCGCCTCCTCCAGCCCGCGCGCGCCCCAGCTCGTCGGCAGAG
The DNA here is from genome assembly GCA_030407505.1 of Planococcus sp. APC 4015. Taxonomy (GTDB): domain Bacteria; phylum Actinomycetota; class Actinomycetes; order Actinomycetales; family Microbacteriaceae; genus Microbacterium. Next base: position 15,633 of record JASDDH010000035.1, read on the forward strand.
GCGCGGGATAGGACCACCCGTCCGCCCCCGCCCACAGCAGCAGGGGGAGGAAGGGCAGCCCGAACCAGACGATCAGGGCGATGGTCGCGGCCACGCGGAGCGCGCGGCTCCAGCCGTGCGAGGCGGTGAGGGCGGATGCCGGGCTCATCGCCACGCCGCCGTCCGACGCAGGACGATGAAGGTCGCAGCCACCGCGACCAGGGCGATCGCTGCGGTGATGACGGCGACGGCGGCGGCTTCGGGCCGTGAGTCCAGCGACACCCCCTGGAACAGCCGAACCGCGAGCACCGGAAGAGGCTCGGGCGACGAGCGGCCGAGCAGCCAGGCGACCTCGTACGACCCGAGCGCGTACACGAAGCTGATCGTCGAGCAGATGAGCACGGTCGGGGCGATGAGCGGCAGGAAGATCCAGCGGAACCGCTGCCACCGACCGGCTCCGAGCATCGCCGCCCCCTCGTCGTACGCGGCGATGCGCGTCGCGAGCGTGCCGGTGACGACGAGCGCGACGAACGCCGACTCCTTCCAGGCGAACTCCGCGATCACCGCCGCCCAGCTCTGCCCGCCGACGAGGGCGGGCCACGATTCCGCCGGGACTCCCAGCAGACGGGCGAGCACTCCGGCATCCGCCAACAGCAGGCCGATCGTCGCGGCGCCGATCAGATGCGGAACCGTCACGGTGACCGCGCCGAGCGCTGCGACGATCCGCCCGCCCCATCGCCCCGAGACGATCACCAGTGCTGCGCCCGTGCCCACCACCGCGGCGATCACGGTCGAGGCGCCGGCGATCCACAGCGACACCCCGACCGCCGAGGCGACCTCGCCCGGGTTCGCCGAGAACGCCGCGAGGGACAGGCTCGCCTCGCCGACGATCGGCATGAGTCCGAGGCTCTGCAGCACCGTCGCGCCGATGCCGCCGCCGACCACGAGCACCGTGATGACGACCGCGGGCAGCACCATCAGCACCGACCGCCCGCGCTGGCGCGCGGAGGCGACCGGTCGCGGGGCGAGGGGGGTGAGGGTCACCGAGCCAGGACTTCGGTGCGCCATCCGTCGTCGAGCGCCGGCACCCATTCCGCGGCGAGCTCGGAGTGGGCGTTGCGGGAGAGCACCTCGTAGCCGGGCACCACGGGCGAATCGGGCAGCTCGTCGAACAGCGCGCGATCGGCGCCGTCGAGACCCTCGATGTCGAGCACGGTGAACTGTCCCCAGACGTCGGGCCGCGCCTTCGCCGCCTGCTGCTCGACGCTCAGTGCCTCGTTCGCGACGACCATCGCCCCGGCGATCGAGTCGGAGTTCGCCGGCAGCCCGAGGAAGCTGGCGTTGCCGACGGTGCCCTCGTCGAGAGTGAGCACCTTCGTCCCGGGCGGGTACGTCCCGTCGGCGACGAGGTCGGTGAGGGTGGCGGGGCCGTAGGTCATGGTCATGTCGACCTGGCGGTCGGCGTAGAGCTGTCCGAGCTCGGCCTCGTTGGCGGGGTAGGTGTCGCCGCCGCGCCACAGGCTCGGCGCGAGCTCGGCGAGCCTGTCGTAGAGGGCGGGCGACAGCTCGTCGAACGCCTCGTCCGAATACTCCACCGGCACCTCGTCGGATCCGCCCGAGACACTGGCGAGCACCTCGCGCACGAAGACCGACCCGGTGAAGTCGGGCGGTGCCGGGTATGTGAACCGGCCGGGGTTCGCCTCGGCCCACGCCAGCACCTCCTCGAGGGAGGTCGGGGGGTCGGTGATGACATCGGCGTTGTAGGCGAGGGTGAACTGCGCCTTATGCCACGGCGCCTCGCAACCGTCCACCGACGTGCCGAAGTCCGAGAGGAGCAGGGGGTCGGCGGGGTCGGTCGCGCTCATGCTCGGGAGGAGCGACGTCCAGCCGCAGAGCCACGCGTCGGCCTCCTTGCCGGTGCGGAAGTTGTCGCCGTTGATCCAGATGAGGTCGACCGTGCCGTCGTCGCGGCCCGCCTGGATCTCGCTGAACACGCGGTTGAGCGCATCGCGGGTGTCGGTGACGGGCACGCGTTCGAGCGTGACCCCCTGCTCGGCCACGGCGGGCGCGAGCACGTCGTCGATGTAGGCGTTGCCCTGGGTGTCGCCCCCGTACATCCACAGCTGCACGGTCTGCCCCTGCGCTTCGGCGACGACGTCGTCCCAGGAGTCGGGCACGGCAGAGCCCGGTGACGCCGGGGCGGAGCAGCCCGCCGCGATGAGCGCGGTCAACGCGGTGGCGGCGACGGCGCCCGCCACACGGATGCGGCGTCGGGGGCGGGGTGCGCGCGCGGCGCGCAGGGGGGTGGTGGGCATGGTGCAGATCCTCTCAGGCCGCGGCGGGCACTCCTCCGCCATATGTCGGCGGGTCGGAGTACCTCCGTTATCGTGGGTGGTCCGACGACGAGGGTGGCCGCGTGTCCGAGCAGTACAGCAGACCCGTGGGTCGTCGTCCGGTGCTTCGCCTCATCCTTCTCGGTGTGTTCGTCGCCGTCGCCGTTTCGGTTGGTCTCCTTCTGCCGTCACTCGACGTCGACGATCTGCGCGCGCGCTTCGGCGAGCTCGGTGTGGGCGGCGCAGTCGTGTTCGCGGTGGTCTACGCGCTGATCACGCTCAGCCCGGTGCCCAAGGGCATCCTGAACATCGCCGCGGGCGTGCTGTGGGGATTCGCCGCCGGATCGGTCATCGTCTACTTCGGCGCCCTGCTCGGCGCGGCCGCCGCTTTCGCCATCGCCCGGGCGCTCGGCCGCGACGGCGTCCTGCATCTGCTGGGAGCCCGTGCCCGCCGCGTCGACGACCTCTTCGAGCGACGGGGATTCCTCGCGATCCTCGGGCTGCGGCTGGTGCCGGTCGTGCCGTTCACCGGCCTCAACTACGCGTCGGGGCTGACCGGCGTCCCATTCGCGGGCTACGGCGCCGCGACCGCGATCGGCATCATCCCGGGAACCATGGCCTACGTCGCCCTCGGAGCCTTCGGCATCGAGGCGGGTCCCCTGTTCTGGGTCGCGCTGGGCGTCTTGGGCGTGCTCTCGCTCGCCGGCGCGGTGGTCGGGCTGACGATGCGCCGACGCCGGGCGGCATCCGATTCATCCGCTCGTTCCGAACACCCTGTCGACGGACCCGATCGATCGGAAGGCGGCGACGATGCTTGATGCTCGGCTGCGCCCGCTGCTCGCCGGCCCGTTGGAGACCGTGACCCGGCTTCTCGACCGTCGGTGGATCACGCCCGACGGACTGACCCTGGCGGGGCTCGCGATCGGCTTGGGCTCGGCGCTCGCGGCGGCGCTGCAGTGGTGGGCGGTGGCGGTGATCCTGTGGCTGCTGTCACGGCTCGCCGACGGCCTCGACGGCACCCTCGCCCGTCGACGCGCCCGCGCCTCGGGCGCGCCCGGCTCGCACGCCGGGGGATTCCTCGACATCACCGCAGACTTCGTCGTCTACGGCAGCACGGTGGTCGGCGTCGCGATCGGCGCCACAGCGGCGTTCGACGCCCCGTGGTGGCCGTTCCTGCTGGTGCTCCTGGCGTACTACGTCAACGGCACGGCGTTCCTGGCGTTCTCGTCGATCGCCGAGCGCGCGGATCGCCGACTCGACGACGGGCGGTCGCTCTCGTTCCTCGGAGGCCTGGCCGAGGCGACCGAGACGATCGTCGTGCACACGCTCTGGCTCGTCGTGCCGCAGTGGTCGGCGTGGATCGCCGTCGGCTGGGCCGCTGTGGTCGGCATCAGCGCGACGCAGCGCATCGTGGCCGGATACCGTGCCCTGCGCTGATCGCGACCGCTCAGCGCCGTCGCGCGTGGAAGCCTCGCAGAAGGCGGATGCCGCGCTGGACCAGGCCGCCGTCGAGACCCTCCTGCGCCGAGCTGATCGCGGCGTTCCACGCCCCGTCGGCGTAGGTCGGATATGCGTGGGTGGTGCCGGCGAGGTCGCGCACCGACAGCCCCGCCTTGATCGCCGTCGTCAGCTCGCCGAGGACTTCGCCCGCGCGCGGACCCACGACCGAGGCGCCTCTCAGTCGTCCGCGGCGGTCGACGACGAGGGTCGTGCGACCCGAGGTCTCGCCGTCGGCGACGGCGCGGTCGACCTCGTGGTCCTCGTGCACGATCACACTCAGACCCCGCCGCTTCGCATCGCCGGGCGCGACTCCCACGGCTCCCACCTCGGGCGACGTGAACGTCACCCGCGGCACGACGTCGAGATCGATGCGCCGCGACAGGCCCAGCACGGCGTTGGTCGCGGCGACGCTGCCGAACATGCCCGCGGTGTGGGTGAAGCGGGGCAGTCCGGTCACGTCGCCCGCAGCGCGGATCGCCGGGTTCGAGGTGCGCATGGTGGTGTCGACGGTGACGTCTCCGCGATCGCCGAGCGCGACCTCGGCCGCCTCGAGACCGAGATCCGAGACGTCGACCCGCCGGCCGAGAGCCGCCAGCATCCGATCGAACCCGACGCGGGAGCCGTCGGACAGCACCGCGGTCCGGTCGCTTTCGATGCGATCGATCTGCGTGTCCAGCCGCACGTCGACGCCGTCCGCTTCGAGGGCGGCACGGACGATCGCGCTCGCGGCGGGGTCTTCCTTGGGCAGCAGTCGGGAACCGCGGTGCACGAGGGTCACCGCCGTCCCGAGGCGGGCCATCGCCTGGGCGATCTCGCACCCGATGGCTCCGCCGCCGTGGACGAGGAGTCGCGCGGGCTGCTCCTCGAGCTGCCAGAAGGTCTCGTTCGTCAGCACGTCCTGTGCGCCGGGGATGTCGGCGATCACCGGCCGGCTGCCTGTGGCGATGACCGCGTCGCGGAATCCGATGCGGGTGCCGTCGACCTCTATCTCGCGGGGTGCGGTGAACCTCGCCCGGCCGTGCACCACGTGGACGCCGCGCGACGCGAGGGTCTCGGGGGAATCGACCGGCGCGATCGTCGCGATCGCCGCGTGCACGTGCGCCATGACGGCGGTGAAATCGACCTCGACGCCGGCGACGCGGACGCCGAGACGGTCCGCGCGGCGGGCCGCGTGCGCTGCATGCCCGGCGGCGATCAGCGCCTTCGACGGCACGCAGCCGGTGTGCAGGCATTCGCCGCCCCAGCGATGGGCCTCGATGAGCAGCGTGCGGGCGCCGAGGGTGGCCGCGGTGCGGGCGGCGACGAGTCCGGCGCTGCCGGCTCCGATCACCACGAGGTCCCATTCGCCGCCCGCAGCGGCGGCGGTCAGGATTCGGCCAGGACTCGGGCGCGGGGTCACGGCGTCAGCCTAACCCCCGGCATCCGTGGAAGGAGATCATCGTGAGCAGTCCGTTCCGGCGCTACGGTCTCGGCGCACGCTGGTACGACGTGCTGTCGGGCGAGCGTGCCGTCTACCGCGCGGGCCGGGTGGCCGGCATCGCCGACATGCACCTGTCCGACGGCGACGTCGTCATCGACCTCGGGTGCGGCACGGGGCTGAACTTCCCGCTCCTGCATGATGCGGTGGGTGCGAGCGGCGCCGTGATCGGCATCGATCTCAGCACCGACATGCTCGACGTGGCGCGCCGACGCGTGCGGCGACATGGGTGGGCGAACGTGCGACTGATCGCCGCGGACGCCTCCCGGCTCGACGCATCCTCGCTCGGATCGGCGCTGGGTGACGGCGGCGCCGACGCGCTGATCACGACGTATGCCCTCAGCGTCATGCGGGAGGGTGCGTCGGCGGCCTTCGCCGGGGCCACGGGCCTGCTGCGCCCGGGAGCGACCGTCTGCGTGGTCGACATGCAGCCGCCGACCGGGCGCTGGCGGCTGTTTTCGCCGCTCGCCCGACTGGCGTGCGCCCTCGGCGGGGCCGACATCGCAGCCCGGCCGTGGCGTCTGCTCGAGGCGGTAGCCGTCCCGGGATCGGTGCGTCGCCAGGAGCTGCGCGGCGGCCACATCGTCGCGGTGACGGGGAGCCTCCCCGGCTCGGCGTGAGGGTCAGGCCGGCGCGTCGCCGGGATCGAGCGCCTTGAGCATGTCTTCTTCGACGGCGTTGTCGGCCTCGAGCTGGTCCTCGGTGGTCTGGTCGCCGCCGGTGGGCGCGTCGTCTTCGATGGGCTGGTCTTCTGCGCGTCGCTCGTCCATGGCTTCACGTTAGGCGGCTCAAGTGGACCCGGCGAGGGGGTTGACGTATCCCGGGTGCCCTGGCCCCTGCCCGCGCTTGGATGGGCGCGAGTTGCCACTCGAGGCTGTTATGCGGGCGGTATTGCAGCCGCTGGTGGCAACTCGGCGGCGCGGCGGCTCCTGGATCGGCGCGGCCGCCCGGCATCCGTCGTTCTGGTCGGACCTTCCCCGCGGGCGGGGGCGAGTTACCAGTCGAGGTCGTTATGCGAGCGGTGTTGCAGCCGCTGGTGGCAACTCGGCGGCGCGCAGCGGCGGAGGCGAGCGGCGGCGGAGGGATCAGCGCGCGGCGGCGCGTGGGTCGGCGCGGGCGTCCGGCATCCGTCGTTCTGGTCCGAGCTACTCCACGGATGGGCGCGAGTTGCCACTCGAGGTCGTTTTGCGGACGGTGTTGCAGCCGCTGGTGGCAACTCGGCGCGGCGGCGGCGCCTGAGTCGCGGGCGCCCGGCATCCGTCGTTCTGGTCCGACCTCGTCTTCGGATGGGTGCGAGTTGCCACCGATGGTCGTCATGAGAGCGGTATTGCAGCCGCTGGTGGCAACTCGGCGGGGGGATCAGCGCGGGGCGGTGGATGCCCGCACGATGAGCTCGGGAGGGAACACCGTCTGACGCGGGATGCTGTCGGGGTCGGCCGCCTCCTCCATCAGGATGCGCAGCGCCGTGCGCCCGATCATGCGGCTCGGCTGACGGATCGACGACAGCGGCACCGCGGCTGCGCCGGCGAACGGGATGTCGTCGAATCCGATGATCGCGATGTCGTCGGGCACGCCCGCGCGACCGTCGACGACGATGGCCTGCAGGAGCCCCAGGGCGAGGAGGTCGTTCGACGCGAAGATCGCGTCCGGCCAGTCGCGGTGGTGCCGCGACAGGATGCGCGCGCCCGCGGCGGTCCCCTCGTCGACCGTCATGGCCGATGTCGCGACGACTTCGAGGTCGACGTGGGCGCCGGCGTTCTCGGCGGCGGCGCGCGCGCCGGCGAGCCGGTCGGTGACCTGACGCATGTCGAAAGGGCCGCCGACGAAGGCGATGCGGCGGCGGCCGGTCTCGATGAGGTGCTCGACGGCGAGGCGTCCGCCGGCGACGCTGTCGACCGACACCGACGAGAACCGGCCGTCGCCGCTGAATCGGTCCACGAGCACGCAGGCGATGCCGCCCGCCCGCAGGCTCTGCAGCCGAGGGGTCACGTCGCCGTACGGGGCGATCAGCAGCCCGCGCACCTGCTGCTCCTGGAAGAGGTCGAGATACAGACGCTCGCGCTTGACGTCTTCGTCGGTGTTGCCGTAGAGGATCGCGATGCTCGACTTGGTGGCCTCGTCTTCGGCGCCGCGCACGACGTCGTTGTAGAACGGGTTCTGCCCGTTGAGCACCACGAAGCCGACGGTGGACGACACGCCCGCGCGCAGCTTGCGTGCCGCCTCGTTGCGCACGTACCCGAGTTCGTCGATCGCCTGCATGACCCGTTCGACCGAATCGGACGAGACCTCGTCGGGACGGTTGAGGACATTGGAGACGGTTCCGACGGAGACGCCGGCGAGCTGCGCGACATCGCGGATGCTGACCGCCACGGCATCCACATCCTTCCTCAGATCACGATTCGGTCACTGTCGCCCATCGACTTGACCACCACTGTCGGGTCTCCATAGAGTAGCCTGAAATCGATCTGAATCGATTCAGAAGATTTCAGATGCTCGTCTCCGGCGAGCTGACCTCAACGAGGAGGAGTGGCCGTGGCCCTCGATGCCGATCCGCCGAACGACGAGCATGCTCTCGTCCTGTCGCGCGTCGTGAAGTCCTTCGGGGCCGTCGTCGCCCTCCGCTCCGGCAGTCTCACGCTCGACCGCGGTTCGATCCACGCGCTCATCGGCGAGAACGGCGCGGGCAAGTCCACGCTCGTGAAGATCATCGCGGGGCTGTATCGACGGGATGCCGGCGAGTTCCTGCTCGACGGCGAATCGGTGGACTTCACGAGCACCGCGCAGTCCAAGGCCGCCGGCATCGCCGTGATCTACCAGGAGCCGACGCTCTTCCCCGACCTGTCGGTGACCGAGAACATCTTCATGGGGCGCCAGCCGACCAACCGCGTCGGCCGCATCGACCGCAAGGCGATGCGCACCGAGGCGGCCGAGATCTTCCAGCGACTCGGAGTCGGCCTCGACCCCGAGCGCGTGACCGAGGGCCTGTCGATCGCCGATCAGCAGATCATCGAGATCGCCAAGGCCATCTCGCTCGACGCCAAGGTCCTGATCATGGACGAGCCCACCGCCGCCCTGTCGGGTGTCGAGGTCGAGCGGCTGTTCGCCGTCGCCCGCAGTCTCCGCGACGAAGGACGCGCGCTGCTGTTCATCTCGCACCGGTTCGACGAGGTGTTCGCGCTGTGCGACACCGTCACCGTCATGCGCGACGGCTCGTACGTCGACACGACGCCCATCGCCGACACCAGCATCGACGACCTCGTACGCCAGATGGTCGGCCGCGACGTGACCGAGCTCTACCCCAAGCTGCCCGCCGACATCGGCGAGGTGGTGCTCGAGGTCGCCGGCCTCACCCGCCGAGGCGTCTTCAACGACATCTCGTTCTCGCTGCGCGCCGGCGAGATCGTCGGGCTCGCCGGGCTCGTCGGCGCGGGCCGAAGCGAAGTCGCGCGGGCGATCTTCGGCGTCGACTCGTACGAGTCGGGCAAGGTCACGCTCCACGGCTCAGTGCTGCCGAAGGGCGACCCGAAGAAGGCCACAGCCCGGGGCATCGCGCTCGTCCCCGAAGACCGCCGCAAGCAGGGCCTCGTGCTCGAAGACGGCGTCTCGCGCAACATCACCCTCGCGATCCGCTCGAAGCTCTCGAAATGGGGCCTCATCTGGAACGGTCTCGAGAACGCGGCCGCCGAAGTGTGGGCATCCCGACTCGAGGTGAAGACGGCCGCATTGGATGCCGAGACCGGCACCCTCTCGGGAGGCAACCAGCAGAAGGTCGTCATCGGCAAATGGCTCGCGACCGAGCCGACCGTGCTCATCGTCGACGAGCCCACGCGCGGCATCGACGTCGGCACGAAGTCCGAGGTGCACCGCCTGCTGAGCGAGCTCGCCCAGCAGGGTCTCGCGATCCTCATGATCTCGTCCGAACTCCCGGAGGTGCTCGGCATGGCCGACCGCGTGCTGGTCATGCGGGAGGGACGCCTCACGGGCGAGTTCCCCCGCACCCAGGCGACACCCGAAGCGGTCATGTTCGCCGCGACCGCCGATTCGGAGGCCGCAGCATGAGCGCGACCATTCAGGTGTCTCCCGGGACGAGCGGCGCGGCGCGGCTCGTCCGCAGCGTCGCGACGGCCCGCGAGACGGGCATCGCCCTCGCGCTGGTGCTCGTCGTGTTCGCGGCGACCGCCGCGAACCCCACGTTCCTGTTCTCGAACGACGGCTTCCGCGACCTGCTGCTCACGCCGTCCCTGCTCCTGCTCGTCGCGGTCGGCCAGGCGATCGTCATCATCACCCGCAACGTCGACCTCTCGGTCGGATCGATCGTGGGGCTCACCGCCTATCTGACAGGCCGCCTGTTCATCGACCTCGAGGGCATCCCGGTCATCTTCGTGTTCCTGGCCGGCATCGTCATGGGTGGCGTGCTGGGGGCGATCAACGGCCTCCTCGTCGCGTGGGCGAAAGTCCCGGCGCTCGTGATCACGCTGGGAACGCTCTACATCTACCGCGGCATCAACGTCGCGTGGACCGGCAGCGACCGCATCAACGCGTCCGACCTGCCGAATGAGTTCCGCGGGCTCGGCACCGATCAGCTCCTCGGTATCCCGATCCTGACGATCATCGCCGTCGTCGTGCTGATCGCGGCCGCGTGGTACCTGCGCAACATCCGCGGGGGTCGCGAGTTCTACGCGATCGGGTCGGATCCTGCCGCCGCGCACCTCTACGGACTCAAGGTCAACCAGCGCATCATCACGGCATTCGTCGTCTCGGGCGCCCTCTCGGGCCTCGCCGGCGTGCTTTACGCGGCGCGCTACGGAACGGTCAGCTCGGCGGCCGGCACCGGGTGGGAGCTGCAGGCGATCGGCGCCGCGGTGATCGGCGGGGTCGCGATCTCGGGCGGCGTCGGCACCGTCTGGGGCGCGGCGATCGGGGCGTTCCTGCTCCTCACGATCAACCGGGCTCTTCCCATCCTCGGCATCGACGACTTCTGGCAGCGCGCCGTCGTCGGCGTGCTCATCCTCGGATCGATCGTGCTCGACCGCGTCCTGGCGGTCAGACAGCATCGACGACTCATCGCACAACGGGAGGAGGGACGATGACCACCCTGACCGAGAACCTGCCCACGCGCGACTACAAGGCGCACGCGAGGCCCGCGTGGAGGCGATTCCTGCTCACCCGCGAGACCGCCATCATCGGGCTCCTGATCATCGTTATCGTCGTGGCGCTCGCCTCGGTGCGCAACTTCGACAGCCCGCTCACCGTGACGTACCTGCTGCGCGACGTCGCTCCGATCCTGCTGATCGCCCTGCCGATGACCCTCATCATCATCACCGAGGAGATCGACTTGTCGGTGGCATCCATCGTCGGTCTGTCGAGCGTGATGACCGGCATCCTGACCCAGGCGGGTCTGCCGTTCCCGATCGCCGCGATCGCCGCGGTCCTCGTCGGAACCCTGGCCGGCGCGTTCAACGGCTTTCTCGTGACGGTCGTCGGGCTGCCGTCGCTCGCGGTGACGATCGGCACCCTCGCGCTCTTCCGCGGGATCGCCGTGGGCCTCCTGGGCACGACGGCGATCACCGACTTCCCCGAGGAGTGGACCGACCTCGCGAAGGCCAACATCCCCGGCACGCCCGTTCCGATGATCATCGTGCCGTTCGTCGTGCTCGCGATCGTCTTCGCGGTCCTGCTGCACTTCACCCCGTTCGGACGCTCGCTGTACGCGATCGGCCTCAACAAAGAGGCGGCGCAGTTCTCGGGCATCGACGTCGGCCGCACGAAGTTCCTCCTGTTCGTGATGTCGGGAGCGATGTCGGGCTTCGCGGGCGTCTACTTCACGCTCCTCTACTCCAACGCCCGCGGTGACAACGCCACCGGCATGGAGCTGCAGATCATCGCCGCCGTGCTGCTCGGCGGAGTCTCGATCTTCGGCGGCCGCGGTGCGCTCCACGGCGTCATCGCCGGCGTGCTCCTCATCGGAACGCTCGGCAGCGCCCTGCGACTCGCGGGGATCACGAGCGACATCATCAACGTCATCACCGGGGTCCTGCTGATCCTCTCGGTGGTCTCGGCAAGCCTCCTCGCATGGCTGCACAAGCGGCAGACCGCAGCCGTCGGGCGAAGAAAGGGACGACGCAGCGCTGCTGCGGCATCCCCGAACAAGTAGTACCCACCCGCGAGTTGCTCGCACCACGGAAGGAAACAATGATGTTCGCAAAGAAAGGAACGCGGCGCGCAGGTATCGCCGCGGCTCTCGCCCTGGGAGTGACGCTCGTCGCCGCAGGCTGTGCCGGAGGAGGCACGGATGCCGGCGGTGACGCCGGTGGCGACGAGGCGAACCTGTCGATCACGATGCTGCCCAAGAACCTCGGCAACCCGTACTTCGACACGTCGACCGGTGGCGCTGAAGAGGCGACCGAGGAGTTCGGCGGCACGTTCGAAGAGGTCGGCCCCACCGAGGCGTCGCCGACGTCGCAGGTGCAGTACATCCAGACGGCGGCCCAGCAGGGCGCCGGCGGTCTCATCGTCTCGGCGAACGACCCCGAAGCCCTCTGCGACGCGCTGGACGAGGCCCGCTCGGCCGGTGTCAAGGTCGTCACTTTCGACTCCGACACCAACCCCGAGTGCCGTGACCTGTTCATCAACCAGGCCACCAGCGAGGGCATCGCGAAGGTGCAGGTCGACCTCATTGCCGAGCAGATCGGCGACGCCGGTCAGATCGCCGTGCTGTCGGCATCGGCCAACGCGACCAACCAGAACGCCTGGATCGAGATGATGGAGGAGGAGCTCGCCGCCAACCACCCCGACATCGAGCTCGTCGAGGTCGTCTACGGCGACGACGACGACCAGACCTCGTTCGACAAGACGGCCGCCCTGCTGCAGACCTATCCCGAGCTGAAGGGCATCGTCTCGCCGACCACGGTCGGCATCGCCGCAGCCGGACGCTACCTGTCGACGTCGGAGTACAAGGGGACGGTCGCACTGACCGGCCTCGGGACCCCGAACCAGATGCGCGAGTACGTCGAGGACGGCACCGTCACCGCGTTCGCGCTGTGGAACCCGGCCGACCTCGGCTACCTGGCCGCGTTCGCGACGCAGGCGCTCATCACCGGCGAGATCACCGGTGAAGAGGGCGACTCGTTCGAAGCCGGCAAGCTCGGATCGTTCGAGGTCGGCGCCGACGGCGCGATCCTCCTCGGCGACCCGTTCGTGTTCGACGCGGACAACATCGGCGAGTTCGACTTCTGAGTCGACGACCCCCTCGGCGCCCGGTCTGCTTCGGCAGGCCGGGCGCCTTCGCGTGCGGCATCCGGTGCCCGGTTCGCGCGAGTTGCGGGTGGTGGTCGGAC
>JASDDH010000036.1 GCA_030407505.1 Planococcus sp. APC 4015
GGGACGACCGAGCCCGCCGCATGGCAGATCTCCCGCACCGACTCCACCGCTTCCATGCAGACCGCCGGCACCACCGCACTTTCGAGCCTCGTGCCGACTTCGGCTGCGGCTTACCCGCTGCGGCTGTCGTTCACCGAGATCGCCGTCACTGATCCAACGCTTCCGTGATACTTCTAGCTCCCTCCTGCCACCAGGCGACAGGGGGGAGCTAGGGCTTGAAGGCGAGGGCGGTGACATATGCCGGCGCGGCACGCTCTATGCTCAACGGGACAGTTGGGACTGCGGCAGCTTTAGACCGCCGGTCGCCACGAGGGGAGGTATTCCATCGCGCTCGAAGGTTCGCTTCACGTACGCGCTGAGAGACTCGCAGGTCGCCTCCCGGCCGAGGCGGTAGTAGCTCTGGTGGTGGTAGCCGGCACCGCCATTCGCTTCCGCCTGCCCCTCGACCTGCCATCGAACCTGATCATGGGCATAGTCGTCCTTCCGATGGCGGCGAAGTATCTGTTCCAGTACCGCTGGGCGCCGTCTTTCGCGGTTCTCTCCGTCGTCGCAGCCGTCGCCGGAGCACTGCTCACGTTCGCGTCGATGGGCGAAGTCTCTACACCGCTCCTCGTTGCCCAATCGGGGCGGATTCTCGGGCTCGGGGTGCTGCTTGCCGTATTCCTCTGGGCGAAAGCACTCGCGGGTACCCGCCGGACCGTTTTCGCGTTCGCGCTGGGGAGTATTGTCAACGTCGCGTTCGTCGGCGCGAACGACGCCAACCTGTGGAAGTTCACGCTCGCTGCGCCGTTGACTCTGCTTCTGCTTTCACTTCCCCGGGTCTACGGGCGCAGGTTCCCCCAGGCTCTCGTGCTCGCAGCTCTCGCAGGCGCGTCGCTCGCTTTCGACTCTCGGTCGCTCGCGGGGTTCCTCGTGGTCGCCTTGGCACTGACGCTCACGCTCCCCTCTTCGCGCTCAGAGCTGCCGCGCAGCCGCGGAAGCTGGTTGACGGCGGTCCGCATAGCGCTGGTCGTGCTCGGTGCTTACCTGCTGCTCCAAGCGGCGATCCTCGAGGGCATGCTCGGTGACGAGATACGCGATCGGACGCAGGCCCAGATACAGACAGGCGGGTCGGTGCTGACCGGCGGTCGACCTGAAGTGGGCGCTTCGGTCGCCCTATTGACAGCTAACCCGTGGGGATTCGGTGCGGGGGTGCTTGCGAGTCCCCAAGACATCCTGGTCGCCAAGACCGGTATGGCTGCTCTCGGGTACGACCCCAACAACGGGTACGTCGAGAATTACATGTTCGGTCTCGGGTTCGAAGTTCACTCGGTGCTGGGAAACCTGTGGATTCTCGCTGGACCCATCGGCGCACTGTTGGCGCTGTTCGCCGCAGTTTGGCTCATCAGAGGAATCGCCGACGAAGTCTCGTCGGGGGTTGCGAGCGCCGTAGCAATCTACTTGGCGACACGGTCGTTGTGGGACATCGGATTCAGCCCGCTTTTCACCTCGGCCACGCTACTGCCTCTCGCGCTGGCGGTCATAGCGACGACGAGGGTGTCCAAGCGCCGCCAGCCAGACCCTCTGTACTATCCGTAGCGACGCAGGGCCATACCGTCTGAGAGCGTCGTCGGAACGAACAAGGAAGGCGGGCCCGGAGATTACCCGGACCCGCCCTCTGGTCGATCTCAGTTAGTGGAACCGAGCTTCTTGATGCCAGTCGTCCAGGACAGGAGGCCCGCGACGTCGGACGGCATCGGCACGGCGACACCCACCTGCGCCGCACGATCTGTGGCCATCTGCGACAGCGTCTTGACCGACGTCGTCATGGCGTTAGTCCACGATGAGCCCTTCGCTGCCGCAAGAGCCGCCGGGGTGTTGTAGACCTCGACGCTCTTATTGTCGCCCTTGCCCCAAGCCACCATCGTGGGCCCACCCGCTGCCTTGTTGTTGAACAAGTTGCCGGTGATGACGAGGTTCCAGGTGTCGACCGCGCGGTTCGTCGAACCGTCGAGCGCTCGGATGGAGTGCTGACCGGGCGCGCTGAACACGTTGTTCGAGATCGTGATGTTCTTCACGACCCAAGTCATTGCGGGGTCATTGCCCTTCATGCGCGGATCTTGCCCCGTGGAGTGGGTCCCGGGGCGTCGAGCATCCTGCTTCAAGCTGATGCCGTTGAACGTGCCGCCGCCGAAGTCGCTGTTCAAGATGCGCACGTCTGACGTGTTCATGACGATCACGCCGGTGCCGCCGCCTACAGTCTGGTTGCCAGCCAGCACGGCCTTGCCGGAAAGCTCCAGCTGGATACCCGTGGTGGTGTTGTTGTTGGACTTCGAGCCTGTGACCTTGATGTCCCAGCAGGACTCGTCGAACCATATCCCTGATCCGGTGTTGTCACTCGAGTCAACGTTGTGAATGCGGATATCCCGCGAACGCGTGATCTTGATTCCACCGGCGACCGGGGCATCCTTGAACTTCTCAACGTTGTTCTGAGTGACGATGGAGTCCCGGACGGAGAGGCGGTAGGCGGCATTGGCGCCGAATCCCAGCTGTCCACTTCGCTGGATGGTGACTCGCTCGACCTTGCTGTCATTGTTGTTGACGGCAAGTCCGACGAGAGCGTTGTCGGTGATGACCAGATCTCGAACGGTGGCGAAAGTGTTCTGCATACGGACCGCACCGCTCGCGCCGTAGGTAGTTGCGTAGCGTCGAACCCCGAAGCCCTGAAGGGTCGTGTTGGAAGCCAGCACATCGAAGGCTTGGCTCAGATTGCTCCCGCGAACGCTCTTGCCCGACGGGTTCGTGCCCATGATCAAGCGCTTGTTGGTGTAGTCCACCGCGAACGTGCCGGCAACGACCTGCGAAGCTGAAGCGACCTGCTTCTGCGCGACGCCGTCGACGAACAACTGGTCGGGGTGGTTCGCCATCGGGCCGGAGGCCTGAACGAAGCGAGACGCCTGTCCGCCCATGTCGTTGGCGAACTTGGCCGTCCAGTTCGACGCCACCCAGACAGATCCGGATGCTGCCCAGTTCGTGACGGGGATCGAGCCGTCGAACCAGACCGCTTCCTTCGGGTACGCCTGCACCGTGATGTTCTTGCCGAAGGGGATCGAGACCGCCTCGTTGTAGGTGCCGGCGCGAACAACGACCGTGCCACCGGCCTTGGCGGCGTTCACCGCTGCCTGGACCGACTTGAAGGGGGTGCCCACCGCGCCGTTCTGCGTCGACTGGGTCGAGGTGTTGCTCACGAAGAGCGCTCCCGCCGGAACGGCGTAGGACGCCGACCCGACGGTCGCCGAGCCGCGGCCCTGAGCGGGGGCGGGAGCGGCGGGTGCCGGATCGGGCGCGGGAGCGGGTGCCGGAGCAGGTGCCGGTGCGGTGACCGGCGGCGTGGTCGTGGGCGGCGGTGTCGTCGTCGCGGGCGTGCCGGTGGTGAGAGGTGCAGCACCGTCCGCGATCGTGAGGCGATCGAGCGAGATCGTGGTCTTGCCCGTGACGCCGCCGTTCGCGTAGCCCCACCAGCCGACGCGGCCGGTCGCGGTGATACGCGAAGCGCTGGCATCCGTCGTCTGAAGCTGCGGCGCACCCGCGGTGGTGCCGGCCTTGGTCAGGCTGGCCTGGATCGTGACGGGCGAGTCGCCGGTGACCGAGAACGAGAGCGAGTACATCTGACCCTTGACGATCGTCTCGGGGAGCTTGATCGTCTTGATCTCGGTCTCGGTGCGGCCGTTCACGCGGGAGACGCCGAGGAAGGGGTTGCCCGCGGAGTTGAAGTGCAGGCGTGCCCGGTAGTGCGAGCCGTCGCCCTGGTATCGCAGAAGGTTGGCGTAGAACACGCCCCCCGCGAGCTCGTCGAGTCGCAGGGTGATGTCGGACCGCACGTCGTCACCGGTCGCCGTGCCCAGCAGCATGCTCCCCGACTGGCCGGCGCCGAGCGAGAACTTGCCCACACCTGAGCCGACCGAGAGACCGCCGGCCGGAACCGTGCCCCGATAATCGCCGCCGACATTCGCAGCACCCCACCCGCTGCTCACCGTGCGGTCGAACTGGTCGTCGACGAAGACGGTCGACGCTGCGGTCGCGGACTGTGCAGTAAGCGCCGACGCCAGGACGGCGAAGATGGCCACTCCCGTCGCGACGATGCGGGAAGCGCGTCTCGGACGCGTCTGAGCGGGCTCATGGGTATGGCGGGGCTGAGGCATGGAGTCTCCGGGTACGCAGCCGCGACGGAGAGCAGCACGAACACCTCTGTCGGGAGACAGGCGTCCGATGCCGCGGCGCGGGTGTCGGCGCACTTTCGGGAGCGCGCCAGGCGGGTATTTACATCGACGGTACCCGACGCCTCCAGCGCGCAACGGGTATATGAGACAAGTCTCACGCCCCCGACATATCGCTGAAACAGAGCGGTCAGAGCCTATTTCGCGGCGCCGAGCCTCTTCACCCCGGTCGTCCAGCCGAGAAGCCGCGCCAGATCGGCGGACGCGGGGATCGCCATCTGCGCGTGCTGGATGCGGTCATCAGAGAGCTGAGCAACCGTCTCGACGCCGGCCACCTTGACGTTGATCCACGACGACCCTTTCGCCGCCGCGAGCGCTCCGGGGGTGTCGTAGATCTCGAAGCTCCTGTTGTCGCCCTTGCCCCACAGCACCATCTTGCCGGGGGTGCGAGACGAGAACACATTGCGGATGATGCTGACATTCCAGGTGTCGACGGCTCGGTTGGTCTTGCCGTCGATCATGCGGATCGCGTTCTCGCCGGTGACCCCGAAGACGTTGTTGACGATCCAGATGTTCTGTACGATCCACGGCACGGTGGTGTCGACGCCCCCCATCCGCGGATCGCGTCCGACGGCGCCTGTCGCAGCCTGGCGGCGCTCGTCCTGCTTGAGGCTCACGCCGTTGAACGTGCCCCCGCCGAAGTTGTTGTTCGTGATGACCACGTCGGACGTGTTCATGATGATGACCGCCGTGCCACCGCCGAGGGCCTCGTTGCCGGCAATGGTCGCCTTCGCCGAGATCTCGAGCTGGATGCCGGTCGTGGTGTTGTCGTTCGCGCTGTTGTGGAGGATCTTCATGTCGTAGGACGACTCGTCGAACCAGATGCCCGAGCCGGTGTTGTTGCTCGCCTCGGTGTTGGACAGCGTGAAGTCGCGTGACCTCGTGACTTTGATGCCGCCGGCGACCGGCGCATCTTTGAACTTCTCGACGTTGTTGTAGCTGGCGATCGAGTCGCGGATCACCGAACGATAGGCGGCGTTGCCGCCGATGCCCAGCATCCCGTTGCGCAGGGAGGTCACCCGCTCGGCGACGCTGTCGTTGTTGTTGATCGAGATGCCGATGAACGCGTTGTCGGTGACGACCAGGTCGCGCACGGTCGCGAAGGTGTTCTGCATCCTGACCGCAGCACTCGCACCATGAGTGGTCGCGTAGCGCCGCACGCCGAACCCTTGCAGCGTCACACCCGACGACATGACGTTGAACGCCTGGCTCAGATTGCTCGCACGTACCGATTTTCCCGCGGGGTCGGTGCCGAGGATCAAGCGCTTGTTCGTGTAGTCGACGGCGAACGTGCCGGGCACCACCTGTGCCGCTGTGGCGACCTGACGCTGCGACACGTCGTTGACGAACACCTGGTCGGGGTGATTGGCCATCGGAGCGCTGGGCTGGACGAAACGGGATGCCTGCCCGCCCATGTCGTTGGGGAACTGCGCGGTCCAATTGGATGACACCCATGTGGATCCCGAAGCCGACCACGAGGAGACGGGTACCGAGCCGTCGAACCACACGGACTCCTTCGGGTACGCCTGCACGGTGATGGCCTTGTTGTAAGGGATCGACACGGCTTCGTTGTAGGTTCCTCCGCGGATCACGATCGTCGCCCCGGTCTTGACGCTGTCGACGGCCTTCTGCACCGTCGTGAAGGGTGTGCCGATCGCGCCGTTCTGCGTCGACTGCACCGACTTGTTGTCGACGTAGACCGCGCCGGAGGGGATCGGATACGACGCCGTGCCGACTGCAGCTGAACCCCGCGGCTGCGACGGTCCCGGGGCGAGCGCGTCGGGTGCGGGAGGCGCCGTCGTGGGGGTGGGTGTGGGTGTCGGCGTGGCGGATGGAGTGGCAGTCGGCGTGGCGGACGGAGTCGCCGTGGGGGTGGCGGATGGAGTCGCCGTGGGCGTGGCTGACGGAGTCGCTGTGGCCGAAGGACTCGGAGCAGCACTCGGTGCCGTCACGAGCGCTGCGGCACCGTTCGTGACCGTCATCCGGTCGATCTGCAGAGTGGTCTTGCCGGCCACGCCCGGGTTGGCGTAGCCCCACCAGCCGATGCGTCCGGTGCTCGTGATGCGGCCGTCACCGGCATCCGTCGTGTTCAGCTGCGGCGTCACAGCCGCAGCACCGACCTTCGTGAGACTGGCCTGGATGCTGACGGGGGAGTCTCCGGTGATCGTGAACGAGAGGGTGTACCACGCCCCCAGGTTCACAGCCGTGGGCAGCTTGATGCTCGCGACCGAGATCTCGGCTCGGCCGTTGACGCGCGACACCCCCAGGAACGGCAGCCCTTTGTCGTTGAACTGCAGGCGCGCCTTGTAGTGCGATCCGTCGGGCTGGTACCGCAGCAGCTGGGCGTAGAACACTCCACCGGCGAGCGAGTCGAGACGGAATGTCGTGTCGGTGCGCACGTCGTCTGCCGTGGCGTCGCCGATCAGCACGGACGCGGACTGATTGGCCGCGAGGGCGAGTGTTCCCATGCCGGAGCCCGTTGCCATCGTGCCGGGTGCGAATGTCCCCCGGTACTCGCCACCGGTCGTGGCGCTTCCCCAGCCGCCGGCCACGGAACGCTCGAATCGATCGTCCACCACGACCGCAGACGCGGCAGACGCGGGAAGGGCGATCAACGCCGAGGCGGTCATGGCGAGCGCGATCGCCGTGACGAACGCGAGTGTCGCGATTCGTTGCCTGTGGACGGACGACGTGATCGGGGAGTGGGGGCGTAGCGAGAAACGGCTCAACGAGTTGCTCTCTCTGCGAGCGCAACGGAATCATCGCCGGCCTGGGGCTTATCCGGCGTGCGTCCTTGCGATGGGGGATGGGGCGTCCCGCCCGACTGCGCCCTGGGGAAGCGCGTGGCGTCGTGCGTGAACCTTGAAGTTAGCCGAGAGGGTCAACGTCGACCGACGAGCGACGTCACTTTCAGCGTTTCTTCAGCTTTCACACGGCGTGTTCCCAGCTTACGGACATTCGCGGGACGCGAGCAGTCAACCTCGGGTGTATTCGAGCACGACGGTGGACGGCCCGTCCCACGCCACACGAGCGGTGAAACCAGCCTGTTCGAGAAGCTCCGAGCTCTCATCGCGGGTGTCCGGAAGCGATCGGACGCTCAGCACGACCCAGACACGGTCGGTACCTCGCAGATCTTCGACGGCGTCGGCCAGCGGCCGCGACAGACCGTCGAGCGACCCGGTCTCGGCTCCGGTCTGATCGATCGTGATGTCATTCAGGCCGTCGAACGCCCCCGGGTAGGCCTGGGCGATCCGTCGCGTCGTCTGGTTGATCGTCTCGCGCTCCGGATACCGCGGCGCGAAGTAGACGGCGTCACCATCGGCGGACTCGGCCGAGATCACGTCTGCGACGGCCGACCAGTCGCTGCCGCCCTTCGCGAACGGGGTGCGTTGCGAGGTGAGCACGACGACGATGCACAGGGCGTAGACCGTGACAGTCGCCACGGTGATCCATCGCCGGCCGAGCGCACGAAGACCGAGCGCGATGAGGATGGCTGCGGCGGGGGCGGTGAATGTGAAGTACCGAGGCTGATAGATCGGCGACGCAGCGACGGCGTAGGCCGCCACGAGCGCCGTCGGGAGCACGATCCACGGGAGCGTGAGCGCGAGGATGGCGCGCTTGTCGTCGCCCGGTGCCGATCGACGCACGATCGCCACGATCATGAGGGCGATCCCGATCGCCGCCGCCACGATCGCCGCCCCCTGCCAGGCGCGCGCGAACCACAGGGGGCCGACCTCGGAATCCGGCGTCTCGCCCAGGAAGAACTGGTTCACCAGGATCTTGCGCAGGATGCTGAGCGGGCTGCGGTCGCCCGCGGTGCCGAGCTGCGCCTGCTGCGAGCGCACCAGCAGCAGCAGCGGGCTGGACACGAGCGCTGCGGCCGCCGCGGCCGCGAAGAAGCGGAGGAGCGTGGTTCGTTCGCGCCGAGCGAGCACGATCACGGTGATCGCATGGGCGACCACGAGCATCACCAGATAGATGTTGACAAGGACGCCGACGGCGGCGACTGCGCTGTAGGCGACCCAGACCCACCCGCGGTCGCCGCGCAGCGCGCGCACGAGGAGGTAGGAGGCCCATACCGCTGCGAGGGCGGAGAAGATGAAGGGGCGGGCCTCGATGCCGCCCCAGGCGAGGCGGGGCAGCGTCGCCGCCACGATGCCGGCGGCGAGCGCGGTGCCGTCTGTGGCGAGGCGTCTGGTGAGCATGTAGGCGCCGAGTGCGGTTCCGCCGGCGGCCAGAGCGCTCGGCAGTCGAAGCGAGAACGGTGAGGCGCCGAACACATCGATCCACACGCTCATGAACGCGTAGTAGAGCGCGTGCACGGCATCGATGCGCTGGAGCAGCGCCCACAGCTCGGGAAGGCTGCGCTCGGCAGCCGAGACCGTGACGGCTTCGTCTGTCCACAATGAGACCGAGGGAGACATCGCGGCCGCGAGTACGGTCGCCGCGACGAAGAGCGTCGCAGCCGTCGCCCACGTCCTCCGACGGGTCGCCAAGGAGGACGAGGCATCCGTCATGATCGGGGCAGCGCTTCCGCGGGCCGCGAGAAGATGCTCTTCCGCTTCTCCTCGGGGCGGTAGTACGGGCTCGTGTTCTTCTCCCGCTTCACGCCGTTGAGGATGATGCCGAGGATCGGCACGCGGGTCGTCTCGAGGGCCGCGATCGTGCGCATGAGGGTGTCGCGCTTCGTCACGCGGGACCGAGAGACGACGACGATGCCGTCCACGACCGGCGCCAGGAACAGCGGGTCACTCACGGCGAGCACCGGCGCGCTGTCGAAGACGACGAAGTCGTAGCGATCGCGCACCGACTGCACGAAGTCGCGCAGGTGGTCGGACGTCAGCAGCTGCGCCGGGTTCGGCGGCAGGGCGCCGCTGGTCAGGATGTCGAGATTGTCGTTGCCCCACGGCTGCACGGCGTCTTCCAGCGACACATCGCCGAGCAGCACGGTCGTGAGCCCGACGGATCCCTCGAGCTGTGTGTAGGAGTCCACCGACGCGCGCCGGAGATCCGCATCGACGAGAAGGGCCTTCGCGCCCTGCTCGGCCATGATCTGCGCGACCGACACACTGACCGACGACTTCCCTTCGCCCGACTGCCCCGACGTGAAGAGGATCACCTTGGCGTTGCCGTCGACATTGGCGAATCGCAGGTTCGCCACGATGCTCCGCACGGCCTCGGCCGACGATCCGCTCGGATCGGACCGGATGGCGGTGGGGAGCGACTTGCCCGAGGGCAGCTGCGCGATGTCGCCCAGGATGGCGGTGTCTGTCAGGGCCGTGATGTCGGCAGGCCCCGTCAGGCGGGTGGCCAGGAGGCGACGGAGCAACGCGAAGACCACCCCGGCGGCGAGGCCTGCCAGAGCGCCGACGATGGTCAGCAGGCGGACGTTCGGCGAGATCGGAAAACCGGGCACCCGTGCGGGTGAGACGAGTTCCAGTCGAACGGCCGGCTGGTCGTCGGCATTCTGGGGCGAGAGTCCACGGACCGCGGACGACAGCTCGAGCGCGACGGCATCCGCGATGGTCGCGGCTGTCTCGGGATCGCGGCTCACGACGCCGATGTTCAGCACGACGGTGTTCAGCGGCGTCTCGACCGTGATCGTGCCGGCGAGGGACTGCGCCGATGTCTCGAGCCCGAGGTCGTCGATGACGGGATTCAGCACGCTCGGCGATGTCGCGACGAACGCGTAGGTCTGCACGAGGCTCTGGACGTAATTGGAGCCCTGCACCAATTCGCTCGTGTTGTCGCCGCGAGTGGGCACCACCACGACGGAGGACTGGGCGCGGTAGATCTCAGGCTGCAGCTGCGCATAGGCGAAGCCCGCGATCGTGCCGATGACGGTGAGCGCGACGATCACGAGCCAGTTCTTCCGCAGGGAGAGCAGGTAGTCGCGCAGGGTCACAGGTTCTCGATTCGCATTCGGGGCGGGCTCGCCGCCCGAGAGAGTTGCACCCATTCTGCCCGTACGGCCGGGTAAAGCACGATCTGACGGCGCCTCCCGCGTTACGCCGACGTTAAGAACGGTCCATTCGTTTGGCCTTCGCGCCGTCGCGGCGTACTCTAAGGGTGGGGAACTGCACCTTTGGGGGGTGCTGCGGGGTCGTCTTGCCTGGGGGTAGAGCACGGCACGTACTCGCCATGCTGAGTGAGTGGGGGCAAGTAGCGTGGATTTGAGCATTGTGGTGCCGACGTACAACGAGGCACCGAACATCGCCGAGTTGGTTCGGCGCATCACCGCGGCGGTGCCGAGCATCGACGCCGAGATCATCTTCGTGGATGACAGCAAGGACGACACTCCTCGAGTGATCGAAGAGGTGGCGCGCACCGCGCAGCTGCCGGTGCGTCTCATCCACCGTGACAAGCCGACCGGCGGCCTGGGCGGCGCTGTCGTCGAAGGATTCGGCTCGGCCGAGTCCGACCTGTGCCTGGTCATGGACGGCGACCTGCAGCATCCGCCCGAGAAGATCCCCGAGATGTATGCGCGCATGCTCCACGGAGGAGTCGACGTCGTCGTGGCGTCCCGTTACTCGGGAGAGGGAAGCGCGAGCGGCCTGGCCGACCGCACCCGCGTGCTCGTCTCGAAGGCATCCACAGCGGTCACCCGTGCGATGTTCCCGATCCGGCTGCGCGGTGTCACCGACCCGATGACGGGGTTCTTCCTCGTCGACCGCCGTGCGGTCGACCACGAGACGCTGCAGCCGCGTGGGTTCAAGATCCTTCTCGAGATCCTGGCGCGCCGTGTGCTGCGCCCCGTCGAGGTGCCGTTCGATTTCGCCGACCGCTTCGCCGGCGAGTCCAAGGCTTCGTTCCGGCAGGGGATGCACTTCTTGACCCAGCTGACAGCGCTGCGCTTCGGCAAGATGTCGCTCTTCGCGATCGTCGGCGGGCTCGGAGCACTCGCGAACATCCTCATCGTGTGGGCGCTCACGGCGATGGGTGTCAACTACATCGTCGCCGCCGTGATCGCGGCCGAGGTGACGATCATCGCGAACTTCATCCTGATCGAACGCTTCGTCTTCTTCGACATGCGAGATCAGGCATCCGGAATGTGGATGCGCTTCGCGAAGTCCTTCTCGTTCAACAACGCCGAGGCACTCATCCGCATCCCCGTCGTCGCGCTCCTGGTGAGCGGCTGGCACTTCTCGGCGGTCATCGCCACCGCGCTGACGCTGATCGTCGCGTTCTTCGTGCGATTCCTCTTCCACTCGCTCGTCGTCTACGCGCCGCAGCGCGCCGAGGCACCGAGCCGCGCGTCGCGCCTCGTCAACGAGCTCGATCGTCAGGCCGTCGCGCCTGGCGAACTGTGATCGCATGCGTATTCGTCTGAAGGGCTACGGCGTCAAGCGCGCCGGCCGGCATGCGGCGGAATGGGTCGACGGCATCTACTCGCGGGGTCTCGACTTCATGAAGACCGACGGTCCGCGCCGGTCGGTCGTCGTCGTCGGCATCTACCGCGAAGCCGAGCCGATCCTGTCGATGGTCAACGAGCTGCGCAAGTCACGTCATGATGTGACCTTCCGTCTCGGCGCGATGGGCGACATCCCGCCCGAACTGCTCGACGCGACCACGCACAGCCACATGAATGCGGGCAAGTTCCAGAACCTGAACGTGCTCACCGAAGGCATGGGCGAGCCGGATTGGCTCCTCATCATCGACGACGACGTCGTCGCGCGGCGAGGGTTCCTCGACACCGCCATCGAGCTGTGCGAGAGGCTCGACCTCGCCCTCGCGCAGCCCGCCCAGACGCGGTTCTCGAACGCGAACTGGCCCCTGACCAAGCAGAGGCTCATGACGGTGGCGCGTGAGACGGAGTTCGTCGAGATCGGGCCGGTCACACTGGTCCGTGCCGATGCCCGTCATCTGCTTCTCCCCTTCCCCGCCGACCTCCGGTATGGATGGGGCCTGGACTTCCACTGGGCGCACATCATGAAGGATGCCGGTCTTCGGCTCGGCGTTCTCGACGGTCTCGCTGTCGTGCACGCGAGCCGCAAGGTGGCCAGCACCTATTCATGGGATGCCGCTCAGCAAGAGGGACGCGAGTATCTGGCCGGCGTTCCGCACCTGCCGACGACTGTCGCCAAGGCGAACGGCATCGTGCGCCATCGATTCGTGCCGCAGAGGCAGCGCGCGTGAAGTCGTCGCTCTCGAGCGACGACGGTCGCACCACATCCGCTGCGCAGCGAGCTGCTGCCGACCGTCGGCAGCGCCGCCGCGGGGGTTCTGGTGGCGACGGCCCGATCGAGCACTCGGTGATGTTCGTCTGCGCGGCGAACGTGTGCCGGTCGCCGCTGATGGCGTACGCCTTCGAAGAGGCCGCGCGGTCAACGGCCTCGGGCACGTGGAACGTGAGCAGCGGCGGCGTGAATGCGAAAGCCCCGCTGGAGATCTGCGACATCGCCGCGGGCATCCTCGCCGATCACGGCGTCGATGACGAGCTGCTCGCGTCGCACCGGGCGCTGCGCGTGATGGCCGACCATCTCGACCGTCAGGACCTCATCATCACCGCGTCGAAAGACGAGCGTGCCGTGATCGCCATGATCCGCCCGGCGCTGCGCAACCGCACCTTCACCCTCAACGAAGCCGTCGCCCTCGGTGCCGCCACCCCGACCGAGTCGGAGCGGCAGTCGTCCACCAGCGCGATGGGCGCGGAGGCGGGCATCCTGGCCCAGTACGCGGGCGTTCTGCACCTGCGTCGCGGAACCATGCTCATTGCGCCGCCACTCGCGCCGAGCCGCCGTCGACGCCTGCGCCGCGTCGAGCCTGACCCGCAGGACATCCCGGACGTGCACCATCTTCGACGCCGTCCGCACCTCGCGACGCTCGCCGAGGCATGGGAGTCCACCCAGAAGCTGCACGCTCAGGTGCAGGATTTCCTGAAGGCCGACGCGCGCCGCTGAGGCGGCCGCCGTCTTCTGAGGGGCGGTTCGAGGGCTCAGCTTGCGCTGATCGCCGACTCCGGCATCCAGTCGCTGTCGTTGCGTCGTGCCTGTCGGCCGATGTGGTGCATCGACTCACCCCCCGCGAGTCGCCGGGCGAGGTCTTCGTACTCCGATGCCACGTCGTCCCACCGGAAGTCGCGCTCGGCGCGCTCGCGACTGTCGTTCGCCAGGAGGGCGACCTCGGTCTCTTCCGATTCGATCGCGTCGAAGTGGCGGGTCGCGTCGCGCGCGTCGGCGAAGAACCATGCCCTGTCGGCCAGCGTTTCGCGATTGAACGGCACGTCGTACGCGATGACAGCGGTGCGTGCGCCCATCGCACGCAGAAGCGAGGGGTTGGTGCCGCCGACCGAGTGACCATGCACGTAGGTGAAGGCGTGCGCGTAGAGGACGTCGAGAAGCTCCTGGTCGAAGATGCCGCCCACCAGACGGATGCGGGGATCGCCCGCAGCGGCATCGCGGATCGACTGCGTGTAGTCGGCGCTGTACGGCGCTGACCCGACCACGACGAGCGGGCGCGTGGAACTGCTGTCCCGGTAGCCCTGGACGATCTCGAGCACGTGATTCTCGGGCTCGAATCTCGCCACGACGAGGTGATAGCCCTCGGAGACGAGGTCGAGCTCGCTCAGGCGCGTCGTGGACACATCATCGAGCAGGGGCGCGCCGTACCGGATGAGTTCGGTCGGAACACCGAACTGATGGTCGTAGTACTCGGCGATGCCCGGAGCGTCGGCGATCAGAGCGTCCGCCGTGCGCACCCCGTTCTGTTCGGCCCAGCGGTAGTAGGCGCGACCGCGCGGTCCCCACTTGGACCGGCGCCACTCCAGCCCGTCCATGTGCAGCGCGACGGGGATGCCCCGAAGGCGCAGCAGGGGGACGAAAGGAGAGTTCGCGGCGTTGAACACGAAGGCGACGTCGGGACGCTTTCCGAAGACGGCGTGCACGGTCGAGAAGCCTGTGTGGCTGAGCGTCTCCAGCTGCTTCTGCGGGACGGCAGGAAGGTGGACGATCTCCATTCCGAGGTACGAGGACTCGCGAGAATCCGAGCCGCGCGTGTAGACGATGACGCGGTGGCCACGATCCGCGAGCCGTCGTCCCACCTCTTCGACAGCGGTTTCGAAGCCGCCGTAGGCCGCCGGTACACCGCGGGTCCCCACCATCGCGATGGTGAGCCGCCGGCTGTCTTCGGGCGCGGGTGAGGGCCGTGTCTCGTTGTCTGCCGCCATGAGAGTCAGTATGCCCCGGTGGGGCTGACCATCACCTTGACGGTGCGCCACATGATGATGAGGTCGTCGATGACGGACCAGTTCTCGACGTACCGCAGATCGAGGCGGACGCTCTCTTCCCACGACAGATCGCTTCGCCCGCCCACCTGCCACGGGCCGGTGATCCCCGGCTTGATGTACAGGCGTCGGAAGACCTTGCCGTCGTACCTGGTGACCTCTTTGGGGAGCGGCGGGCGCGGGCCCACCATGCTCATGTCGCCACGCAGCACGTTGATGAACTGGGGCACCTCGTCGAGGGAGTACTTGCGCAGGATGCGGCCGACGCGGGTGACCCGCGGATCGTTCTTCATCTTGAAGAGCAGGCCGGCGCCTTCGTTGTCCCCGACGAGGCCGGACAGCTGATCCTCGGCGTCGACGCTCATCGAGCGGAACTTGAGCATGTCGAACTCGCGACCGTCGCGTCCGACGCGGCGCTGACGGAAGAACACCGGCCCGCCGTCGTCGAGCTTGATGGCGATCATGATGCCGATCATGATCGGCGAGAAGAGCAGGAGCCCGAACGCCGATGCCAGCATGTCGAGACCGCGCTTGAAGACGTGCGCACCACCCTCGAACGTCGGGATCTTGACGTGGATGAGCGGGAGCCCTTCGACGGGGCGGAGCGACATGCGCGGCCCCGCGACGTCGGCGATCCGGCTCGACAGCACGAGCTCGGCCGCCGTGCCCTCGACCTGCCAGGCGAGCTGCTTGATGTAGTCGGGATCGCCGTTGGGCTGGCTGGCCACGATGATCGTGTCGGCCTCGAGGGCGGCCGCCTGGCCGACCCAGCTGTGGCCGCGCATGACCGGGTAGATCGCGTTGTCGACGCGCAGCGAGTCGAGGTCTTCGTCGTGCACGGCAGCGCCGACCACGAGGTAGCCGAGGCGTCCGCCGCCCAGAGTGCGGATGACGTACTCGACGTCGTCACGTTCGCCGACGACGACGGTGCGCGAGGAGTACTCGCCGAAGGCACGCTGCCGTACCAGCCAGTGGCGCCAGGCCCAGCGGGAGGCGATGACCGCGACGATGCCCAGCGGGAAGGCGATGAACAGCTGTGTGCGCAGGCCCTGCCACTGGAAGATGACGAACGCGATCGCCAGCAGCCCGAAGGCGAGCACGGTCGCGTGGGCGACGCGCTGATACTCCAGCGCGCCGGCTCCGAACACCGAGACGTCACGGGTGCCGAGCAGTCCCAGAGTGGCGAGCCACCCGAAGGCGGTGAGCAGCGGAATGCGTGCCAGGATCCACGGGTCGGCGGAGAGCAGGTACGGGTTGAGCAGCTGCAGCGACACGAGCGAGGCGAAGGTGCAGATGATCAGCACGACGAGCGTGTCTGTGATCGCCAGTCGGGCGCGGTAGCGACGCTCCCACTGCTGGCGGTTGGCGACGGCACGGGATGCCCGGGGCATCACCATCGTGCGCGTCACGGCCGAGTCGACGCGAGACGCCGAAACGGGTGCGAATGAGCGGAGCGACGTGAAAGTCGCCGCGTCGTCGATCGCGGTCATCGCACCATCACCCCAGCGCGGTGCACAACAACCTTTGCCATTTTGCCCCCAAAGCAAATGACTGCCAGACGTGCAACCCAATGCACGGCTGAAAATCCCCAGATGCGCAGTATGGAGAGCCAACTCCGTGCGGATGATCCCACTCATCCGCTTGCGCAATGACGACTTTACCCGTAGATGGGCCCGAGCGGTAGCCGAGGGTGTTACTTCACTCGACGCCCGCTGTTAACTTCTCGTTACGCAGACGTGCGCTCAGATCAGATCGGCGGCGATCAGCGTGCGACGAAAACCGTCGACGACCGCGGCGCGGTTCGCGGCCGGAGAGTGGGCCACCCGTGTGCCCAGCACCTCGTCGACCGCGCTGCGCAGGGTGCCATCCTCGACTTCGCGCATCGTGGGCGGCTCGGGACACACTTCGAAGGCGTGCTTCGTCTTGCCGATTCCGGGCACGAGCGCCGGGGTGCCGAACGACGCCGAGACGATCGCGGCGTGCATGCTCGTGGAGAAGACGGCGCCTGCCGCGGCGAAGACCGCGGTGATGTCGTCCGCGCTCAGGTCGTGCAGCGTGGGGATGTCGAAACGGCGAGCCGCGGCAGCCAGCAGGCGGTCCTCGCCGGCGTACGAGCCGAGCGACAGGGTTGCGACCGGAAGGTCCTTCACCGTCTCGAGCACGGCGACGACGCGCTCGAGCGGCCAGCCGTGGAACTGGGCGGCGTGGAAGATGAGCGGCGGCTGATCGGTTCCCAGTCGCCTGCTCAACACGGCGAGTCCGCGCTCGCGGACCGCGTCCGGGCGGTCCAGGTCGGGGAGGGCGAAGATCATGTCGGGCGC
Organism: Planococcus sp. APC 4015; assembly: GCA_030407505.1. Taxonomy (GTDB): domain Bacteria; phylum Actinomycetota; class Actinomycetes; order Actinomycetales; family Microbacteriaceae; genus Microbacterium. The sequence continues at coordinate 16,800 of JASDDH010000036.1, forward strand.
GAGCACGACCCGCTCGGCGGGTATCCCGGCCCCGGTGAGGTGGTCGGCGCCGTGCTGCGTGCGCACCCACGCCGCGCGGTAGTTGGTCACTGCCGAGCGGGCCGCCGGATTGTCCGGCACCGTGTGCACGCCGGCCGAGATGAGCACCGAGGGCCGCTCGGCGAGCCACGGGGCCGCCGGAGCCCACACTCCCGGGCCGGGGAGGAAGCGCTTGCGGGCGAACTGACGGGCGCGCAGACGGTTGATCCGCCAGTGGCGGTGGCTGGTCGGCACCGACAGGTGGTCGAGCGCGACGGTGCGGTTGTTGAAGCGCAGGATGTCGCCGCCGCCGACGAGCGCGACGTCGGCCTTCGAGTCGCGAACGTCGTGCAGGGTGGCGATCGGCTCGCCGGCGGAGGTCTCGCCCGGGACCGGGCAGAAGTGCGAGATGCGGGCATCGACGCCGATCTCTTCCAGCAGCGACGCGACGGCGCCGGGGTACAGCTTGTCTCCCCAGTTCGGCATCGAGAAAGCGCCGATATGCGCCACAGACATCGAACCAGCAGTCACGTTCCCCCCAGAATCCACGGTCGTGATGCTATCAGCGCGAGGACGCGCACCCTTCTGCGTGGAGGACGCCGTGCATCCATCGGCCGTTCGACGCTCTACCATTGATTTCTGACACATGGATTGGGGATCCGGTGACAACCACAGAAGTTCAGCGCGCTCAGACGCGGCGGACGGCACGACGGGGGCTCGTGCGCTCGGTCGGCGGCAGCGCCGCTGCGCGCATGCTCGTTCTGCCCGTCAGCGCGCTCCTCGGCATCATCGTCACGCGACTCATCATCGACAACTACGGTGAGGCGTCGTACGCGCAGTACATGCTGCTCGTCGGCATCGTGACGCTCATCCCTTTCGCCGACCTGGGCATCTCGGCATCCATCATGAATGCGACGGCCGCGGCGAAGGACCCACGCACCGACAGTCATCTGCGCGGAACCCTCATCTCCGCCATGCGCGTGCTCGCCGGATCGGCGACGACGCTCGTCATCGTCGCCTTGGTGCTGACACTGACAGGCGCGTGGTCGACGATCCTCGGCGACGGGCTCGACGGTCGTTCGGGCGAGATCGCCGCCGGCCTGTGTCTGGCGACACTCGGGCTCGCGATGCTGGTCGGATTCGGCCAGCGCATCCTGATCGGTCTCGGCAAGAACGCGCTGTCGATCATCGTCGGCGGTCTGCAGACCCCTCTCGTGCTGCTGGTCCTCTTCATCGCGATCTCGAGCGGGTGGGACTTCGGTCCCTATGTGGCCGTCGTCTCCTATGCCTCCCTCATCCTGACCGGCGGGATCTCGCTGTTCCTCGCCAACCGCCGCGTCCGTCCGATCCTCGGACAGGCGTGGCGTGACGCCTGGCGCATCTTCAGCGTGCGCGGCGACCGCATCTTCGACACGGCCTGGCCGATGCTGATCCAGATGGTGGGCCTTCCGCTGGCCATGCAGTCCAGCCGCCTCGTGCTCAGCCACGTCTCGGGCGTCGAGCAGTTGGCGACGTACTCGCTGGCGTCTCAGATGTTCAACCCGATCTTCGCGGTGTCGGTCGCAGCGAGCATGGCGCTGTGGCCGGTGTTCGCGAAGGCCCGTTCGGTGGGAAAGTCCGATGTGTCGGCGCGGTCGCTGTCGCTGCTGTTCGCCGGCTTCGCACTGGTGGCGGTCGTCGCGATGGCGCTGCTGTCGGGATTCCTCGCGGACCTCGCATCGGGCGGCCGCATCACTCTTCCGATCGAGCTCGTGCTGGCCTTCGCCGTGCTGATGGTGCTGCAGGCGGCGAAGAGCCCGTTGGGCATGTACATGACGGATGCCCGCGGGCTCCGCTTCCAGGCCTACATGGTGATGGGGATGCTGCCCGTCACCGTCGGGCTGTCGATCCTGCTCGCCGGCACACTCGGTGCCACCGGACCCGTCCTAGCCTCGATCGTCGGCGTGCTGATCTTCCAGCTCACCGCCAACTGGATCTACGTCTCGCGCGCGGAGAAGCGGCAGAAGGTCGCCTTCGCGTCATCCGAAACCGTCGAGTGAGCGTCAGCCGATGAGGCTGACGAGCGCGTCGAGGCCCATTCCGTAGTTGATGCGGACCGTGGGCAGCGCGAGCTTGTCGGTGCCGATGGTGACGTAGCCGGGTTCGATGGTGCGGGCCATCTCGAATCCGGCTTGGCGCAGCGCCTCTTTCGCCGTCTCGTTGTGATGGCCGAACGGGTAGGCCATGACCTCCTTGACTCCGAGCACCTCTGCCGACGCCTGCATGTCGGCGACGATCTCGGGGATCGACCAGTTGACGATGCGGCCGTCGCCGTTCGCGCCGGCCTGGTGCATGTCGTGCGTGTGGGAGCGGCGCAGCACGAAGATGGATGGGGCGGGATCCTGGCGGTGGGCGGTGATCATGAACGACGTCGTCAATACGTGTGTCGCATCCACGATCGGAACGGCGAGGTCGAACCAGGACTGGTCGGCATCGTCGTCGGTGACGATGACCGAACGGTTCGGCAGGAAGAGTCGCCCGTCGATGAAGGCGCTCAGCTCGTCCCACGTGGGCAGGTAGAAGCCCGTCGTCGCGATGTGGGTCATGTGGGCGTCGAAGTCGCCGATGTAGGCGTAGTTGCCGCGCAGCCACCCCGACTCGCCCTCGGGCTTGGCCGTGAACTGGTGGTACATCAGGATCGGGATCCGCGCATGCTCGGCGGCGTTCTCCTCCGGGCTCTTCCACGACCCGTACAGGGTCATCTGCCGGCCGATGCAGGCGACCACCTCGGAACCGTTGACGCGCTGCGCGACCGAGAAGGCCGCGGCATCCATCGGCGTCGCGTACCACCCGGCGAAGACTGCTCCTTCGCGGGCAGGGATCGGAAGGCCCGCGTACAACGAGCCCTGCGTCTGCAGCATCGGCGCATCCGCGATGCCGTCGCCGGCGAAGCTGACGACGCACGCGTTCGGATCGGCCGACGACGCCAACAGCTCCTGTTCGGCAGTCAAGGGTGTCGGTGTCGGGCTCGGGCTCGGGCTCGCGACAGGAGTGACCGAGACGGATGCCGTTGGCTCTGAAACCGTCGGTCCACCCTCCACCGCGATCATCGTCGCGGCGGCCCCCGCACCCGCCAGGATGAGCGCCGTTCCCACGATCGCGATGATCACAGACGCCCGGCGGCGCAGGCGGCGCGGGTGAGCGGTCATGACGGGCCTTTCGAGGCGGTACGCGGTCACCATAGCGCCGGCATCGGCATCAGCTGGGTCATTCGGCGGATTACCCTGCTGATCGGGCACGAAATGCAGGATCGAAGAACCTGGGCGACGCAGACGTCGCTACGCTGACGCTCATGACAACGCTCGTCTTCACCATCGTCGGCGCCGACCGGGCGGGACTCGTCGCCGAGGTGGCTGACATCGTCGCCGATCACGACGGAAACTGGGAGCGCAGCGAGCTGGTCGAGCTCTCGGGCACGTTCGCGGGAGTGATCGAGGTGTCCGTATCTCCCGCCCGTGCAGGTGATCTGAAGGCGGCTCTCTCGAACCTCGACGGCCTGCTCTCCGTCGTCGTGCACGAAGGATCGGACCGCGGGTCGGACGACGTCTCGGCTCGACGTCTGACTTTCGACGTACTCGGCAACGACCGATCCGGCATCGTGCGTGAGATCACCGGAGCGCTGCGCGCGCACGGCGTGAGCATCGATCGGCTGACGACCACCACGCGCGACGCGGCGATGTACGGCGGTCGGCTCTTCGAGGCATCCGTCGTCACCCGAGTGCCCGAATCGACCGATCTGGATGCCGTGATCGGCCAGCTGGAGCGCCTCGCGAGCGAGATCCAGGTGGACGTTTCCGTCGGCGGCTGAACGGGTTCCACACCCTGATCCGGGCCCGGTCGACGTTACGGCAGTGTGAAAAATCTCTCACACTGAGGGCGTCGACGTATTCCTCGGGATACTGTTGCCGCGGACGCGCTGACTGACCCGATGGTCGCGCATCCGTGTTCTGGGGCTGACAATTCGCCGCCTGGTGCATCTGTGCACCCGAGCGGCGTCGATGGGATGGATCGACAATGACACGTGCCGAGATGCGTAAAGCGCTCAAGACCCGACGTCGACGCTCGCTGGGTGCCGCGGCGGTGCTCGCGGGCGCCGTCGTCGTCTCGTCGACCTTCGTCGCCCTGGCGCCTGCCCAAGCGGTGACCAGCGGATGCTTCGAGACCGACATCACGGCCGAGCGGTGGGAGGACTCCCGTGGCGTCGTGATGTTCGCCACGAACGCGGATCAGGCGGCAGAGGCGGCAGCCGCCGGCTTCACGCCCACCGGCGACTCGTTCGCTCTCTCGTCCGAGCGGCAGCGTGGGCTCGTGCCCCTGTATGACGCATTTCGCGAGCGCACCGGGAATCATGCCTGGATGGTGTGGGAGCACGAATACAAGAACGTCGTGAAGGCGGGGTGGACCGGCCGTGGAGTGATCGGCTATGTCTCGCCGAAGCCTCTGGCCGGCTGCACGACTCAGGTCAAGATGACCCGCGGTGTCAAGGGTGCTCTGCACACTGTCGAGACGGATGCCGGCGCTCTGGCCGCGCAGGGGTACCGCGCCGAGTACTCCTGGTATGCGCCGGCAGATGAGACTGAGGAAGAGGCTCCTGCGCCGGAGCCGACGACCGCGCCGACCCCGACACCCACGCCGACTCCGACGTCCACGGCGACACCCACTCCGACACCCACGCCCACGCCGACTCCGACTCCCACGCCCACGCCGACTCCGACACCCACTCCGACCGCCGAGCCCGAGCCGGCTCCGGAGCCGGTCGACCCCGAGCCGGTCACCCCGGGGGAGGGCGACGGCGACGGCGTCTTCACCATCGCGACGTATCCCGACACCCAGCAAGAGGTCTTCAACTGGGCCGGCAGCCGGTTCCTGCAGCGCAGTCAGTGGCTCGTCGCCCAGGCCGACACGCTCGATCTCAGATTCGTGGCGCACATCGGCGACGTCGTCAACTACGTCTCCGACGGCTATCCCCAGTACGTCATCGCCGAGGCCGCCTTCGATCCCTTCGAGGATGCCGGCATTCCGTACCAGCTGAGCATCGGCAACCACGACACGATGGCCACCGGCCCGGGTGGCGGTGCGCGCGACCCGAAGCGCACCCGCGAGTACCAGCGCACCACCACCGCCTTCAACCAGTTCTGGAAGGCAGCCGACTACGGGGCAGTCGCAGGCGCCTACGAGAGCGGCAAGGTCGACAACACCTACTCGACCTTCTCGGCCGAGGGCGCGCAGTGGCTCGTCCTGAACCTCGAACTGTGGCCCCGTGCCGGAGTCGTGGACTGGGCGGAAGACGTCATCGCGTCACACCCGACCCACAACGTGGTGATCCAGACGCACTCGTTCCTCGACGCCGGCGGCAACATCGACGGCGCCGGCCAATCGGCGACGCGCTGGCAGTACGGCGACTCGTCGCCGCAGTACATCTACGACCGACTGATCGCGCCTTACGCGAACGTCAAGGTCGTGATGAGCGGTCACACCGGAAGTGCCGTGTCGAAGACGGTCACGACCGCCGGTGGCAACACGGTCGCGTACCTGCTGCAGGCGATCCATTCGAACAACACCAACCCTGTGCGGCTGTCGAAGTTCGACGTCGCCGGGGGCACGATCGACACCGAGGTGTACGCGCCCGAAGACGGTTCGACGTGGGACACCAACGTTCTGACGGGCCTCAGCTTCATCACCGGCTGACCCCGCCTCCACAAGCTGCCCGCCGAGTGCTTCCCAAGCGGCACTCGGCGGGCATCCACTTCCGGATCGGGCGCGACCGCGTCTTTCCGGCGCTCGATCGACGTTACGGGTGTGTGAAAAGCTCTCGCACCGCACAGCGCCGACGCGTTCTTCGGACTACTGTGGCGGCGTAGCGCCGATCGACGCGAACGTCGCGCCTTCACGTTCGACGGCGAAGACCCGCCGCCTCGTACTTCCCGGTACGTCAGCGGCGTCGACGGGATGGATCGAGAATGACACGTGCCGAGTCCCGCAGGGCGCGCAAGGCCCGCCGTCTCCGCTCGCTGAGCTTCGGCGCCGTCCTCGGGGCGTCGCTCCTCGCGACCACGACGTTCGTCGCCGTCACCGGCATCGCCCAGGCCGAGACAGCTTCTGGCCAGGACTCGCCGCAGGTCGCCGCAATGACCTCTGAAGCGTCCCGCGGATCAGTGACCCCATCCGAGAACCCCGGTGGTTACCGCGCGGCGAACACCGCCGGGACCCAGCTCCCCGCGGCGACGCCCACCTCCACCCTCACGCCTCAGCCGACGGCAGTTCCCCTGCCGACGGCGACCCCCGTGCCCTCTGCCTCCGCCCTCGCGACCGAGAGCCAGGCGCAAGGGGCGGCTCCGGCACCTATACCGACGCGGACATCGATCAACCCGCCCGTCCGGGCCGTGCCGGCGCCCCCGCCTGTGGCTGCGGTCGAGGGTGACGGCGACGGGTCGTTCACCGTCGCGACGTATCCCGATACGCAGCAGGAGGTGTTCAGCTGGGCCGGCAACCGCTTCGTCAATCGGACGAAGTGGCTCGTCTCCCAGGCCGACGCACTCGACCTGCGGTTCGTCGCCCACATCGGCGACGTCGTGAACTTCGTGTCCGACGGCAACCCGCAGTACGTCATCGCCGAGACCGCCATGGATCCGCTCGAAGCGGCGGGAATCCCGTACCAGCTGAGCATCGGCAACCATGACACGATGGCGACCGGGCCGGGTGGCGGTGCGCGCGACTCGAAGCGCACGCGTGAGTACCAGCGTACGACCACCGTCTTCAACCAGTTCTGGAAGGCAGCCGACTACGGGGCGGTCGCAGGTGCGTTCGAGGCGGGCAAGGTCGACAACACGTACTCGACCTTCTCGGCAGAGGGCGCGAGCTGGCTCGTGCTCAACCTCGAGTTGTGGCCCCGTGTCGCGGCCGTCGACTGGGCCGAGAATGTCATCGCCGCGAACCCCCACCACAACGTGATGATCCAGACGCACTCGTTCCTCACCGGCTCGGGCGACATCGACGGCGCCGGCCAATCGGTCACCCGCTGGCAGTACGGCGACTCGTCGCCGCAGTACGTCTACGACCGCCTCGTCGCTCCGTACGCCAACGTCAAGGTGGTCATGAGCGGCCACACCGGCAGCGCCGTGTCGAAGACGGTGACGACCGCGAAGGGCAACACGGTCGCCTATCTTCTGCAGGCGATTCACTCCAACACGAACAACCCCGTCCGGTTGTCGCAGTTCAATGTGGATGCCGGCACCATCAGCACCCGGGTGTACGCGCCCGAGGACGGCGCAACGTGGGACACCAACGTCCTGAGGGGCCTCAGCTTCATCAAACGCTGACTCCGGCGCAATCTGAGCAGCTCGAAGATCGAGGGTGTGCCGAGTATCAGCCGGCGCCGGCCCCGAGCCCGGCCGCGGGCAGGATGATGCGGTCGATGACCTCGATCGAGAACTCGCGGGTGACCGGCCGACGCAGCATCAGAACCCGATAGGCGAACATCGACGGACCGATCGTGCCCAGCAGCTCGATGTCGCAGTCGGCACGGATCTCGCCGCGATCGATCGCTCGGCCGAAGATGATGCGGTTCGCGGCGGCGCGGGGTTCGACCAGGGCTTCTCGCGCCGCGGCGGCGAGCTCGGGATCGCGGGCGATCATCGAGGCGATGCCCGCCATCACCTTGAGCTTCTTCTCGCTCTCCTGGATCGTGGGGGACTTCACCAGAGCGAGCAGGTCACCGCGCAGGGTGCCGGTGTCGGGGGGCGAGGCGAGGTCGAGGTCTTTCCACTTCATGCAGGCGACCGCGTCCAGCACCAGGTCCGACTTCGATGCCCAGCGCCGGTAGAGCGTGGCTTTGCCCGCTTTGGCCCGTGTCGCGACCATCTCGATGGTCATGCCGTCGTAGCCGGTCTCAGCGAGCACGTCCAGCGCAGCATCCAGGATCTCGGGACCGCGGGTGTGATCCCTCTTGCGCCCGAGACGCGGTTTGGCGGTCTCGTCAGCGGGATCGACATCGATCTGCGTCATCGCAGTGCTCCCTCCGCTCCACGTCGACATTACCGGCGGGTAAATTCCTGAACCGACTATATCCGGAACTCCACAGTACCGTATAGAGTCACGACCATGACTTCCCTCTCCGCACCGCCGACGGCGACTGATCGGGGCCACTGGTTGACTCTCGCGGTCGTCGGTCTCGCTCAGCTCATGGTCGTTCTCGACGCCACGGTCGTGAACATCGCCCTTCCCTCGGCCCAGGCCGATCTCGGATTCTCCGACGGCCAGCGCCAGTGGATCATCACGGCCTACTCCCTCGCATTCGGCAGCCTGCTGCTGCTCGGCGGGCGGCTGTCCGACCTGATGGGCCGCAGACGCACATTCATCATCGGGCTCATCGGCTTCGCAGCCGCCTCGGCCCTCGGCGGGGCCGCCGGCACGTTCGAGCTGCTCGTCGGCGCCCGCGCCCTGCAGGGTGCGTTCGGAGCGCTCCTGGCCCCCACCGCGCTCGCCGTCCTGACGACGACCTTCACGATCCCGAAGGAACGCGCCCGTGCCTTCGGCGTCTTCGGCGCGATCGCCGGAGCCGGCGGCGCGATCGGACTCCTCCTCGGCGGATTCCTCACCGAGGCCTTCGACTGGCGCTGGAACCTCTACATCAACGTCCTCATCGCCGCCGTCGCCCTCGTCGGCGCCCTGTTCTACATCCCCTTCATCGCACGCAGCGGGCCGCGGCCCAAGCTCGACATCCCCGGCACAATCCTCGTCTCGGGCGGTCTGTTCGGCCTCGTCTACGGCTTCTCCAACGCCGAGTTCGACGGATGGGACTCGCCCATGACGTGGGGGATGCTCGCCGCGGCGGTCGTCCTGTTGGTCGCCTTCGTCTTCTGGCAGCGTCGCGCGGGGCATCCGCTGCTGCCGCTGTCTATCGTGCTCGATCGCAACCGCGGGGCCGCCTACCTCGCGGTGATGATCGCCGGTGCCGGAATGTTCGGCATCTTCCTCTTCGTCACCTATTTCCTGCAGCTGACACTGGGCTACTCGCCGATCCAGACCGGCCTGGCTTTCCTTCCCATGATCGGGATGCTCGTGCTCGCCGCGCAGCTGGGCACGAACATCTTCGTGCCGCGGTTCGGGCCCAAGGTGCTTGTGCCGATCGGCATGACCCTCGGTGTGATCGCCATGATCTGGCTCACGTTCCTCGACACGTCGAGCGTCTACGTCGTCAACGTCATGCCGCCCCTCATGGTGATGGGCTTCGCGATGGGCACGATCATGCCCGCCTCGATGCAGACCGCGACGCTCGGCGTCGATCGCGAGTTCGCCGGTGTCGCGTCGGCGACCGTGAACACGAGCCAGCAGGTGGGCGGGTCCATCGGCACCGCGCTGCTGAACACGCTGGCGGCGACCGCCACGGCGGACTTCCTGGTGTCGAACTCTCCGGTCACGCCCGACGTCGGCGTCCAGGCGGCGCTCGCGGGCTACTCGACGGCGTACCTGTGGGGTGCGGCCTTCTTCGCGACCGGCGCCATCGTGACGGCGCTGCTGTTCCGACGCAAGGGGCAGGGGATCTCGCTCTCGCACGACACCGCCCCCGCGGCGGCGGAGCCGGTCGTCGCGCACTGAGCTCGGAACGAGCGTACGGTCTGGCGGGAGACCGACGGCCGTGCGCTTTCGCGCGCGGGCTGCGGCATCCGGGAAAAGCAAAACCCCCGCGGATAGAAGCTCCGCGAGGGTTTCTGGGGTGACGTAATGATCACCCGTGTGGCTCCGACGGGCGTCGATCCCGTGACCTCACGATTTTCAGTCGTGCGCTCTACCAACTGAGCTACAGAGCCGAGCAGCATTCGAAGAATGTCACTCCCGAGACGAAAGGCCCTTCTCGAAGAAAAGGGCCCGTCGCTCAGAGCGACCCTGACGGGACTTGAACCCGCGACCTCCGCCGTGACAGGGCGGCACGCTAACCAACTGCGCTACAGGGCCATGCATTTTAAGTTGTGTGCCGGAGAGTGGTGACCCCAACGGGATTCGAACCCGTGCTACCGCCGTGAAAGGGCGGCGTCCTAGGCCACTAAACGATGGGGCCGTGTGAACCCTCGGGCCTGGACCCAGCGCTCACGCTTACCGACGCTCAAGCATACGAGATCCCCTGCGAATCCGCCAATCGGCGCGAGTCGCTACCCGAGACCCGGGCCTCGGGGTCACACTGGCTCTGCGGGGACACCGCGTAATGCCGCGCGCCTGGTGCGCGTGTGAATGATGTTGCTAGTGTGAACGAGTTGTCTTCGCGACTGGAGGATCCGGTGTTTCCCGAGCAAGACCCCGATGAGTGCGGTTGCGCACCCTCGGAGAGCGAGCGGCGTCAGCTGTGGCCGGCCATGAGCCGCCGCACCGCCCTCGGGCTCGGAGCGCTCGGAATGGTGGCGGTGGCCGGCTTCGCCGGATCAGCCGTGGCCCCCGCCTTCGCGGCGACCTACCCGACATGGCCCGAAGTTCAGGCCGCCAAGGCGAACGAAGCGGCGAAGGCGGCTGAGGTCACCAAGATCGAGGGCCTCATCAAGGCGCTCCTCGACGACGTCGCCCTCAAGAACCAGCTCGCCGAGGTCGCCGCCGACGAGCTCTTCGTCGCCGAGCAGGAGTACCAAGAGGCCGCGTACCGCACCGATCAGCTGCAGGCCGAGGCCGACGCGCAGGGCGCGACCGCGAAGGACGCCACCGACAAGGCGGGCCGCGTCGCCGCACAGCTCTACCGCAACGGCGGCGACGACACGTCGCTCGACCTCTTCTTCGCCGGCTCTGCGGCATCCGCCGACGATCTGCTCGCCAAGCTCGGCACGATGGACAAGCTGCTCGACCGCAACAACGACGTCTACGCCCAGGCCGTGACGGCTCGGGATGCCGCCCAGAGCCTCACCGACCAGGCCGAGGTGCAGCGCGTCGAGCGCGACCGCCTGCAGAAGATCGCGGCCGACAAGCTCGTCGCCGCACAGGCTGCAGCCGACGCGGCCGCCGCGGCGCTCGCGACCCAGGAGCAGTACCTCGGCACCCTCGAAGCCCAGCTCGCCGCCCTCAAGGACACCACCGCGCAGACGGTCGCCGCCTACGAAGAAGGCGAGCGCGTGCGCAAGGAGGCCGAGCGCAAGGCCCGCGAAGAGGCCGCGGCGCGCGCTGCGGCCGAAGCCGCAGCAGCCGCTGCAGCTGCCGCGGCCGCCGCGAACAGCGGTGGCGGCGGGGGAGG
>JASDDH010000037.1 GCA_030407505.1 Planococcus sp. APC 4015
GATCTCCCCCCCGGGCTCCTCGCATTTTCTCGGCACGATCTCCACGGTCGTCCTGGTCTTCGGCGTGCTCCTCGCCATCCTCACGACGCGCGACAGCCTCTGGTGGACCCTGCACTTCTCCCAGCTCGGCACGTTCGACGACTTCTCCGGCCGCACGTTCAACACGACCGTCATGATCTCGGGCATGCTCCTCGCCGCCTACGCGGCCGTCGTGGGCGCTGACATGCCCGCCAGCATCGGGCGCCGACGCTCGCGCTGGATGCGCATCTCGCTGGCCTCCGCCGGAGCTCACATGACGATGGTCGGTCTCATCCCCATCCCCTTCAGCATGACCATGCACGATCTCTCCGCCATCGGCCTCGTGCTGTCCTTCCTCTCCCTCGTCGCGTCGGGCATCGGCTGCTCGGGTCTGCCGAGGCGCTTCCGCACGTTCGCCATGATCGGCGTCGTGGCGCTCGCGACCGGGATGGTGCTGATGGCGACCGGCATCATCACCCTGGCCTCCTACGAGGCGGTCGCCTTCTCGACCATGGGCGTCTGGATCCTCTCGCTCCCCCGCGCGATCACGCCCGTTTCCTCGCCCACGCCCGTCGCGGCGACAATGGAGGAATGCCGGATTCCGACGCACACTCCATCACCGTCGCGATCGAGCGACGCATCGATCCTTCGCGCACAGCGGAGGCGACGAGTTGGATGCAAGCCGGCACCGACCTCGCGACGGGATTCGACGGGTTCCTCGGGTCGGGATGGGTCCGCGCAGGACAGGGCAGCGACCTCTGGTACATGCTCTACCGTTTCGACGACATCCCGACTCTCGAAGCATGGGAGCAGTCGCCGCAGCGCGCTTGGTGGCTCGATTCGGGTCGCGCCTTCGCCAGCGAAGTCCGCGTCGAGCGACGCACCGGCATCGAGGGCTGGTTCGACGCCCCGTTCGCGACGCACGTCGAGCCGCGGCATCCGCGAGACGGTGAGGCCCTCACGACCGGCCCCGTCCAGCAGCCGATTCCGTCGGCACCACCGCGCTGGAAGCAGGCGGTAGCCATCTGGCTCGGGTTCTTCCCGACCAATCTTCTCGCCTCGTGGCTGCTCGGGTTCGTGCCCGGGTTCACCGAATGGCCGCTCGTGCTGCGCATCCTCCTCGCAACCGTGCTGCTCACGCCGGTGATGACCTACGCGGTGCTGCCGTGGGTGACCCGGATGCTGCGCCCCTGGCTTCAGCGCTGACCGCCGCGCCGACGCCCGCCGTTCAGGCGTCGCGGTCGCGGTCGGGCTGTTCCGCATCGGGATCGACGGCCGGCTCAGGGTCCGACTCGGCCGTCGGCCGTTCGGCGGGCTCGGCGGACACGGGATCCGCGTCGGGTTCGGTGACCGGCAGGTCTGAAGACGCTTCGACAGGCTCAGCGACCGTGACCTCGGGGTCAGCGACCGGGACGTCCGACGCTTCGACAGGCTCAGCGAACGGGACGTCGGAGCCGTCGACCGGGACGTCCGACGCTTCGACAGGCTCAGCGACCGGGACCTCGGAGTCGGCGACCGGGACGTCGCGCTCAGCGAGCGCGGTCGCGGTCGCTGCGGCGGCGGCCGCCTCGCGCTCGCGGCGTTCGCGGCGCGTTTCGGCGACGACAGGCTGGGCGACGGCGGCAGGCTCGTCGGCGGCATCCGGAACACCCGCTTTGCGAGCCCGCCGAACCGCACGACGCTCCTTCGCACCCTCGACGAGGTTGTACAGCGTCGGCAGCACGAGCAGGGTCAGCACCGTCGACGACACGAGGCCTCCGACGACGACGATCGCGAGCGGCTGCGAGATGAAGCCGCCGCTGCCCGTGATGCCGAGCGCCATCGGCGTGAGCGCGAAGATCGTCGCGAGGGCCGTCATGAGGATCGGCCGCAGGCGACGCGATCCTCCGGCGATCGTCGCGTCGTGAGCAGAAAGCCCCTTCTCGCGGTACTGGTTCACGAGGTCGACGAGCACGATCGCATTGGTGACCACGATGCCGATGAGCATCAGCACGCCGATGAGCGACGCCACGCCCAGCGGCACGCCCGACACGATCGACAGGAGCACCGCGCCGGTCGCCGCGAACGGCACCGACACGAGCAGCAGCAGCGGCTGACGCAGCGACTTGAAGGTCGCGACCATCACGATGTAGACGATCAGGATCGCGGCGAGGAGTGCCAGGCCGAGTTGCGAGAACGCGTCGCCCTGCTGGGTCACGACTCCGCCCACGGCGGCGTCGGCGGTGGGCGGCAGTTCGGCCTCTTCGAGAGCCGTTGCGACCGAAGCGGACGCAACGGAGAGGTTGTCGGTCGACGGGGTGACGGTCACGGTCGCGGTGCGCTGGCCGCGTTCCGTGGTGATCGACGTGGGTCCTTCGCTCTGCTCGACGGTCGCGACGTCGCTCAGCGGGATCGGGCCGGTCGCGCTGGGCACCTCGAGCGCACGCAGTTCGTCGATGGTGAGCGGCGTCTGCGACGCGGCTAGGTAGACCGTGAGTGACGTGTCGTCGATCTCGACCGAGCCGATGCTCTGCGGCTGCATCGTGTTCGACACGAGTGCGCCGACGGCGACCTCCGAGAGCCCGAGCGTCGCCGCCTGGGTGCGGTCGACGGCCACCGAGATGAACGGCAACGACGACGAGAGGTTGCTCGAGACCTGCCCGATCCCTTCGGCGCCGGTGACGGCCTCGACCACGGCGTCCGAGGCCTCCTGCAGGGTCGACGAGTCGGGTGCGGTCACGTCGATGGCGATGTCGGTCGATCCGAAGCCGCCGCCGGATGCCGCGATCGTGATGTCGCCGACGTCGTCGAGGTCTGCGACGGCCGCCTGCACGTCTTCGCGCAGCTGCACCTGGTCGGTCTCGTCGTTGGTGGTGATCGAGTAGGTGATGCCGCTGCCGCCGCCGGAGAACGCGTCGCGCAGAGCCGAGCCGCTCGATCCGATCGACACCTGCACCGTCTCGATGCCGTCGATGCCGACGAGAGCCGCTTCGACCTTCTCGGCGGCGATCGATTCGGCATCGAGGCTGGGCGCCGCTCCGATCGACTGCGTCATCGTGAAGGTGTTCTGACCCGAATCTCCGAGGAAGTTGAACTTCATGAAGGGAATGGCCGCGATCGTGCCGCCGAGCACGAGCACCGCGAGCGAGAGGGTGACGAAAGAGTGCTTCAGCGTCCAGCGGAGGATCGGGAGGTAGCTCTTCTGCAGTCTGCTCGGCGGGGCGTCCTCGTGCTCGGGATCGATCGCGCGCCCTTCGGCGTCGAGGATCGGCTTGCCGGGGCGGAGGAACCAGTACGCCAGCACCGGCACGATCGTGAGCGCGACGAACAGCGAGGCGACCATCGCGATGGTCACGGTGAGCGCGAAGGGCCGGAAGAGCTCGCCGGTGATGTCGCTCACGAAGGCGATCGGCAGGAACACCGCGACGGTCGTGATGGTCGACGACGTGATCGCCGTCGCGACTTCGCGCACCGCGAGCAGAATCGCCGTCTTCTTGTCGGCGTCGCCGACGTAGTGCCGCTTGATGTTCTCGATCACGACGATCGAGTCGTCCACGACACGGCCGATCGCGATCGTGAGGGCGCCGAGGGTGAGGATGTTGAGCGAGTAGCCGAACGCCTGGATCCCGATGAAGGTGATCAGCACGCTCGTGGGGATCGAGATCGCCGTGACGAGCGTCGAGCGCACCGACAGCAGGAACACGAGGATCACGAGCACCGCGAAGACGAGGCCGAGAGCGCCCTCGACGGCCAGCGTCTCGATGGACTTCTGGATGAACGGCGCCTGGTCGAAGACGACGGTGAACTCCGCCCCCTCGAGGTTCGACTCGAGGTCGGGCAGGAGTGCCAGGATGCCGCGCGACACGTCGACCGTGTTGGCCGCCGGCAGCTTGGTGATCGCGATAGTGAGGGCGGGCTCCCCGTCGACCCGAGAGATCGACGTGATCGGGTCCTGGGTCTGCTGGACGGTCGCGACGTCGGCGATCGTCACGGCGCCGGCCGCGAACTGCGCGGCATCCGTCGGCACGAGGGGGAGGGCCGACAGCTCGTCGACCGACGTGATCTTGGTGCCCGTCTGCACGGTGAGCGTCTCGTCGTTCTCGGTGATCTGACCACCGGGGAACAGCACGCCGTTCTGGTCGAGAGCATCGCGGATCGCCTGCTGCGAGAAGCCCCTCTCGGCCAGCAGCGCCTGGTCGGGCGTGATGGTGATGCGCTGGCCGACTCCGCCGACGATCGCCGCGGCGTTCACGCCCTCGACGTCTTCCAGGTCGGGGATGACGGCCTGCTCGAGCTGCGCCTGGATCGTCTCGGCGTCGTCGTAGCCGGTGACGGCGACCTGGATGACGGGGAAGTCGTCGATGCTCGCCGACAGCACGTTCGGGTCGACGCCTTCGGGCAGCTGCGAGGCGATGCGGTTGATCGCCTGTGTCATCTTCTGCTCGGCGGTGGCGAGGTCGGTGCCGTACGCGAACGAGGCCTGGATGATCGACGCGTTCGTCGTGCTCGTCGCGGTGCTCGTCTCGAGTCCCGGGACACCCTGGATCGCGGCCTCGATCGGCCCCGAGACGTCGTTGTTGACCACTTCGGGCGAGGCGCCCGGGTAGCTCGAGACGACGATGAGGGCGGGGAACTCGATCGACGGGATGAGCTCCTGCTTCAGGCTCGTCAGCGCGAGCCCGCCGAAGACGGCGGCCACGATCGTGATGAGGGCGATGAGAGCGCGGTTGCGCAGGCTCAGGACGGCGAGGTTCGACACGGGGGCCTCTGCGTTGTCAGGGATGCCGCCGATGCGGGTGCTGTGCGGGAGCGGCCGATACGTGAATGTATCCACGCCAGTATCCCACGCGACCCCGGGGCTCTCGCCGACGCGTCAAGCCCCGAGAAGCCCCCGGATCGCCGACTCCGGAGAGATCGAGAGGTCCAGCAGCTCGCCGCGCTCGTAGAGCTTCCACACCCGCGGATCGATGTAGCTGCTTCGAGCCACCGACGGGGTGTTTCCCAGCGCCTCGGCGGTCGCCTTGACGGCGAGCACCTCCGCCCGCCGGCGGTCGGTCTTCGTGTCGACGGTGCCGATGCGCGCGAGCGCCTCGGCGGCGACGATCGTGCCGCGCAGGGTGCGGAAGTCCTTCGCCGTGAACGCACCTCCGGTCAGCGCCCGCACGTGCGCGTTGACGTCCGTCGGCGTGAGCGGCGAGCGTCTGCGCCCCCGCTCGTACGACAGCAGCGGCGAGCGCAGCCGCCCCGCCGCGAGCTCCTCGACGACCGCCGCGAGGTCGCCGTCGTCGACGGTGATGAGGGCGCGTTTGCCGCTCTTGGCGGGAAAGGACAGTGTCGTGACGGATGCCTCGACCGCGGCATCCCGTCGCTGCAGCGTCGTGAGCCCACGGCTGCCGTGCTTGGCGAGGTACCGGGCCGAGCCGACGCGGGGCGCGGCCTCGTCGAGGAGGCGGAACGACGTCGCGAGCACCCGCTCGCGGTCGAGCCGGTCGCGCCGGATGGCGGTCGTCACCCGGCCGCGGGCACGGGGCAGCGCTTCGGCGAGCAGCAGCGCGCGGGCGAACTTGCCCTTGTCCTGCTTCGCCCGCCAGTCGGCGTGGTACATGTACTGTCGGCGATCGGCCTCATCCACACCCACGACCTGGATGTGCGCGCGCGGATCCTTCGCGATCCACACGTCGGTCCAGGCGGGCGGGATCACGAGCTCCTGGATCCGCACGAGGTCGGCGTCGTCCGCGGTTCGCCCCTTCGCATCGACATAGCGGAAGCCCCGCCCGGAGCGCGCGCGGGTGTAACCGGGGTCGTCACCGGGCCGTGCCCGGACGAGTCGGGGACTCACGCGGCTCAATGCGAGCGGAGCATCGAGATGAGCTCCGCCTTGCGTCTGCCCGAGTATCCCGAGATGCCCAGCTCCTTCGCGCGATCACGCAGCTGCGGCACGGTCCAGTCGTCGTAGTCGCCTGATTCGCCGCCGCGTCGGCCCACCGCCTTGGCGCCGTCGCGCGCTACGGCGTTCGAGACGCGTGCCGCCTTCTCCTTCGACGCACCGTCGTTCCGGAGCTCCTCGTAGAGCTCGGGGTTCTTCAGACTGTTCGATCCGCGTCCGCCAGGCATGTGCGCTCCTTCGCTCGGCTCCGACGTTATGCCTCTGACGAAACAGTGCGAAGGGGTTGACAACGCGGATACCATCATGCACGGGTTGCACGCAAGCCCTATGCGTTCATTCGCGGCGGGTGCGAAGGTTGATGCATGCCCACGAGGCAACCGGCGTGACCGCTTCGCGCCGGACGCACAAGGAGGACTTCATGAACATCGCTCTCATCATCATCATCGTCGTGGCAATCGTGCTCGCGATCGTCGGCGGACTCAGCTCCGCCCTGAACTGGCTGCTGTGGGTCGCCCTCATCGTCGGAGTCATCGCGCTCATCGCGTTCCTCTTCCGAGTGATCAGCGGCCGCAAGAGCGTCTGATCCTGCGCAGCCCCACGGGTTGCGAAAGACGGATGCCGCAGACCTCATCGGTCTGCGGCATCCGTCTTTCTCGTTTCAGCCGGCGGTGATCCAGACGGTCGACTCGGCGGGGACGACGCCCGCCTCCCCCGTCGTGCTCGACAACACGACGTCTCCGGCCGGCAGCGGGTAGGGCTCTGCGCCGAAGTTGGCCACGATCGCCCAGCCGTTCGGACGAACGATGTGCAGCACGTCGTCGCGGCCGGTCTCGACCCACTCGAGCGCCTCCACGGTCTGCAGACGGCGGCGCAGCGCGAGCGCCTCGCGGTAGAGAGAGAGCGTCGAGTCCGGGCGGCCGTCCTGCTCGGAGGCCGCCAGGCCGGCGAACCACTCGGGCTGCGGAAGGTGCGCGCCGCCGGCGCCGAAGCCGAGCGATTCGCCCGCCGCTGTCCAGGGCAGGGGCACGCGGCATCCGTCGCGGCCCATGTCTTCGCCGGGGCTGCGGAAGAAGGTGGGATCCTGGCGCTCGCCGTCGGGGATCGTCGCGACCTCCTGCAGACCGAGCTCCTCGCCCTGGTACAGGTACGCCGAGCCCGGCAGTCCGAGGACGAACAGGGCGGCGGCCCGTGCGCGCCGAAGACCTCCGGCGACATCGAGGTGCGGCTGCGTGCCCCCCGACAGCAGCCACTCGTTGCCGTGCTTGCGCACGGGCCGCCCGTCGGCACCCCGCTCCGCGTGCGGAAGACCGTAGCGGGTCGCGTGGCGCACGACGTCGTGGTTCGACAGCACCCAGGTGGTCGAGGATCCCGACTGCTCGGCGAGCGCGAGGTTGGCCGTCACGATGCGACGGAACTGCTCGGCGTCGAAGTCGGCCTCGAGCAGATCGAAGTTGAAAGCCTGGCCCAGGCTGTCGGCGCTCGCGTACAGCGGCACGCGCGACGACTCAACCCACGCCTCGGCGACCGCCGTACGGGGCGGGTCGTAGGAGTCGAAGAGCGCGCGCCACTCGGCGTAGACCTCGTGCACGTCGTCGCGATCGACCAGCGGATGGTTGCCGTCATGGGCGATCGATGCCAAGGCGTCCTTGGACGGCAGCGGCTCGCTGAGGTCTTTCGTGAGCATGTGGGCGACGTCGATGCGGAACCCGTCGACCCCTCGGTCGGACCAGAACCGCAGCGTGCGCAGGAAGTCGTCGCGCACCTCGCGGTTCGCCCAGTTGAGGTCGGGCTGCTCGACGGCGAAGTTGTGCAGGTACCACTGACCGTCCTCGACGCGCTCCCAGGCCGAACCGCCGAAGAGGGAATCCCAGTCGGTGGGCGGCTCGGCGCCGTCCGGGCCGGTGCCCTCGCGGAAGATGTAGCGATCGCGCGCAGCCGATCCGCGGCCGGCGGCCAGAGCCTCCTGGAACCACTCGTGCAGGTCGGACGTGTGGTTGGGAACGATGTCGACCACCACCTTGATGCCCTCGGCGTGCAGCGCAGCGACCAGGGTGTCGAAGTCGTCGAGCGTGCCCAGGCGGGGATCCACGTCACGATAGTCCGCGACGTCGTATCCGCCGTCGGCGAGCGCAGACGGGTAGAACGGGCTCAGCCAGACCGCGTCGATCCCGAGTTGCGCGAGGTACGGCACCCGCGAGGTGATGCCCGGGATGTCGCCGAGCCCGTCGCCGTTGAGATCGGCGAAGCTGCGCGGATAGACCTGGTAGACGACCGCCTGGCGCCACCACGCGGGGACGATCTGGTCGTGCGGGGCTTCGGACGGAGAGGTGTGGAGTGCAGTGGTCACGGAGACCGGGGTCCTTTCATTGTTCTCGGGTGGACGGATGCCGCGGGGTCACCCCTTGACGGCACCCTGGGTGACGCCTTCCATGACCCATCGCTGGGTGAACAGGTAGACGACGATCGCGGGCGCCATGGCCATGAGGTACGACGCGAACGACACGTTGTAGTTGTTGCTGAACTGGGTCTGGAACAGGTTCTGACGAACCGGGAGGGTCTGCAGCGCCGGGTCGGAGATGATCAGCGACGGCATCATGAAGTCGTTCCAGGCGTACAGGAACGCGAAGATGCCGACCGTGGCGCTCATCGGCGCGAGGAGCGGGAAGATGATGCGCCAGAACGTCTGCCAGGTCGACGCCCCGTCGATGCGCGCGCTCTCCTCGAGCTCGAGCGGGATCGAGCGCAGGAACGCGGTGAACAGCAGCACACTGAAGCTCAGCTGGAACATCGTCGCGAGGATGATCACCCCGAACGGGTTGTCGAGTCCGACGCGACCGGTCAGCTGGATCTGCGGGAGGGCGACGACCGGGAACGGGATGAACATGGCCGCGAGCAGGTAGAAGAACGAGTAGCGGAACAGTCGCCGGTCCCAGTTGCGCACGATCGCGTACGAGGCGAAGGCCGCCAGGACGATCGTGGCGACGACGGTGCCCGCCGTGACCAGCATCGAGATGGCCGCACCGACCGGGAACTTGGTGAGGGTCCAGGCTTGAACGAATCCGTCGATGCTGAACGGAGCGGGAAGCGAGAACGCATTGCCGTCCACCGCCTGACGGGTGGTCTTGAAGGCCATCGAGATCGTGACGTAGAGCGGGAGCAGGACGGTGACGGCGCACAGGATCAGGATGATCGTCGTCGGCCAGTTGACGCGTTCGGTGAGCTTGGTCCGGCGGGCGGGCGGCGTCTTGTCCAGACCGACGGTGACGTCGGCCTGTTCGAAGGCGAGGGCAGGCTGAGTGGACATCAGAACTGGTTCCTTCCGCGCGTGAGCGAGAGCTGGAGGAGCGAGATGAGGACGGCCACGATGAAGAAGATCGTCGCGTTGGCCATCTGGTAGGCGTAGTCGCCGCCGTTGAATCCGGAGATGATCGTCATCGCGATGCTCCGCGTGGATGTGCCCGGTCCGCCGTTGGTCAGGCCGACGATGATGTCGTAGGCGTTGAGGAACCCTTTGAAGCCGAGGATCACGTTGATGACGACATAACCCGCCACCAGCGGCAGCGTGATGCGCAGCAGCTGCTGGGACTTGGACGCGCCGTCCAGGTCGGCCGCCTCGTAGACGTCCCCCGGGACCGACAGCAACCCGGCGATGTAGATCAGCAGCGTCCCCGGTATCGCCTGCCACGCGGTCACGATCACGATCGCGACCCAGGCGAGGTCGGGGTTGGCGAGAAGGCTCGTCTCCAGGAATGGGATGCCGATCGCCCCGGCCGCCGTGGGCACCGAATTGGAGAACAGGAAGTTGAAGACGTAGGCGATGATGATGCCCGAGATCACCATCGGGATCACGAAGATCGCGCGCAGGCCCGTCTTGAAGCGGATGCGCGAGGTCAGGCCGACCGCGAGCAGGAACGCCACGACGTTGACCACGATCACGGTGGCCACCGAGAATCCGAACGTGAACAGGTAGCTCTGCAGGATGGCCGGATCACTGAAGAGGGCGATGTAGTTCGTGAGTCCGTTGAAGCTCCACTCGCCGATTCCGATCGAGTCGGTGAAGCTGAAGAAGATGCCGATCACGCCGGGCACGGTGATCGCCAGGGTGAACAGCACCAGGCTCGGCAGCAGGAACAGGTAGTAGATCGGCTCGACGCGGCGCGTGCTCCGGCGCGCCTTGGTGTCACCCGCGGTGACGATCGTGGAGGTACTCATCCGGCGGACTCCTCTGTCTGGTTCGCGACGACCGGCGCTCGGAAGGCGATGCGCGCCCAGTCCGCGTCCATGGTGCGCAGGATGCGTGCGGGGTCTGTTCCGAGCACCATCGACTGCGCGTAGTTGAAGATCGGAAGGGTCCTCGGCACGAGCACGGACGGCCCCTGGTAGAAGCGCCCCTCCTGGTAGTACGGGATCATCCCCTCGATGCGCGGGTCGTCGGGAGCCGGGGCATCCGTGGTCGGGGTGAATCCGAGCTGCGAGGCGTTGTAGGCCTCGATGTTCTCGGGCAGGTACAGGTACTCGAGGAAGTCCCGCGCCGCCTCCTGGTGCCGCGAGGCCTCGGGGATCATCGCGGCGAGGTCCATGTTGACGCGCACGGCCAGATCGGCAGGGTCATCGGTGATCGGCAGAGGGAAGGTGCCGAGCTCGAGGTCGGGGGCGCTCTTGGCGATCTCGCCGAGTGCCCACGGTCCCTGCAGGTACATCGCCGCCTCGCCCTTGCCGAAGGCCAGGTTTCCGTCGCCGTACCCACGGCTGGGCGCATCCTCGTTGACGTAGCTCGACGTGAGCTCGGTCATCTTCTGCATCGGCTCGGCGAAGTCCCTCTGGAACGACACGCTGGAGTCCGGGCCCACCTCGGTGCCCTCCGCGTTCATCCCCTCGAAGAAGTCCGGCACGTCCACCGATCCGCCGATCGCGTAGTCGTACCAGCCCTGACCGACGGTCCAGTCGTCCTTGAACGTGGCGTAGAACGGCGTGATGCCCGCCGCCTGCAGCGCCTCGCAGACGTCCACGAGCTCGTCCCACGTCTCGGGCACCTCGAGGCCGTTCGCCTCGAAGATCTGCGTGTTGTAGATGACGGATGCCGCCATCACCGAATACGGGAGTGCGCTGATGCGGCCGTCGCAGCTGCCGTACTGGTCCAGAAGGGGCTGCAAGTCCTCGCGAACCGTGGCCGAAGCGTCCGTGCCGGAGAGGTCGCTCAGCGCACAGCGCTGGACGAACCGCGCGACTTCGAAGTTGTAGTTGGCGAGCATGATGTCCGGCGGGTTGCCGCGCACGAAGCTCGCCGACACGACGTCGACGCCCGAGGTGTCCATCTCGACGCGGACGTCATCCTGAGATGCGTTGTAGTCGGCGACGAGCTCGTTCATGAACGCGAGCGCCTCGCGCTTGCTGAACGTGAAACGGATCGTCTCGCGCCCGTCCGCCGAGCACCCTGCCAGGAGGCTGCCGACCAAGGATCCGAGTACCCCCACGGTGAGGGCTGTCACCACCCGCCCACGCCGTCGTCGCAATCGATCAGCCACGTCGCTGTCCTTTCCACTGCCATCTGCTCCGATGGCACTGTTGGTTCGATGAGTAGATTTACTGTCCGAATCAAGTCCGTGTGGACCATAATGCAGGGTGAGAGGGAAGAGGTCAATACCCGTGTCGCAGACGATCTCACCCACCGCGGTTCGACGCATGAGCCTGGGCGGTGTGCTCTCGTACGCGTGGGACGCGGAGGTCTTCACAGCAAGCGACGCGATGGCGTCCGTGGGGCTCACCCGGTCGACCATGATCGACGTGATCGAGGAGCTCGTGGAGGCGGGGCTCCTGGACGAACTGGAGAACGCACGTGCGGTCGGCGGTTACCGCAAAGGGCGTCCCGCGCGAAGATTCCGGTTGCGTGCCGATGCCGCGGTCGTCGTGGGCATCGACCTCGCGCCCGACCACATCGTCACAGCGGTGACGGATCTGCGCGGCGAGGTGATCGTGCGGCACTCCTCGCACACCGACCTCGCGCACGACTCGCCCCGCGAGCGGCGCGAGGCCGCGGCATCCGCTGTCGACGACGCCCTGCATGCGGCGGGCCGGACACGGGCGGACGTCCTCGCGCTCTGCGCAGGGGTGCCGGCCCCCGTGGACGCTCATGGAGCGTCCCCCGCGCACCGCAACGGGTTCTGGCGGAGGATGAACCCCGACCTCGCCGAGATGTTCGGCGCCTGGGCGCCACTGGTGCGCATCGTGAACGACGCCGCACTGGCGGCGGTCGCCGAGGAGTCCGTGGGCGCGGCCAGGGGCGTGAGCGATCACGTGACCGTGCTGTGCGGGCGGTTCCTCGGGGCGGGCGTCGTGGTCGACGGCAACCTGCTGCGCGGCGCGCACGGCGGCGTCGCCGAGATGGTGGCCTTCGACCACGTCGCCGGCGTCGAGGACGCCAGTGGACTCGGCGAACGCGTCGCCCAGTGGGCCAGGGCCGCGGTCGAGACGGGAGCGGTCTCGCCGGGCGGAACACTCACCCGACTGAACCCGAGCGAGATCACCGCCGAGCTGGTGTTCCGCCTGGCGCGCGAGGCCGACCCCGATGCGGCCGAGATCGTCGAGCGGGCGGGCCGCGCGCTGAGCATCATCACCGCAGTGCTGGGGAGCCTGTTCGACCCGCGCCGGGTGGTGGTGTCGGGGATGGACGCGACCGAGGCCGCGCAGCTGGTCGCCGCGGCACGCGGGTCGGTGCCCCTCGAGCTCGACCTGCCGGCACCGGAACTCGTCGCCTCTGAACTCGGACCGGACGTGATCTGCATCGGCGCCGTCTCAGCAGCGCTGGATGCGGCGCGAGCAGGCGTGCTCGACCTGGGAGACGACGAGCGTCCCCTCTCGCTCCGACGCGCCGGTTGATGCGCGGACATCGCCCCCTGTCACCGGGGACGACGCATCAGCCACGCCGGTTCGCGCCGGCGTGGCCGGTCCGAGCTCAACCCCGCGGAGCGGCCGGCCCGGTCGAGCCCCCCTTGCGACGCGACTTCACGAAGCGGATCACGAAGGGCAGGAGGACGGGGAGGAAGCGGAGAAGCGAGCGCATGAGCGGGTGTCCTGTCGGTGAGGGGTGACGCGGGCCCCGCCGGTGGGCGGGGCCCGCGTCCTTGCGGATGTCTGGAGGTCAGACGCGCGGGGGAAGCGGCGGCCGCTCCGTCGTGCTGCGGGTGGCGCCGCGGACCTGATCCGACGCCTGCGCGGCCTGCTGGCCGACGCTCGGCGCGTTCTGAGCCTCGCGCTGGATCTTCGGGGCCTCTTCTTCGGCCTTCGTGAGCATGGCCTCCCAGCGCTGCTGCATCGGCTTGATGAGGCCGCCGCCTGCGCCGACGATGATGACGCCCGCGATGATCGCGAGCACGGCGATGAGGATCGGCGTGGTGACCGTGGTCGCGACCTCGATCTGGTTGAGAGCTGCGGTGACGCCGAGGAAGAGGATGAAGACGGCGACGACGTTGGCGAGGATCTTGCCGTACGAGAGTCCGCCCAGGGTGTTCTGGATGAGGCCCTTCGCCGCAGCGGCGATCGCGGCGGTGATCACGACGATGATGATCGCGACGATGATCTTCGGCAGGAAGCCGATGATCCCCTCCAGCAGATCGCTGACGGGGTTCGGGCCGAACACCCCGAAGGCGAACTGCAGCACGAACAGCACGAGCGTGTAGAAGACGATCTTCGCGACGATGTCCGACGCGTCGAGCTTCGACTTCGCCAGAGCCCGCTTGATGCCGCCGCGCTCGACCAGGCGGTCGAAGCCGACCTTCTCGAGAAGCTTCTCGAGTCCCTTCGAGAGCAGCTTGGCCACGAGCAGGCCGACGATCAGGATGAGCAGGAAGAGCAGGGCGAGCGGCGCGAATGCGACCACCGTCGCCAATGCGTCTTGCAGTGCGGGGAGGACGTTCATGGTGGTGACTTTCTTTCAGACGGATGACGCGACCCGGTGGGTTGCCGGACGGTTGCGCATGGGACGAACCCGGATGCTTACACCGTAAGCATGGGGTCTGCCGCGCACTTCCGGGGGAGGATTGACACGGAGGTGCCGTATGACTAAAAGCGCGCGCACGACGCCCGCTCCGAAGCTCAGTCGCGAGTTGATCATCCGCAGCGCCCTCGAGATGATCGATGAGTCAGGCGCGCAGGGCCTGTCGATGAGGTCGCTCGGTCAGCAGCTCGGCGTCGAGGCGATGTCGCTGTACCGCCACGTGCACGGCAAGGAGGATCTGCTGGAAGGCGTGGTCGCTCTGCTCATGGGCGATCTCGCCTCGACACTCGAGGAGGAGTCCGGGGAGCACTGGCAGGCATTCCTCCAGACCGTCGCGCACGAGGTGAGGCGCATCGCCGGCGATCATCCGATGGCGTTCCCTCTGATCGCGACGCGGCATCCGGCCGCCCCCTGGCTGAGGCCCCCGCTGCGCAGCGTCGAGGTCGTCGACGTCTTCCTGCGCGCGCTGATCGGGCAGGGCTTCACCGACGAGCAGGCGGTGGACGCCTACCGGGCGTTCAGCAGCTTCCTGCTCGGACAGCTCCTGCTGGAGTCGGCGGTGCACGGGGCGCAGACCGGGCCGGTGGAGGAGCCGCTCGACGAAGGCGATGCGAGCGTCCCCCAAGAAGACGGCAAGGTCTCGCTCGACGACGCGCCCGAGGTGAGGCGGCTGCGATCCCTCTTGAGCGAGGATCGCAGCCGAGAAGAGTTCGAGGTGTCACTCGAGACCCTCCTCGACAGGCTGGACCGCGAACTGTCGCAGTGACGTCTCCTGGCGTGGCGGTCGATCACCACGACGACACGACAGAGCGGATGCCGCGTCGGCCTGACCGGCGCGGCATCCGCTCGTCGCCTTCTACAGGTTCGCCTGCGCATAGGCGCGCAGCGCGTCGCGGACGAACTCCGCGCCCGCGGCGCCGCCGTAGTTCGCGGCGAACCGGGGATCGGCGACGTACATCTCGCCGAGGCCGATGATGTAGTCGGCCGCGTCACCGCTTTCGGCCGAGGCCGGGGAACCGGGGATCGCGGTCAGCCAGTCGACGTGACGGCGGGCGATCGCCTGGGCGGCTTCTCCGTCGGCAACGTCACCGCTCTGAGCGAGTGCGACCCAGTCGCGCGCGAGCTCGTCGGAGCGCTGTCTCCACTGCGCCCGGCCTTCGTCCCCCATACCGCGCCACCACGTGTCGCTCGTCGCGTAGGCACTCGCGCCCCACCGCTGCTCGACCTCGTGCTTGTAGTGCGTGTGGTCGAAACCGTCGAACATGTTCTCTGCCATGAGTCCTTCACCTCCTCTCAATGCCGTGATGGTGGATTCGACCGACGCGATCTGACGCGCCAGGCGCTGCTGCTCCTGCCGAAGCCAGGCGAGGTGACCACGCAGAGCGGGCACCTCGGCGTCGTCGCGAGCGAGCACCTCGGCGATCTGCGGCAGGCCGAGCCCGAGGTCGCGCAGCAGCAGGATGCGCTGCAGTCGCACGAGCGCGGCATCGTCGTAGTAGCGGTAGCCGTTGGCACCGACGCGCGATGCGGCGAGCAGCCCGACCGCGCCGTAGTGGCGCAGCGCACGACTGGTCGTGCCGGCGAGTCGGGCGACCTGCTGTATCGACCACTCGGTCATCGATCGTCCCTCCTTGCGTGCTGTCCCACAACGCTAGACATTGACGCTGCGTCAAGGTCAAGCCGTTCTCAGAAGTCGAGCCTGGCAACTCGCGATATATCGTGTTATCGTGGTCACACGCGATATATCGCGATAGACCCTGAACCAGGAGGAGAGCATGAGCTCCGAGAAGTGGATCATCCACCCCGGCGAGACGCGCGTCATCGACCTCGAGACGGTGCGCTCGCTCAAAGTCGGCCTCGTCGGCGGCCAGATCGACGTCGTCGCCCACGACGAGCCGGGCGCGCGCATCGAGGTGCACGGCGTGACCATCAAGGATCTGCGCATCGAGGTCACCGGCGACGCCGTGGAGATCGACCATCCGCAGCTGCGATGGGACAACTTCCTCGAGGTCTTCCGCAACTTCGGCGCCGGCGGCCCGAAGGCCGAGATCAGCGTGGCCGTCCCCCGCGACGTCGCCCTGACCCTCGGCGTGGTGTCGGCGAGCGCGCTCGTGTCCGGCATCCGCACCGATGCGCGCCTCAACACCGTCTCGGGCGACATCATCGTGAACGGCTTCACCGGCGACCTGACCGTCAACGCCGTGTCGGGCGACGTGCAGGTCCGCGAGCTCGACGGCGCGATCTCGGCCAACAGCGTCTCGGGTGACGTGGCAGCCACGGGCGCCGTCCGCAAGGCGACCGTCGACACCGTCTCGGGCGCTATCGTGGTCGACTCGACCGGCCCGATCCAGGGGATCTCGCTGAATTCCGTGAGCGGCAACGCGACGGTCCGACTCGACCAGGGCCTGCCCGCGAACTACGTCGTGCGAAGCGTCAGCGGACGCGTTCTGATCGACGGCGTCGTGAGGTCGGGCCAGGGCACCGGCCCCACCACCAACTACACCGGCTCGATCGGCGAACTGAGCGGCTCGTTCGTCGATGTGCGCTCCAACTCGGTGTCGGGCGACCTGACGGTGCTGCGACGGACGGCGTCGGTCGACGCGTCGACGTCGGCCGAGATCGCGGGCGCCGATGAGGAGGAGTGGTGATGACCCCGGTCTTCTCCCACGGCGACCTGCGCCTGTACCTGCTCAATCTGCTCGATGAGGGTCCTCGCCACGGCTACGACATCATGCAGGCACTCTCGGACCGCACCGGAGGCACCTACACACCGAGCGCCGGCACCGTGTACCCGCGGCTGTCGAAGCTGGAAGAAGAGGGCCTGGTGACGAAGTCCGTCGACGGTCGAAAGACGGTCTACGAGATCACCGACGCCGGCCGCGCCGAGGTCGCCTCGCGCGCGAGCGACCTCGAGGGCATCGAGGCGGGGCTGACCGACAGTGTCCGGCTCATCGCCGACGAGGTGCGCGGAAGCGTGCGCGACGCGATGAAGAGCCTGCGGGCCGATCTGGCCGCGGCGAGCCGCGCCGAGACAGCGGATGCCGCGAGCGCGCCGCGCACGGCATCCGATGACACCCGCACCCGCAGCCGCGAGCAGGTGCACCGCGCCGACGCGCTCGTGAGCGAGTTCCGTGCGCGCATCCGCAGCGATCTGCGCACGCACGTGGCCCGCGGCGGCGAACTGGCGGCATCCGTCGTCGACGATCTCGAACGCGCGATCGACGATGCGTCCCGCTCCATCGTGCGGGCGCTCAAGGGCTGACCCGGCCGAGCCTGCGACAGCGCCGTCCGCGATCCGATCGCGGGCGGCGCTGTCGCGTGGTGTCAGGCTCCCGGCATCCCGGGCATGGTGCGCATCATGTCGAAGACGGCGGCGAAGGCGACGACGCTGATGACGATCGCGACCACGACGCTGAGGACCATCGTCGCGATCGCCACCCAGAGCGGCCCGAGTCCGCGGCCGGTGCGGCGCTTCACGACTACCGAGCGCCCGATCGAATACACCGGATTCAGGAACGCCCACGCCCAGTGGAACGGCCGCGGCACGCCACGGGCGAGCAGTTCGCGGTGGTCCCGGTAGGCGAAGAAGATGCAGAGGCCGTAGACGGCGTAGCTGACGACGTTGGACAGGATGAACACCGGCGACGTGTACGGCGCGAGCGAGGCCTGCATCGCGGCGCTCGGATCGGTCGCGTACGGGTCGAACTCGAACAGGGATCCCCACGGGATGAACAGCGCGAACAGCATGGGCGCAAGAGGCAACAGAACCACCAGCCAGATCCACACCGTGTTCGGGTCGGTGCCCGCGGGCGCCTTGAGCTCGTAGGGCGAGCGATGGCCGGCCACGCCGGCGCTCCATGCCTGACCGTCCCAGTAGCGCTGGACGCCCGGAGTCGAAGGATCGGGGTACCAGCCGGCCGGAGTACTCATGCAGGAAGCCTACGGGAGCGCCGCCGGACGGCGGAAAGACGCTCAGACCGGCCAGATGTCCTCGTCGTCGGGCACGGGTTCGCCGAGAGGCACGACCAGGATCGTCCGGTGCTGTCGATGGGCGAGCCGCGCTGCCACCGAACCGGTGAAGAACTCGCGGATCGACTCGCCGATCCCCCGCTTGCGGGTGCCCACGACCAGCAGACGGGCGTCGACCTTGTCGGCGAGGTGCTTCATCGCCAGCGCCGGATCGCCGACGAGCTGCTGCAGCGACCATTCGACGCCGAGAGCGTCGAGCACGACCGACGCCTCGGCGCGGATCGCGGTGAGTGCGTCCTCTCCGGAGGAGATGTCGAGGTCGATCGGCGCCGAGTGCACGTAGCCGTCGGGGTCCTCATAGGTCACGAATCGAGTGACGTCGACGTGCACCACCAGCAGGTGCACCGCGAGCAGCTTCGCGAAGCGCGCGCCTTCCTTCAGCACCCGGGTCGACTGTCCGGGAACGACCCCGACGATCACCGCACCGCGCTGTGCGCTGGTCGCGTCTGACGTCGTTGCTTCGTCCGTCATCGGATTCCGCCCTTCTCCGCCGCGCGGCGGGCCGGCCAGGCCGCCGTGGCCCGGGGCCCCCGTGTTATTGTGAATGCTACTCTTCCCGGCCGAGATGCCGGATGCCGTTAAGGCGGGCTTGCGAAACAACCCGCCACTCAGAAATGAGGGGGTCTCGCATGGGTCGTGGCCGTCAGAAGGCGAAGCACACCAAGATCGCCCGTGAACTCAAGTCCTACAGCCCGGGGCTGAACACCTCCGCTCTGGAGCGTGAGCTGGGCCACCCGTCGGACGAGAACGAATACGTCGACAAGTGGGCCGTGGCCGACGACGACGAGGGCGAAGAAGAGGGCGAAACCTCCTATTCGTACGAGAAGGCCTGACCGCCTTCTAGGCCGACACGTCTGCTCGCTGCGCGGTTCGTCGCGCCCGCCGGGTCTGCACCCACGACCAGAACCGGTCGAGAACACGTTTGAGGGCGGATGCCATGCGGTGCGCCCACGCGAACTCGGTGCCGAGCACGGCGAGCCCGACGAAGACGACGAGCCATCCCGGCCCCGGAAGGGGTACGAGGAGCAGACCGCCCAGGGTCAACACTGTTCCCACGACGCCCACTCCGGCACGGTAGAAGACTTCGATCCGCGGATGCCGCGACACCCACGAACGCGCTCTGCGCAGCGCGCGGCGGACCGGACGGTCGGAGCGTTGCGCGTCGGCGATGTCGGCACGGATCGAGGACTCGAGGCCTCCGTCGGGTGAGGTCGTCATGGCGCGACCGTAACACGATATATCGCGTATTTCCTGGGAGTCGCGGTCACGCCCAGGGTCCGTGACGTCGCTCCCACTGGTCCTCGATCGTGATGCGACGCGATGCCACGAACCCCGCGGGGATCGACGCCACCACGACGACGCCCATCACCACGAGAGCGCCCGTCCAGGACTGCGTCGCATCGTGCAGCAGGCCGACCGCCAACGGCAGCACCGCCGCGATCCCGTACCCGACGCTCTGCACGAAGCCGCTCAGGGCGACGGCACCCTCATGGGTTCGGCTGCGCAGCCCGAGGAGCACGAGGGTCATCGGGAACTGCAGCGTCGCGATGCCGAGGAGGGTCATCCACAGCCACGGAGCGGCCGCCGGCACCACCATGAGTCCGGCGACCCCGACGAGCCCCGACACGACAGCCACGACGAAGAGGTGCCCCGTCGCGTGGAAGCGCACCACGAGGATGGGGACGAGCAGCGACATCGGGAGACCCACCGCCGCGAACAGCGACAGCAGTGCGCCGGCGGTCGCCGGCGTCACCCCTGCGATGTCGATCAGGATCTCCGGCATCCAGGCGAACGATGTGTATGCCAGTGCCCCCGAGGTCATGAACGCGATCACGAGCGCCCATGCCATGGGCAGACGCCACAGGCGTGCCAGCACCTGTCCGTCGGCGGGGGCCAGGTCGACGTCGGCATCCGAGTGGCGCTCGTTGCGCAGCAGCGCGAGCCACGGGATCATCGCCGCCGCGGCGAAGACCGCCCACATGCCGAGCGACAGCCGCCAGGATGCGGTGTCGGCCAGCGGGACCGCCACGAGCGGCGGCACGAAGGTCGAGATCGAGAGCGTCGCCGAGTAGAGGGCCGTCATCAACCCGATGCGATCGGGGAAGTACTTCTTCACCAACGGCGGCACCAGCACGTTTCCCACCCCGACGGCGGCGAAGATCACCGCCGTCGCGATCAGCAGGGTCACGCCGTCGACGGCGAACGCGCGGGCGGACAGGCCGATCGCGGCGACGAGCATCGCCGCGACCACGAGCCGTTCCAGCCCGAAGCGGCGCTCCAGCGCCGGGGTCGCGATTCCGAAGACGGCGTAGCAGACCGGCGGCGCGGTGCCGATCAGCCCGACGAGGGCGGCCGGCATCGGGAAGTCCTCGCCGATCTGACCAAGCACCGGCGAGAGAGATGCGACGGCGGACCGCAGGGAGAAGGCGAACAGCACGATCCCCACGAGGGCGAGCGCACGGCCCCTCCAGAGCGGTCGCGCGGCGTCGGAGCGGCTCAAGACTCCTGGGAGCCCTCGACCCAGGAGAGGTATTCGTCCGAGACGGTGCCGGTGATGTAGCGCCCGTCGAAGCAGCTCATGTCGAGGTCGTCGACATCGGAGCCCTCGAGGATCGCGGCCTTCAGGTCTTCGACCTCTTGGTAGACCATGTAGTCCGCACCGAGCTCTTCGGCGATCTCGGGGATCGTGCGGCCATGGGCGACCAGCTCGTGACGTGACGGCATGTTGATGCCGTACACGTGCGGGTAGCGGACGGGCGGGGCGGCCGAGGCGAACGTGACGCTCTTGGCACCGGCATCCCGCGCCATCTGGATGATCTCCTTCGACGTCGTGCCGCGCACGATCGAGTCGTCGATGAGGAGCACGTTCTTGCCCTTGAACTCGCTCGACATGGCGTTGAGCTTCTGGCGGACGCTCTTCTTGCGCACTGCCTGCCCCGGCATGATGAACGTGCGGCCGACGTAGCGGTTCTTGTAGAAGCCCTCGCGGTACTCGATGCCGAGCTTGCGGGCCACCTGCATCGCCGCGGGACGCGACGAGTCGGGAATCGGCATCACGACGTCGATCGCTCCGGTGGGCGTGTACTTCGCGATCGTGTCGGCGAGCCGGTCGCCCATGCGCAGACGCGCCTCGTACACCGAGATGCCGTTCATGACCGAGTCGGGGCGCGCGAGGTAGACGTACTCGAACGAGCACGGTACGAGCGTCGGGTCGGTCGCGCACTGCTTCGTGTGCAGATGCCCGTCGAGGTCGACGAAGATCGCCTCTCCCGGCAGCACGTCGCGCACGATCTCGAAGCCGCCGTTCTCGAGCACGAGCGATTCGCTCGTCACGACCCACTCGTAGCTGCCGTCGTCGTGCTTGCGCGTGCCGAGGATCAGCGGACGGATGCCGAACGGGTCGCGGAACGCGAGCAGGCCGTAGCCGGCGATCAGCGCGATCGTCGCGTACGACCCTTCGACGCGCTCGTGCACGCGGGTGACCGCCTCGAACACCTGGTCGGGTTCGAGCTCGACCCCCGAGATCGCACTCTGGAGCTCGTTGGCCAGCACGTTGACGAGCAGTTCGGTGTCGGACGTCGTGTTGAGGTGACGGCGATCGGTGTGGAAGAGCTCCTGCGTGAGCTCACGCGTGTTCGTGAGATTGCCGTTGTGCACCAGCACGATGCCGTACGGCGCGTTGACGTAGAAGGGCTGGGCCTCTTCTTCGTTCTCGGCGGTGCCCTTCGTCGCGTAGCGCACGTGCCCCAGGCCGATGTTGCCGAGGAGGGCGCGCATGTCACGGGTGCGGAACGCCTCACGCACCTGACCCTTGGCCTTGTGGATGTGGAACACGCCGTCGGTGCCGGCCGTCGCGATGCCGGTGGAGTCCTGGCCGCGGTGCTGCAGCAGAGCGAGGGAGTCGTAGATCTCCTGGTTGACGGGCCCGCGGCCCACCATGCCGATGATTCCGCACATGGGGGTCAGGCCGCTCCGGAGTTCTCGCTGTAGCTTCCGACGAGGCGGACCGCCCCGCCGTCGACGCCCTTGGCGCCCTGTTCGAAGTGTCCCTCGGGGCGGGCATCCGTTCGGACGACGCCGACCTGCCACGTCGCGATGCCGTCGCGTGCGAGAGCGGATGCCGCGGCATCCGCCGAATCGGCAGAGACGACCGCCAGGAAGCCGATTCCGAGGTTCCACGTGCCCTCGGTGTCGATGAGGTCGAGGTGCCCGAGGTCGGCGAGCACCCGGAACACGGGCGACGGCGACCATGTCGACCGGTCGATCTCGACCCACGAGCCGAGCGGCAGCACGCGCGCGAGGTTCGCGGCGATGCCTCCACCCGTGACGTGGCTGAGGGCGTGCACGCGGTCGGCGTGCTGCGAGATCAGGCGCAGGAGCGGGGAGGTGTACAGGCGGGTGGGCTCGAGCAGCGCCTCGCCCCACGTCGCGCCGAAATCGGCCGCATTGTCGCCGTACTGGATGCCCGAGCGCGCGACGATGTGCCGCACCAGCGAGTAGCCGTTCGAGTGCAGGCCGCTGCTGGCGAGCGCGAGGACCACGTCGCCCTCGCGCACACGGTCGGCGCCGAGGATGCCTCCCGCTTCGACGACCCCCGTCGCCGCACCCGCGACGTCGTAGTCGTTGACGCC
Organism: Planococcus sp. APC 4015; assembly: GCA_030407505.1. GTDB lineage: Bacteria > Actinomycetota > Actinomycetes > Actinomycetales > Microbacteriaceae > Microbacterium. The sequence continues at coordinate 22,538 of JASDDH010000037.1, forward strand.
GAGGAGCCCGGGGTGCTCAGCGGTCTCGCCGCCGACGAGGGCGGTGCCGGTTTCGGCGCAGCCCGCCGCGATGCCCCGCACGATGTCGGCGATGCGCTCGGGGAAGACCTTGCCGCACGCGATGTAGTCGGTCATGAACAGGGGCTTGGCCCCCACCACGACGATGTCGTCCACGACCATGCCGACCAGGTCGAGCCCGATCGTGTCGTGCTTGTCGATCGCCTGGGCGATGGCGACCTTGGTGCCCACGCCGTCGGTGCTCGTCGCGAGCAGCGGCTTGTCGTAGTCGCGCAGTGCGCTCGCATCGAAGAGCCCGGCGAAGCCGCCGACGCCGCCGAGGACTTCGGGCCCGTGCGTGCGACGCACGGCCGACTTCATCAACTCGACGGCGAGGTCGCCGGCAGCCGTATCGACGCCGGCTTCGGCGTAGGGATTCGAGGAGGGATCGGTGGGAGCTGTCGCCACGTGTCACAGCCTACCGGCGGGCGGCATGGCCCGGATGCCGCGGCCTCCCGATCCGCGAGCCCGCGCATCCGCAACGGACGGACCCCGCGGGCGTTGCGGACGCGCGGTCCGGCGTGGCAGCCTCAGGCGCTGCGGCGACCGCGCCGCCCTACAATGGCGGCATGGTCGGTGCCGGCACTCCGGAATGGCTGATCCGCGAGGACGCGGGTCAGGCCGTTCTGCTGGCCCTCTTCCTGCGCCAGGCGCTCGGCATCCGGTATCCCGACGAACTGCCACCGCTGCGCGGCATCCCCCCACGCTCGGTCGAGCTGACCGAGGCGCAGCGCGACGTCCTCGACCCGCAGTGGCGCACGTACTGGGACATGACGGTCGAGCCTCAGGCCAACCCGTCGCCCGTGCCGCTCGACCTCGTCGACGGCTTCGAGACGCTGCTCGCCCTGCCGTCGCAGGGGTCGGACGAACTCCGGGCGGCGATAGAGCCGCACGCCGCCGACGCCCTGGCCTACGCGCGCTCGGCCCATGAGAAGTACCGCCGCGACGCCGGCTCGGGCAGCGGCACCGCCTACCGCGCGTACGCCAGCGCGATCGCCGGGCACGAGCGGCGGGTCGGCCGCCGGGCGCACTCGTTCGAACTCAACGTGCAGGTGCTGCCGCTGACGCAGCGGGGCGTGTGGTGGATCGGTGCGCTGACGATCGCGGTCACCGACGGCCTGCGCGGGGACGTCGTCGCGTTCGATGCCGCCATCCACCCGATCATCGCCGAGCTGGCGTGACGTTCAGTCCTGGTGGACCGATTCGTGGTCGACGGTGACGTCGCGCGTGTGACGTGACGACCGGCGGTCGAACGCCAGGGCGACGATGCCGCCCACGCCGACGCCCACCGAGACGCAGATGAGCAGGAGGAATCCGAAGACCTGCTCCTGCGAGTACTCGAGGCCGGTGTTCGGGCTCTCTTCGAGCGAGCCGCCGAACGAGAAGGTCAGGATCAGCGCGGCGACGATGCCGAGCGCCGCGCCGAGGATCAGGAAGACCGAGAACTTCGGCGCCCGGCGCACGCGCACCGTCTCACGTCGGTCATCGATGCGAGGGGCGGATGCCGCACCTGCGGACTCTTCGGGGGACTGCGCCTGATCGGCCATACCCCCATTGTCCCACTCCCCCGGCGGGGTGTCCCCGTTGCGGCCGTGAATATCGGGCGGGCGGGCCGTGTTCCGCCGAGTGAGCTCCCCGCTCACGAGAGGGCGCCTCCCGCACGCGCCCGAGGGGTGCGCTCGTGACGAGGAAGCTCACTCGGCGTCAGGGGCGCAGGGGCAGCAGGTTCGAGACGTCGGCGCGGACGCCCGACGCGACGATGCGACCGGCGGATGCGGCATCCGCCCACTTCTCGTCACCCAGCGCGACCGCGATCCACGTGGCGGGGTCGGTCTCGACGACGTTGGGCGGCGTGCCTCGGGTGTGACGCGGACCCTCGACGACCTGCACCGCGCCGAACGGCGGCACACGAACCTCGACGCTGTGGCCCGGAGCCTTCTCGGCCAGCAGCTGCAGCAGGTAGCGCACAGCCGTCGCGAGGTCGGTGCGGGCAGGTGCGCCGGATGCCGCGCGCACCGCGTCGAGCGCATCGCGCCCGTCGGCGGTCGAGATCTTGCGGGGCATGGCTTCGAGGGTACGCCGTGCCGTTCTCAGGACTGCCGCAGCAGTTGCCTGTCCGCGGCCCCGGAACTCCGGGTGGCCCGCCGCAACGGGAGGCCAGGAGTCCTGCGGACGGAAGGCTCACGGCGATGCACGGGGGCCGTCGGTAGGCTGGCGGGGTGAGAATCCTGGTCCTCGGCTCCGGCGCGCGCGAGCACGCCATCATCCTCGCCCTGCTCGCAGAGGCCACCCCGCACGATGTGCTCGCCGCCCCCGGCAATGCCGGCATCGGGCAGGATGCGACCGTCGTCGACCTCGATCCGAACGATCCCGCCGCGGTCACCGAGTTCGCCGACGACCGCGCCGTCGACCTCGTCGTGATCGGCCCCGAAGCACCGCTGGTCGCCGGGGTCGCGGACGCGCTCCGTGCCCGCGGGATCCCGGTCTTCGGACCCGGCAGGGCCGCGGCGCAGCTCGAGGGCTCGAAGGCCTACGCGAAGCGCATCATGGAGTCCGCCGGAGTCCCGACCGGGGGCGCCACCCGCGCCCGCACGCGTTCCGAGGTCCAGGCGGCGCTCGACGCCTTCGGCGCCCCGTACGTCGTCAAGGCCGACGGCCTCGCCGCCGGCAAAGGCGTCATCGTCACGCACGACCGCGAGGCCGCCCTCGCCCACGCCGACGCATACCTCGCTTCCGGGCCGATCCTCGTCGAGGAGTACCTGTCGGGGCCCGAGGTCTCCCTGTTCTTCCTCAGCGACGGCGACCACGTGCTGCCACTCAGCCCCGCGCAGGACTTCAAACGCCTCGGCGACGGTGACGAAGGCCCCAACACCGGCGGCATGGGCGCGTACTCGCCCCTCCCCTGGCTCGACGAGCGATTCGGCGGCGAGGTCGCGTTCGTCGATCAGGTGACCGCAGAAGTGGCTGAGCCCGTCATCCGACAGATGGATGCCGAGGGCACGCCCTTCATCGGCCTGCTCTACGCCGGCCTCATCCTGACCGACGAAGGCGTCAAGGTCATCGAGTTCAACGCCCGATTCGGCGACCCCGAGACGCAGGTCGTGCTGCCCCGCCTCGTCGAACCGCTGTCCGGGCTGCTGCTGGCCGCGGCATCCGGAACTCTCGAAGACCAGCCGCGCCCGACGTTCACCGATGCCGTCGCCGTCACCGTGGTGCTCGCGAGCGAGGGCTATCCCGAGGCCCCGCTCACGGGTCGCGCGCTGACGGGGTTGGATGCCGCGGCATCCGTCGACGGGGTGCACCTCGCCCACGCGGCGACCGCACGGGCCGGTGACGGCCTCATCGCGACCGGCGGGCGGGTGCTCAACGTCGTCGCGACCGGGGAGACGTTCCGCGAGGCGCGTCGGCGGGTGTACCAGGCGGTCGATGCGATCGGCCTCGACGGCTCGCAGCACCGCACCGACATCGCGGCGAAGGTCGACGAGGGCTGACGCCTCAGGGCTGCACGACCCGCAGCCACGCCTGTTCGACGTCGTCCGTGTCGGTGAACGAGAGCTGCACGGGACCGGCGTACGGGAGCGTGTAATCGAACGAGCTCTTCATCGGCGCACTGCAGTCGATCGTGCCCTCGAGGAGGGTGCGGCCCGCATCGGCGGGGTCTGCCGTGGTCACCTTGTACTTGCCCCGCGTGCCCTCGCACTGGCCCTCGACGAAGAACGGACGGTCGGCTGCCAGCACGCCCGGCCCCGCGACCGATGAGGCCGACGAGGGTGTCGAGCTGCGATCCGATACCGCCGACGCCACTTCGCCTTCGACCGGCTCGGACGGGATCGCGAACGTCGAAGTCGGGGTCTGGGTCGGGGTGGGGGTCTCCGTCGCGGCGGGCGCGGCGGGCGGTGGTGTCGCG